>NZ_JBICZH010000001.1:0-122494 GCF_043201995.1 Streptomyces sp. NPDC048258
GGGGGCACCTCCCAGCGGTAGCTGGGGGACGTCGGTGACCGACGACAACGCGGCTGGGGGTCCCCCCGGACGGAGTCTGGGGGAGTGCGTGCCAGGCCCCACCAGCCAGACGGGACTTTGACGACACGACCTAGGGTGCGGGCATGATCCGTAGCGCTGTTGTCGACGATGTCCCTGCCATTCGCGCCATGATCCGTGAGCTCGCGGAGTACGAGAAGGTGCCGCACGAGGCGCGGGCGACCGAGGAGCAGTTGAGGGAGGCGTTGTTCGGGGAGCGGCCGGCGGCGTTCGCGCACATCGCGGAGACGGCCGAGGGGGAGGTCGTCGGGTTCGCGGTGTGGTTCCTCGGCTTCTCGACGTGGCGCGGGGTGCACGGGATCTACCTGGAGGACCTGTACGTACGGCCGGGCGCGCGCGGGGGCGGTTACGGGAAGGCGCTGCTGCGGGAGTTGGCGCGGATCTGCGTGGAGCGCGGGTACGGGCGGCTGGAGTGGTCGGTGCTGAACTGGAACGCGCCGACGATCGCCTTCTACGAGGCCTTGGGCGCGCGGCCGCAGGACGAGTGGTCGGTGTACCGGTTGACGGACGGGCCGTTGGCGGAGCTGGGCGCGGGCGGTCCGGAGGACGGCGCGGACCGGGCGGACCGTGCGGGTGGGGCGGACCGCCCGGACAGGGCCTAGCCGGCGAGCAGGGCCAGGACGCGGCGGACCGCTTCGGCCACGGGGAGGCCGATCTCGCCGACGAGTGTGGCGACGCCGGTGACGGAGGCGAGCGCCCGGCGGAAGGCACCGGGTGGCGCGGCGTCGCCCTGGGTGATGGTCGCGAGGGACTCGTCGATGACCTGGCGGTCCTCGTCGGAGACCTGGCCGCGGAGCGTCCGGATCGCCCGGATCATGTCCTCGAAGACGGCCTGCGGGTCCTGCGCGCCCTGGTAGGTGTTCTGGATCCGGCCGATGCTGCCGGGGCCGGAGGCGTTGTAGTTGTCGCCGATCTGGCCGATGTGGACGGGCTCGTTGCCGGTCATCCGATCCTCCCGACGCCGCCCCTGCCGGAGGCGTGGTAGTTGTCGCCGATCTGACCGATGTTGTAGGTGTTGATCGGCCTGCTGAAGTCGGCGTGCGGGTCGTCGATGGCTTCCATGATGTCGAGGACGAGCTGCTGCACCTCCTGCTGGTCCGCGCTCGCGAGCAGCGTGCGGGGAGTTCCGGAGGTCTCGATGACCAGCGCGTAGTACGTCCTCGTGGTCAGTACGGAGATCAGCCGGTAGAGGAAGAACGCGGCGAGCGCCAGTGCGGCGAAGGTCACGCCGTTCATCAACTGGTCGCCGGCCACGCCCTGGAGGGCGGCGAACGCGATGACCGTCAGGATCCCCAGGGTCAGCATGGACTTGATGAATTGCCCCACCGCCCGCCCGCGCTCGGGGTCGATCCGCCATGTCGTCGCGCGGGCGATGTTCTGCAGCGGGTACGCCTCGCCGCCGATCCAGAGCACCCGCTTGCTGACGCGCACCTGGATGACCTCACGTCTGGCCATTTCGTCTCCCCCCGAATGCCCGTCGTAGCGCACAGGATCCTCGTCAACTGAGCTCTCAGCAAGCGGAATTGACGAAGAAGAACCAGAAGTGGGCTACGGCTCCAGGACGACCTTGCCGGTGGTCGCGCGGGTCTCCAGGGCGCGGTGGGCGGCCGCGGCCTCGGCGAGGGGGTGGCGCTGGACGGCCGGGCGCAGGCGGCCGGCGGCGGCCTCGGCGAGCGCGCGGGTCTCCAGGACGCGGAGGGGGTCGGGGGCGCCGACGGCCTCGAACATGGCGGGGCCCAGGACGTTCCGGGTGGTGATGCCGCGGGCGGTGAGGTCGGCGCGTTCGGCGTCGGTGAGGGTGAGGGGACCGGCGGACCAGCCGAAGACGAGGTGGCGGGCGCCGGGGGCGAGGAGGCCGAGGGCGGCGCGGGCCGTGTCGCCGCCGACGGAGTCGAAGAGGACGGTGGCGCCGCCGGGGGAGTGGGCGCGTACGGCGTCGGGCCAGTCGGGGGCGGTGTAGTCGAGGGCGAGGTGGGCGCCGTTGGCGGCGGCGAGGGCGGCTTTGGCGGGGCCGCCGGCGAGGGCGATGACGGTGGCGCCGGCGTTCTTCGCGTACTGGACGAGCAGGGTGCCGATGCCGCCGGCGGCGGCGGGGATCAGGGCGGTGGAGTCCGGGCCGAGCTCGGCGAACTGGAGGATGCCGAGGGTGGTGCGACCGGTGCCGATCATGGCGACGGCCTCGGCGGGGTCGAGCCCGGACGGGACGGGGTGCAGGCGGTCTGCGTCGGCGACGGCGTACTCGGCGTAGCCGCCGGGCGCGAAGCCGAGGTGGACGACGACGCGGCGGCCGAGCCAGGCGGGGTCGGTGCCGGGACCGAGGGCGTCGACGGTGCCGGCGACCTCGCGGCCGGGGACGGTGGGGAGCTCGGGAAGAGCGGGGGCGGGGCCCTGGACGCCCTGGCGGAGGGTGGTGTCGAGGAGGTGGACGCCGGCGGCGGCGACGGCGATGCGGACCTGGCCGGGGGCCGGAGCGGGGGTGGGGACGGCCTCGTAGGTGAGGTTCTCGGCGGGGCCGAAGGTGTGGAGGCGGATGGCGTTCATGGTCTGCATGGCCTTCATGGCCTTCATGGGTTTCATGGTCTTCATGGAGTCAGCCTTCGACCTCGACCGTGGTTGAGGTCAAGAGGCTGGCGGTGCTGCCGGGTCGTGTCAGTGGGCTGCGCCACGATGGGGGCATGGCGCGCAAAGGGCAGCAGGAGACGGTGAAGGCGGCGCGGCGGCCGGAGGTGCGGTTGCCGGAGCTGGCGGTGTGGGAGGGGGACGAGCTGGAGCCGGACGGGGACTACGACGGGCTGGAGTTCGCGGACCTGGACCTGGCGGGGCAGGAGGGGGTCGGGGCCCGGTTCATGGACTGCGCGGTGCGGCGGTGCGCGCTGGACGAGGCGGGGCTGGCGAAGGCGCGGTTCCTGGACTCGGTACTGGAGGGGGTCCGCGGGGTGGGGACCGACCTGGCGGGGGCCTCGCTGCGGGACGTGGAGCTGGTCGACGCGCGGCTGGGCGGGGTGCAGTTGCACGGGGCCGTACTGGAGCGGGTGGTGATCCGGGGCGGCAAGATCGACTACCTGAACCTGCGGAAGGCGCGGCTGCGGGACGTGGTCTTCGAGGGGTGCGTGCTCGTGGAGCCGGACTTCGGGGGTGCGGTGCTGGAGCGGGTGGAGTTCCGGGACTGCGGGCTGCGGGGGGTGGATTTCAGCGGCGTGCGGATGACGGATGTGGATCTGCGGGCCGCGGGCGTGCTGGAGATTGCGCGGGGGGTGGAGGCGTTGGCCGGGGCCGTGATCAGCCCGGGGCAGCTGTTCGAGCTGGCCCCGGCCCTTGCTGCGCAGCTGGGGGTGAGGGTGGTTCCGTAACGGGGCCGGCGGGCCCCTGTGGGCCGCCTGCCGGGGCTCCGCCCCGGACCCCGCGCCTCAAACGCCGGCGGGGCTGAAGGTTGGGGCTGCGTCCCGTGCCGCGCGCGTCAGGCGTCGGCGGGGCTGAAAGATCGGGGCTCCGCCCCGGACCCCGCGCCTCAAACGCCGGCGAGGCTGGAGGTTGGGCCTGCGCCCCGGACCCCGCGCCTCAAACGCCGGCGAGGCTGGAGGTTGGGCCTGCGCCCCGTGGCGCGCGCCTCGGACGTCGGAGGGCTGGATTTGCCGATGCCGCCCGGGTGGGCTGGATTGCCCATAGGGCAATTTCAGCCTCGCCGGCGTTTGAGGCGCGGGGGTCCGGGGGCGGAGCCCCTGGCAGCGGCGGCGCACCGATCAGCCCCGCAGGGAGGCGCGGGGCCCCGGTGAGTGGGGCCGTGCGCCGCAGGGGTTAGGCCGGGACTCGGGGGAAGCGGGACTGGAGCATCCAGATGGCGGGGTTCTCGGCCAGGCCGTCGTGCATGTCGACCAGGTCGGCGATCAGGTCGTGCAGGAAGTCGCGGGCTTCGCGGCGCAGCAGGCGGTGGCTGAAGGTCAGCGGCTCCTCCTCGCCCGGCATCCAGTCGGCCTCGACGTCGACCCAGCCGAAGCGGCGCTCGAAGAGCATCCGGTCGGTGGACTCGGTGAAGTCGAGTTCGGCGTACTGGCGATTGGCGGAGCGGTTGCCGCGCGGGTCCTGGTCGAGCTGCTCGACGATGTCGCACAGGGCCCAGGCGAAGTCCAGTACGGGCACCCATCCCCAGGCTGTGGACACTTCCCGGTCCGTGGTGGTGTCGGCGAGGTAGACGTCCCCGCAGAACAGGTCGTGGCGCAGGGTGTGGACGTCCGCCGAGCGGTAGTCGGTCTGCGGGGGGTCGGGGAAGCGCCGGGAGAGGGAGTAGCCGATGTCGAGCACGTAACCGATGGTGTCACGGGTGCGGGGGGTGTCCTCACCCCGGACGGCGCGGGGGCGGTGTCAGCGGCCGCCCGGCTCCCCCGGGACCCGCCGGACGGAGCGCGTCAAGAAGGCAGCAGGCGTTGTTCCTTGGCCACGGCGACGGCGCCCGCCCGGGTGTCGACGCCGAGTTTGTCGTAGATGCGGCCCAGGTGGGTCTTGACGGTGGCCTCGCTGATGAAGAGGGCGCGGGCGATGTCGCGGTTGCCGAGGCCGCGGGCCAGCTGGCCGAGGATGTCCAGTTCGCGGTCGGTCAGGGTGGGGCGGGTGCCGCGCATGTGGGCCATGACGCGGCTGGCCACCGGCGGGGACAGCGTGGTGCGGCCCTGGGCCGCCGAGTGGATGGCGGCGAAGAGCTCCTCGGGGCGTTCCGCCTTGAGGAGGTAGCCGGTCGCGCCCGCGCCGATGGCGCGGGTGATGTCCGCGTCCGTGTCGTACGTGGTGAGGACCAGGACGTGCGGGGGGTTCGGGGCGGAGGTGATGCGGCGGGTGGCCTCGACTCCGTCGATGCCCTCGCCGAGCTGGAGGTCCATGAGGACCACGTCGGGGCGGAGCTTGGCGGCCAGGGCCACGGCCTCCTCGCCGCTGCCCGCCTCGCCGAGGACCTCGATGTCGGGCTCGCTGCCGAGGAGGGCCAGGAGTCCGGCGCGGACCACCACGTGGTCGTCGCAGAGCAGGATCGTCGTCATCCGGTGGGCTCCAGGGGGATGGCCGCGGAGAGGACGGTGCCCTCGCCCGGCGTGGATTCGATCGTCAGGGTGCCGCCGAGCTGGCGGACGCGGGCGCGCATCGCGGGGAGGCCGTGTCCGCGTTCCGCGGTGGCGACGCGGGGCTCGTGGAAGCCCTGGCCGTCGTCGGCGATGTCCAGGACCACCTGGTCGCCGAGGAAGCTCAGGGTGAGGGCTGCCGTCCGGGCGCCGGAGTGCTCCCGTACGTTGGCCAGCGCGCCCTGGGCTATGCGCAGCAGGGCGGACTGCACCCGGCCGGGGAGTGCGGCCGGGGTGCCTTCGAGGTGGAAGCGGACCTCGATGTCCGGTCCGGCGTCCAGGGCGCGCAGGGCGTCGGCGAGGCCGGTGCCGTCCGCGAGTTCGGCCGGGGCCAGGTCGTGGACGAGGCGGCGGGCCTCGGCGAGGCCGCGGGCGGCGATGCCGGTGGCGGTACGGACGTGCGCGCGGGCGGTGGCCGGTTCGGTGTCCCAGGTGCGGTCGGCGGCCTGGAGGAGCATCTGCTGGCTGGAGAGGTTCTGGGCGAGGGTGTCGTGGATCTCCATGGACAGCCGCTGGCGTTCGGCGAGGGTGCCTTCGCGGCGTTCGGTGGCGGCCAGTTCCCGGCGGGTGCGGATCAGGTCGTCGATCAGGGCGCGCTGGGCCTGGGCCTGGCGTTCCATGTGGACGAAGACGGCGGTGGCGAGGGCGGCGACGGCGGGCGGGGCGAGGAGGAGATTGGGGTCGAAGGACCCGGCCAGCTTCAGCTGGGCGATCACCACGAAGCCGGTGAGGAGGGCGACGAGGACGATCGCGGCGCGTGGGGGGAGGGTGCGCAGGGCGGTGAAGAAGAGCGGTACGGCGCACCAGGCGAAGCTCGGGGCGAGGACGACGAGGACCACCCAGGTGGCGACGATCAGGCCGAGCCAGAGGGTCTGGCGGGTCCGCCGGGTCCGCCGGGTCCGGCGTGCGGTGGGGGCGGTTGGGGCGGTTGGGGCGGCGCCGAGGGCCGGGCCGACGGCGGGGCCGAGTACGTACAGCAGGGCCAGGGTGATGCTGAGGGCGATGATCCACGGGGTGCGGGGTTCGCCGGGGTGGTGGAGGAGGAAGCGGGCCAGCGAGGCGCCGAGGAGCAGGAAGAACGCGGTGTGGGCGACCGTGGCCAGCGTGCGGGTGTCGCGTGGCGGGGCGGGGGTCACGGGGTGCTCCTGGGTTCGGGGCTTGCGTCCATTGTTGCCTGCGGCGCCGTTGCCGGGGCGCTGCCCCGGACCCTCCCCCAGACTCCGTCCGGGGGGACCCCCACGCCTCAAGCGCCGGCGGGGCTGGATTCGGCCAGGCCGCCAGTCGCCTGCGGCGCCGTTGCCGGGGCTCCGCCCCGGACCCCGCGCCTCAAACTCCCCCAGCTACCGCTGGGAGGGGCCCCCAGGCGGGGCTGGAGGTCGGGCCCCGCGCCGCAAGCGCCGGCGTAGCTGGAAGTGGGGCTCCGCCCCGGGCCCCGCGCCGCAAGCTCCCCCAGCTACCGCTGGGAGGGGCCCCCAGGCGGGCTGGAGGTCGGGCTCCGCCCCGGAGCCCGAGCCGCAAGCGCCGGTGGGGGAGACGTGACCAGCCAATACGGTCCTCGTGGCGGTGCGCATCGACCGATCGGATGACCCCCGGGTCAGCCGGTGCGGTCGGTGGGGGGAGCCGGTACGGGGACGGGGTGGCGGGGGGTTCGGGGACAGGCTTGGAGCAGTCACCGCGTCAACCGTTCTCAGGAGCAGAGATGAACACCCGCACCCGCGTTCTCACCGGTACCGCCCTCGCCGTCGCGCTCGGCGCCGGGACCTTCGGTGCCGTCAGCGCCAGCGCCACCCCCGCCGCCGAGGCCGCGCCGGCTGCCGTGTCCGCGAAGAAGGACGGGCCGGGCGACAAGAACTTCACCGCCACGACGCACCTCACCATCGACGCCGCCACCCGCGCCGCCCAGGCCGCGCTCCAGGCCGCCCAGAGCGAGAACCAGAAGGTGACCGTCGCGGTCGTGGACCGCAACGGCAACACCATCGTCACCCTCCGCGGCGACGGCGCGGGCCCGCAGTCCTACGAGTCGGCGCAGCGCAAGGCCTTCACCGCCGTGTCCTGGAACGCCCCGACCTCGGTGCTCGTGGGCCGCCTCGCCCAGGCCCCGAACCTGAAGGACATCCCCGGCACCCTCTTCCTCGGTGGCGGGACCCCGGTGCAGGCCGACGGCGCCCCGGTCGCCGGCATCGGCGTGGCCGGCGCCCCGAGCGGCGAGCTGGACGAGAAGTTCGCCAAGGCCGGCGTCGACGCCCTCGCCAAGTAGATCAAGTAGGACACGATGACGCCCGCCTAGGATCGAGTGCGTGGAACACCGTGCTCTTTCCCGTCTCGCCGCCCCCGCCGTAGCCGCCCTGCTCGCCCTCACCACGGCGTGTACGGGCGGCCCCGTGCAGGGGCGGCCGGGTGCGGCGGGGCTGCGTGATCCGTACTTCCCCAAGGCCGGCAACGGCGGCTACCAGGTCGAGCACTACGACCTGGACCTGGACTACGACCCCGCCGACGGCCGGCTGCACGGCACGGCGGTGATCACCGCCCGCGCCGGGCAGCGGCTCAGCTCCTTCAACCTCGACCTCAGCGGCCTGAACGTCGAGGGCGTGACGGTGCAGGGCGCCGGGGCCCGGTACAACCGGACCGGCAACGAGCTGACCGTGCGCCCGGCCGAGGACCTGGAGAAGGGCGAGGTCTTCCGTACGGAGGTCGACTACGCCGGCAGGCCGAAGGCCCTCACGGACGCGGACGGCGCCAAGGAGGGCTGGATCAGCACGGACGACGGCGCGGTGGGCGTCGGTGAGCCGGTGGGCTCGATGACCTGGTTCCCGGGCAACCACCACCCCAGCGACAAGGCCGCGTACGACATCACGATCACGGTGCCGCAGGGCTACGAGGCCGTGTCGAACGGCGAGTTGCGCTCGCGGACCACCGACGCCGACGGGCGGACCGTGTTCGCGTGGCACAACCCGGAGCCGATGGCGAGCTATCTGGCGACCGCCGTCGTCGGCAAGTACCGGGTGACGACCGGACGGACCCCGTCGGGGGTCGCGCTGTACAACGCCGTGGCGCCCGGGGAGGCGGCGGCGAGCGCGGGCGTCCTCGCGCGGCTGCCGGAGATGGTGGAGTGGGCGGCGGGCCGGTTCGGCCCGTACCCCTTCGGCACGGCGGGGGCGGTCGTGCTGCCCGCCGGGACCCTCGGCTACGCGCTGGAGACCCAGACCAAGCCCGTCTTCCCCGGCGCGACCGACGAGGAGACCCTGCTGCACGAGCTGGCCCACCAGTGGTTCGGCAACTCGGTGTCGCCGAAGTCCTGGAAGGACATGTGGCTCAACGAGGGCTTCGCGACCTACGCCGAGTGGCTGTGGGCCGAGGACCACGGCGGGACCACCGCGCAGCAGGAGTTCGATGCCTTCCTGGCCGGTGACACGGACGTCGACGAGGACGCCCGCTCCGGCTGGGACGCCTTCCCCCCGGCCGCCCCGCCCGGGCCCGAGGACATCTCCTCGCAGCCGGTGTACGTCCGCGGTGCGATGGTGCTGCACCGGATCCGTCAGGAGGTGGGCGACGAGAAGTTCTTCGCCCTGCTGCGCGGCTGGGCGGCCGACCACCGGCACGGGAACGCGAGTACGGCCGACTTCACCGCCTACGCGCAGGAGAAGACCGGGCACGACCTGAAGAAGGTCTGGGACGTGTGGCTGTACGGGAAGGACCGCCCCGAGTAGCCCGGTGGCCGAGGGTCTTACGGGGCGGCCAGCGGCTTGCGCAGCACCGTGCACGCGCGGCCCAGTTCGCGGTCCTCGGCCCGGCGCAGCGGGGTGTAGCCCTGGGACTCCCAGAAGGCCATGGCCTTGGGGTTGTTGTCGAGTACGGCGATCCGCAGGCCGGTCCGTCCGGCGGCGCGGAAGCGGTCCTCGACGAGGGTGGCCACGGCGCGCCCGTAGCCCTCGCGGTGGGCGGTGGCGTCGACGAGCAGCAGGCCGATCCACGGGTCCGGGTCGCCGGAGGCCGGATCGGGGTGGGTGGCGAGGGTGGCCGCCATGCCGACGAGCCGGCCGGCGGAACGGGCGAGGAAGACCTCGGCGCCGTCATGGGCGAGTTCGTCGGCGAGGGAGGCCGCGACCTGTTCGACCGTGATGCGGTTCGGGTCGGGGAAGTCGCCGCTGAGTTCGAAGAACGCGTGGTTCGTCGCGTACAGGGCGGCGATCTCGGTCAGGACCGGACCGGGCAGGGCGCCGTCCACGGGGACGAGCGGTTGAAGAATCACCTGGTCAACCGTAGCGAAGCCCCCTCCCCGGACGGCCGGGAGGGGGCTTCGCCGGCGACGGCGTCGGCCGCCGCGGGCGGGACTCAGACGTTGACGCCGAAGTCCTGCGCGATGCCGGTGAGGCCGGAGGCGTAGCCCTGGCCGACCGCGCGGAACTTCCACTCGGCGCCGTTGCGGTAGAGCTCGCCGAAGACCATGGCGGTCTCGGTCGCCGCGTCCTCGGAGAGGTCGTAGCGGGCGATCTCGGCGCCGCCGGCCTGGTTCACGACGCGGATGTACGCGTTGCGGACCTGGCCGAAGTTCTGGCTGCGGGCCTCGGCGTCGTAGATGGAGACCGGGAAGACGATCTTGTCCACGTCGGCCGGGAGGCCGGCGAGGTTGACGTTGATGGCCTCGTCGTCGCCCGCGCCCTCGCCGGTGCGGTTGTCACCGGTGTGGACGATGGTCTGGTCCGGGGTGGACTTGTTGTTGAAGAAGACGAAGTGGCCGTCGGAGACGACCTTGCCCATCGGGTTCACGGCGATGGCGGAGGCGTCGAGGTCGAAGTCGACACCGGTGGTCGTACGGACGTCCCAGCCGAGGCCGACCGTGACGGCAGCGAGGCCGGGGGCCTCCTTCGAGAGCGAGACGTTGCCGCCCTTGGACAGGCTGACAGCCATGGGATTGTCCCTTTCCTCATCCAGCATGCACGAACGCGGTCAAGTTACCGCTCATCCCTATAACGCCACGAGGGGGCGCTCGGGTTCCCGTGCGAAATGCGGGTGACGGGGCGGCGGCGGGCACGGATCATAGGGGCATGCCTGGTCCCTATGTCATCCGCGGTTCGGTCGTGCTCCCCGAGGGCGAGCTCGCCTGGCGTTTTTCGCGGTCCTCCGGACCGGGCGGCCAGCACGTGAACACCTCGGACTCCCGCGTGGAGCTGCTCTTCGACGTGGCGGCGACGAACGCGCTGCCCGAGGTGTGGAAGGCGCGGGCGCTGGAGCGGCTCGCGTCCCGTCTGGTCGACGGGGTGGTGACCGTACGGGCCTCCGAGCACCGCTCGCAGTTCCGCAACCGGGAGATGGCGCTGGTCCGGCTGGCTTCGCTGCTGGCCGAGGCGACGGCGCCGCCGCCGAAGCCGCGCCGGGCGACGAAGATCCCTCGCGGGATCAACGAGCGCCGGCTGCGGGAGAAGAAGGCGCGGGCCGAGACCAAGCGCGGGCGGACCGGCCGGGACTGGTAGCGCCGCCCGGCCCTGGGACTACTGGCCCAGGTGGCGGTAGCGGCCGCGGAAGTACGTCAGCGGCTGCCCGTCCGGGGAGGGCAGGCCGGCGGTCAGGACGCGGCCGATGACCAGCGTGTGGTCGCCCGCCTCGACGCGGTTCTCCGTACGGCATTCGAGGGTGGCCAGGGCGCCGCTCAGCAGCGGGGCGCCCGAGACCTCGCCGCGGACGTGGGGGAGGTCCGCGAAGAGCAGCCGGTCGCTGATCCGGCCCTTCATGGCGAAGCGGCCGGCGACCTGGAGCTGGTGGTCGGCGAGGAGCGAGACCGCCCACAGCGGCTGCTCCGCCAGCAGGTCGTCCATCCGGGAGCCCTCGCGCAGGCTCACCAGGACCAGGGGCGGGTCCAGGGACACGGACATGAAGGCGGTCGCCGTCATGCCGACGTCCTCGCCGCGCGGGCCGTCCGCCGTCAGAGGGGTCTCGTGTGCGGTGATCAGGCACACGCCCGCCGCCAGCCGGGACATGGCTGCCCGGAACTCGTCGTTGCTCACCCCCTCAGCATGGGGGCTGGCATGGGGCGGGGTGGTGACAGGGGTCGTCTTCAGCACGCTGGAACGCTAGTCTCGCGCTCCCGCGCGCACATCGGGCCCTGGTCCGAGTCGCGCCCCCGCCCCTTGGCCTAGGCCCGGGCGTATCGTTTGCTTCCGGGAATGTGAGGGAGCGCTCCCAGTTGCATACGCCCAGCAGCACGCCGTTATTCATCTCATGTGACTTGAGTCACAGAGGGCAAGATTTGTTGACCCTGTGTACCTGCGGCACAGCTCACTGTGATTCAGTGGACGGGACACCGCAACGAAACGCCGATGACAAACCTGGAGTTGCTGTCGAGGTCTCGGGGAGAGCGAGCAATGGAGACCGAGTCGGAGCCGTACGTCCGTCTTGCGACCCTGCGGCAGCTGCACCGGGTGGTGGCCCAGCTCAACACGGCCAGGAGCCTGGCGGACACTCTGCAGACCGTCGTGGACGGCATCGTCGTGGGCCTCGGCTACGAGCTCGCCTGTGTCAACCTCGTACGCCCCGACGGTGATCTCGTCGTCGCCGCCTTCGCCGGCGACCCCGCCGCGGAGGCTCTCATCACCGGCCGCGTCGGCTCCCGCAGCTCCTGGGAACGCCGTCTGACGATGGGTGAGAACTGGGACGGCCTCCGCTTCATCCCGCACACCGAGGGCTGGGTTCTCATGGAGGACGACGTCCCCCAGTGGCACACGGAGGGCCCCGAACCGCGGTTCGAGGACGAATGGCACCCCGAGGACCGGCTCTACGCCCCCATGTATGCGTCCGGCGGGGAACTTCTAGGTGTCATTTCGGTGGACAGACCGCGCAATGGACGCCGGCCGGGCGCCTGGGGCCGGGAAGCGCTCCAGATGTACGCCTTCCAGGCGGCGATTGCGATCAGCAATGCCAGGCTCCGCGCGAACATGCAGCGCGCCCTGGTCCGGCTGGAGCGCGAGCAGCAGGCGCTGCGCGCCAGTGAAGAGTCGTTCCGCCAGGCCTTCGAGTACGCGCCCAGCGGCATGGCCATCGCCGAGATGGGCGGCGACCAGCACGGCCGGCTGCTGCGGACCAACGACGCGCTGTGCCGGCTGCTGGGCCGCCCGGCCTCGGTCCTGCGCCGCTACTCCTTCTCCGACCTGGTCCATCCCGAGGACATCGGCACGCTGCTGCGGACCTCCGCCGAGGGCGGCCGCGCCGAGCTGCGCCTGGGCCGGCGTGACGGCACGTACGTGTGGGTCTCCCTGCGCAACTCCGTCGTCGCCGACGCCGCCGACGGCCCGCGGTTCCTGCTCACGCACGTCGAGGACATCGAGGAGCGCAAGCGGCACGAGCTCCAGCTCGCCCACCGCGCCAGCCACGACTCGCTGACCGGCCTGCCCAACAGCGCCGAGCTGCGGTCCCGGCTCGGCGCGCGGCTGTGCCGCAGGCCGCAGTCCGTACGGGCCACCGCCGTGGAGGCCCTGGACGCGGCCTACGAGGGCCGCGAGGCGCACGCCGGGCACGGCGACGGGTACGAGGTGCGGAGCGAGGCGGGTGGTGCCGGTGAGCACGGCTTTCAGCCCGACGGCCCCGACCGGTTCGCGGGGTCCGACCCCTTCGAGTACGCCGGGACGCTGCCCGCCCAGGCGGACGGCCCGTACGACCACCACGTGCACACGGTGGCGCCCACGACGGACGTCGACGACGGGACGAAGGGGCTCGCGGTGCTCTTCTGCGACCTCGACGGCTTCAAGTCGATCAACGACCGGTTCGGGCACCACACGGGTGACGCGGTCCTGATCGAGGTGGCCCGGCGGCTGACGACGGGCGTCAGGGACGGTGACACCGTCGCCCGGCTGGGTGGTGACGAGTTCGTCGTCCTCGCCGACGGACTGGGCGCCGCGGACGCCGCCGATCTCGCCGTCCGGCTGCGCAGCGCGATCATCCCGCCGATCCGGGTGGACGGCCGTGCGGTGCGTGTCGGGGCCAGTTTCGGCATCGGCTGGGCCAGCTGCGGTATGTCGGCGGACGAGGTGCTGCGCTCCGCCGACCAGCGGATGTACATCGAGAAGAGGTCACGCTCCAAGGCGCACCGCCGGGCAGGCTGAGGCGATCGGGCACCCGTGGGCGCACCTGTTCGGGGTAGGCTCCCGGGGGTCGAAAGGAGTGACCTGCGATGACGACGCCCGCGAACAACGGCCCGCACGGTGGGGCGAACAAGCCCGAGGACGACGATCCGTTCGGCTATCTCTACGCGGACGGCCAGGCCGCCGGAGCCACCCCGCCCGGTCAGGGCGGCGGATACGGCTACCCGGGGCCCGCGGCAGGCGGTCCTTCCGGCGCGCAGCCAGGAGTTCCCCGTACCTCCCACCACCAGGTGCGGACGGTCGGCGAGCGCAGGAACGGCGGCCAGCGGGGACAGGTGCCCGCGCAGCAGCCGCCCTACCAGGCCCAGTACCAGGCCCCGGAGGCGCTCCAGGCGGGCGGCTACGGCGTTCCGCCGCAGCAGCAGCCCCCGCAGCACCAGACGCAGACGGTCGCGCACCCCGGCGGTCACGGCGGTCACGGCGGCGGTGGCGGCTCCAGCCGCAAGGGTCTGCTCATCGCGGCGGTCGCGGTGGTCGGCGCGGTCGCGATCGGCATCGGCGCGGCCGTCGCCTTCGGCGACAAGGACAAGGGCAAGAACGACAAGGCGGACGGCGGCCAGCAGTCGGCGGCCCCGCAGAACCCCTCGTCCCCGACCCCGAGCGGCTCTTCCAAGCCCTCCGAGGCCCCGCTGCCCAAGGGCGAGGCGGCCGGTGCGGGCATGGTGCTGAGCGGTGGCGCGCAGCTGCAGAGCGCGGTGCCGGGTTCGAAGAGCTCGGGCGGCCAGTACGTCGGCAACTTCAACCAGACCGGTGCGGCGCTCACCTGGACGGTGGAGGTGCCGGAGGCGGGCGACTACACGCTGTTCGTCAACTACGCCGTTCCCGGCAAGGACGGCAAGGCGACCCTGACGGTCAACGGGCAGAGCCCGAACCAGTCGCTGAACCTGTCCAACTTCGCGAAGGCGGCTGACGGGGCCTGGGACAAGGGCTGGACCCGCACCTATGCCTGGATCACCCTCAAGAAGGGCTCGAACGCGATGAAGATCTCGTGCGAGCCCGGCAACCAGTGCGACGCGATCTTCGACCAGCTGGAGCTGGGTTCGGGGCACACCAAGCGCTGAACGCGAAAAGAGGTCCGGCCCCACCGCTCGCGCGGCAGGGCCGGACCTCTCGGCGTTCCCGGTGGCTGCTAGCCGCAGTGGACCCAGCCGGTGTTCTCGCTGTGCTTCTTCTCCAGGTAGGTGGAGTTGTTCCCCATCCAGTAGCCCGTGACCTCGCCGTAGAGCTTGACGCACCTGCCCGGGGCGTAGAGGTAGACCGGGCCCGCGTACTGGGTGTAGGCGCGCTGGCCGTCGGGGTCGGCCTGGCCGCTGCTGTCCTCCAGGACGATGCTCATGCCGTCGGTGACCTTGAAGTTGGCATCGCGGCGGAGGATCGCGCAGTTCTTGCCGGTGGACTTGTTGTAGTAGAGGAACATGACGCCGGCGCCGGTGGCACCCGAGCTGTCGCCGAGCGGGTAGGCGTCCTGCTGGTAGTAGCCCGCGCCGCAGGAGCCCCCCGAGATCGTCTGGGCCTGGGCGGGTACCGCGGCGAGCGCGGAGATGGCCACCACCCCGGTGACGGTGGCGAGCAGGTTGCGGAAGAGTCGGTTCACTTGGGTCGGCCCCGTAAGTTCGAAGATCAATTGAGCTTGTTGATCTTAGATCGTTCTGAACCGGGGCTCATGCACCCGATGGTTCGTCAGCGGTGTGGGCTTCGCCGCACTTTGACGGACGTTCAGCTTCCGCTCCTGTCGGTGACGGAGACGGCGAGCCGCAACTCCTCGTAGACGCCGGGGTCGAACTCCCCCGCCACCGGGGCCGCGACCGTGGCCGCCGAGAGGGCGACCGCGCGGGTGAGGCGCTCGGGCCAGTCCAGGCCCTCCGCCAGGGCCGACAGCAGGCCCGCGACGGCGGAGTCGCCCGCCCCCGTGGGGTTGCCGGTCAGGGCGCGCGGCGGGGCGGCCTGCCAGGTGCCCTCGGGGGTGGCGGCCAGCAGACCGGCCGGGCCGAGCGAGGTGATCACCGCGTGGGCGCCCCGGCGGCGGGCGGCACGGGTGGCGGGGAGCGGCTCGCGGGATCCGGTGAGCTCGGCCAGCTCGGCGGCGTTCGGCTTGATCATCTCGGGGCGGGCGGCGACCCCGCGGCGCAGGGCCTCGCCGCTGGTGTCCAGGAGGACCGGGACGCCGGCCGCGCGGGCTGCCCGTACGAGCACCGCGTACGCGCCCACCGGCACGCCGGGCGGGAGGCTGCCGCACAGGGCCACGGCCCGGGCGCCGGCCAGCAGGGTCTCGTAGTGGGCGAGGAAGCCCGCCCACTCCGCGGGCGTGATCAGCGGGCCCGGCTCGTTGAACTGCGTGGTGTCGCCCGAGGCGTCGTCGACCACGGCCAGGGTGCGGCGCGTGGTGCCCGCGCAGGGGACGAGGGCGTCCACCACGCCCGGGGACCGCGCCAGCAGCTCCCGTACGACGGCCCCGACCGGGCCGCCCGTGAAGCCGGTCGCCGTCACCTCGTGGCCGAGGGCGGCCAGGACGCGGGCCACGTTGATCCCCTTGCCGCCGGGGCGCTCGGTGACCGCGGCGACCCGGTGCGAGGCGTGCGGGAGCAGCCTCGGCACGCGGTAGGTCACGTCGAGCGCGGTGTTGAGCGTGACGGTCAGGATCATGGGCTCCCCCGGGTCTGTTGCTGCCGGGATCATGCCAAAGAGAAGGCGGTCGGCCCAGTCCTGGGGGCGACCGCCTTCCCCGGTACAGCCGGTTGGCCGTCAGGAACCGTCCCCGAGGGCCGGGCTGACGATCCAGTCGCCGCGCCGCATGACGCCCTTGACGTCGAACCCGGCGTCCAGGACGACCAGGTCCGCGTACTTGCCCGGCTCCAGCGAGCCGATCTCGTCGTACAGGCCCAGCAGCTTGGCCGGGTTGGCGGAGATCGCCTGGACCACGGACTCCACGGGCAGCTTGTCGAGGGTGACCGAGCGCTTGAAGGCGGTGTCCAGGGTCAGGGTCGAGCCGGCGATGGAGCCGCCCTCCACGAGGCGGGCCACGCCCTCCTTGACCTCGACCTCCAGCGGGCCGAGGTGGTAGGTCCCGTCGCCGAAGCCGGCCGCGTCCATCGCGTCGGTGATCAGCGCGACCCGGTGGGCGCCCGCGTGGTGGAAGGCCAGCTCCAGCATGGCCGGGTGCAGGTGGACACCGTCGTTGATCAGCTCGACGGTGACCCGCTCGTCCTCCAGCAGCGCCGCGATCGGGCCGGGGGCGCGGTGGGCGAGGCCCGGCATCGCGTTGAACAGGTGGGTCGCCACGGTCGCGCCCGCGTCGATGGCCTGGCGCGTCTGGTCGTACGTGGAGTCCGTGTGGCCGACCGCGGCGATGACCCCGTGCTCGGCCAGCAGCCGTACGGAGTCCAGGCCGCCCGGCAGCTCGGTGGCGAGGGTGAACATCCGGGCGGCGCCGTGCGCGGCGTCGATGAGCTTGCGGACCTCGGCCGGGTCGGGGTCGCGCAGCAGCTCCTCCTTGTGCGCGCCCTTGCGGCAGGCGTTGATGAACGGCCCCTCGAAGTGGATGCCCGCGATCTCGCCCTGCTGGGTGAGCTCGGCCAGCAGCCCGGCCCGCCGGGCCAGTTCGTCGAGGTCCCCGGTGACGGTGGAGGCGACCAGGGTGGTGGTCCCGTGCTCGCGGTGGGTGCGGACGCCCGTCAGGACCTCCTCGGCGGTGCCGGAGGTGAAGGAGGCGCCGCCGCCGCCGTGGTTGTGCATGTCGACGAAGCCGGGGACGATCCAGTGCCCGGACAGGTCCACGGTCCGCGCGCCCTCCGGGGCGCTGCCGGCGATGCGGTCGCCGTCGACGATGACCCGGCCGTTGGCCACGGTTCCGGTGGGCAGCACCACCCTGGCGCCGGAGAGAACAGTGCTGTGCGCGCTTCCGGACATCAGGCAGGTACCTCCGTGGCGAGTAGGTCCCAGGCGAGCAGCCCTGCGCCCAGGCATCCGGCGGTGTCCCCGAGGGCCGCCGGCACGATGTGCGGGAGCCGCTGGAACGTCACGCGCTCCTCCACGGCCGTCCGTAGTGGTGTGAACAAGGTTTCCCCCGCCTCGGCGAGCCCGCCACCGATGATCAGCGTGCGCGGGTCCAGCAGGGTGATCGCGGTGACCAGCCCGTCGGCGAGGGCGCCGACGGCGGCCAGCCACACCTTCCGGGCGCGCGCGTCGCCCGATTCGACGGCCTTGGCGCAGTCCGCGGCGTCGGCGTCGGGGTCGCCGGAGGCGGCCGCCCAGGCGCGGCTGACGGCGGAGGCGGAGGCGAGGGTCTCCAGGCAGCCGTGCTGGCCGCAGCCGCAGGCGGGGCCGCCGGGACGGACCACGATGTGGCCGATCTCGCCCGCGTAGCCGTGGGCGCCGGCCTCGATGCGGCCGCCGATGCCGATGGCTCCGGCGATGCCGGTGCCCAGCGGTACGAACAGGAAGCGGTCGGCGCCGCGGCCCGCGCCGATGCGGCCTTCGGCGAGTCCGCCCGTGCGCACGTCGTGGCCGAGGGCGACGGGGATGCCGCCGAGGCGTCGGCCGAGCAGGGCGCGCATCGGTACGTCGCGCCAGCCCAGGTTCGCGGCGTAGACGGCGATCCCGTTCTCGGCGTCGACGATGCCGGGGACGGCGACCCCGGCGGCCGAGGCGGCCTCTCCGAACTGCTCCCGGCCGGTGTCGAGCAGCTCGGCGGCGAAGGCCTGGATCGTCTCGACGACGGCGTCGGGGCCCCGCTCGCGGCCTGTGGCGCGGCGCGCCTCGTGGAGCAGGGTGCCGTCGGCGGCGACCAGGGCGGCCTTCATCCCGGTGCCGCCCACATCGAGGGCGATGACGTGTTTCACGGGTTTCACAGGGGATAGTCTCGCGTGCTCGACGGGGAAAGGTCTAGTCCATTGGAGGGGATTGTTGAGCAGCCATACAAATTCGGGACCGAGGTCCGGATCCGGATGTGATCGAGCCGCCAAAGTGGTGTAGACCTTACGTGGATCGTACGTACAACAAGGGGTGGACGAGAACCGTGAAGCGCCGATACCTGAGCCTGGCCGCGTCCGGCGCCGCACTGTGTCTGACCGCGGTGACGCTGACGGGCTGCGGAGCCGTCGACGGACTCACCGGGGACAACGAGGTGACCCTGCGGGTCGTGGCGGCCGAGTACGGGGACAATCCGCAGAACTCCTCCGCGACGTACTGGAAGACGCTCGCCGACGGCTTCGAGAAGGCCAACCCGGGGATCAACGTCGAGGTCAGCGTCTACTCCTGGTCCGAGGTCGACGCCAAGGTCGCCGAGATGGTCAAGGCCGGCAAGGCCCCCGACATCGCGCAGATCGGCGCCTACGCCGACTACGCGGAGGCGGGCAGGCTGTACACGGCGGACGAGCTGCTCTCCGTCAAGACCGAGGCCGACTTCCTCGGGCCGCTCGCCGACGCGGGCAAGGTCAAGCGGGTCCAGTACGGCCTGCCCTTCGTGGCCAGCACCCGGCTGCTCTTCTACAACGAGAAGCTGCTGACCGACGCCGGGGTCATCGCGAAGGACGCCAAGAACGGCTGGCAGCCCAAGAGCTGGGCGGAGCTGGAGGCGGCCGCGAAGAAGCTCAAGGGCGCCGGCGTCCAGACCCCCTTCGCGCTGCCGCTGGGCCGCGAGGAGGCGCAGGCCGAGACGATGATGTGGATGCTCGCGGGCGGCGGCGGCTACACCGACAACGAAGAGCAGTACTCCATCGACTCCGCCGAGAACGTCAAGGCCCTGGAGTTCCTGCGGGACAAGATGGTCGGACAGGGTCTGACCGGGCCGTCCGAGCCGGGCAAGACCGACCGGCAGGCCGCCTTCGACGCCTTCACGCGCGGCGAGGTCGGCATGCTCAACGGCCACCCGACGCTGATCAAGCAGGCGGCCGGGAAGGGCGTCAAGTTCGGCATGGTGACGATGCCGACCAACGACGGCACCGAGCGCTCGGCGATGGGCGTCGCGGACTGGGTGATGGCCTTCAAGAACGGCCACCCGAAGGAGTCCGGCAAGTTCCTGGACCACCTGTACGAGGCGAAGAACGTGACCGCCTTCACCACCATGTACGACCTGCTCCCGGTGACGACCACCGGCTACCGGGCGATGCAGGCCGGGGCCGGTACGGGCGGCGCCGCGCCGCAGCTGAAGACCTTCCTGGACGCGCTGCCGAGCTCGCGGCTCTACCCGGCCGGCAAGAAGTCCTGGGCGGGCGTCAGCGAGGACATCAAGCAGAAGATCGGCAAGACCGTCCAGCCGGGCGGGCAGCCGGCGCAGGTGCTGGAGGAGATCGCGGCGTCCGCGCGGGCGGCCGATCCGCGCTGACAAGGGGCTGACCCGCGTCGGCGCGGGCCCGGCGCGGGCAGGCGCGGGCCGGGCGGCGCTCGGCGGACCGGGCGGTCGGGGCGGTGTCGGTGGGCGGCGTTAATCTGGCCGTATGACGGACGAGGGGCAGCTGACGGCCACGGAGGCCGCGGTGCTCGCGTACGAGGGACGCACCTGGCCCGGGCCCGGGGCCAAGGAGCGAGCGATACGGGAGGGGCTGGGGATGACCCCGGTCCGCTACTACCAGCTGCTCAACGCGCTGATGGACGACCCCCGCGCGCTGGCGCACGCCCCGGGCACGGTGAACCGGCTGCGGCGCATCCGCGAGGCGCAGCGGGCCAGGCGATAGCCGTCACGCGGCTGGGCCGTTAGGGTCGTCCGTATGGGGAGCCATCCGCACGACTTGCCGATGCCCGTCACCGCAGCCGGACGCGAGGGACTCGAAGCCCTGCTCCGCGCACCCCGCCGGTCCGTGATCGCCCTGGACTTCGACGGGACCCTCGCCGACATCGTCCCGGACCCGGACCAGGCGCGCGCCCACCCCGGAGCCGTACCCGCCCTCGCCGCGCTCGCCCCCGAGGTGGCCTCGGTCGCCGTGGTCACCGGCCGGCCGGCGGGCGTCGCCGTCCGCTACGGGGGCTTCGCCGGGGTCCCCGGACTGGAACACCTGGTGGTCCTCGGCCACTACGGAGCCGAGCGCTGGGACGCCGTCACCGGGATCGTCCACGCCCCCGCCGAGCACCCCGGGGTGGCGGCGGTCCGGGCCGAGCTGCCGGGATTCCTGGACTCGATCGGGGCCTGGCGGGGCACGTGGATCGAGGAGAAGGGCCGGGCGCTGGCGGTCCACACCCGCCGCGCCGAGGACCCGGAGGCGGCCTTCGCGGCGCTCCGGGAACCGCTGGCCGAGCTGGCCGCGCGGCACGGGCTGATGGTCGAACCGGGCCGGGCCGTGCTGGAGCTCAGGCCGCCGGGCACGGACAAGGGCGTCGCCCTGACGGAGTTCCTGGCGGAGACGGACGCGGGGCCGGTGCTGTACGCGGGGGACGACCTGGGTGACCTTGCCGCGTACTCGGCGGTCGAGAAGCGGAGGGCCGATGGTCTGCCGGGGCTGCTGGTGTGCAGTGGCTCCGCGGAGGTTCCGGAGCTGGCCTCCCGCGCCGACCTGGTCCTCCCGGGCCCTGGCGCGGTAGCGGCCTTCCTCTCCGACCTGGCCGAGGCCCTGCGCGCCTGACCCGCGCCGCCGCCGGGGCTCAAGGATCCGGGGCTCCGCCCCGTACCCCGCTCCTCAAACGCCGGAGGGGCTGGGTGGGTGCGGCGCCGCTGCCCCCGGACCCCCGCGCCTCAAACGCCGGCGGGGCTGAAATTGCCCTGCGGGCAATCCAGCCCCGCCGGCGTTTGAGGCGCGGGGTCTGGGGCGGAGCCCCAGTAGGCGGGCCGCGGTCAGGCCTGGAGGTCGGACAGTTGGGCCGTGAACCACTCGGCCGGGGGGAGGGCGGTGGCGGCCGCGGCCAGGCGCTTCGTGCGGTCCGCGCGCTCGGCGTCCGGCATGGACAGCGCCGCGTGAAGGGCCTCGGCCGTCTGCGTGACGTCGTACGGGTTCACCGTGAGCGCGTCCTGCCGCAGCTCCTCGTACGCCCCCGCCCCCGTCGACAGCACCAGCACGCACCCCGCCTCCGACACCACCGGGATCTCCTTCGCCACCAGGTTCATCCCGTCCCGCACCGGGTTCACCAGCGCGACATCCGCCATCCGGTACGCCGCGAGCGAGCGCGCGAAGTCGTCCTGCACCGACACGTGCACCGGCTGCCAGTCCGCCGTGCCGAACTCCTCGTTGATCGCGGCCGCCAGCTCCCGCACCGACTCCGTGTACGCCCGGTACACCGCCAGGTCCTGCCGCGACGGGTACGCGGACGCCAGGTGCACCACCCGGCCGCGCCATTCGGGGTGCGTGGTCAGCAGTTCCCGGTAGGCCAGCAGGCCCCGCAGGATGTTCTTCGACAGCTCCGTCCGGTCCACCCGGACGATCGTCTTCAGGTCGCCGACCTCCGCCCGCAGTGCCGCCAGCTTGTCGTCCACCTCCGGCCGGTGCGCCAGCGCCCGCAGCTCGTCCGCGTCGACCCCCAGGGGGTATTTGGTCACGTGCGTGAACCGGGCCTCGCCGCCCGCCTTGATGTGCTTCACCCCGCGCAGCGGGTCCTCCCCGCTCGGCAGGTGCGTCCGCGCGACGCCGCTCGCGTCCTCGAACTGCGCGCTGGTGATGAAGCCGAGCGCCCACTCGTAGGTGTGGAAGCCCAGCCGGTCCGCCCCGAGCATCCCCCACACCAGCTCCCGCCGGATGTCGTCCGGGAGCATGTGCATGAACTGCTGCGAGGCCCACGGCGTGTGCGTGAAGTGCCCGATCCGCAGGTCCGGCCGCAGCTCCCGCAACTGCCCCGGCACCAGCGCCAGGTGGTAGTCCTGCACCAGGACACAGGCGCCCTCCGCCGCCTCCTCGGCCAGGGCCGCCGCGAAGGCCTGGTTGTAGGCGACGTACGACCCCCACTGCCGGCGGAACTCCGCGTCGAAGACCGGCGTGCGCGGGATGTCGTACAGGTGGTGGTGGGTGAACCACAGCACCGAGTTCGCGATGCCGTTGTACGCGTCGTCGTACACCGTGGGATCGATGTCCAGCATCCGGACGCCAGGCTCGGCCACGCCCCGGCGGACCGCCTCCCGGTCCGCCTCCGACAGGGCCGCGCAGATCCACACCGCGTCCGGCTGCTCGGCCAGGGCCGCGGAGAGTCCGGAGACGAGACCGCCCCCGCCGCGCCGGGCACTGAGCGTGCCGTCGGCGGCGAGGACGTACGAGAGCGGGCCGCGGTTCGCTGCAACGAGTACCTGAGAAGCCATGCGGCCAACCTAGCCCGGCCCGCGCCCGCTCAAACCGTACGATCCCTCACGCCACGCTGCGCAGTGCGTACTCCTTGACGCCCAGCATCGGCGGCCGCTCCTCCGTGTCCACCGCGTACGTCCGCGGCACGAACCCGTCCGGCCCCCGCTCGAACTGCGTCAGCTCCGGCCGTACGAGATGACCGCGCGAGAGCCGCAGCTGCGCGGTGCGGTATATCGCCGCGGCCATCCGGCCCAGCGCCTGCCCGTCCTGGTGGCGGTGGACCCGTACGCCCACGTCCACCTGGGCCAGCGCGTTCAGCCCGACCGTGTGCAGCGCGTCCACCAGCAGGCCCAGCTCGACGCCGTACCCGACGGGGAACGGCAGCCGCTCCAGCAGGGAGCGGCGTACGGCGTACTCGCCGCCCAGCGGCTGGACGAAGCCGGCCAGCTGCGGCCAGTGCAGGTTGAGCAGCGGGCGCGCCACCAGCTCCGTCACCCGGCCGCCCTGGCCGGGGGCGTCGCCCAGCGGGCGGTCGTACATCGCCTTGACGAACTGCACGTCCGGTTCGGTCAGCAGCGGCCCCACGATCCCGGAGACGAAGTCGGCCGAGAAGTCCCGCAGGTCGGCGTCGACGAAGCAGACGATGTCCCCGGCGGTGGCCAGCAGGGAGCGCCACAGCACCTCGCCCTTGCCGGGCAGCGCCGGGATCCGCGGCAGGATCTCGTCGCGGTGCACGACGCGGGCGCCGGCCTTCGCCGCCACCTCCGCCGTCCGGTCGCTGGAGCCCGAGTCGATGACCACTAGTTCGTCCACGAGGGGGTACGGCAGTCCCTCGATCAGCTCGCGCCGGATCACCTCGACGATCGCGCCGACCGTCGCCTCCTCGTCGAGCGCGGGCAGCACCACGCTGACCGTGGTCCCAGCCGCCCGTTTCCGGTCCAGCAGCTGGTCGAGCGGTCGGTCGGCGGCGGACCAGGAGCGGTCGGCCAGCCAGCGCTCCACCTCTTCCAGCACCCTCGGTACTCCCTGCATCGTCACTTGTTTGGACCGATTTGTGATCCATCTCGCGGTTCGGACGGCTGTCTCAACCGCCCGGCCCTTCGGTTACAGTCTTGAACAACGCAGAGGACCACCGCATGCCGGGGGTCCTCGCGCACAAACGCCCGGACGCGCCACAGAGCGCGCGGCCCGGTGCCATACCGCTCATCCAGAGGGGCAGAGGGACACGGCCCGTTGAAGCCCCGGCAACCCTCCAGTCGGTTCTCGCGATGCGTTTTCACGCACCTCCGCGAGGTCCCCGGCTAGGGAAGGTGCCAATTCCGTCTCATGGCGAAGTGCGCCATGGGGAAGATGAGGAGAAAGGGCCTCGCCATCATGGCTGCACAGACTGTCGCCACCTCTGCCGGAACCGGAACCGTCGACCTCGGACCTGCCACCGGCCTTTCCTGTCGCGAGTGCGGTACCCGCTTCGAGCTCGGACCCATCTTCGCGTGCGTCGAGTGCTTCGGACCTCTGGAAGTCGCCTACGACCTCCCGACCGGCACGGGTTCATCTGAAGACGTCGAGGCCCTGCGCGCCGCGATCGAGGCCGGCCCGAACAACATCTGGCGGTACGCGCCGCTGCTGCCCGTCCCCGCGGACGTGGCCTCCAAGCCGAGCCTGAACCCGGGCTTCACCAAGCTCGTGGACGCGGAGAACCTGGCCAAGGAGCTCGGTGTCACCGGCAAGCTCTACGTCAAGGACGACTCCGGCAACCCGACGCACTCCTTCAAGGACCGCGTCGTCGCGATCGCCGTCGAGGCGGCCCGCGCCTTCGGCTTCACCACCCTGTCCTGCTCCTCCACCGGCAACCTGGCCGGCGCCGTCGGCGCCGCCGCCGCCCGGGCCGGTTTCCGCTCCTGCGTGTTCATCCCGCACGACCTGGAGCAGGGCAAGGTCGTCATGGCCGGTGTCTACGGTGGCGACCTGGTCGGCATCGAGGGCAACTACGACGACGTGAACCGCTTCTGCTCCGAGCTCATCGGCGACCCGCTGGGCGAGGGCTGGGGCTTCGTCAACGTCAACCTGCGCCCGTACTACGGCGAGGGCTCCAAGACCCTGGCGTACGAGATCTGCGAGCAGCTCGGCTGGCAGCTGCCCGACCAGATCGTCATCCCGATCGCGTCCGGCTCGCAGCTGACGAAGATCGACAAGGGTCTGCAGGAGCTGATCAAGCTCGGCCTCGTCGAGGACAAGCCGTACAAGATCTTCGGCGCCCAGGCCGAGGGCTGCTCCCCGGTGTCCACCGCCTTCAAGGCCGGCCACGACGTGGTCCGCCCGCAGAAGCCGAACACCATCGCCAAGTCCCTCGCCATCGGCAACCCGGCGGACGGCCCGTACGTCCTGGACATCGCGCGGCGCACCGGCGGCTTCGTCGAGGACGTCAACGACGAGCAGGTCGTCGAGGCCATCAAGATCCTCGCGCAGACCGAGGGCATCTTCGCCGAGACGGCGGGCGGCGTGACCGTCGGCGTCACGAAGAAGCTCATCGAGAACGGGCAGCTCGACCCGGCGCTGACCACCGTCGTCCTGAACACCGGTGACGGCCTCAAGACCCTGGAGGCGGTGGTCGCGGACAGCGGCCAGACCGCCACCATCCGCCCGAGCCTGGACGCGTTCCGCGCCGCCGGCCTGGCCTGACCCTCCCCCCGCACACCGGAAAGGCAGTAGCGCCATGAGCGTCAACGTCCGCATCCCCACCATCCTGCGCACCTACACCGGCGGCAAGGCCGAGGTCCCGGCCGAGGGCGCGACCCTGGCCGAGGTCATCGAGTCGCTGGAGAAGAGCCACCCGGGCATCGCCGCCCGTGTCCTGGACGACCAGGGCAAGCTGCGCCGCTTCGTGAACGTCTACGTCAACGACGACGACGTGCGCTTCGAGGGTGGGCTGGAGGCGGCGACGCCGGACGGCGCCGGTGTGTCGATCATTCCCGCCGTCGCCGGCGGCTGCTGACACGCGAAAACCGTAATTGCCCCCTCCGCTAAAAGCGGAGGGGGCAATTCTGCTTGATTGGGCGCGGTAGAGTTGGGGAAGTCCCCTCCGCTGGACTTGCCCGCCGCATATGAACGGGCCGCGGCAGGGTTGACATTCAGTCAATATGCAAGCGCGGTATGGGGCTTTGGTGAGATTTGCCGGGTCCGAGTTGCCCTGCCATATGCCAAATTTTCACTCTATTTCAATGTTTCTGGGTGTCCTGAATTCTCGTCGGATTGACCTGTTGCAGACAGCACCGGCGCAGATACATTCAGCCTCGGTCGACGCGTTCCGACGCAAGTTCTGACCCGGGAGCGCGAAGTGCGTTCCTGCGCAAGGGCCAGTAATAGGGGAGTTAGGCATGGCTCAGGGCACCGTCAAGTGGTTCAACGCGGAGAAGGGCTACGGCTTCATCGCGGTCGACGGTGGTGCGGATGTGTTCGTCCACTACAGCGCCATCCAGATGGACGGGTACCGCACCCTTGAAGAGGGTCAGCGGGTCGAGTTCGAGATCTCGCAGGGCCAGAAGGGTCCGCAGGCGGACATGGTCAAGCTCGCACTCGGCTAGTCCTGGCGCGATCGACCGCCCACGCGTACGTAAGAGGGGCCCACATCCTGGACACGGGGTGTGGGCCCCTCGTGCGTTCAGGGGGCCGTTCACGGGGGCGTTCACCCAAGCCGCTTGCACTCGAGGGGGTCGAGTGCTAATCATTGGCGTTAGCACTCTCCAGGTGAGAGTGCTACCACACGAGGACCGGGTCGGTGAGGCCCGCAGGGTCCGGCGGGAAGGAACCGCCGGGCACGCAGGCCGTCCGTCGCGGGCGCGGGCGCGGTCCGGGAGCAATCCACCGCTGTCCGGGAGGACCACTTCAGATGGCCAAGATCATTGCGTTCGACGAGGAGGCCCGGCGCGGTCTCGAGCGTGGGATGAACCAGCTCGCCGACGCCGTCAAGGTCACCCTTGGCCCCAAGGGTCGCAACGTCGTCCTTGAGAAGAAGTGGGGCGCGCCCACGATCACCAACGATGGTGTCTCCATCGCCAAGGAGATCGAGCTCGAGGACCCGTACGAGAAGATCGGCGCCGAGCTGGTCAAGGAAGTCGCCAAGAAGACGGACGACGTCGCGGGCGACGGTACGACCACCGCCACCGTCCTGGCCCAGGCGCTCGTCCGCGAGGGCCTGCGCAACGTGGCCGCCGGCGCCAACCCGATGGCCCTCAAGCGCGGCATCGAGAAGGCCGTCGAGGCCGTCTCCGGCGCCCTGCTGGAGCAGGCGAAGGATGTCGAGACCAAGGAGCAGATCGCTTCCACGGCCTCCATCTCCGCCGCCGACACCCAGATCGGCGAGCTCATCGCCGAGGCCATGGACAAGGTCGGCAAGGAAGGCGTCATCACCGTCGAGGAGTCCCAGACCTTCGGTCTGGAGCTGGAGCTCACCGAGGGCATGCGCTTCGACAAGGGCTACATCTCGGCGTACTTCGCCACCGACATGGAGCGTATGGAGTCGGCTCTCGACGACCCGTACATCCTGATCGTCAACTCCAAGATCGGCTCGGTCAAGGACCTGCTGCCGCTCCTGGAGAAGGTCATGCAGTCCGGCAAGCCGCTGCTGATCATCGCCGAGGACGTCGAGGGCGAGGCCCTGTCGACCCTGGTCGTCAACAAGATCCGCGGCACCTTCAAGTCCGTCGCCGTCAAGGCCCCGGGCTTCGGCGACCGCCGCAAGGCCATGCTCGGCGACATCGCCATCCTCACCGGTGGCACGGTCATCTCCGAGGAGGTCGGCCTCAAGCTGGAGAACGCCGGTCTCGACCTGCTCGGCCGCGCCCGCAAGGTCGTCATCACCAAGGACGAGACCACCATCGTCGACGGTGCCGGTGACAGCGACCAGGTCGCCGGTCGCGTGAACCAGATCCGCGCCGAGATCGAGAACTCCGACTCGGACTACGACCGCGAGAAGCTCCAGGAGCGCCTCGCGAAGCTGGCCGGCGGCGTGGCCGTCATCAAGGCCGGCGCCGCGACCGAGGTCGAGCTCAAGGAGCGCAAGCACCGCATCGAGGACGCCGTGCGCAACGCGAAGGCGGCCGTCGAGGAGGGCATCGTCGCCGGTGGTGGCGTGGCCCTGCTGCAGGCCTCCGCGGTCTTCGAGAAGCTGGAGCTCACGGGCGACGAGGCGACCGGCGCCAACGCCGTGCGCCTGGCCCTGGAGGCCCCGCTCAAGCAGATCGCCGTCAACGGTGGTCTCGAGGGTGGCGTCGTCGTCGAGAAGGTCCGCAACCTGCCGATCGGTCACGGCCTCAACGCCGCGACCGGCGAGTACGTGGACATGATCGCCGAGGGCATCATCGACCCGGCCAAGGTCACGCGCTCCGCGCTGCAGAACGCCGCGTCGATCGCCGCGCTGTTCCTGACCACCGAGGCCGTCATCGCCGACAAGCCCGAGAAGGCCGGCGCCGGCGCGCCGGGCGGCATGCCGGGCGGTGACATGGACTTCTGATCGACCCCTGGCTTCGGCCTCTGGTTGATCGGCTGTTCTCGAACGAGGGCGGCACTCCCTGCGGGGGGTGCCGCCCTCGGGCGTTTCGGGCGGCGTCAGAAGCCCGAGCTGTCAATGTCGAAGCCGAAGGGGTCCGGGATGGGCAGGGGTGCACCGAAGGGCACCGTCTTGCGGAACTGATACCCGTGCGGCGAGGGGTCCGAGAAGCAGGTGATCTCGGACCCCTGCATGTCGACGATCAGGTAGACGGGGACGAGCTGTCCGTACACGTCCATCTTCTCGTGCCAGTCCACGTCCTTGGTGGACACCGAGGTGAACTCGGCCACCAGGGAGAGTGCCGCTCCGTCCAGGTGCCTCCCCTCGCCGTCGAAGGCAGACTCGTCGACCACGTAGAGATCGGGGCCGTAGGCGCGCCCGGCGTCAGGGAACTGGAAGAGGAACGGCGCGATGTCCGCGACGTGACCCTCCGGGGCGTGGGCCTCGAGCTGCTCACGCAGCGCCCGCATGGGGCGGTAGTAACGCAGCCTGGACCACGGTGACACGATGATCTTCCCCCGGATGAGCTCGGCTTTGAAGCCGTCTGGCGTGTCCATCTCCTCGACGGTGCGCAGGAGCGTCTCGAACGTCGGCGGTGCCGCCTGCCCTATCGGTGTGGCCCGTTCGATCATGATCGTCACCGTTGTCCTCCGCGTGGCGTGCTGTGCACTGGGCGTGAGCCTCGTTCCAGGCTAGCGGCGCGTGGGTGGTCGCGCCCGGGTGCCGAGACGGATCACCACCGATCGGGGGGCTTTGATTGACTGGGGGCATGAGCGATCTCTTCGTCAAGATCTGCGGGCTCAAGACCGCGCAGGACGTCGACGTGGCCGTGGCGGCCGGGGCGCAGGCCGTCGGGTTCGTCTTCGCCCCCGGCAGCCCCCGTACGGTCGACGCGGCCACCGCGCGGGAGCTGGCCGCGCGGGTGCCGGACGGGGTGCTCACCGTCGGGGTGTTCCGGGGGCAGTCGGTGGCGGAGGTGCGCCGGTTCGCCGAGGAGAGCGGCGTACGGGGCGTACAGCTGCACGGCGAGGAGGGCCCCGAGGACTTCGCGGCGCTGCGCGCCGAGGGGCGGACGCTGCTGCGGGCCACCGCCGGGCATGTGAAGCGCTGCGGCGAGTACGGGGAGGACCTGCTGCTCCTCGACGCCCCCGACCCGGGCTCCGGCAAGCCGTGGAACTGGGGGTCGGCGGACTTCACGGCGCCCGAGGGCAAGTGGCTGCTCGCCGGCGGGCTGAACCCGGGCAATGTCCGGGAGGCCGTCGAGGTCACCGGGGCATGGGGCGTGGACGTTTCCAGCGGCGTGGAGAGCGAGCGCGGGGTGAAGTCGCCCGATCTGATGCGCGCCTTCATCGAGGCGGCGCGCGCCCCCGGTCGCTGAACGCTTCCATGCGATTACCCTGTGCGATGATTCCGGCATGGGTGCGTCCGGTTGGGGGCACACACCCTGCATGGACTCGGAACAGCTCGGCTGGCTGCGGCGCTTGACGTCCCGGCTCGCCCCGGCGGGCGCGGGCGGCGGCGCGGTCGCGCTCAGGCCGCGCCTCGCCGCCGTCTTCACCGCCGATTTCGCCTCGCCCACCCAGTGGGTCGCGGGCCGCTCGTGGGCGTATCCCGACGGCGGCCCGACGAACCCGGGGGACAACAAGCTGGACCACCTCGTCGACGATCCCGACTACAGCCGCGGCGGCGTCTTCCGGGCGACGCTGAGGCCCGACGGCAACTGGAACACCGGGCTGCTCACCACCGAGGGCAGCGACGAGGGGTTCATGGTGCGCACCGGCGACGTGCTGGAGGCCCGGGTGAAACTCCCGGTGGAGACGGGGGCCTGGCCGGCGATCTGGACCTGGCGGGACGGCGGCCAGGAGATCGACGTCTTCGAGTACCACCCCGACAACCCGGATCTGCTGGAGCTCTCCAACCACGTCCGCGAGGCGCACCTCTACCACCGCGACCCGTCGGTGCGGCCCGGCGCGTGGGTCGACCTCAAGGTCGAGTTCGGGCGGAAGTCGGTCGTGTGGTGGGTCAACGGCGCCCGCGTGTTCGCCGACCGCAGGGGCGTGGGCCGGTCCTGGCACGCCTACCTCATCGTGAACCTGTCCGTGTCGGCCGGGCGCTACCACCCGTCGCCCGGCCCGGGGGTGACGGAGATGGCGTACGAGGTCTCACGGCTGTCCGTGTACCGGCCCTAGGCAGGGCTTCTCGTCAGGCCGCGCGCCAGACCGTCATGTCCGTGAGGACCCACGCGGGCAGGTCCTTCAGCCTCACGGTCGACTTGATCCCGATCACGAGCAGCGCGATGTCCCCCGACGGGTGCCTGACGCAGATCTCGCTGCCGGCCGCCACCGCGGCCAGCGGGACCTTGCTGGCGGCGCCGGGGCCGGTGAGGAGGCGGCACGTGTCGAGGTTCCCGGTGCCCGGATCGGCGTACAGCAGGGTGAACACGCTAGCGTCGCTCTCCAGCCGGCAGCTTGTCCCCGTCTCCGCGCAGCTCAGGCGGATGTCCCCCGTGCGGTCCTCGTGCCGGACCGGGTCCTTGATGCCGATCGAGTTCTTTTCGTCCAGGCGCAGCCCGGGGTAGGGGAAGGCCGTGGGCGGCTTGGACGCCTTGGGCGTGCCGGACGCGGATCCGGAGGTTTTCGGCGCCTTGCCGCCGGTCGACGGGCCAGCCGATCCCGACGGTGTCCCCTGGGCCTCCGCGGCCGATCCGGTCGGATGTGTCGGGGAAGCGTCCAGTTCGCGCAGCCTGTCCGCCGCCCCCTTGCCGATCCAGACCAGGCCCGTCAGCAGCATGGCACCCGCCGTCACCGCCGCGGCGGTGATCAGCGCGATGCGCCGCTTGCGCGCCCGCCGTTCCTCCGGCCCGACCGGCGCCGTCGGCAGCGGCGGCGGCTGCCAGACCAGCGGCGTCGTGTGCACCGACGTGGGATGCGGGACGGGCGCCGGGATCACCACCTCCGGTCCCGTCACCTCCCGCCAGACGGCCGGTCCGCCGCCCGCGTCGGCGTCCTTGCCCAGATGCTTCCGGCACCACGCCACGATCTCCGTCGGGGTGGCCCGCTCCTGCGGATCGGAGGCCAGGCACCGGGCGATCAGCGGGCGCAGCGGCTCCGGCAGCCTGGACAGGTCGGGGTCGGAGTGCACGATCCGGAACAGCACGCTCACGGAGGGGCCGTCCCCGTACAGCGGCTCGCCCAACGCGGCGAACGCCGCCGTCTGGCCCAGCGCGAAGACGTCGGTGGCCGCCGTGACCTCACCCGCCGACGCCTGCTCGGGGGCCATGTACTGGGGCGTGCCGATGGCGGTGCCCGTGGCGGTGGCCGCGGTGGTGCCGGAGGCCAGCGAGATGCCGAAGTCGATGACCCTGGGACCGTCGGCGGCCAGCAGCACGTTCGACGGCTTCAGGTCCCGGTGCACGATGCCCGCGCCGTGGATGGCCTGCAGGGCCTCGGCCACCCCCGCGACCAGCCACAGCACCGCGGGCACGGGCAGCGGTCCGCGCCGGTCGACGGCCTCCGACAGCGAGGGCCCGGGCACGTACAGGGTGGCCAGCCAGGGCGGCGTCCCGTCCGCCTCGGCGTCGATCAGCTCGGCGGTGTACGCGCCCCGGACCCGCCTGGCCGCCTCCACCTCCCGGCGGAAGCGCCTCCGGAAGGCCGGGTCCTCGGCCAGTTCCGGACGTACCACCTTGATCGCCACCGGTCGGCCGCCCTGGGTGTGCGACAGGTAGACGCGGCCCATGCCACCCGCGCCGAGCCTGGCGGCGAGGCGGTAGCCGGCCACGGTCGTGGGATCGTCCGCCCGTAGCGGCTGGAACACCTCGGTCACGCTGCTCATCGGTCTCCCCCCGATCCCCCGGATCAACCGATGAGTTGATCCGACTCACCCTAAGCGCCGGGCGTCGGCGGGGAATTGCCGGGTGGTTCGCCGCGGTCAGGCGGCGGGGCCGAACGGGGTCGCGCCACCGTCCTCCTCGACCGACTCCACGACCGCGGTCGCCCGCAGGTCCTCGACCTGCTCGGGGGAGAGGCGGGCGGCGAAGCCGTTCAGCGAGTCGCGGTAGACGTGCAGCGGGGTGATCCCGTAGGCCTCCGCGACGGCGGCCGGGTCGAGGCCCGGGTGCACGGTGACGATGTACGTGGCGTGGTCGGCGTGGTCGGCGGGGTCGGCGGGGGCCGTGTGGGGCACGGGCTCGGGCACGGCGGCGGCCGCGGACACGGGCAGGGCGGTGACGGCGGCCAGGACGGCGAGGGCCACGGGCAGGGCTCGGCTCAGACGGTTGCGCATGGGGCGAGGCCACCACGCGCCGTGGTGCCGGTCAACGAGGTCCCGGGGTGAGGCGGGGGCACGGGCGGCGCACCGGCCGCGCGCTCCCTGGTGTGGGGGCGGGCCGTACGGGTGATCTTGCCGGGGCGGCCACGGGCCGTGCGGGCCGGGGTGCGGCCTGGACGGCAGAGGAGGTTATTCCTTTCTGCAGTTTGTGGGACGGACCGTGTTGACGAACATCGGGACGATCGGCCAGGCGGGGAGCGGCGGTTCAAGCCGCTTCGGGGTGGCACCGATGGACATGAGGGCCGCACCCGTGGAAGCACTCGGTGGCGCGGGTGCGGCTCACCCATGCCGACAGTGCACCCCGTCAGGGAGTTCCTTTCATGCGCCTGCTCGCACGTCTGGCCACCGCCGGTGCGTCTCCCTCTACGCACCGGGCCAGGCCATCGTCTCCGCGAAGCTCGGCGGCGGCAGCGTGGCCCTCGACGGTACGTCGATGGCCGCGCCGCACGTCGCCGGTATCGCCGCCCTCTACAAGCAGGCGCACCCGACCGCCACCCCGGCGGAGATCAACGAGTTCATCGACGACGAGTCCTCCAAGGACGTCCTGAACAGCATCAGCCCGGCCTCTCCGAACAAGCTGCTGTTCACCAGCGGTCTCTGACCTCAGAGGGTTCTGGCAGCTCGGCCCCAGGCCCGTGCGCGCAAGCCCGCGCACGGGCCGCCGCACGCGCCGCCCGATCGTGGATAGGCTGCGGGCGGGGGGATCATGGACACGCCACCGCCGTTCGCGAAGCGGCTCCGGGACCACGTGCGGCTCACCGCGGCCTGCGCGTTCAGCGCCGTCGCGGTGCTGTACGCCGTCCTGTGTGTGAAGTCGACCGCCGCGGACACGTCCGGCGACCTGTGCGGCATCGGCGGCTGCCCGCGCGGGCTGGGCCCACTGGTGCTGTGGGCACTGGTCGCCGCTCTCGCCGCGGGTGGCCTGTGGCGGTCGGCCGTGAAGGGCCGCGGGTACCGCTCCGCCGTCGGCTGGGTCGCGGCCGTCGCCGTCGCGCTCGTCGCCCTGTGGCCCGGCCGGCTCGGTTTCTCGTGGCTGCGGGGCCCGCACATGGACCTCTTCGGCTATCAGATCCCGGAGGGCGCGGCCGCCGGGAAGCCGCTCGGCTCCTGGGCGTCGCCGCCCACCTCCGGGTTCGTGATCCGGGTCCGCACGGACGGCGTGACCGGGTACGACGGGGAGGGCCGCCGCGGCTGGCGGCTCGGCCCACCGCCCGCCGGCGGCGAGGTCTGCGGGATGAGCCCCGACGCCCCGTCCGGCACCGGTGTCCTCGCCTACACCGCCGCCGGGCAGGACGCGTGCGGAACGCGACTGGTGGCGGTGGACGTCATCTCGGGCGAGAAGCGCTGGGTGCAGGACATACCGAACCCGACCGGGAACGTGTCGGCGGTCGGCTCCCTCGCCGTCACCGCGACGGCGGACGCGGTCCTCGCGTACGACCTGCGCACGGGCAAGGAGGCCTGGCGCACCCCGCTGCGCCGGCCCGCGGACGTCACGGAAGTCCTGGCCGGTCCGGACCGGGTGCTGGTTGCCGCCCGGTCCGGTTCGGGCAGCGAGCTGATCGCGCTGGACGCCCGCACCGGCGCCGTCGCCTGGCAGGCCACGCGCCCGGCCGGGACCGAGCCCCCGCGCCTGGTGTCGGCCCGCCCGGCCGCGGTCGTCGCGGACGGGCATCTGCTCACCTTCGACGACGCGGGCCGGCCGCGCGGCGGGCCGGAGCAGTCGCCGTACGTCCCGGACCCGGACGGGCGCCATCGGGTCCTCGGCGACGTGCTGATCGTGCCGGTCCCGGAGCGCGAGAAGCGGGAGGTGCTGGCCGCCTACTCCCTGACGGACGGCAGCCAGCTGTGGACCCGCGCCTTCGACCAGGACTGGAAGGTCCGCGCCGTGGGCACCGGCCGGTCCGGCCGGATCGCCGTGGTCACCCAGGGCGCGTACACCCACCTCTGGCACCTCGACCCGCGCACCGGGCAGCCGGCCGGGGAGTCGACGGTCCTGCGCGACCTCCCGATGGGCGAGTCGATCGCCCTGTACGGCCGCACCTTCGTCAACCTGGACCCGGGCGGGCAACTGCCGCCGATCTTCGATGTGGATCCCGTCTTCGGGTGGTGAGGCCCGGCCGTTCCGGTCAGAGGCCGCCGACGAAGGCGGCCCAGGCGCCCGCGCCGAAGGTGAGGTGGGGGCCGTCGGGGACCTTGGAGTCCCGGACGGGGACGAGGCCGGGGTGGCCGTCGGCGACTTCGAGGCAGTCGCCGCCGCTGCCGTCGCTGTGGGTGGACTTCCGCCAGGTGGCCATCTCCAGGCAGTTGCCGCCGCTGGCATCGCTGTAGCTGGACTTGTGCCAGCTGGCGGCCGACAGGTCGTACTCAGGCGTGCTGATCATGTTCGTAATCCTCCGCCACCGACTCGATCAGGGCCAGGGACTTGCGCGGTGACAGCGCGTTGGCCGTGAGGAGATCGTAGGTCAGGGTGTGATGGGTGACCGTGGCCGGATCGTCGAACAGCAGCCCTGTCCCCATGCCTTCGACGTAGGAGAGCGGGGGAGCATCATCGAAGGACATCAGCTTGATGGCGCCGCCCATGGCAGCGTGCAGCCCCGCGCTGAAAGGGAGCACCTGAACGATGATCCGGCGCGACCGCATCAGGCTCGCGATGTGACGTAAGGCCTCCGCGAGGACCGCGGGGTTGTCTCCAGTGCGGCGGAGCACCGTCTCGTCAAGGACGCACCACAACAGCGGTGTTGTTGGATCACTGAGCAGCGCGGCCCTGGCTAGGCGGTTCGCGACCAGCTCGTCGATCGTCTCCTCAGTCGCGGTCGGATGCCCGGCGCGGAAGACCTCCCGCGCGTACGCCTCCGTCTGGAGCAGCCCGGGGATCAGCTGAGGCGCGTACTCCCGGATCGCCGTCGCCAGAGCCTCCGCCTCGGCCGCCGCCGCGAAGTGGTCCGGGTACTTGGACTTGGCCGCCGCGCCGCAGTTGCGGACGAAGAAGCCGCCCGTGTCGAGGATGTCGTCTATCTGCCGCGCGAATTCGAGGTGCATGCGGCGCGTGCCCGCTTCGAGCTGGCCGATGAACGAGCCGCTGACGAAGAGCGGTTCGCCGAGTTCGGCCTGGCTGAGGCCGGCGCGCTCGCGCGCGACGCGCAGTTCGGCGCCGAGCAGGGCGCGGGGTGAGGAGGAGGGATCGAGGTTCTTTCCTGCCATGGCAACTCCCTGGCCAACACGTGCGGTTGTTGCGGTGTCCGCGTTGAAAGGCTAGCGAGCGCGTCGCCACTCTGTGTGTCGAAGCTGAACACTCAGAGTAGAAAGGTGACATGTCATGGTGCTCACTCCACAGGAGCGCATGCAGGCGGCTGAGGAGGCGGTGCAGCAGCTGAGGGAGTCCCTGGCGGGGGTGGGCGTACTGTTCCCCTCGCTGGGTGTGGACGGGGTCTCGGCGGCCGGTACGCACGGGCTGCCGCTGGTCGACCTGGGACGCTGCAACCTGGACACCGCGCTCCGGCTGGCCGCCGTACTCCACGAGCGGGCCCGCGCATGAGCGAGGCGGTCGAGGCGGCGGAGTTCGCCTTCGAGCTCGGGTGGAAGCTGCGCGGGCTGGAGACGGTCCTTGCCGGTGGTGGTGGCGGATGGAGGCGTGGGGGCACGGGGATTTCCGTACACGTGCGGCGCGACGAGGGCGGCGGGTCGTGGACGGCGGTCGGGGACGACGGCGAGCGGCGGGAGTCGCGGTCGGCCGATACGGCGGACGAGGCGACCGCGCTGGTGCACGAGGCCTTCGGCCTGACGGCGTGGCGGCCGCTGCCGCCTCCGCCGCCGGGGTGGCAGCGGTTCACGCTGGTCCACTGCCCGGTGGGGGACTGTCCGGACTTCGCGGACGCGCGCTACGACCGGCTCAAGGCGCGGCCGCCGCGGGGGTGCGCGGTCGAGGAGATCGGCGGGTACTTCGGGCTGCGCTGCGAACGGCCGGGCGTACGGCTGCTGGACGCCGTCGCCGAGACGTGCCGGGAGGTCCGGGGTGCGTACGGGCTGCTGATGACCGACCTCGGTGTCGAGAAGCTGTGGGAGTGGTCGGCGGACGGCACGGACGGCTGGGGCGCGGAGATCGTGGGCCAGTTGCTGCTGATGGCGGCCGAGCGGGGTCCGAAGCTCGGCTAAAGCGCCGATGACCTGGTGCGGTTCTTGCGTACCGCGGCCTGCTGAGTCTCAGCTCTCGGTGATGAGTTCGCCGTCGTGCTCGCCGCCCTTGCAGGTCCACTGGCCGGTGGAGGAGTCGTACTCCACCGTCCCCTGCTTGTCCGTGCACGTCGGTCCGGGGATGGCCGGTGCGGCGGCGGATGCGACGGGGACCGCGGCGCCGAGAGCGGCCAGTACGAGGGTGGTGGCGAACGCGAGGATTCGGGCGCGCATGGGAACTCCTCTGGGGACGAGTGACACCAAAACGTCAACACCAGCTTCCCTCTACGGCGTGTCGGGTGCACGCCGACAGGGGGCGCACGAGGCGCGCCATCCGCGGTCAAGAGGCAGGCTGGTGTTATGGCGAAAACGCCCAAGGTAACCGTGGGGGCGCCTGATGAACGCGGCTTGCGGAAGGTTCTGGTAGACGGCGAGCATGTGGGCAGGGTCTGGTCCCTCGGGGAACTCCGAAGAATCCTGGATCGTGCCGGTGTGCCACCGGGGTACGAGATCAGCTGGCTCGGCGAGGACGGCACTGTCTGGCCGGACCGAGCGGGGTTGCGAAGAGGCACCTGCTTGTACATGGTCGCCGGCCTTCTCGTGACGGCATGGCCGCTTTTCCGGATCGGCGTGTCGGACAGCGGCGATGCGCTGACGTACGGCGGACGAATTGCCGGGCTCACCATCCTTGTTGTGGCCGTGGTGGAGGTGCTGGCCATCGTGGCCGCCGGCGACTACTGGGGCAAGCGGCGGTGGCCCTACTCGGGCGTTGTTGTTCTCGTCGGAGTCGTGATCTCCCTCCTCTGCAGCATCACCCTCCTTCTGCTGCAGATCGGCGAGCGGTTCACCGGTTACACCGTGGTCGGGATGGCCCTCGGTGTCTGGTCTCTGGTGGCCCTGTTCCTACTTTTCAAGTGCGGGGCGTGGAAGGGGCTCCCCATTCCCAGGAAGATCGCGATCGGCGTGATCATTTCCACGCTTCTCGCCGGCGCGAACCTGGCGTATTCGCAGATCTATGTTCCCTATGTGACGGAGCCGCTGATCCAGAGTGGGGCCGAGTTCAAGGAGCCGAACCTGGAAAACGGGGCGGCGAAGCTGTACGTGACGGTCCATCTGTACGTGAAGAATGCCGGTCAGGTGCCCGTCTATATCTTGGGCAGCACCTACTGGATCCGTGGAGAGCCTGCGAGAAGTAGGTCGCACGACAAGAAGGAAAAGTCCGAATCGATCTACGATGACGAGTTCGTCCGCCCGGACGGCCGCGTGCTGAACCCAGGGGAAGAGATCGCCCAGGATGCGGTCATTGAGATAGATAATCCTGATCCCCGCAAGTATGAGGCGCTCAGTGCTCAGACCGAGGTGTACGTGATCAGGAAAGACAGAATGAAAATGACCGGCAATTACGAGAACGCCAGGGTGACGGGGAAGACACTCCGGGACTCCTTGAAGCCGGGCGATCCGCCCGCTCCGAAGTACAGATTCGAGGCCGGGATGTCGAACAGCAGTGAAATTCTGAATGTGACCCGTGGCCCACTGCACGTGACGGTGTGGAGGTCGGGCGCTACGTCGTCTCGCGTCATTGTGGATGTGTCCCCGCCGGGTAGGCGGATAAAGTTCGATCCGCGTACGCCGCCTGTGAACCGAAAGGCCTATGAACGCTACGGTCTCACACAGTTCCGCGGCTCCATGGCGCAGATGCCTTACGCGGAGCTCCTGGAAAAGGCCAGCGCCACCGAAAAGGGCGCGACCCCGCCCCCAACCCCAACCCCGACGCCGACCCCGATCCCAACCCCGGCCCAGTGACTGCCCCTCTCACACCGGGACGTCGGTGCGCAGGCGGGCGTGGAGGTGTTCGTCGTGCCAGCCGTCCCAGGCGGGCAGCCGGCGGCCCAGGTGCGCGGGGACGGATGGGCCCCAGAGCCAGGGTCAGGCCAGGGCCGGTTCCGAGGTGGGTTCCGGGCTGGTGGGTGTGGTGGGTTCGGGGTCCGTGTTCAGGTCGGTCAGCATCTGGCGGGTGAAGCCGAAGAAGTACGTCGCGACGAAGCCCGCCAGGTAGCCGACGGCCAGGCCGCCCGCGTAGACGGCGATGGTGGCGCCCATGCTCGACTTGCCGTCCAGCAGCGGGAACAGGGCCCAGCCCGAGGGGCCGATGGCGGTGGAGCCGAAGGCCACGCCGAGCTGGTGGAAGAGGCCGACGAAGGCTCCGCCGGCCGCGCCGCCGACGCAGGCGGTGACGAAGGGACGGCCGAGCGGCAGGGAGACGCCGTAGATCAGGGGCTCGCCGACGCCCAGGAGACCGGCCGGGAGCGCCGACTTGATGGTCGTACGGAGGGAACGGTTGCGGGGGAGGCGGCAGTAGACCGCGAGGGCCGCGCCGACCTGGCCCGCGCCCGCCATGGCGAGGATGGGCAGCAGGACCGTGTAGCCGGACTGTTCGATGAGCGTGGTGTGGATCGGGATCAGGGCCTGGTGCAGGCCCAGCATGACGAGGGGGAGGAACAGCCCGCCGAGGACCAGGCCCGCGAACGCACCACCCGTGGCGAGCAGCCGGTCGGCGAAGGTTCCGATGGCGGCGGAGGCCTCACCGGCGAGGAACATCAGGCCGAAGATCGTGACCAGGCCGGAGACCAGGACGGTGAGGGTCGGCGTGACCAGGACGTCCAGGGCCTCCGGGACCCACCTGCGGCACCACTTCTCCACGTGCACGGCGAGCACGGCGGCCGCGAGCGCCCCGAGGACGCCGCCCTGGCCGGGGGAGAGCTGCTGGCCGAACGCCTCGATCTTGGCGATGCCCGGGAAGACGATGATCGCGGCGACCGCGCCGCCCAGGATGGGCGTACCGCCGAACTCCTTGGCCGTGTTGTAGCCGACGAAGACCGCGATCAGCGACATGAAGCCGGAGGCCATGGCGGCGAGCGCCGGGACGACGGCGGGCAGCCAGCCCATGTTCGCCAGTACGCCGTTCAGGCCCGCGATGATGCCGCAGCCGATGAGGGCCGGGATCAGCGGGACGAAGATGTTGGCGATGCGGCGCAGGAACAGCTTGAAGGGGGTGGCGTTGCGGGTCTTCTGGGCCTCCTTGAGCGCCGCGCCCTGGGCGGCCAGATCGTCCGCCGTGATCGTGTGGGGTGCCGCCCGGCGGCCCTCCTCGACCAGCGCCTCGAACTCCGGGGCGACGCGGGCGACGGTGCCCGGCCCCAGCACGATCTGGTAGGTGTCGTCCTCGACCACGCCCAGGACCGCGGGCAGAGCCTTGAGGGCCTCGTCCTGGACCAGCGAGCGGTCGCGCAGGGAGATGCGCAGGCGGGTCATGCAGTGCGCGATCGAGGTGATGTTGTCCGGGCCGCCGACCAGAGGAAGGATCGCGGCGGCGGTGGCGCGGTTCTTGTCCGTGGGCATGGTGGGCATCGTCAGGGTCGCCTTGCCGTTGGGGAGGGGAGGAGTCAGCGGGTCCGGTCAGCAGGTCAGGTCGGTGGGCCGGTCGGTGGGCCGGTCAGCGGGTCCGGTCGAGGGCCGCGCGCAGGTGGCCCCGCGACGCGGCGAGGAGTTCGGCGGCGGCCGGGCCGTCGACGCCGCCGAGGATGACGAGGATGGCGTGCTTGACCTCGCCGTCGGTGGCGGTCAGCGCGGCCTCGATCTCCGCGTCGGGCGCGCCGGTGGCCAGTGCCACGATGCGGCGGGCGCGGGCGCGCAGCTTCTCGTTCGAGGAGCGCATGTCGACCATCAGGTTTCCGTACGTCTTCCCGAGCCGGATCATGGTGAGGGTCGAGATGAGGTTGAGGACGAGCTTCTGGGCGGTCCCGGCCTTCAAGCGGGTCGAGCCGGTGAGCAGTTCGGGCCCGACGACGACCTCGATGCCGTGTTCGGCGGCCGCGGCGAGCGCGGAGCCGGCGTTGCAGGACAGCCCGACGGTGAGCGCGCCGCGCGTACGGGCGAACGCGACCGCGCCGATCGCGTACGGGGTGCGGCCGGACGCGGAGATGCCGACGACGGTGTCGTCAGGGGTGAGCTCCAGCGCCGCCAGGTCCTCCGCCGCCAGCTCCTCGGAGTCCTCGGCGCCCTCGACGGCCTCGACCATGGCGGAGGGGCCGCCCGCGATGAGGCCGACGACGTCGCCCGGGTCGGTGTTGAAGGTGGGCGGGCACTCGCTGGCGTCCAGGACACCCATCCGGCCGGCCGTGCCGGCGCCCGCGTAGACCAGACGGCCGCCCCGGGCCATGCGCGCCGCGATCGCGTCGATCGCGGCGGCGATCAGCGGCAGCTGCGCGGCGACGGCGGCCGGGACGGTGGCGTCCTCGGCGTTCATGGTGCGGGCGATGTCGAGGGTGGACAGCCGGTCGATCTCGGCCAGTTCGGGACGGAAGGCCTCGGTGGTGAGCGTCTCCAGCTGGGCGCGGAGTTCGGCGTACGCGGTCATGGGCGGGGCGTCTCCTGGCGGTTCGGCGGGCGGTTCGGCGGGCGGTCCGGCGGGCGGTCCGGCGGGCGGTGCGGCGGGCGGTGCGGTGGGAGGGGCAGCGGCCGGTTCAGCGGGAGGTGGTGCGGTGGCGGTGGGCGAGTGCCTCGTACGAGGCGGCGAGGGCGGGCGCGGCCCTCTCGTACGTCTGCTGCGCGACGGCGACGAACAGGCAGTCCACGACGAGGAGCTGGCTGGTCCGGCTGGACATGGCGGCCGGGCGCAGCTGGGTCTCGCGGGCGGCGGAGGTGGCCAGTACGAGGTCGGCGTGGTGGGTGACGGGGGCGTTCGGGCGGGCGGTGAGGGCGATGGTGGTGGCGCCGTGCTCGAAGGCGACGCGCAGCGGCTCGATGACGTCGCCCGTCGAGCCGGAGTGGGTGACGGCGACGGCCACGTCGCCGGGGCGCAGCTGGACGGCGTTGGTGACGGCGAGGTGGGGGTCGCTGTGGGCGTGCGCGATCAGGCCGATGCGCAGCAGTTTCTGGGCGAGGTCCTGGCCGACGAGGGCGGAGGCGCCGATGCCGTAGATGTCGATGCGGCGGGCCGTCGCGAGGGCGGTGACGGCGGCGGCCAGCTGGGCCAGGTCCAGCCCGGCGGCGGTGTCGGCGAGGGTCTGCGCCTCCTCGTGGGCCAGCTTGGCGACGACGTCGGCGAGGGAGTCGTCGACGGCTATGTCGACGGTGACGGCGGGGGCGGACCCGGACTCCTGCTGGGCGGCGAGGGCGGCCAGCGCGAGCCGCAGGTCGCGGTAGCCGGGGTAGCCGAGGAGGCGGGCGGTGCGGACGACGGTGGCCTCGCTGGTGCCGGTGCGGTCGGCGAGTGCGGAGACGGTGAGCCGGGAACATCCGGCGGGGTCGGCGGCGACGGCTTCGGCGACGGCCAGCACGGACCGGGTCATGGAGGGGGCGAGACTGCGCACGCGGGCCTGGAGGGCGGTGGCCGGTGGGGCCCCGGGCTTCGTGTCGGTCGCCGTGGCCGTGGTCGCGGTGGTCGCCTGGGTCCCGTCGGTTCCCTCCGCTCCGGCCGGATTGAAAGTTTCTTTCGTGTTCATGCTCATATCTGAAACTTATTTTCGACAGCGGTGGGCGTCAAGGCGCCATGAGGCCCCCGGAAAAAGGACCTACGCCACTTCGCCCGCACGGGGTCACAATGACCCCATGGACCACGCGACCCCCCTGGAACAGGCGCTGCACGTCGCACGTGCACTTGTTCTCGCCGACCTCGCCGCCGGCGAGGTCGCCGATGCCGATGTCGTCTCCCTCGTCGAGGACTCGGTCACGCACCGCCGTTGGTGGGTGGAGCAGTGGCCGGAGGGGGTCGACTACCTGGCCGGACTCGTCGCCCAGGACGTGCAGGACGCGTTGCTGGAGAAGTACGGGCGCTGGCCGTTGTGTCCCGTCTGCGCGCACGGTGATCCGCACGCGCTGGACGTGGAGCCGGAACTGGGACCCGACCCGCACTGGGTGTGTTCGGAGGCGGGCGTGAAAGTGGCGGCGGTGGGCGGCCTGGGCCCGGTCTTCCACCCGTGACCGTCTACATCGACCCGCCCACCTGGCCGGGCCACGGCCGCATGTGGTCGCACCTGGTCAGCGACGTCTCGTACGAGGAGCTGCACGCGTTCGCGGCGGCCATCGGCTGCCCGCCACGGGCCTTCGAGCGGGACCACTACGACGTGCCCTCGTACCGCTACGCGGACGCGGTGCGGGCGGGCGCGGTGGAGATCGGCAGCAAGGAACTGGTCCGCCGCCTCACCGCGGCCGGCCTGCGCCGCCCGAAGGGCCGGGCGCAGGCGTAGCCGGGGGTGTCACGCCCGGGCGGCTTCTTCCGACGGGACCGACGGGACCGACGGGACCGACGCGACCGACGCGACCGACGCGACCGACGGGCCCCGGGCCGCATCGGCCGAGGACGCGATCACGCGGGTGGTGGCCGGCCGCGTACCGCGGTCCAGGCGGAGGGCGATCACGGCGAGGAAGATGGCGGTGACCGTCATCGCGGCGCCCGCCCACGCGGTGGCGGCGAAGCCGAGGTCCGCGTCGATGACGGTGCCGCCGAGCCAGGGGCCGCCGGTGTTGCCGAGGTTGAACGCGGCCGTGGTGGTGGCTCCGGCCAGGGTCGGGGCGGCGCCGGCCACGTTGAACATGCGGGCGTTGAGCGCCGGGGCGGTGAAGAAGGCCGAGACGCCGAGCAGGAACGACAGCGCGATCGCCGCGACCTGCACCGACGCGAGGAGGGCGAGCGCCGTCAGGAAGACGGTCGACGCGGTGATGCCCCAGATCATCACGCCGAACAGGTGCGCGTCGGCGACCCGCCCGCCGACGGTCGTGCCCACCAGCGCGCCCACGCCGAACAGGCCGAGGATCCACGGGACCCAGCCGGAGTCCAGCCCCGCGACATCGGTGAGCAGCGGTGACAGGTAGCTGAAGGCGCAGAAGACGCCGCCGGCGCCCAGGGCGGTGATGCCGATGGATAGCCACACCTGGCGGTCGCGGTAGATGCGCAGCTCGCGCCCGAGCGAGGGCTTCTCGGCGGGCAGCGGGATCTTCGGGATCAGCGCCAGGATGCCGACGAGGGCGATGGCGGAGGCCGCGCCGACCGACCAGAACGCGGAGCGCCAGCCCAACTGCTCGCCGAGGAAGGCGCCCGCCGGTACGCCGAGGACGTTCGCGATGGACAGGCCGCCGATCATGACGGCCATCGCGCGGGCCCGCTGGTCCTTGTCGACCATGGCGATGGCCACGGCCGCGCCGACGGCCCAGAAGCCCGCGCAGGCGAGGGCGGAGACCACGCGGGAGGCGAAGAGGAGCTCGTACGAGGGGGCCAGCGCGCCCGCGATCTGCCCGAGGCCGAAGAGGCTGATGAGGGAGATGAGGGTGGTGCGGCGCGGGAGGCGCAGGGTGGCCACGGCCAGCAGCGGCGCCCCGACGACCATGCCGATCGCGAAGGCGGATATGAGCAGGCCCGCCTGCGGGATGGTGACGCCCATGTCCTCGGCGATCGGCGGCAGGAGCCCGGAGAGCATGAACTCGCTGGTGCCGAGCGCGAAGACGGACAGGCCGAGGATGTAGACGGCAACGGGCATGCGGGGGCGTGCGGGGGCTGCGGGCATGACTGTCACCAACCATGGCGAACGGGACCACATTCCCGCTGCCACGTGAGCTGGGTGAGCTGGGTGAGCTACGTGCTACGTGAGCCCGGCGAGTTCCGCGGCGAGGTTGGCGCGGGCCGGGGCCTCCCAGTGCGCGGTGCCGTACGGCGTACGGAAGAGCCGCGGCAGGGCGAGCAGCTGGCGGAGGACGGCGGCGCGGCCGGCGCGGAAGGCGTCGTCCGGGACGAAGCCGTACTCGGCGCGCACGGCGGCGGCGTAGGCGGCGTACGCCTCGGGCGGGCCGGCCAGGACGGCCAGGTCCGCGTCGCAGAGCACCTCGCCGTCGGTGTCGCCGGGGGCGGGGTCGTGGGTGACGGTCAGCCGGACCAGCCGGGCCACCTCGGCCGTGCGGTCGGGGTCGACGCCGAGCTCGGGCAGGGCCCGCTCGGCCATGGCGGCGCTGCGCTCCTCGTTCTCGGAGCGGTCGGGGCGGTAGACGGCGTCGTGGAACCAGGCGGCGAGCTCGACGGCGGCGGGGTCGGCGGCGTACGGCGCCAGTACGTCTATCCGTGCCAGTACGTCGGCCAGGTGCGCGGTGGTGTGGTACCGGCGCTGCGGCTCCGCCCAGGCGGCCAGGAGGCGGTCGGCGTAGGGGGCGGGGTCGCCGCTCGCCCCGGCGGCGATGAGGGTCGCGGACCAGCGGGCCCGGAGAGCGGTGGTGTCGGCGGTGGTGTCGTTGCGCGGGGTCCCTGTGTCCATGGGCACATTGTGGGGGTGGCGTGATTGTGCTGGTGGAGCGAGGGCGGAGGCCCGTACTCTTAATATTGGACTAGACCTATTTTCCGTACCGGAACAAAGGACGGCATCGAATGAGCAACCGTGCGCTCCTGGAGGTGATCGCCCTCGACGTGGAGGACGCGGTCGCGGCCCAGGCCGGTGGAGCGGACCGACTGGAGCTGGTCACCGACATGGCCGCCGACGGGCTCACCCCGCCGCGCGAGACCTTCGCGGCGATCAGGGCGGCGGTCGACATCCCGCTGCGCGTGATGCTCCGCATGTCGGACGGCTTCGCCGCGGGTGACGTCTCCAGGCTGGTCCGGACGGCGCGGGAGCTGCGGGCGGAGGGGGCGCGGGAGTTCGTACTCGGCTTCCTGAACCCGGACGGGAGCCCGGACCTCGCGGCGGTCGAGGCGGTGGTGACGGAGCTGGACGGCTGCAGCTGGACCTTCCACCGGGCGATCGACCGGGCGGCGGACCGGGACGGCCTGCGCAAGGCGCTGGCCGATCTGCCCGGCCTGGACACCTACCTGACGGCGGGGTCGGCGGCCGGGGTCGACGAGGGCCTGCCGGTGCTGCTCGCGGAGGCGGCGCGGCGGGGTGAGCCGGGGTACGGGGCGCGGATCCTGGTCGGCGGCGGCCTGACCCTCTCGCACCTGCCGGTGCTGCGCGGGGCGGGCATCGACGCCTTCCACATCGGCGGCGCGGCCCGCCCCTCCGGGTGGGGCCGGCCGGTCTCGGCGGCCGCCGTCGCCGAGTGGCGGGCGGAGCTGGCCTGACCGGCGCGGCGCCGTTGTCGGGGGCGCTGCCCCCGAACCCCCGCGCCTCAAACTCCCCCAGCTACCGCTGGGAGGTGCCCCCAGGCGGGGCTGGATTTTGGTTGATGCCGTCTGCCGGGTGCGGGCTGGATTGCCCGGAGGGCAATTTCAGCCCCGCCGGCGTTTGAGGCGTGGGGGTCCCCCGGACGGAGTCTGGGGGAGGGTCTGGGGCGGAGCCCCAGCAGTGGACCCGCAGGGTCAGGACAGGGCGGCCGGGAGCGGGGCCGAGTGGAGGGCCGTCAGGCCCGAGACGGCGCGGGTCAGGCAGACGTACAGGCGGCGCAGGCCCGTGCGTTCGTCCGGCTCGCCGTCCACGATCGCCGCGGGCTCGTCCAGGACGACGTAGTCGTACTCCAGACCCTTCGCCAGCGACGCCGGCACCAGCGTCAGCCGGGCCTCCGCCGTCGTCTCCTCGCCCGGCGACAGGTACGCCAGCCCCGCCTCCGCGAGCGCATCGGCCAGCACCGGGACACGGGCGTCCGCCGCGATCAGGCCGATCGACCCCTCCTGCGACAACGACGCACGGCACGCCGAGATCACCGACTCCGTCAGGTCCGCCGTGTGCGTGACGACCAGCGACCCCGGCGTCTCGCGGACCGAGGAGACCGGGGCCAGCCCCGGGGAGATCGACGGCAGCAGGCGGGAAGCGTACGCGATCACCTCGCGCGGCACGCGGAACCCCGCCGTCAGCTCCTCCAGCACCGCCTGCGGCTTCCCGAGGTGCGTCAGCGCCTCGTCCCAGCTGCGCGTGGCCCACGGCGTGGTGCCCTGCGCGAGATCGCCCAGCACCGTCGCCGAACCCGTCGTGCACCGCCGCCCCACCGCCCGGTACTGCATCGGCGACAGGTCCTGCGCCTCGTCGACGACCACATGCCCGAGCGAGTGCGTGCGCTCGACGAGGTCGGCCGCCTCGTCGATCAGCACCAGGTCCGCCGCCGACCACTTCGCCGACTTCACGCTCCGGAACGGCTTCGGCCACAGGAGGAGCTTCTGCTCGTCCGCCGTGAGGACGTCCTGCGCGTGCAGCGCCAGGAACTCCGGGTCGGACAGCAGGCGGAGCACCAGCTTCGCCGGTTCGACCGGCGGCCAGATCTCCTTCACCGCCGCCTTCACCGCGGGGTTGCGCGCCACCGCGTCCTGCACGCGGTCGTCCGGCGCCTCGCCCGCCTGCTCCATCCGTACGAGCACCGCGTGCGCGATCCGCTGCGGCAGCGCGTCGCGGGCCGCGCCGTAGCGGATGTCGCGGTTCTGCAGCTCCTCCACCATCTCCGCGAGCTCGTACGACGGCACCCGCCAGCGGCGCGAACCGCGGACCACCATCAGCGCCTCGGCGGGCTGCGTGACGTGCGATGCGAGGGCGCGGCGCAGCACCTGCGCCATCCGGGCGTCGCCCTTGACCACGGCGGTTTCGGCCGCGTCCGTGCCGCGTACCTCCAGGCCGTCGCGCGCCACCAGGTCATCGACGGTGGCCTGCTTGACCTCCAGCTCGCCCAGGGCTGGCAGGACCTGCTCGATGTACTGGAGGAAGGAACGGTTCGGCCCGATGACCAGGGTGCCCGTACGGGCGAGGCGCTCGCGGTGCGCGTACAGCAGGTACGCCACCCGGTGCAGGCCGACCGCCGTCTTCCCGGTGCCGGGGCCGCCCTGTACGCAGACGGAGCCGGACAGGCTGGAACGGACGATCTCGTCCTGCTCGGGCTGGATCGTCGCCACGATGTCCCGCATGGGGCCGACGCGCGGGCGCTCGATCTCCTGCTGGAGCAGCTTGCTGACCGCGGCCGCCTCCGCCGGGTCGGAGAGGTGCTCGTCCTCGTACGCCGTCAGCTCGCCGCCGGTGTAACCGAAGCGGCGGCGCAGCCCGATGTCCTGCGGGTCGGTCTTGGAGGCGCGGTAGAACGGCTGGGAGACGGGCGCGCGCCAGTCGATGACCATCGGGTCGCCGTCGGCGTCGTGCACGTGGCGGCGGCCGATGTAGAACTGCTCGCCCTCCGCGCCCTCGGCGAGCTCCGCGCCCGGAGCGTGCAGATAGTTCAGGCGGCCGAAGAAGAGGGGCGTGTGGGCGAGGTCGGCGAGGGCCTTGATCCGGTCGTCGATCTGGGCCTGGAGGACGATCGCGTTGACCCAGTTCGCGGTGACGTCGCGGATGTCGAGGGCCTCGACGTCCGCGCGCATCGCGCGGAGCGCGGCGCGGGAGGCGGTGAGGTGGGCCCGTTCGCGCGCGAGCGGGCCGATGTCGGATGCGGGGGCGTGCGCGGGCACGGGACTGCCTCCAGCTGCTGGGTACGGAACAGATGGCCCGCCGGTTACCGAGCGGCGGGCGGCTCTCCCCGATGAGGCGGCGGGAGGCGGCAAGAGCGGAGATTCTAGCCACCGGGCCGAGCCCGCGCGAATGGATTTCGGGGACCGGAAGTCCCTTCCCACGGGGACACCCGTCCGGGTGGCGCGACGGGGGAGTCATCCCTCGGGCAGACCCACTAGGGGGTGGCATGGGCCGGGAGGAGGAGGCGGGACGCCCGGGGGTTCCGCCCCCAGGGCGATGTGCCGGCCGGTGCGAAAACGCACCATGGATACATGAGCACCGCAACCTTCACCCCGATCCAGGGCGGCCGACCCGCGGGCGCCACCGCCACGTCCGACTCCCGCCCGCGGCTGGGCTTCGGCGGCATGCTGCGCGCCGCGAAGGTCTTCGCGGCGGCCGCCGTCAGCGTGGTCGTCCTGGGCGAATACGCCGAGGACGCGGGCGTGGTCCGCCGCTGAATCCGGGCAGGCCGGTCAGGGTCACGCGCGCCTGTCGCCGCCCCGTTCCCGGCCACTGACCGTCGGGCGCCGGGCGCCGGGCCGCGCCGCCGACCCCCCGCCCTGCCGGCGGCCTCGGCCCGCCCCGCCCCGTGCGGGCACGTCTGCTGGGGCGCTGCCCCAGACCCCGCGCCTCAATCGCCGGCGGGGCTGGATTTGGCCGATGCCGCCTGCCTGGCGGGCGTGCAACGGCGCTCCGCGCCTCTTCGCCCCGGCGGGCTGGGTTGCCCGCAGGGCACTTCCAGCCCCGCCGGCGTTTGAGGCGTGGGGGTCCCCCCGGACGGAGTCTGGGGGAGGGTCCGGGGCAGCGCCCCGGCAGCGGCGTGGCAGGCGGCGTCTGCGCGTTCGCGCGCCCGCCCGGCCGGAGCCGCGCCCGGAGCCGTGCCCGGCGGCTGAGCCGCATCCGCCCGCCCGGAGCCTTCCGTACGCCGGGACCTGCCCGCCGCCGGAGGCTAGTCGGTGGCCAGGAGCTCGTCGGCGTCCATGATCCGGTAGGCGTAGCCCTGTTCGGCCAGGAAGCGCTGGCGGTGCGCCGCGAAGTCCTGGTCGATGGTGTCGCGCGCGACCACCGAGTAGAACCGCGCCTCGTGGCCGTCCGCCTTCGGCCGCAGCACGCGGCCCAGCCGCTGTGCCTCCTCCTGGCGGGAGCCGAACGTACCCGACACCTGGATGGCGACCGTCGCCTCGGGCAGGTCGATGGAGAAGTTCGCGACCTTCGACACGACCAGCACGCTGATCTCGCCCTCGCGGAACGCGTTGAACAGCTTCTCGCGCTGCGCGTTGGACGTCTCGCCCTTGATGACGGGCGCGTCCAGGTGCTCGCCGAGCTCGTCGAGCTGGTCGATGTACTGCCCGATGACGAGCGTCTGCTCGCCCTGGTGCTTGGCGACCAGCGCCTCGGTGACCTTCCGCTTCGTCGCCGTCGTCGCGCAGAACCGGTACTTCTCCTCGGTCTCGGCGGTCGCGTACGCGAGCCGCTCCGACTCCGTCAGATTGACCCGGACCTCGACGCAGTCGGCGGGCGCGATGTAGCCCTGCGCCTCGATCTCCTTCCACGGCGCGTCGAACCGCTTCGGCCCGATGAGCGAGAAGACGTCCGACTCGCGCCCGTCCTCCCGTACGAGGGTGGCGGTCAGGCCGAGGCGCCGACGCGCCTGGAGGTCCGCGGTGAACTTGAAGACCGGCGCGGGCAGCAGGTGCACCTCGTCGTAGACGATCAGGCCCCAGTCGCGGGAGTCGAAGAGCTCCAGGTGCGGGTAGACGCCCTTCCGCTTGGTCGTGAGGACCTGGTACGTGGCGATCGTGACCGGCCGGATCTCCTTCCTCGTACCGCTGTACTCACCGATCTCGTCCTCCGTCAGGGAGGTCCGCTTGACCAGCTCGTGCTTCCACTGGCGGGCCGAGACGGTGTTCGTGACCAGGATCAGCGTCGTCGCCTTGGCCTTCGCCATCGCCCCGGCGCCGACCAGCGTCTTGCCGGCGCCGCACGGCAGCACGACCACACCGGAACCGCCGTGCCAGAAGCCCTCGACGGCCTGCTGCTGGTACGGGCGCAGCGCCCAGCCGTCCTCGGCCAGGTCGATCTGGTGCGCCTCGCCGTCGACGTACCCGGCGAGGTCCTCGGCCGGCCAGCCCAGCTTGAGCAGCGTCTGCTTGATCTGCCCGCGCTCGGAGGGGTGCACGACCACGGTGTCGGGGTCGAGCCGCGCCCCGACGAGCGGGGCGACCTTCTTGGACCGCAGGATCTCCTCCAGCACCGGCCGGTCGGTGCTGGTCAGGACCAGCCCGTGCACGGGGTGCTTGGAGAGCGTGAGGCGGCCGTAGCGGGCCATCGTCTCGGCGACGTCGACGAGCAGCGCGTGCGGGACCGGGTAGCGCGAGAACTCGACGAGCGCGTCGACGACCTGCTCGGCGTCGTGCCCGGCGGCCCGGGCGTTCCACAGGCCGAGGGGGGTGATCCGGTAGGTGTGGATGTGCTCGGGAGCCCGCTCCAGCTCGGCGAAGGGGGCGATGGCACGCCGCGCGGCTCCGGCGAGCTCGTGGTCGACCTCGAGAAGGAGTGTTTTGTCGCTCTGGACGATAAGTGGACCATTCACGCGCGGCGCCCCGTTTCACTCAGGTCAAACCTCCATGGTGCCGTACGCCCGAGGCGGCTGGGAACCTGCCGCTCGGGTCTGGCTCAGCGGGTTCGGTCCGCCGGTGAGCCCGCCCGGTCGGTCACCCGTTCGTGTGGGTCGTACGGATTCCCGGGAGAGAACCGGATGACGACTCTAAGTTCGCGTGTGGGGATGGTTGACGGGGAGGTGGGTGGGTGGGTTCGCTGGGGGGATGGGTGATCTTCGTGTGGAGGCCGTGGGTGACGAGGGCACGTTGCGGGACTGGCGGTACGTGCACAATCTGATCATTCCGACGGATCCGCTCTCCCGAGACGACGTGCGGGAGCGGGCCGGGCGGAACGTGCTGGAGGTGGCGCATCTCGGTGACGCCGTGGTGGGGTGTACGACCGTGCGGCCGCCCCGGGACGGGGAGGCGGTGGGCACCGTCATCGCGCGGGTGCTGCCCGGGTACCGGGGCCGGGGGTACGGGGAGCTGCTGTACGCGCGGGGGCTGGCGCGGGCGCGGGAGCTGGGGGCCGAGCGGATCCGGACCGTGGTCCTGGAGTCCAATCCGGAGGGGCTGCGGTTCGCCCTCGCGCACGGGTTCGTGGAGGTCGAGCGGTACCTGCTGCCGGGGGACACCGTGCCGTTCATCGACCTCGAACTGCGCGAACCAGCCTGATCCCAGGCCGCGCAGGAGCAGGGCGAGGCCGCCGTGGAACTCCCGGTCCCGGGTGAGGGTCCGGGCGCCGCGGGCGGCCTCGGTCAGGTACGGGTACTCGGCCGCCGGGAGTTCGGCGATCGCCGTGGTGCCCGCGCCGGACAGGGCGCCGGCGCGTGTCCAGGACGGCGGGTGCCTGGGGCTTCCGGCGGGCTTGCTGATCGCGCCGGACGGCCGGGTGCCGGCCGCCGGGTACGGGGAGCACGTGGACGACCGGTGGCAGGTGGAAAACCTGCTGGCGCTCGCGCGGCGGGCACGTACCGTCCGGGCATGAACGATGATCAGCAGACCTTCGTGCCCGGTGATTTCGAGGTGCCGGGCACGCTCGCGGGCGACGGCTTCCGGCTGGAGCCGCTCGGGGAGCAGCACAACGAGCGGGATCTCGCCGCCTGGACCGGGAGCATCGCGCACATCAGGGCCACCCCCGGATTCGTGGGGCGCGGCTGGCCGCCCGTGGAGGGGATGTCCGCCGAGGCGAACCGGGGCGATCTGGCCCGGCACGCCCGGGACTTCGCCGAGCGGCGCGGGTTCACGTACACCGTCCTGGAAGGGGACGACGAGGTCATCGGGTGCCTGTACGTCTACCCGGGCAAGGACGACCCGGAGCGGGTCCAGGCCAGCTCCTGGGTGCGCGCCGACCGGGCCCACCTCGACCGCCCGCTGTACGAGGCCGTGAGCCGCTGGCTGCGCGAGGACTGGCCCTTCGACCACGGGCGGATCGACTACGCCCCCAGGTGAGGCAACGGGCCCGCGGGGTACGGGGTTTCCGCGGGCAGCAGGGCGCGCGCCGCGGCCTCGTCGCCCGCGCGGAGCAGGCCGTGGATCTTCCGGGCCAGCGGGGTGACGTCCCGGATGGCGACCGTCCACTCGTCGGCGTAGGCCCGTGAGGTGGGCCCCGACAGGCCCAGCTGGAGCGAGCGGTACGGCAGCGGGTTCAGGTGCGGGTCGCGCTCCGGGTCCCACTGGACGCGGGCCGACGTCGCGCGCAGCGACCGCTGCCAGGCGTCGCGGTCCGCGTGGACACCGGGCGAGTAGTGGGAGAGGCAGGCCCCGCGGAGCGCGTCGTCGAAACCGGACCGGGTGATCTCGATCGCCAGCACCGTCTCCTGGTCGGCCTTGGTGGCCCAGCCGCAGCGGTACATCATCCACAGGAACGACGGCTTGATCCATGTCATCCGCTCCCGCTTCCAGGCGGGCGGGAAGCGGCCGTCGCGGGCGGCCGGCACCCCGAGGGCGGGGGAGTACGCCTGGTAGACGGTGATCGTGGTGTCGGTGTGGGCGGCGCGGATCGCTCGCGGCGGTGCTTCGGGCATGGCCCCAGCCTGACGAGGCTCCGCCGCGTCGGCCAGCGGTTTTCCGGGCCGGTGCGGCGCGCCGTTGCCGGGGCGCTGCCCCAGACCCTCCCCCAGACTCCGTCCGGGGGGACCCCCACGCCTCAAACTCCCCCGGCTACCTCCCCCAGACTCCGTCCGGGGGGACCCCCAGGGAGGTGCCCCCGGGCGGGGCTGGATCGGCAGGCGGTTTCAGAGGTGTTCCTCCGCCAGCTCCGCGACCCCCGTGATCCGGTGCAGCGCGTACGTCCGCACCTCGTCGGCCGTGTGGTCGTAGCCGGTGACGAAGCCGCCCTCCACCCGGACCGGGGCGATGACCCGCTGGCTCGCCGCCCCGTCCGCGTTCACGTATCCGATCCACACGGCCGACCCGGTCAGCGCGGCCGCCTGCACCGTCGCCAGGGTCTCGGCCGCGCTCGTGCGCGGCAGTTCGCCGGGCGCGACCGCGGCGGACGCCGAGGCCGTCGGCTCCTTGCGCACGGCCGTCGCCGCCAGGTCGCCCGCGCGGATCGCCCGTACGGCCGCCCCCAGCAGCGTCTCGTCCGGCACCGGTGGGCCGTCCGGCACCGGTACGGGCGCCGAGCGGGCCGGCGTGCGGTGGGCGTCGGCCCGGGTCACCAGCACGTCGCCGGTACGGGATTCCGCGGCCGGCGCGTACCCCATGGCCCGCAACCCCTCCAGCAGGGCGGTGGGTTCGGCCAGCGCGGCCAGCACCGTCGGCGCGAGGCGGCGCAGCCCCAGCCCCGCCGACCGCTTGTCGGCCAGGATCTCGCCCAGCATCGCGTCGTCGTCGCAGCGCACGTACGAGGACGCCGAGCCGACCCGCAGGTGTCCGTGCCGCCGGGCCACGTCGTCGATCAGGTAGGCCAGCGGCTGCGGGACCGGCGTGCGGCTGTGCTCCTTGAGGAAGGCGTGCAGGTCGGCGGCGGCGTGCCCGGCGTCCAGGGCGCGCCGTACCGACCCGGGCGTGAAGCGGTACACGGTCGCGCCGCCCTTGGACTCCACGTCCGCGAGCAGTGCCATGGTGTCGCCGAGCGGGCGGCGCAGCGGGCCGGGGGCGACCGCCGTCAGGTCGGCCTGGAGCAGCACGTGGTCCACCGGCTCCGGCAGCAGCGGGCCCAGCAGCGGCGCCGGGTCGCGGTGCTCCAGCAGGGCGCGGCCGAAGGCGCTGAGCGCGCCCCGGCCGGTGACGCCGAGGACCTCCGCCTCGGTCAGCGTCCAGTGCGCGAGGCGGGCCCGCAGGTCGCTCGTTCCGCGTACGGGACGCTCCCACGCGAGCCGGTCGAGCAGGGCGTCCGGGTCGGGGGAGGCGCCCTCGGGCAGGGCGGCGAGGAGTTCCAGGACGCGCCGGCGCACCTCGGGGGCGGCGGAGCGGTCGAGATCGGGGCCGAGTACCGAGAGGGTGCGGCCCTTGCCGTCCTGCTCGCCGGCCAGGCCGGCTGTGCGGGTGGCCGGCAGCCAGGCCGCCGCGAGGGCCGACCAGCGTTCGGCGGGTGGCAGTTCGCACCAGTCGTCGAAGGCGGGGGTGGGCGCGTACCGCTCGTCCGCCTCCGCGTCGCCGGCCAGCAGGCCGGCCGCGTAGGCGAGTTCGATCCAGAACGCCGCCGCGGACTCGGTGGTGTCCAGGGTGGCCGCGGCCCGCTTGAGGTCGCGTACGGAGAGCCCGCCCGCGCGCAGCACCGGCGGACCGGCGTACTCCCAGGACTTCACCAGCTCCTCGACGGTGGACAGCGCGCCCAGCGCCTGCCCGGCGGCGTTGGCGTCCACAAGCTGTGGACGGTGCTCGCGGTGTGCGGGGACGGGCGGAGCCGCCGGCGCGGTGTCCCGGTGCGCGAGTCCGCCGCGCAGGTGCAGTGCCACCTCGCGGGGCAGGACCACGGTCCGCGCGGAGGCGGGCAGCAGCAGGCCGTGGTCGCGCAGCCAGCGCACGGGCGCGGTCGGGCTCGGGGTGACCTCCCCGTACGGCGGCCCCCACACGAGCCGCCCGAGCACCTGGTGGGCCTCCGCGGGGGCCTGGTCCAGCAGGGCCGACATCCGCTCCGGGTCGGTGAACAGCCCGGTCAGCGCCGATACCGCGGACACCGGGTCGTGGGTGGCGGGCAGTCCGGCGGCCGCCACGATCTCCTGGATCCGGGTCGGCGACATCCCGGCCGTGGCCTCGGCGACGGTGGGGCCGAGGCCGGTCGGGGAGGGCCGCTGGGCCGACGGGGCGAGCAGTTCGCGGGCGGTGCGCACCAGGCGCAGCCGGTCGTCGTCGCCCCAGACCAGGGCCTGGTCGCGCAGGGTGGCCAGGGCCCGGGGGAGCGCGGCGCGCGCGCCGTTGTCCTCCCCGGTGGTGCCCTCCTCGCCGGTCAGCAGCGATTCCAGCACCGGGTACGGGCACGGGTCCGGGGCCACCGCCAGGGCCTCGGCGGTCTGCAGCGCGAACCGGTCAAGGCGCTCCAGCGCCCGTACCACCGAGGCCCGGGTGCCGGCGCGGGTGGCCAGCTGCGTCACGTCGCCGGGCACCGGGCTGAGCAGGTCCGGGCGGGCGTGCAGCAGCGCGGCGAGCGCCGAGTCGTCGCGGGCGCGCAGCGCCTCGGCGAGGGAGCGCGGGGCGCCGCTTCCGCCGGATCTCCCCGCAGTGCTTGCCTCGGGCACAGTCGCCTCCTGGTCGCGTCGGCCGGTCAGTCGGCCGGTCCCCATCCGGTCAACGGTATCCGCTGCGTCCGCGACAGCTCCACGGGCGCACGCGCTACCTTCGGGTCAGGCGGTAGGGGAGGAGCCGGGGCGTGGGCATCGAAAGCGATCAGTTGGTCTACGAATATCTGAGCCGCGTCGGGGACTTGGCGCAGCGGCGGCAGCTGTCCTCCGGCGACCGGATGCGGTTGGTGTCGGGGCTGCGGGACGAGATCGACCGTCGGCGCGCCAAGTACGACCCGGAGACGCCGGCCGCCGTACGGGCCATCCTGGAGCGGATCGGCACGCCGGAGGAGGTCCTGGACACCCTGGGCACCCTCGGCGCCCCCGGCACGCGGTCGGGGCCCTCCGGGGCGGCCGCGGATCCGGCCCCGGCGGTGCCCACCCAGCGGGGTCCCGGCCGCCTGGGCCGCAAGCGGGTGCCGCCGCCGCGCCCGGAGGCGGAGCCGCGGAACGTGCCGCCGCACCTGGCCGGGCTCGACGAACTCGGCCCCTCCGGCGGGGCGGAGCCCGACTGGTGGCGCGTCGGTCCGGCCGCGTACGGCTCGGGCCCGCAGGTCGACGGCTTCGCGGGCGGGATCGAGTTCCCGGAGCTGTTCAAGGACGGCCCGGAGGAGGACGAGGAGCCGGAGTCCCCGCCGCCCGGCCCGCCGGAGGGGCGCGCGCGGGGCCTCGTACGGTTCCTGCGCGAGCGGCGGCGCGCGAGGAAGGAAGCGGCGGCGGAGGGCGAGCCGGAGGCCCCGGCGGCGGCGGCCGCCGCCCGGCCCCGGCCGAACGCCTTCCTGATGCTGGCCGCGGCGGTCCTCGTCGTCGGCGCGGTCACCGGCTACTGGCTGTTGCTCGTCGTCGGCTGGCTGCTGCCGTACGCCTCGCGCGTGCTGCGGCCCGCCGAGCGCAAGTGGGCCGTCTTCGGCCCGCCCGGCGCGGTCCTGGCGGGGGCTGCGGTGTGGCTGTGGGGCCGGCTGAACGGCAAGTGGGGCGAGACCCTGGCCGAGGACCAGGTGAGCGGGGTGCTGCACGGGATGTGGCCGTGGCTGCTGCGGGGCGCGGCGCTGGCGTCCGTCCTGTACCTGGTGTGGCGGGCCCGTCGCCGCTGACGGGCCCGCCGCGCGTCCGCCGGTCTCGGCCAGGGGTCTCGGCCGCGGTCTCAGCCGAGGGGGACGATCGTCTGCTTCTCCTGCACCGGCCGGCGGTCGGCGGCGTTGACGAGGTCGAGGAAGCCCGGCGCCTTGGCGACCTCCAGCAGCTGCTCCTTGGTGACGGGCGCCGAGGTGTTCGACTCGTCGTGCGGGCCGACGGACAGCAGGACGTCGCTGTTGCCGTAGTGGAAGAAGACCCGGGACTCGGTGACGGTGCCGGAGTTGATCGGTGCGGTCGCCGCGTTGACCTCGGTGCCGTCGGGCAGGGTGGCCTTCGCACAGGTCTGGCCCTTGATCTCGCGGCAGGGCCTCGCCGTCGTGCCCGGGTCGGAGGGCCGTACCGAGAAGATGACGGTGAACGTCTTGCCGTCCTTGGCGGCCTGGTAGAGGTTCACGTTGAGGTCGGTCCGCCGCACGGTGCCGACCGCCTCGGGCAGCAATCCCTGGAGCACGCCGACGGCCTGGTTCTGGAAGTTCTCCTGCCGTGCGCGCTCGGCGGGCGGCAGCGCGGACATCGGCGTCTCGCCCGGGGTCGGTTCCAGGTGGACCGGCGGCTGCGGGCCGGCGTCCGGCGGAGCCGCGGCCACCCCGATCACCCCGGCCGCCTCCTGGTTGCCGCCGCCGTCCGGCAGCGCGAACGCTCCGGCGACGCCGATCGCGACGACGGCCAGCACCCCGCCGCCGATCGCCGCCCGGACGCGTGCCTTGCGGCGCATGCCCTGGGCGCGGGCCGGGCCCGCCAGGTCGGGCAGCGCGGGCAGTTCGGCGGTCGTACGGTCCATCGCCTCCCGGACCAGGAGAACGGCCCTTTCGGCGGCGAGGTCTCCGTTGAGGTCTCCGTTGAGGTTTTCGTTGAGGTTTTCGTTGGTACCCATGACGTTTCCTCAGCTCTCGGTGGCGTAGATGTGGGCGTCGCCGAGCTGCGTGCGCAGCTTGGCCAGTGCGCGCGAGCACTGGCTCTTGACCGTGCCCTCGCTGCAGCGCAGCAGTTCGGCGACCGTCTCGATGCTCAGGTCGTCCCAGTAGCGCAGGACGACCATGGCCCGGGCCCGCGGCGGCAGTGCGGCCAGTGCGGCGAGCAGGGTGACGCGCAGGTCCGCGTGTTCGGGCACGGGCGGCGGCGCGGCGTGCGTGTGGGCCAGGAGGTCCCGCAGCCGTCGGCGCCGCTCGGCGAGGAAGGTGCGGGTCAGTACGGTTCTGGCGTACGCGTCGGGATGGTCGGCGGCGGACGCCCGCCGCCAGTGCTGGAACAGCTTCGCGAGCGTCGTCTGCGTCAGGTCGCGCGCGCCGTCGGCGTCGCCGCACAGCAGGTACGCGGTCCGGTACAGCTTGCGCTGACCGGCCCGGGCAAAGGCCTCGAAGTCGTGCTCGGTGCCTGGTGGCATCCGCCGTCCCCCTCACGTCGTGTGTCTCACCCCTGTCCTGAGCGCTGCCGCCCGCAAAAGGTTGAGCCCGCCTTCGAGGTTGCCTTGCGGCCCGTCTGCTGGGGCTCCGCCCCGGACCCTCCCCCAGACTCCGTCCGGGGGGACCCCCACGCCTCAATCGCCGGCGGGGCTGGGTTGTGCCAGCCGGACGGCATCGGCAAATCCAGCCCCGCCTGGGGGCACCTCCCAGCGGTAGCTGGGGGAGTTTGAGGCGCGGGGGTTCGGGGGCGGAGCCCCTGACGGCGGCGCCGCGGCCGTTTCCCCTGTTGTAGGCCCGGCGTCGGCCTGCGGTCGGCCTGGTGTCGGTCCGCCTCGGCACAATGGAGGGTATGAACCTCACCGTCGGCTTCGACCTCGACATGACCCTCATCGATTCGCGCCCGGGCATCAAGGCCGCCTACCAGGCACTCTCGGCCGAGACGGGTACGTTCATCGACGCCGACGAGGCGGTCACGCGGCTCGGGCCGCCGCTGGACGAGGAGCTCGCGTACTGGTTCCCGGAGGCCGAGATCCCGGCCATGGCGGACCGCTACCGCGAGATCTATCCCACATGCGCCATCGAGCCGACCCCGGCGATGCCGGGCGCCCGCGAGGCGATCGAGGCCGTCCAGGCGCTCGGCGGCCGCGCGATCGTCGTCACGGCCAAGCACGAGCCCAACGCCCGCCTGCACCTGAAGCACCTGGGCATCGAGCCCGACGCGGTCATCGGCTGGCTCTGGGCGGAGGCCAAGGCCGGGGCGCTGCGCGAGTACGGGGCGCAGGTCTACGTCGGCGACCACGTGGGCGACGTACGCGGGGCCCGCAAGGCCGGCGCGCTGTCCGTGGTCGTGCCGACCGGGCCGTGCCCCGAGCCGGAACTGCGGGCGGCGGGGGCGGACGTGGTGCTCACGGACCTCACCGCGCTGCCGCAGTGGCTCGCGGAGTACGTCGCGGCACAGCCGGTCTAGTGCTGTGGCCGGAAAGGTTCGCCGGGGTCACGGGGGTCACGCCTGCGAGCCCACCCGGGTCACGCCTGCGAGGCCCGGGCCGCCTTGCGCTGCGCCGCGGCCGAGCGGAGCACGCCCGCCGCGGAGATGGCGAAGCCGACGCCCATCAGCATGCACACCGCCCACGCGTACGACGGGAACGGGTCGATGTCGAGGAACAGCGGGGCCATCGTCACGAGCGTGGCCACGGCGCCCGCGATGAACACGATGCCGCCGGTCTTCACCAGTGCGTCGCCGGGCCGCGCTTCGTCGGAATGAGGAGTAACAGTCACCCGACCAGGGTAGTTCCCAGGCCGAAGCGGCCGAAGCGGCCGCCCGCGAAGGACCGGGGAACGTCTTGTCACCCGGCCCTCGACCATTAGCCTTGAGGTGGCGGGTCATCCATGACCCGCTGCGCTGTTATCCGGAGCCGTTCCACGGCATTCCGGACCCCGACGAGCACAAGGACAGAGGACGGACGTGCCTACCGGCAAGGTCAAATGGTTCAACAGTGAGAAGGGCTTCGGCTTTCTCTCCCGCGACGACGGCGGCGACGTCTTCGTCCACTCGTCGGTGCTCCCTGCCGGGGTCGACTCCCTCAAGCCCGGCCAGCGCGTCGAGTTCGGCGTCGTCGCCGGGCAACGCGGTGACCAGGCACTTTCGGTGACGGTACTGGACCCGACGCCGTCCGTCGCGGCGGCGCAGCGCCGCAAGCCCGACGAGCTGGCCTCGATCGTGCAGGACCTCACGACGCTGCTGGAGAACATCACTCCGATGCTGGAGCGCGGCCGCTACCCCGACAAGGTGCACGGCGGGAAGATCGCCGGCCTGCTGCGCGCGGTGGCCGACCAGCTCGACGTCTGAGCCGTACGAACGACGGTGCCCCGCCACTCGCGAGAGTGGCGGGGCACCGTCGTTCTCGAGGACTTCCGAGGGCGTCCGCGGACTACGGGAAGGCCAGCGAGCCGGGCGAAATGGCCGGTACCAGCCCCTCGGCCGCCGCCCGGGTCAGCAGCCCGCGCACGGCCGCGTAACCGGCGTCGCCGAGGTCGGCGGTGAACTCGTTGACGTAGAGCCCGATGTGCTGGTCCGCGACGGCCGGGTCCAGCTCCTGCGCGTGGGCGCGTACGTACGGGCGGGACGCCTCGGGGTCGTCCCAGGCCATCCGGACCGACGTACGGGCGGACTCGGCGAGCGCGCGCAGCCGCTGCTCGCCCAGCGAACGCTTGGCGATGATCGCACCGAGCGGGATCGGCAGGCCGGTCGTGGACTCCCAGTGCTCGCCCATGTCGGCCAGGCAGTGCAGCCCGTAGTCCTGATAGGTGAACCGGGCCTCGTGGATGACCAGTCCGGCGTCCACCCGGCCGTCGCGCACCGCCGGCATGATCTCGTTGAACGGCAGCACGACCACCTTGCCGACCCCGTCGGGCAGCACGTCCGCCGCCCACAGCCGGAACAGCAGGTACGCGGTGGAGCGTTCGCTCGGCACCGCCACGGTCTTCCCCGCGAGGTCCACACCCGGCTCACGGGTCAGGACCAACGGGCCGCAGCCGCGCCCCAGGGCGCCGCCGCAGGGCAGCAGCGCGTACTCCTCCAGCACCCACGGCAGCACGGCGTACGACACCTTCAGCACGTCCAGCTCGCCGCGCTCGGCCATGCCGTTGGTGATGTCGATGTCGGCGAAGGTCACGTCGAGGGCGGGCGCGCCCGGGACGCGGTTGTGCGCCCAGGCGTCGAAGACGAAGGTGTCGTTCGGGCAGGGCGAGTAGGCGATCTTCACGGCGTTACCGCTCATGGCGTTCTCCCCAGTTCGCGAGTACGGGCCCCAGCGTGCGGAAGCCGTCGGCGAGGGCGGCGAGGGCGTCCCCGATCCGCCAGGCGGCACGGTCACGCGGGCCCACGGCGTTGGACACGGCGCGGATCTCCAGTACGGGCAGCCCGTGCGCGACGGCCGCCTCCGCGACCCCGAAACCCTCCATGGCCTCGGCCCCCGCCATCGGGTGCCGGGCGGCGAGCTCGGCGGCCCGGGCGGCGGTCCCGGTGACGGTGGAGACGGTCAGCACGGGTGCGAGCAGCGCCCCGGTCGCCTCGGCGGCGCGCGCGGCGAGCTCGGGCGGCGGCAGGTGCACGCTGTGCCCGAAGCCGAGAGCCCGTACGTCCACGAAACCCTCGGGGGTCTCGGCGCCCAGGTCGGCGGCGACGATCGCGTCCGCGACCACGAGGGAGCCGGGCGGGGCGGCGGGCTGGAACCCGCCGCCGATGCCGGCGGAGACGACGAGCGTGTAGTCGGCGAGGACCAGGGCGGTGGCGGCGCCGGCGGCGGCCGCCGCCGGGCCGACGCCCGCGACGAGGACGTCGAAGGCGACGCCCGGGAGGTCCCGCCGGGTGATGCGGTAACCACCTGGCAGGGTGCGCGACTCAGGACCGGGAGCGTCCGGATGAGGGGTCAGACCGGCCGCGACGGAGTCTGCCTCCGCCGCCACCGCGGTCACGACGAGCGCGCGCACCGGTGCCGTCCGGTTACTTGAGCTTGAGGTCGAAGGTCCAGACGGAGATCGGCTTGCCGTCCTCGCCGAGCTGGACGAACGCCAGCTTCTTCGAGGCGGGGGCCTCGCCCTGGCCGCCGGTGGCGAAGACGTCGGCGCCCGGGAAGCTGCGGTAGGTGTTCTCGGACGGCTCGGTGATCTGCTGGCCGTCCAGGAACGCCTGCCACTTCTTGCCGTCCTCGACGACCTCGGGGTCGACCCCGAGACGCAGGGTGTCACCCCGCCCGTACTCGAGGGTCTTGGAGTTCTTCGCCTCGGTGAGGCACTCCTGGAGCCTCTCCATGGTGAGCGACTCCTTGCCGTCGTGGCAGGCGGCTTCGGCGGACACCGACGAGGTGCCGACCGTCACGGTGGCCAGCGACGTCGGCTTGTCGCCGCATGCGGAGAGGAGGAGGAGGCCGGCGGAAACGGCTCCGAGGGCCGCGACGCTGCGGCGGGCCCTACCCGAGAAAAGCGGTGCGGTCATGAGCCGAAGGCTATCGGGCCCTTGGGCTGCGCCGCAGCATGGGGTCCCCTGGCCTGCGGTGCGGCGTGGTGTTCGGGTGCGGCGCCGTTGCCGGGGCTCCGCCCCGGACCCCGCGCCTCAAACGCCGGCGGGGCTGGATGTGGCGGGCCTGGATGTGGCGGGCCTGGGTGTGGCGGGGCCTGGGTGGTGGGGCTGGGTGTAGTGGGGCCGGGTGTCAGGCCACCCTTGGGCGGGAGGTGCCCGGGTGGTGGTGGCGGGGGGCTCCTACGAGGCCTCGGTAGGCCATGGTCGTGCCCAGGGCGACCATGGCCGCGGCCACCGACATGCCCAGGACGCCGTTCAGGGGGAGGACGATGCCGATCGCGCCGCCCAGCACCCACGCCACTTGGAGCACCGTCTCCGACCGGGCGAAGGCGGAGGTGCGCACCGCCTCCGGGACGTCCCGCTGGATCATCGCGTCCAGCGACAGCTTCGCCAGCGCCTGGCAGAAGCCCGCCGTGGCGGCGAGCACGGCCATGAAGAGGCCGCTGAAGAAGGCCGCCGCCAGGATCGCGACCCCGAGGGTCAGGCTCAGCACCGCCGCGATGATCGCCTCCGGCGCCCTGGCCCGCAGCCACGCGCCCACCGCCGTACCGCACGCGTTGCCCACGCCCGCCGAGACGGCCACGATCCCCAGCGACACCGCCGCGCTCTGCCCCGCCAGGGGGTGCTCGCGCAGCAGGAACGCCAGGAAGAAGATCAGGAAGCCGGACAGCGCGCGCATCGAGGCGTTCGCCAGCAGGCCGCACAGGACCGAGCGGCTGACCGTCCGCAGCCCCGGCCGCCGCGAGTGCGCCTCGTGCGTGGAGAGCCGGGCCCGCCGCTCGCCCTTGGCCTCGTCCACCTTGTGCGGCAGCGTGAACGCCGCGAAGGTGCCCCAGATGAAGATCACGCAGGCCCCGTACAGCGGCCACTCCGGCCCGATCGCGTGCAGGGCGGCGCCCACCGGCGCCGCCACGCCCGTGGCCAGCAGGCCCGCCAGCGTGACCCGGGAGTTCGCCTTGACGAGTGAGAATTTGGGCGGCAGTAGCCGCGGGACCACGGCGCTGCGCACCACTCCGTACGCCTTGGACGCGACCAGCACCCCCAGCGCCGCCGGATACAGCTCCAGCCCGCCCGTGGCCACCGCGCCCGACATCATCAGCGCCAGCAGCGCCCGGGCCAGCATCGCGGCCGCCATCGAGGCCCGCCGGCCGTGCGGCAGCCGGTCCAGCATCGGGCCGATCACCGGGGCGAGCAGGGTGAAGGGGGCCATCGTGATGGCCAGGTACAGGGCCACCCGGCCGCGCGCCTCGTCCGTGGGGACGGAGAAGAACACCGTCGAGGCCAGCGCCACCGTGATCATCATGTCGCCGGCGCCGTTGATGGCGTGCAGCTCGATCAGCTTGCCGAGGCCCGATTCACCCGCCCCGTGCGCGTGAGTGGCCCGCCGGATGCCGCGCGCCGTACCGGTGATCGGCAGGTGCAGGGCACGCCCGACGGCCCGGCCGGCCCGCCTGGCCGGTCCCGAGCCGTCGTCGGACGACCGTACGGGTGCCACCTGGCCATAGTGCCCCACGGGGCCCTCCCGGACCCCTCCCGGCGCGTCGCGGACGCTCCCTCACTCGTGGGCTTGTCCGCGAATCGGACCTTGCATGTGGGCCCGGGGCTTCGGAGGAGGTAGCGTGCGTAGCGCGCCACCGGCGGTTGCTCTTGGCCGCGCGCCTCTTCGCGATCCCGCAGAATGGATCGCATAAAGGTGCGCCCGGAGTCCGATCGGGTGCGGACGTCGACGCGGCCCTCTGGTCCGCTCCGCCCGCTCCACGTACGGACAGGACCGACGGGTCGTTGTGGACGACAGTACGGACGGCGCACTCGTGAGACGGCGTAGGAGAGAACGAGACCAGTGAGTGCTGCGACGACGCGAAGCCGTACCCCGCGTACCCCCGACCGCCTGTGCGTCGAGGCGGTAGAACTCGCCCGCGCGGCGGCCGAGGAGGCCGCCTTCCCCGGCGTGGTGGGCGCCCACGTCTCCGCCGTGGCGGAGGGTGACCGCGTCGTCACGCACTTCTTCGAGTCCAAGGAACCGGGCTACCGGGGCTGGCGCTGGGCCGTCACGGTGACCCGTGCCTCCCGCGCGAAGAACGTCACGCTCGACGAAACGGTGCTGCTGCCCGGCGACGACGCGCTGCTCGCCCCCGAATGGGTGCCGTGGAGCGAGCGGCTGCGCCCCGGCGACATGGGCCCCGGCGACCTGCTGCCCACCGAGTCCGACGACCTGCGCCTGGAGCCGGGCTGGTCGGGCGAGGACGCGCCGCCGCCGAACTCGGTGGTCTCCACCGAGATGGCCGAACTGGTCGAGGCGGAGGACGCCGACGTCACCGACCGCGCGGTGGTCCCGGTGCGCGGCTCCATCACCTCGGTCGCCGAAGAGCTGGGCATGCGGCGCGCGCGTGTGCTGTCGCGGTACGGGCTGCACACCGCGGCCGACCGCTGGGACGAGTCGTTCGGCGCGAAGACCCCGATGGCGCAGGCGGCGCCCGCGTCGTGCGTCTCCTGCGGCTTCCTGGTCGCGATCGGCGGCTCGCTGGGCCAGGCGTTCGGGGTTTGCGCGAACGAGTTCAGCCCGGCCGACGGCCGGCTGGTCTCCCTGTCCTACGGGTGCGGCGGGCACTCGGAGGCCGCGGTCATGCCGGCGCCGCTGCGGCCGGCTCCGCCGGTGCTCGACTCCATGGCCTCGGACGAGTTCCTCCTCCGCCCGGCCCCCGACACCGGCTCGGTCCCGGTCTCGGACCTCCCGGCCGCGGACCTGGGCCACTCGTAGCCTGCGGCCCGGCTGCCGGGGCGGAGCCCCGGGAGGCGGCCCGCAGGGGCGTAGTCTCGGGCCATGGGGGACGACGTGGACATGGTGGGGATGGCCGGGCGGGTGACCGGGACGGTCGGGCCGGGACTGGTCGGCGAGGTGATCGTACGGATCCGCGGCGGAGCCGAGCACTTCCTCGCGCACCCCGTCCACGGCACCGGCCGGCTGCCCGTCGGCACGGTGGTGACCGTCGTCGAGTACCTGCCACCGCGCACGGTGTACGTGATGGCGGCCTACGACAACTGAGACCCGGCCGGGCCCCGTCGCGACCTGTGCGTATCAAGATGGCGACAAGACCTCGCGCGCGTCTTCCCGCCGGTGCGCGGCAGGCGCAGACTCGCCCTCGTCGGTGTCGAACGGCACCGCGCTAAGGGGGCGTTGCCGATGGCTATCGGCGTCGTGGCGGGAATCGTTCTCGCCGCAATTCTGGCTCTGATCGGCCTGTTCAAGCTCATGTGGCGGGTGGCCGAACCCAACGAGGCACTCGTCATCTCCGGTTCCGCGCACAAGACCGAGGGCATCGGCGAGGGCATGGGGTTCCGGATCGTCACCGGGCGCGGGACGCTGGTCCTGCCCGGGGTACAGGCGGTGCGGAAGCTGTCGCTGGACCTCAACGAGACGCAGCTGAACGTCGACTGCGTGACCCACCAGGGCATCCCGCTGCGCGTCAAGGGCGTGGTCATCTTCAAGATCGGCGACGACTTCGTGTCCATCGCCAACGCCGCGCGCCGTTTCCTGGACCAGCAGAAGATGATGCCCGAGCGGGTGCACATCGTCTTCGCCGGTCATCTGCGGTCCATCGTGGGCGGGTTGACGGTCGAGGACATGATCCGGGACCGGGAGAAGCTGACCGGCCAGACCCGGGCGGCCTGCGGTACCGAGATGGAGAAGCTGGGCCTGATCGTCGACTCGCTCCAGATCCACGAGATCGAGGACCCGACGGGCTACATCAAGAACCTGGCGATGCCGCACGCGGCGGCCGTGCAGCGGGACGCGCGGATCGCGCAGGCCGAGGCGAACCGGCTGGCGACCGAGGCCGAACAGGCCGCGTTCGCCCGGATGTCGGAGGCCACCCGCGACAGCGAGATCCTCCAGGCCGGCTACCAGGCCGAACGGGACAAGGCCGCGGCGACCGCCCGGCAGGCGGGCCCGCTGTCGGAGGCGGCGGCGCGGCAGGAGGTCGTCGTGCAGGAGACCCGGGTCGCGGAGCTGGAGGCGCACCGGCGGGAGCAGCAGCTGCAGGCGGACGTACGCAAGCCGGCGGACGCGGCGGCGTACGAGACGCGGACCCGGGCGGAGGCCGAACGCGACGCCCGGATCTCGGCGGCGCAGGCCAAGGCGAAGGAGACGGAGCTGGCGGCCGCCGCGGAGGCTACGCGGGTGACGACGGCGGCGGCGGCCGACGCCAGGGCCACGGAGGCCCGGGGGCTCGCGGCGGCGACCGCGACCCGGGCCACGGGTGAGGCGGAGGCGGCGGCCACGCAGGCGCGAGGTCTGGCGGAGGCCGCCTCGGCGAAGGCGAAGGGTCTCGCCGAGGCGGAAGCGATCAAGGCGCGGGCGGCGGCCCTGGCGGAGAACCAGGAGGCGGTGGTCGCGCAGCAGCTGGCCGAGAACTGGCCGGCGATCGTGGAGGCGGGCGCGGGGGCCTTCGGGAACGTGGAGCACATGGTCCTGCTGAACGGGGCGGAGGGCATGTCGGAGATGTTCGCCAAGGCCCTGACGATGGGCGGCACGGGCCTGGGCGTGGCCCGCCAGCTCCTGGCGTCGATGTCCCAGCCCCCCGGCTCCGCCGGCCCCGCGGCGGCTTCCGTCCCGACCGGTCCCGCAGCCTCCTCCGGCCCGACCGGTCCCGCGGCCTCCTCCGGCCCGACCGGTCCCGCGGTGAACGGCCGCATCCCGATCCACGAGGACTGACCCGCCCACCCCCGGCCCGTTGCCACCCGCCCCGCCGCCGTCGGAGGCGCCGCCCCCGCGCCCCGCGCCTCAATCGCCGGCGGGGCTCAAAGGACCGGGGCTCCGCCCCGCGCCCCGCGCCTCAATCGCCGGCGGGGCTGAAAGACCGGGGCTCCGCCCCGTACCCCGCGCCTCAAACGCCGGCGGGGCTGGAAGACCGGGGCTCCGCCCCGTACCCGGCGCCTCAATCGCCGGCGGGGCTGAAAGACCGGGGCTCCGCCCCGTACCCGGCGCCTCAATCGCCGGCGGGGCTGAAAGGCCGGGGCTCCGCCCCGTACCCCGCGCCTCAATCGCCGGCGGGGCTGACATTGGGCTCCGCGCACTTCCGGGGCCGAGGTCCGGCAAATCCAGCCCCGCCGGCGTTTGAGGCGCGGGGTCTGGGGCGGAGCCCCGGCAGCGGCGCGGCAGGCGGGCATGGGCGCGGCACCCCTGGAGCCCCGGCAGCGGTGCCGCAGGGGCGGGCATGGGCGCGGCATCCCGCAGGGCCCCGGCAGCGGCGCTGCAGGCGGGCATGGCGCGGCATCCCGCAGGGCCCCGGCGCTGCAGGCGGGCGTGGGCGCGGCATCCCGCAGGGCCCGGCGCTGCAGGCGGCATGGGCGCGGCAGCCCGTGGAGGCGCGGCGGCCCAGGCGGGGGCTACTTGTTCGGGCGCGGGCGGCGGAAGAGGCGCTTCGCGGCGAACGTCAGGGCCAGGGCCGCCGCCAGGACAAGGGCTCCCTTCCCGAAGGTGCCCGGCGGCTCCGGGGAGGGCGCCGGCTGCGGCGGGGAGCCGGGCTGCGGCGCGGCGGAGGGAGAGGCCGCCGCGGCCAGCGGGACCGCCACGACGCGGCTGTCGGCACCCTCCGCGCCGAACATCAGCGCCGACCCGTCCGCCGCGTACGTCACCGACTCCGCCTGCCCCTGCCACGGCGCGTCCAACCGCTCGCCCCCACCCTCCGGCCGGCCGTCCTTCCACGGGTACGTACGGGCCGTGAAGTAGCCCCGCAGGGTCAGCCGGCCCCCGTCGGGGGAGAACGCCCCGTCCGTCACCCACGGCACGTCCGCGACCCGCCGGAACACGTTCGTCCCGCTCGCCGACAGCTGCTCCGGGCCCTCGTACAGCCCGCCCTTGCTCTCGTTCTTGCTCGCGATGTACACCCGCCCCGTCACCGGATGCACCATCAGCGCCTCCGCGTTCCGCGGCCCGTCCGCGTACCGCACCGTGAACTGCGCGGCCTTGACCGTGCTGTCGCCCAGCTCCTTCGGTTCCGGGAACCGGTAGATCCACACGTGGTCCCAGGTGCCGTCCCGGTTGTCCCCGATGTCACCGACGTACAACTGCCCGTCCGGTCCGAGCGAGATCGCCTCGACGTCGCGCGGCTTCCCGATTCCGGTCAGCGTGACCCGGGCCACCGTCCTGCCGGTCGCCGAGTCCACCGCGTAGACGTACGGCCCGTCGTCGCTGTCGTTGTGCGTCCAGTACACGCCGGGGTGGATCCGGCTGGCCGCCAGCCCGCTCGACTCCTTGATCCGCGGATCGCTTATCGTGAACGACGACGCCCCGGTGGCCTCCGCCGCGAACGCGGAGGAGGCCGCGGTCGGCAGCAGGACGAGAGCGAGGGCGGCGGAGGCGGACGACAACGGCAGCAGGCGCATCCCTCAAGCCTGCCAGGCCGCACCGCGTGTCCGGCATCACAGATGCTCCAGTCGCGTGATCCGCGATGATGACCGGATGCGTTTCATGTTCGTCGGCGACTCCATGACCATCGGACGCGCCGGCGACTACACCTGGCGCTACCGGATGTGGCAGCACCTCAACTCGACCCTCGGCGGCCCGTACGAGATCGTCGGGCCGCGCTCCGAGCTGTACGACACCTCCGCCGACGCGCCCACCAGCCACGCGTACGCCGACCCGGCCTTCCCGCGGGACGCCCGCCGCCACCTGGCCGGCTGGGGCGAGGGCTGGCAGCACATGGCCCCCCTGATCGGCCCCGCCGCCCGCGCGGGCCGGGCCGACGTGCTGCTCGTCTCCCTCGGCCTGATCGACCTCGGTTTCTACACCAAGGCCGACGAGACCGCCGCCAACGCCCGCCGTTTCATCGCGGCCGCGCGCGAGGCCCGGCCGGCCGTCCGGATGGTGCTCCTCCCGGTCATCCCGAACGTCCGGGCCGAGGAGGACGCGCCGTTCGCGGCCGAGGTCGCCCGCTTCAACGAGCTCCTGGCGAAGGCGGTGGCCGATCTGACGACCGACGCGTCGCCGATCCTGCTGGCCGCGCGCCCGCAGTCGTACGACATCCACCACGACACCTACGACGGCACCCACCCCAACGCCTCGGGCGAGCACCGCCTGGCGGGGGAGTTCGCGGCGGCCCTCCACCAGGCCTGGGGCATCGGCGGCCCCTACCAGGGGCCGTGGGCGGCCGGCGGGGGCCGTCCGGGGCTGTAACACGCCCGTCGTGGCGGGGTCTTGCCTGGAGTCCACTCCAAGCAGTTGGCTGGTGACCCATGAAGTACACGCAGCTCGGACGCACCGGCCTCAAGGTCAGCCGACTTGTACTCGGCACCATGAACTTCGGCCCCCAGACCGGGGAGCCCGAAAGCCACTCGATCATGGACTCCGCCCTCGACGCGGGCATCAACTTCTTCGACACCGCCAATGTCTACGGGTGGGGCGAGAACAAGGGCCGCACCGAGGAGATCATCGGCACCTGGTTCGCCCAGGGCGGCCGCCGCCGCGAGAAGACCGTGCTCGCCACCAAGGTCTACGGCGGCATGGCCCCCCACGGCGAGGACTGGCCCAACTACGACCGCCTGTCGGCGCTGAACATCCGGCGGGCCGTCGACGCCAGCCTCAAGCGGCTCCAGACCGACTACATCGACCTCTACCAGTTCCACCACGTGGACCGGCGGACCCCCTTCGAGGAGATCTGGCAGGCCGTCGAGGTCCTGATCCAGCAGGGCAAGATCCTCTACGCGGGCTCCTCGAACTTCCCCGGCTGGAAGATCGCCCAGGCCAACGAGACCGCGGCGCGCACGGGGCGGCTCGGGCTGGTCAGCGAGCAGTGCCTCTACAACCTCGCCGAGCGGCGCGCCGAGATGGAGGTCGTCCCGGCCGCCGAGGCGTACGGGCTCGGCGTGATCCCGTGGTCCCCGCTCCACGGGGGCCTGCTGGGCGGCGCCATCCGCAAGGCCGCCGAGTCGGGGCGCAGCGCGTCGGGCCGCTCGGCGGACGCGCTGTCCAGCAGCTCCGTACGGGCGCAGGTGCAGGCGTACGAGGACCTGCTGGCCAAGCACGGTCTGGAGCCGGGGGAGGTCGCGCTGGCCTGGCTGCTGACCCGCCCCGGGGTCACGGGACCGATCGTCGGGCCGCGTACGAAGGAGCAGCTCGACTCGGCGCTGCGCGCGGTCGAGCTGGAGCTGTCGGAGGAGCTGCTGGCGGGCCTGGACGAGATCTTCCCGGGTCCGGGGCCGTCGCCGGAGGCGTTCGCCTGGTAGGCGGCGGGCCGGGCTACTGGCCGACGGCGGCCGCCACGGCCACGACGACGAACATCAGTACGAGCACACCGGCCATCACGCGGTTTCTGGTCTTGGGATCCACCCGTCGAGACTAACGCGACCGGCCCCGCCCCTCGCACGGAGGGGGCGGGGCCGTGGCCGTTCTCACGCGTCGAGGACCGCGGCCATGCGGTCGAGGTCGGCGAGGAGCCGGGCGAGGCGCTCCTGCGGGACGGCGTCGGTCATGCGCTGGTCGATGGCGTAGACGGCGGAGCGGGCCGCCGCGAGGCGGCGGTGGCCCTCGTCGGTGAGGTGGGCGGGCAGGGCGCGGCCGCGGTCGGTGGTGGCCGGCCGGGTGATGAGGCCGGCGTCCTGCAGTCCGCGCAGGACCACGTTCATGGACTGCCGCGTGACGAAGGTGCCGCGGGCCAGCTCGGCGTTGGACAGGCCGGGGCGCTGGTCGAGGAGTTCGAGGCAGGCGTACTGCGGCACGGTCAGGCCGTGCTCGCGCAGAGCTTTGTCCATCGCGCCGCGCAGCGCGGCGGCGGCGCGCTTGAGGCGGTATCCCAGGCGCTCGGTCACGTCATCATGCATGTCAGGAGTTTGACATGCGGGCGGGGAGACGTCTAACTTCCCCTATGTCAAAGTCCTGACATTGCGAATGGATCGAGGAGCACTCATGACCGTCACCGTCACCGACACAAGCGCCGACACCGTCGGCGGGCCGGACTTCATCGCCTTGCAGGTGCGCGACGTCGAAGCGGCCGCCGCCTTCTACGAGAACCACCTCGGGCTGCGCCGGGCGGCCGTCTCGCCGCCCCACGCCGTGGTGTTCGCCACCGAGCCGATCCCGTTCGCCGTCCGCGAGCCGCTGCCGGGCGTGGATCTCGACGCGGTCGAGCGGCCCGGCCTCGGGGTCGCCCTGTGGTTCCGGACCCCCGACGCGCAGGCTCTGCACGACCGGCTCCAGGCCGCCGGCGTCCCCATCCTCAAGGCACCCGAGGACGGCCCGTTCGGCAGGATGTTCACCTTCACCGGGCCCGAGGGCTACGCCGTCACCATGCACGACGCCTGACCGTGACCGCCACCGCCACCGCCGGGGCCGCGGCCGCGGCCTAGTACCAGCCGGTTTCCTGGGAGTGGTTCCAGGCACCGCACGGCGTGGAGTAGCGGTCGTCGATGTAGTTCAGTCCCCACTTGATCTGCGTGATGGGGTTGGTGCGCCAGTCGTCGCCGTAGACCGACATCTTCGAACCGGGGTTGGACTGCGGGATGCCGTACGCCTCGGAGCTCGGGTTGTCGGCGTTCCAGCGCCAGCCGCTCTCGCGGTCCCAGAGCCGCTCCAGGCAGTCCCACTGGGTCGCGTTGGCCCAGCCCGCGTCGTACGTGTTCATCATGTTCCGGCCTGCCGCCTTGACCTCGGAGATGTTGTCGCGGTCGACGGTGTCCACGGAGGTGGTGCACTTGAAGGTGTCCGGCTGCGCGGACAGCAGCTTCTGCGTCCAGCCGCCCGCCGTGACGGGGTCGTCGTTGTGGTAGGTGATGTCGGTGCCGCTGCCGTCGGCCGGGTTGGCGTCCTTGTACCAGTACATGGAGCCGGTCGTGGCTATCCGGCCGTAGTAGAGGCCGCCGCCGGGCGAGACGAGCTGGTCGAAGGCGGACCAGCCGGAGGGCTTCAGGTCGTCGCGGTCCCAGGTGCCGTCCGCGTTCACCTTGTACGAGAGGAGGCGCCCGTCGGAGGTCGTGGCCACCAGGCGGTCGTCGGCGGCCGCGGCGAGGGTCTTCAGCGTGAAGCCGGTGCCGATCTCCTTGCGCTGGCCGATGTGCTGGGAGCCCGCCGGCTTGTCCTGCGAGACGAGGTACTGGAGCAGGGTGCCCGCGGCGGTGGTGCCGTACAGGTGGCCGTGGCCGTCGTACGTCAGCTTGTCGTGGGTCCATCCGCTGTCGGCGATCTTCACGACGCCGGACACTTCCAGGGCGTTGTTGTTCGTCAGCACATCGACCCGGTAGAGCGCGCCGGCCGTCGAAGTCACCAGCACCGTATTGAAGTTGAGGGTCGCCATCGCCTTCGGTTCGAAACCGAGGGCCGGACCGATGCGCACCCGCGAGAGGTTGCCGGTCGACGGGCTGATGGCGCTGAAGGTGAGGCGTCCGTCGGGGAGGACCCCGTAGACCGAGGCGGTGCCGGTGCAGGTGGTCGCGGCCTGGGCGGCCGGGGCGGCGATGGTGACGGCGGTCAGCAGGCCGGCGGCGATCGCGCCGGAGAGGACGGCGCCGGAGGTCTTGCGGGCAGCGTGACGGACGGCCACTGGGGGGTCTCCCTCGGGAAGGTTCGGGTGCGATGCGGGGGCGGGACGTCGGTGCGCGTACCGGCGGCTACTGCCAGCCCATGTCGTTCGTCGAGGCGACCGGCGGCTGGGGGGCCGGCAGCGAGGCGGCGACGGCGGGGGTCCCGAGGGCGAGGGTGAGGAGGGCGACCGCGGCGGCCTGGAGGATGCGGGTGGTGGTCATGACGGGCGGATCCCTTCGCGTGCGCCGTGAGGCGAGTTCGTCGAGTGGCGGTGTCGTCCGGTCGGTTCCGCGCCCCGCGGTGGCGCCGGTCCGTTCCGGTGACGCATAGCTAAGTCGCCGTCCGGCAGGGGGAGAAGAGGTTCCCGCTGGCCCAAACCGTCCCTGGACGGATGCGGACACAGGTCATCGGTGCACGGGCATGAGCGGTACGCCGACACCCAGCAGCCGCGCGTCCGGCAGCGCCCCGGTGGCGAGCAGGCGCCGGCAGACGGACTCGGCGCGCCGCTCGGCCTCCTCCAGGGAGTCCGCCACCAGGTAGAGGCCGAGCGTGAAGTGCCCGGCGGGCTGCGGGTGCACGGCCAGGTGCTCGATCCGGTCGCCGGGATCCAGGCCCGCGCGGGCCGCCTCGCGCAGGTCGTCGGGGAGGCCGGCCGGAGGGACCGTACGCAGGCGGGCGTGGACGAGATACATGCGTCAACGGTCTCCCCGGCCGGCCCGTCGTAGACATCGATCCGGCTGGCCTCTTGTGGTCGTGGACGGAACGGGCCAGCTTCCGGGACGATGGGATGATCGCGCCACCGAAGTGCCAATGGGGTTGGGGGACATACGTGTTGACCGAACTGGGACTCGATGCCAGAGCCGAGGCCGTCTACCGGGCCATGCTCATGCAGCCCACGGCGGGTGTGGCGGCGCTGGCCGCCGCGGTGGGGGCCACCGAGGACGAGGTACGCACGGCCCTGGACCTGCTCAGCGAGCTCGCGCTGGTCCAGCCGTCGGCCGACGACGCCGGTCGGCTGCGGGCGGTGTCCCCGGACATCGGCATGGAGATCCTGATGGCCCGGGGGCAGGCCGAACTCGCCTCCCGGCAGCAGCGGCTGGAGGCTTCGCGGGCTGCGGCGGCCCGGCTGATCTCCGAGTACTCCGAACTGCGGCCCGTTGCCAGCCACCCGGGCGTCGAGCAGCTCATCGGCCTCGACGCGGTCCGCGACCGGCTGGTGGCGCTGACCCGGGAGACGAAGGAGGAACTGCTCGCCTTCTCGCCCGATGCCACGCTGACCGAGTCGAACATCGCCGCTTCGCGCCCGCTGAACAAGGCGTTGCTCGAACGCGGGATACGCATGCGCACGGTCTACCTGGACAGCGTGCGCAACAGCCGGCACTCCGTCGAGCACGCCAACTGGCTGACGGAGCTGGGCGGGCAGGTCCGTACGGCGCCGTCACTGCCGACCCGGATGCTCATCGTGGACCGTTCCACCGCGCTGATCCCGGTGAGCGACGATTCGGCGGCCGGCGCGGTGGTCCTGACCGGGCACGGCATGCTGGTCGCGCTGTGCGCGCTCTTCGAGTCGACGTGGGCGTCGGCGCAGCCGCTGGCGGAGGCGGTGGTACTGGGTCCGCACGGGCTGACCGCCCAGCAGTCGGAGGCGGTCCGGCTGCTGGCGGAGGGACACACGGACGAGGCGATCGCCAAGCGGCTGGGAGTGTCCTCGCGGACGGCCAGGCGCATCGCGAACGAGCTGATGGAACGGCTCGGCGCGCGCAGCCGCTTCGAGGCGGGCGTCCGCGCCGTGCAGGAGGGCTGGCTGCCGTCGCGTCACTAGGCCCTAGGCGGCTTGTCGATCAGGCCGGCTCGCGGCCGTCAGCCGTGCAGCGGCCACGCCCCGACGGTCTCGTAGCGGGGCTGCTCGCCGGGGACGCCGCTGACGGGCAGGTTGCTGCGGACGAGGCTGAGGGTGTCGGCCTGCCAGGGCGTGCCCTCGAAGCCCGCGAGGGCGTCCAGGTAGGGGCGCAGCGGGACCGTGCCGTCGCGGGACCGGCCGAGGGTGAGGTGCGGGGTGTAGCGGCGGTGCTGTTCCATGGGCACCCCGGCCCGCCGGGCGGCGGCGTCGGCCCGTTCCGCGAGCAGCCGCATCGTGTCGAGGTCCCCGGCGGCGCCGACCCACAGCGCGCGGTCGCCGAAATGGCCGACGCCGTGCAGTCGGAGCGGGAACGGCGCGGTGCGGGTCGCGGCGCGGGCGAGCCGTGCGTGCAGTTCGGGGAGCACCTCGTCCCGTACTTCGCCCATGAAGGCGAGCGTGAAGTGCCAGGCCGGCTCGCCGGTCCACTTCAACCGGTCGTCGCGCAGCGGGCGTACGGCGTCCCGCAGCTCGGCCAGGGCCGCTTCGGGCGGCAGGACGGCGGCGAACAGTCTCATACCGCCGAGCCTAGCGCCGCCGCCGGGGGCACGGCCGGGGCTCCCCGCGCCTCAATCGCCGGCGGGGCTGGAATCTGCCCGGCGGCTCCGCCCCCGACCCTGCGCCTCACGCCCGGCGGCGCTCGAAGATCCGGGGCTCCGCCCCGTACCCCGCGCCTCAATCGCCGGCGGGGCTGGATTTGGCTGAGGTCGCCTGCCGGCGCGGGCTGGATTGCCCGCAGGGCACATTCAGCCCCGCCGGCGTTTGAGGCGTGGGGGTCCCCCCGGACGGAGTCTGGGGGAGGGTCTGGGGCGGAGCCCCAGGAGGCCGGGCCGCCAGGGGCCCGACGACCCGGCGCGGGGCCTGGGCGGAGCCCCGGAGGCCGGGCCGCAGGGGTGGCAGGGTTACGCCGCGGGCACCAGGTCCCGGGGGCGCGGCGAGGGGACGAACGCCACGCCGTGGCGGTTCACGCGCAGGCGGAGGTTGCCCACGCGGGCCAGGACCACCGCGATCCCGGCAGAGGCGAGCAGCGAGACGACACCACCCGCGGCCATGCCGATCCGCGCGCCGTAGGTGTCCGTGATCCAGCCCAGCAGCGGAGCCCCCAGCGGGGTGCCGCCGGTGAAGACCATCATGAACAGGGCCATGACCCGCCCCCGCATCTCGGGGTCGGTCGCCATCTGCACGCTGGAGTTGGCCGTCACGTTGACCGTCAGGCCGAAGATCCCGATGGGCACGAGCAGCGCGGCGAACAGCCAGAAGCCGGGCGCGAAGGCGGTCACGAGCAGCAGCCCCGAGAACAGCACGGCCGCCGCCACCAGCAGCCGCAGCCGGGAGTGTCCGCGCCGGGCCGAGAGCAGGGCGCCCGCCAGGGAGCCGGCCGCGATCAGGGTGTTGAAGAGCCCGTACGTGCCCGCGTCCCCGTGGAAGACGTCGCTCACGAACGCCGACAGCCAGATCGGGAAGTTGAACCCGAAGGTGCCGATGAAGCCCACGAGCACGATCGGCCAGATCAGCTCCGGGCGGCCGGCGACGTACTGCAGGCCTTCGCGGAGCTGCCCCTTGGCGCGGGGCTGCGGCTCGACGGGGTGCAGTTCGGACGTCCGCATCATCAGGAGGCCGGCGATGGGCGCGGCGAAGGACAGTCCGTTCAGCAGGAAGGCCCAGCCGGAGCCGACGGCGGTGATCAGCACACCGGCGATCGCCGGGCCGACCAGCCGCGCGGACTGGAAGTTGGCCGAATTCAGACTGACGGCGTTGGCGACCTGGTCCTTGCCGACCATCTCGGGTACGAAGGTCTGCCGCGCCGGATTGTCCACGACGGTGACCAGGCCGAGTGCGAAGGCGGCGAGGTAGACGTGCCAGACCTGGACGTGTCCCGCCAGGGTGAGCACGGCGAGGGCGATGCCGGTCAGGCCCATCGCGCTCTGGGTGACGAGCAGCAGCGGCCGCTTCGGCAGCCGGTCGGCGAGTACGCCTCCGTAGAGGCCGAACATCAGCATCGGCAGGAACTGCAGGGCGATCGTGATGCCGACGGCGGACGCGGACCCGGTCAGGGAGAGGACCAGCCAGTCCTGCGCGATGCGCTGCATCCAGGTGCCGGTGTTCGAGACGACCTGGCCCGTCGCGAAGAGCCGGTAGTTCCGGATCTTCAGCGAGCTGAACATCGAGTTCTTGCCCGCGGGGGTTGTGTTGGGGGTGGATGTATGGCCGGGTGCGGAGTCTGCTCCGGTTCCCGTACTCAAAAGCGTTCGCCTCCTGGCGTCGTTCCTTACAAGTGGGCGAGCTTCTCCAGGACGGGCGCGGCTTCGCGCAGCTTGGCCCATTCGTCCTCGGTCAGCTCGGCCGCGAGCCCGGCCAGGAAGGCGTTGCGCTTGCGGCGGCTCTCTTCGAGCATCGCCTCGGCTTCCTCCGTCTGGCGGACCACCTTCTGGCGGCGGTCGTCCGGGTGCGGCTCCAGCGTGACCAGTCCCTTGGCCTCCAGCAGCGCGACGATGCGCGTCATCGACGGCGGCTGTACGTGCTCGCGCCGGGCCAGCTCGCCAGGCGTGGCCTGGCCGCAGCGGGCGAGGGTGCCGAGGACCGACATCTCGGTCGGGCTCAGCGACTCGTCGACGCGCTGGTGCTTCAGGCGCCGGCCCAGTCGCATGACGGCGGAGCGGAGGTCGTTCACGGCGGCAGCGTCGTCGCCATGGGAGAGGTCGTGCATGTCTTTAGAGTAACTCATTACCCAACCTAAGGAACACCATTATGGGTCGTCACTCATACGGGTGAGTCGGCGGCGGAAAGTGACACGCGTCCCTACCCTCTGCCCCGACTCTTTCGGCATGGGGACACATGTGCTGAGCATGCGCATAGACGGGGAGCTCCTCGACAGGCTCCGGACTCATGCCGCCAAACGCGGAATGAGCGTCCAGGACTATGTGGTCCGGACGCTCATTCGCGACGACTTCGACGAACGCTTCAAGGCGGCCGTCGACGAGACAGAGAAGTTCTACGGCCTCACCTAATCACCTGATCATGTGAGGCCTTGCGGCGTGAGGCCTTGCGGCGTGAGGCCTACGTGAGGCCCAGTGCCGGCATCGCGTAGTAGAAGACGAACACCGCCGACACGACGTACATGGCCACCGGGACCTCGCGGCCCCGGCCGGTCGCCAGCCGCAGCGCGCAGAAGCTCACGAAGCCGATGCCGATGCCGTTGGTGATCGAGTAGGTGAAGGGCATCATCACCATGGCCAGGAAGGCCGGGACGGCGATGGTGAAGTCGCTCCAGTCGATGTCCTTGACCGAGCCCGCCAGGATCAGGAAGCCGACCGCCACCAGGGCGGGGGTGGCCGCCTGGGACGGGACCATGGTGGCGAGCGGGGTCAGGAACAGCGCCACGGCGAAGAGGCCGCCCGTCACGACGTTCGCCAGACCCGTACGGGCGCCCTCGCCGACCCCGGCCGTGGACTCCACGAAGCAGGTGGTGGCCGAGGAGGAGGTCGCACCGCCCGAGGCGACGGCCAGGCCGTCGATCAGCAGGACCTTGTTGATGCCGGGGAAGTCGCCGTTCTTGTCGATCAGCTTCGCCTCGTCGCCGACGCCCAGGATCGTGCCCATGGCGTCGAAGAAGCAGGACAGCAGCACGGTGAAGACGAAGAGGACGCCGGTCAGCATCCCGACCTTCTCGAACCCGCCGAACAGGCTGACCTGGCCGACGAGCCCGAAGTCGGGCGCGGCCACCGGGTTGCCCGGCCACTCGGGGACGGTGAGGCCCCAGGCCTCGCCCGGCAGCCCGGCGACGAGCTGGACGGCGACCGCGACGACGGTCATCACCACGATGGAGATCAGGATCGCGCCCGGCGTCTTGCGGATCAGCAGGGCGAGGGTGAGCAGCACGCCGACGACGAAGACCAGTACGGGCCAGCCGTGCAGGTGGCCGCCCGCACCGAGCTGGAGCGGGACGGTGGTGTGCGCGGCGTCCGGGATGCGGGAGACGAAGCCCGAGTCGACCAGGCCGATCAGCATGATGAACAGGCCGATGCCGATCGCGATGCCCTTGCGCAGGCCCACCGGGACGGCGTTCATGACCCGCTCGCGCAGGCCGGTGGCGACGAGCAGCATCACCACGAAGCCGGCCAGGACCACCATGCCCATGGCGTCGGCCCAGCTCATGCGCGGGGCGAGCTGGAGTGCGACGACGGTGTTGACGCCGAGGCCGGCGGCCAGGGCGATCGGGACGTTGCCGATGACACCCATGAGGAGCGTGGAGAAGGCGGCCGTCAGGACGGTGGCGGTGACGAGCTGGCCGCCGTCGAGCTGGTGCCCGTACATGTCCTTCGCGCTGCCCAGGATGATCGGGTTCAGCACGATGATGTAGGCCATCGCGAAGAAGGTCGCCAGGCCGCCGCGGACCTCGCGGGCCACGGTCGAGCCGCGCTCGGAGATCTTGAAGTAGCGGTCGAGGCCCGATGTTCCCTGGGGGGAGGGCTCCGGGAGGGTGGCCGCGGGGGCGGGGGCCGGGGTGCTCATACGGTCCTCATTGGGTGGTTCATACGAAGAAAATGGGCCGCGCCCAAACCGTTTCAGTATGAACACATGAACGAAGGAGCGTCCATCTCCGCGCGTAGACATGGAATCCGCGCACCTAGACTTGCCGCATGGCGAAATGGACTCCCAAGCACGAGGCGCCCGAGCCCCTGGAGGGCCCGGTCGTCGCCACCGTCACCGGCGGCACGATCCTGTGGTTCGCCATGTTCGTGGTCCAGCTCCCCTTCTACGGCTGGTTCGCCGACCGGGATCTCCTGTGGTGGGTCTGGACCTGCGCGGCCGGCGGCTTCCTCGGCCTGATCGGCATCTGGTACGTCCGGGGCCGCGACGCCGCCCTCAAGCGGCACGCGGCGGAACGGGCCGCCGAGGCCGAGCAGGCGGATTAGAGCCCCGCCTGAGGGTCCCCCCGGACGGAGTCCGGGGGAGATTGACGCGCGGGACCGCACGGGGGCGACCCAGGGACGATTCGGGTCATCCCGAAGTCGGATCTTCCGCCCGCTCGGCGGGTGAAGCCCACCAACCCCCTTTAACGTCGAAAGCATGACGCAGCGGCCGAAGATCGATCAGGACGGACCGGACCGGGCCGGCGCCGCCATCGACGCGGGGGCCGAGCTCGACCCGGTCCACCCGATGCGGCCACCGGCGCCCCGGTTCAAGCCCGCCGGGCTGACCACGACCGAGGTCGCCGAGCGCGTCGCGCGCGGTGAGGTCAACGACGTCCCCGTCCGCAGCAGCCGCTCCACGACCGACATCGTCCGCGCCAACGTCTTCACCCGGTTCAACGCGATCATCGGCGTGCTCTGGGTGATCATGCTCTTCGTCGCCCCGATCCAGGACAGCCTCTTCGGCTTCGTGATCATCGCGAACACCGGCATCGGCATCATCCAGGAACTGCGCGCCAAGAAGACCCTCGACAGCCTCGCCGTCATCGGCGAGGCCAAACCGAGCGTGCGCCGCGACGGCCGGACCGCCGAGATCTCCACCTCCGAGATCGTCCTGGGCGACGTCATCGAACTCGGCCCCGGCGACAAGGTCGTCGTCGACGGATCCGTCGGCGAGGCCGACGGCCTGGAGATCGACGAGTCCCTGCTCACCGGCGAGGCCGACCCCGTCCTGAAGAAGGCCGGCGACCAGGTCATGTCCGGCTCCTTCGTCGTCGCCGGAGGCGGCGCGTTCACCGCCACCAAGGTGGGCCGCGAGGCCTACGCCGCCCAGCTGGCCGAGGAAGCCTCCCGCTTCACCCTCGTCCACTCCGAGCTGCGCTCCGGCATCTCCACCATCCTCAAGTACGTCACCTGGATGATGATCCCGACCTCGATCGGCCTGATCATCAGCCAGCTGATCGTCAAGGACAACAACCTCAAGGACTCCATCGCCCGGACCGTCGGCGGCATCGTCCCGATGATCCCCGAGGGGCTCGTCCTCCTCACCTCCGTGGCCTTCGCCATCGGCGTCATCCGGCTCGGCCGCAAGCAGTGCCTGGTCCAGGAGCTGCCCGCCATCGAGGGCCTCGCCCGCGTCGACGTGGTCTGCCTCGACAAGACCGGCACCCTCACCGAGGGCGGCATGGACGTCACCGAGCTCCGCCCGCTCGGCGGCACGGATCCGGCGTACGTCAAGAAGGTGCTCGGCGCCCTCGGCGAGTCCGACCCCCGCCCCAACGCCAGCCTCCAGGCGATCATCGACGCCTACCCCGACAGCGCGGAGTGGCGCTGCACCGAGTCCCTGCCGTTCTCCTCCGCCCGCAAGTACAGCGGCGCCAGCTTCAGCGAGGGCGACGGCGAGAACAACACCTGGCTGCTCGGCGCCCCCGACGTGCTCCTCCCCGCCGGGGACCCGGCCCTCGACGAGATCAGCGGCCTCAACGAGCAGGGCCTACGGGTCCTCCTGCTGGCCCGCTCCGCCCGGGAACTGGACGACGCGGCCGTCGCCACCGGTGTCCGGCCGACCGCCCTGGTCGTCCTGGAGCAGCGGCTGCGCCCCGAGGCCGCCGACACGCTGCGCTACTTCGACGACCAGGACGTCAAGGCCAAGGTCATCTCCGGCGACAACGCCGTCTCCGTCGGCGCGGTCGCCGGCAAGCTGGGCCTGCCGGGCGCGGAGAACACCGTCGACGCCCGGGGGCTCCCCGCCGAACAGGCCGACATGGCGAAGGTCCTCGACGCCAACTCCGTCTTCGGACGGGTCAGCCCGCAGCAGAAGCGGGACATGGTCGGGGCCCTCCAGTCCAAGGGCCACACCGTCGCGATGACCGGCGACGGCGTCAACGACGTGCTCGCCCTCAAGGACGCCGACATCGGCGTATCGATGGGCTCCGGCTCCGAGGCCACCAGGGCCGTGGCCCAGATCGTCCTCCTCGACAACAGCTTCTCGACCCTTCCCTCGGTGGTCGCCGAAGGCCGCCGGGTCATCGGCAACATCACCCGGGTGGCGACCCTCTTCCTCACGAAGACGGTCTACTCGGTGCTGCTGGCCATCCTGGTGGTCTGCTCGCAGGTCGAGTACCCCTTCCTGCCCCGTCACCTGACGCTGCTGTCCACCCTGACCATCGGCATCCCGGCCTTCTTCCTGGCCCTGGCCCCGAACAAGGAGCGCGCGAAGCCGCACTTCGTGAAACGCGTGATGCGCTACGCGATCCCGGGCGGCGCGATCGCGGGGACCGCCACCTTCGTGACGTACCTGATCGCCCGCCACTACTACACCGGCGAGGGCGCCCTCCAGGCCGAGACGAGCGCGGCGACGCTGACGCTGTTCCTGACCACGATGTGGGTGCTGGCGATCATCGCCCGCCCGTACACGTGGTGGCGGGTGGGCCTGGTCGGCGCGATGGGCGGCGCCTTCCTGATCGTGCTGGTCGTGCCGTGGCTCCAGGACTTCTTCCAGCTCAAGCTGGAGGGCACGACGATGCCGTGGACCGCCGTGGCCGTGGCGGCCGGCGCCGCGACCCTGATCGAGTTCACGTTCCGCTGGGTCGACCGGAGGTTCCCGGCGTGACCGCAGCTTGAGCCCTCCACAGGGCGAGGCACCCCGCTAGCTCGGCGACGCAGGCGCAGGGGAGCAGGATGCAGATGGTGGTGAGCAGGGAGACGTTAAATTCGTAGCCGGGGTTGTCGCGGTTGTATGCAGTGAGCGCCACGGCCGTTCCCAGCGCATTCAGAGTCGTACTCACCTGCGGGGTGTTCGCGATCGTGTTCGGTCTGGGCATGGACTACGAGTCCTTCCCGCTCTCCCGCGTCCGCGAGGCCCGGCCGCCCACCGGCGTCGCCCAGGCCGCCGTCGCCCACGCCTTGGAGGTCACCGGCCGGGTCGTCACCTGCGCCGCCCCTCGGCAAGTCGGCCTGGTGGGCCCGCGCTGGCTCGATTGCGTGCTTCCGTACCTGGGCACCGAGGGCGAATCGGCCACCGCCGCAGGGGGCGGTTCCTGGGGTGCCGGGGCGATCTACGCCCGTACGCAGGACACTTGGTCAGTGTGCAGTTGCTATGCATATGATCGAAGCCTGCCAACGGGGAGGCGCGAACATGACAGGTGATCTCGGCCAGGTGGACATGCGGTTGAACAGTGGACCGTCAGCTCCTTATGGTCCCTACGCTCCGGGTGCGAGCAGCGGGCCGACGAGCCCCTTCCTCGCTCCGGGCGGTTCCGGGGACTTCGCCTCGACGCCCGCGGAGAAGAAGGCGGCGGCGAGCACGATCGAGACCGAGCTGGAGCCGAACACCAAGAAGGCCACCGAGCACGCGGACGATGCCACCAGCACCGCCCAGAAGGGCTTCGAGGGCTGGGACACGGCTGCCGGTCTGAAGACCGTGGCCGAGACGTGGGACCGGCAGGTCAAGGTCCTGATGGGCCGTCTGGCAGGCGAGAAGAACGCGCTGCGCGGCACCTCGGGTCTCTTCACGAGCAACGACACCGGGGTGGGAAACCAGTTCCTGGCGTCGAAGTCGAAGCTGAACGGCCTGTAGGGGGGCTGGGGTGCTGACCTATCACGAAGTCATGACCACGGACCTGGGCCTGCTGACGACGGCCGCCGGCAAATGGGACTCGATGGCGGGCGAGTTGAAGAAGGTCGAGACCCGCTACGGCGAGACCGTCCAGAAGATCACCACGGGCCCGGCCTGGTCCGGTGTCAGCGCCGGGACCGCCCACACGAGTTTCGCGGCGACCCGCTACGAGTACTCCGCCGCGCAGGTCCAGGCCAAGGCGATCGTGAGCCTGCTGCGGGACGCCCACGAGAAGTTCACCGACCTCAAGAAGAAGCTCGAAAGCGCCCGCGACGACGCGATAGCCGCCGGCATGACCGTCTCCGAGCAGGGGCACGTCGCCTTCGACTACGCCAAGCTCACCCCCTCCGAGCGCAGCGCCTACCACCACGACCCCGACGGCCAGGCCACGATCCGCGAAGCCGTCACCAAGTGGCAGCAGCACATCGACGACCGCGTGAAGGCCTTCTCCGAGGCCGACCTGCTCGTCAAGACCGCGCTGAGCGCCGCCGTCGTCGACAGCAACAAGGACGCCTTCGGCAAGGGCGCCGACGAGACGTTCAACGGGTTCAACGCCGGCGCCCAGGGCGACCTGGCGAAGGTCAAGGTGGCCAAGGACGAGGACGTCCCGACGAAGACCGACGGGGACGAGGGCAAGGTCACGGTGACCGGCCCCGATGCCGGCTTCACGGTCAGCGGGACCAAGTACGGCAAGGAAGGCTCGGTCAAGGCGTACGCCGACCTCTTCCACGCGAAGGCGGAAGGGTCGACGACCATGGGAGGCGTGAAGCTCTCCGGGGTCGAGGACTGGTACGGGGGAGCCAGGGCCACGGCGAACTACGGTTTCACCGACAAGGGCCTCGTCGGCAAGGCGGAGGTGTCCGCGGGAATCCGGGCCTTGAACGAGGGCCGGATCGAATACGGGCACGTCGGCGGCTACGGGCGGGTCGAGGGATTCGCCGGCGGCGAGGCCGGGGTCAGTGCCGGAGTGGGCCCCGAAGGCCTCAACGCCGGTGCGAAGGCGTTCGCCGGAGGCAAGGCCACCGTCGCCGGGGGCGGAGAGGTCGCCGGGATCGGCGCCGGCGGGACGGCCGAGGGATGGGCCGGCGTGGGCGCGGAGGCCAAGGTGACCTTCGGCAAGGGCGACGACGGCAAGTTCCACATCGGCGGCAAGGCGGGCCTCGCCCTCGGGTTCGGCGGCTCCGTGGGCGGGGAGTTCACGTTCGACCCGGGCAAGTTCACCGACGCCGCGGGCGACGCGGCCGACGCGGTGGGGGATGCGGCCGACGCGGTCGGCGACGCCGCCGGCTCGGTCAAGGACGAAGTCACCAGCTGGTTCGACTGATGTACGTCTCCCTGGAAGGAAGGTCCCAGATGGCCACGACACTGCCGGTGCCGATCGAGTTCAGCCTGCCGGAGGGCTGGATCCCGGCTCCGCCGGACGAGGTCGGCGCCCCGGGTGTGGCCTTCATCGCGCTGCATCCGCGGCCGGACGCCGGGTTCACGGCCAACATCACCATCGAGGGCGAGTACCGGCCGGACGCGGAGACGCTGGAGGGCATGGCCGATGACGCGGTGGAGCACGTGCGCGAGGTCGCGGAGTCCGTGGTGGTGGCCCACCGCCGCGAGGTCGGCTCCGAAGGCGGGCCGGGCCTCACCCAGCGGCTGACGTTCTCGGCGGTCGTGGGCGGTGTGCGTCGCGACCTCGTCCAGTCGCACGTCTACCTGTCCATGCTGGACGTCCACGATCCGCACAAGCGTGCGGTGATCAAGATGGTCCTGACCGCCACCGCCGCACAGCACGACAGCGTCCTGGGAGACTTCCAGGAATTCCTGCGCACGGTCCGCCCGGACACCGGGGCGGCCTAGTGCGTCACACCGACAGGGGAGACCGATGGGCATCTTCGACAAGCTGACCGGCACCAAGCACCCCGACAGCGGGGTCGCACCGCGTTCCGCCGAGGACGTCCGGGCCGCGCTGTTCGCGGTCAACGGTCCGGACGTGGCGTACGTCGTGCGCAACGCCGCCCCCTCCGAGCGCGCCGACCTGGTCGCGGAGTGGCGGATCACGGAGCCCGCCTGGAACACCTTCTTCGTCCGCACCCAGCTGACCCGCAGCCTCCGGATCAAGATGCGCCTGGTCCCGGAGAACAACGAGGTGCGTGCCCTCGACGAGCAGCTGGACGTCACCTGGGTCGGGGGCACGCCCCGGGTGGCGATCTCGGCCGAGCAGTCCCGCGGGCAGGTGAAGACGGTCTCCCGGCGCTCGACGATCGAGCGGGGGGAGGACGGCCGCCTGCACAAGACGGAGATCTTCCACTTCGACACGGCGCAGCTGAAGGACCCGCTGCGGGAGGCCGTCCTCGGCGCCGGATGGACCTGGCGCGGAGCGGTGTTCAAGCTGTGAGCGGCCTCTGGGACAGATGGACCGGCACCAAGTACCCGTACAACGGGGTCAGATCGCTGCCCGCCATGGAGGTCCGGGACGCGCTGCTCGCACTGAACGGGCCGCACCTGCGGTTCGTCGTGCGCGACGGCACCCCGAAAGAGCGTGCCGATCTGGTGGCGGACTGCCGGGTCAAGGAGCTGGACCTGACCCTCAAGATCCGTATGCGCCTGATCGCGGCGAAGCGCGAGGTGCGCGCCCTCGACGAGCGGTGGGAGCCGTCGCACGAATCCGGTAGGCAGTACTCCCGCGGGCCCGGGTTCATGGTGTACAAGCGGTGGGAGTTCAAGAAGGGGCCCGACGGCCGTCGGCACAAGGTCGAGACGTTGCGCTTCGACACACGGGATGTGAAGAATCCCCTGCGCGACGCGGTCCTCGCCGCCGGATGGACCTGGCGCGGAGTGATGTACAGGCTCTGACCGGCCCGCCGGGTCCTCCAGGGCGGGCCGGTCAGAGGCACGGACCTAGTCGAACCAGCGGTCGCGCGCCAGTTCCGCCGTGCGGGACGGGTCCTCCAGGAGGGCCGCCACCTCGAAGCGCCGGGGCCACTGGCCCGCCGACCAGGCCAGGCCCGCCGCGACGCCCTCCAGCGTGGAGGCGTGCAGGGTGCCGTCCGGGGTGCGGCGCCAGTCCAGTTCGGTGCCGCCCGCGATCAGCTCCTCGTGCTCGACGTAGGTGTACGGGGTCGAGGGGCCCAGCAGGATCCGGACCGACTCGGGGACCTCGTGCTCCTCGCCCGGTGTGGTCACCTCCGCGGGGACCGTCTCCGAGAGGCGCCGGACCTGGAGGAGGTCCGCCAGGTCGGCCGCCCGGGACGGGGAGACCGGGAGGAGGGGCAGACCCGCGGTCAGCGGCAGCAGGTCCGGGGCGTCGGCGATGACCGCGTCCGCCGCGTCCACCACGCGGACCTCGCCGTCCACCACCGCGCGCAGCTCGTCCGGCAGGGTGACCTGCTCGGGGTCCAGGTCCCCCAGCGCGTTGTAGAGGCCGTGCAGCTGGCGGTCCGTCACCTCGCGGTCCGGGTCGGCGAGGCGGCCCAGGAGCTCGGCCGCGCCGCCCGGCTCGTCCAGCAGGGCCGCCACCGTGGTCCGTACGCCCAGGGCCCGCAGCACCTGCTCGTCCTCGAAGCCCGTCGCGTCCGCCGGGGTGTAGAGGCCCTCCAGCAGCGGATCGCCGCCCGCCGCGCGCAGGCCCGCCGGTCGGCGGCCGTCGAGCACCGGGTGGTCGCGCAGCCACCAGGCGGTGTACGGGCGCACGGACTGCGTGGTGCCGTCCGGGAGGAGGATGCGCACCGGCTGGGTCAGGGCGTCCCGCAGCGGCGGCTGCGCCAGCATGGCCAGGGCCTGGGGCCAGCAGTCGTCGTCGACCAGGTCGAGGTCGCGTACGGCGACGAGCTCGGTCGCCACCGGCGGCACCGGGGTGTCCGGCAGCTGGTCCAGTACGTCCTCGCACCACACGTCCACCGCGTCGAGCAGGCCCGCGTCGTCGGGCTCGGCGAAGTCCCCTTCGCGCGGCTCCAGTTCGTCCGGGTCCAGGACCACGTCGGTGGCGCGGACCAGCTGGAAGACGGCCAGCACCCCGCAGGCGGTGAGGGTGTCGGCGTCCCACCGGGAGGCCAGCTCGGCGTCGACGTACGGGACTTCGTCCTCGCGGATGACCGAGGCGAGCGGCGAGCCGGGCAGCAGCAGTTCGCCCGCCGGCGTCAGCTCCCCGTCCTCGTCCGGGAGGGCCAGCGCGCCCAGCCAGGGCTCGTCGCCCGGGCTCAGATCGGCGTCGCGGACCAGGCCCAGGACCACCTCGGCCAGCTCCTCCGGGTCCAGCGCGTCCTCGTCCCAGATCTCGCCCGCGTCCAGCGATCCGGCGACGGCCGCGCGGACCTGCGGGGTCGTCAGCACGGCGCGCGGCGTCGCGGGCAGGGCACCGAGCTTCTCCAGCAGCGGGTGCGCCGCGTCCGGGTGGGCCACCTTCAGCCCCAGCCGGGCCAGGTCCGCCGGGGTGTCCGCGTACGGGAGGAGCACGTGGCGCGGCCCGATCGTCGTACGGCCGTCGGCCAGCGGCACGGGCAGCCCGGACAGCCGGTCGGGGTCCACCCCGGCCAGGCTGTCGTAGAGCCGGTGCCACCAGTCGGGCGTCCGCTCGATGCCCGCGATCCGCTCGATGGCATCGCCCAGCGGGAGCCGGCCCACGCCCAGGGTGCGCAGCTCGGGACGGCGCTCCAGGCCGGCCGGGAGCAGGGTCGGCAGGACCTCGGCGAGGACCCGTACGGTGTCGGCGCCCGCCCCCTCCACGACCTCGGCCTCGAAGGGGCGCAGGGCGTTGCGTTCCTCCGCGTGCTCGGGCGGCGCGGCCGGGGCGAGGAAGGCCGTACGGGGCAGTCGCCGCAGGACGGCCGCGCGCAGGGCGCCGTCGAGCTCGCCCTTGCCGAGCGGGCCGGGCACCAGGTCCACGAGGGCGGTGGTCACCGGGTCCCAGGCGCCGAGGAGTTCGGCGTACGCGTCGGCCGCCCGCTCCACCAGGAAGTCGGTCAGCGGCCCCGGCGCGGGATGCCGGCGGGTGGTGTCCAGCGGCAGGGTCGCGATGAGCAGCGCCGGGATGCCGAGCGGTTCGTCGGTCGGGGTAGGGGCGTGCACCACGGGCGCGGTGGCGGGGCGCAGCGGGGCGCCGTCGGTGTCGACGGGCACCGCCCAGGACACCGTCCAGAAGGGCCGCAGCCGCTCCTCCACGGGCCGGTCGGCGAGCAGGGCCCGCTCGATGGGGCCGCCGTGGCGGATGGTGCGCCAGCGGTTCGTCCCCGACCGGGAGTCCTCGATGACGGTGTACGCGCCCTCGTCACGGCGGTACAGGGTGCGGGCGGGGCCGGCCGGGGTTTCCACGACGATCTCGCGCAGCCCCGGCAGGGTGAGGAGGAGGGCGTCGTCGATGCCGGTGAGGAGCCGCTCCACCAGGTCCTCGGCGGCGGCGTCGCGCAGCGGGAGGACCACCACGGTGTCGTAGCCCTCGGGCGCGGTGCCCTCGGCGGGCAGCGGGAGCCGCAGCAGCGGGACGTGGCCGTCGCGGCGGCGCAGCTCGTCACCGAGGCCGGGGCTGCCGACGGCGGCTTCGCGGGCCAGCTCGCGGGCCTCGGCCAGGGACCAGCGGACACCGCCGTGGCGGCCGAGCACCGCGGGTTCGTCGGAGACGGCGAGGACGGCCGCGAAGCCGACGCCGAAGCGGCCGACGGTGTCGCCGGAGCCGGAGCCGGAGCCGGAGCCGGAGCCGGAGCCGGAGCCGGTTCCGGATTCGCGCTTGGCGGAGGCGCGCAGGGTGCTCAGCGACTCTACGCCCGTGGCGTCGAGCGGGGCGCCGGTGTTGGCTACGGCCAGCACCGCGTGCCCGCCCCCGCCCGAGTGCAGGGTGAGCCGCAGCCGGCCCGGCACCTGGGCCCGGGCCGCGGCGTCGGCGGCGTTCTGCGCCAGCTCGACGACGAGCCGGTCGCGGTAGCCGCCGAGGGCCAGGTCCTCCTCGGCGTTGGCGTCCTCGCGGAACCGGGCCGGTCCCGCGCCCCAGGAGTCGAGCACCCCGCGCCGCAGCCGGGCCGTGCCGAAGGGGTCCACACCGTTCTGGGCCGCCGTCACTCGCACGCTCACGCCGCTGCCTCCAAGAATTGCCGTACCCGAACCTCCTGAAGGTAGCGCGTACGGGGCTGCCGCTTCCGCGTGAGGTGGGCGAACACGGCGTACGCGCTGCGCCCCGCGCCACGGGAACGCGGAAGCCCCCGGTGACACGAGGTCACCGGGGGCTCCGCGGTCGGTCCCTAGAGCTTCTCGATCACGTAGTCGACGCACGCGGTCAGCGCCTGCACGTCCGCCGGGTCGATCGCCGGGAACATCGCGATACGGAGCTGGTTGCGGCCGAGCTTGCGGTACGGCTCGGTGTCCACGATCCCGTTGGCGCGCAGCACCTTGGCGACGGCCGCCGCGTCGATGTCGTCCGAGAAGTCGATCGTGCCGATGACGGCGGAGCGCTTGTCGGCGTCCACGACGAACGGGGTCGCGTACTTCGACGCCTCGGCCCAGCCGTACAGGTTGCGCGCGCTGGCCGCCGTACGCCCGGTCGTGAACTCCAGACCGCCCTGGCCGTTCATCCACTCCAGCTGCTCGTTCAGCAGGAAGAGGGTCGACAGCGCCGGGGTGTTGTACGTCTGGTTCTTCAGCGAGTTGTCGATCGCCGTCGGCAGCGAGAAGAACTCCGGGATGTGCCGGCCGGAGGCGTGCACGCGCTGCGCGCGCTCCAGGGCGGCCGGGGAGAACGCGGCCAGCCACAGGCCGCCGTCCGAGGCGAAGGACTTCTGCGGGGCGAAGTAGTAGACGTCGGTCTCGGTGATGTCCACCGGCAGGCCGCCGGCACCCGAGGTCGCGTCCACCAGGACGAGGGACCCGGCGTCGGCGCCCGCGACGCGCTTGACCGGCGCGGCGACACCCGTCGAGGTCTCGTTGTGGGTGTACGCGTACACGTCCACGCCCGCCTCGGCGACCGGCTCGGGATGCGTGCCCGGCTCGGAGGAGATCACGGACGGCGCGTCCAGCCACGGCGCGAGCTTCGCGGCCTTGGCGAACTTGGAGGAGAACTCGCCGAAGGTCAGGTGCTGGGACTTCTGCTCGATCAGCCCGTGGGTCGCGATGTCCCAGAAGGCGGTGGAGCCGCCGTTGCCCAGGATCACCTCGTAGCCCTCGGGGAGGGAGAAGAGGTCCCGGAGCCCCTGGCGCACCGAGCCGACCAGGTTCTTGACCGGGGCCTGGCGGTGCGAGGTTCCGAGCAGGGAGGTTCCGGTGGCGGCGAGGGCGTCCAGCGCCTCGGTCCGCACCTTGGAGGGGCCCGCGCCGAAGCGTCCGTCGGCGGGCTTGATGTCAGCGGGAATCTGGATCTCAGCCACGAGCGGAGCGTATCGGGTCCCGGTCCGCGCTTCTCAGGCGCGTCCACCCGATGAGACGCACGGGCCCGGTGGGAGGGTGAGGACGTGACGTCTCCCGGGGAACTCGAACGGACTTTGCGGGCGCGGCTGCGCGGGGAGGTGGACTTCGGGGTCGCGGCGCGGGCGCTGGTGACCATGGACGCCTCCAACTACCGGCGCGTCCCGGTGGGCGTGGTCAGCCCGCGCGATGCCGAGGACGTGGCGGCCGCCCTGCGCGTGTGCGCCGACGCCGGGGTCCCGGTCGTCCCGCGCGGCGGCGGGACGTCCATCGCCGGCCAGGCGACGGGGCTCGGGGTGGTGCTCGACCTCACCCGGCACATGAACGCCCTGGTGTCGGTCGACCCGGCCGCGCGCACCGCCGTGGTCCAGCCCGGGCTGGTGCTCGACCGGCTGCGGGACGCGGTGCGCCCGTACGGGCTGACCTTCGGGCCGGACCCCTCCACGCACTCCCGCTGCACCCTCGGCGGCATGATCGGCAACAACGCGTGCGGCGCCCACTCGGTCGCCTGGGGAACCACCGCGGACAACGTGGCCGAGCTGGCCGTGACGGCGTACGGGGGCTCCTCGTACCGGATCGGGACCGGCTGGGCGGGGGCGCCGGCCGGGCTGCGGGAGCTGGTCGACGGGAACCTGGCGGTGCTCCGGACGGGGATGGCGGGCGGCTTCTCGCGTCGGATCTCCGGCTACGGCGGGCTGGACGCCCTGCTGCCCGAGCGGGGCGTGGAGCTGGCCCGGGCGTTCTGCGGGAGCGAGGGCACGCTCGGAGTGGTGACCGAGGCCGTGGTGCGCCTGGTGGAAGCGCCGCGCGCGCCGGCGCTCGCGGTGCTCGGGTACGCGGACGAGAGCGCGGCGGCGGACGCGGCGGCGGGGTTGCTCCCGTACCGCCCGCTGACGGTGGAGGGCATGGCGGAAGACCTGGTCAGGGGTGTGGGCGGGCTGCCGCGGGGCGGGGCGTGGCTGTTCGTGGAGATGGCGGACGAGGGCGGCGCGCGCTCGCTCGTACGGGGCGCCGACGCGCTCGACGCGGTGGTGGTCGCGGACCCGGCGGGGCAGCGGGCCCTGTGGCGGATCCGGGAGGACGCGGCGGGCACGGCGACGCGGCTGCCGGGAGGGGAGATGGCCTGGCCGGGGTGGGAGGACTGCGCGGTGCCGCCGGCCCGGCTGGGGGCGTACCTGCGGGAGTTCCGCGCCCTGCTGGCGCGGCACGGGCTGCGCGGGTCCCCGTACGGGCACTTCGGGGAGGGCTGTGTCCACGTACGGATCGACTTCGACCTGGCGTCGGCGGGTGGCGTGGCCCGCTTCCGGGCCTTCTCGTCCGAGCTGGCGGATCTGGTCGTCGCCCACGGGGGCTCGTTGTCGGGGGAGCACGGGGACGGGCAGGCGCGGGCGGAGCTGCTGCCGAAGATGTACGGTCCGTCGGTCATCGACCTCTTCGGCGCGTACAAGGACGTGTGGGACCCGGCGGGCGGGATGAACCCGGGGATGCTGGTCCGGCCGGCGAGGCTCGACGAGAACCTCCGCTTCGCCGTGCTGCCGGAGACCTCCTTCGCCGGTGAGGTCGCCCGGTGCGTCGGCGTCGCGAAATGCCGTTCCGTGGACGTCGGCGGGCCGGGGGTGATGTGCCCGTCGTACCGGGCCACGGGGGAGGAGCGGCACTCCACGCGGGGCCGGGCCCGGCTGCTGCACGAGATGCTCGCCGGGGAGGTCGTGGAGGACGGCTGGCGCTCGGCGGAGGTCGCCGAGGCGCTCGACCTGTGCCTGGGCTGCAAGGGGTGCCTCAGCGACTGCCCGGTGGGCGTGGACATGGCCTCGTACAAGTCGGAGTTCCTGCACCGCCACTGGGCGGGCCGCATCCGCCCGCTCGCCCACTACACACTGGGCGGCCTGCCCGACTGGCTCCACCTGATCGCCCGCCTCCGCGCGCCGGGAGCGGCCAACGCGCTGGCCCGCCTGCTCCCGGTCCCGGGGCTGACCCGCGAACGGGCGCTGCCGCCGGTATCCGGCGAACCGTTCACCCGCTGGTGGCGCACCCGGCCTGCCCCTGCTTCCGGGAAGGGGCGGGGGTCTGGGGGCGGAGCCCCCAGTTTCGGGAAGGGGCGGGGTGGGGAAGGCCGCCCGCAGGGCCCGCCCACCGTCACGCTCTGGCCGGACACGTTCACGGAGCACCTGACCCCGCAGGTCGGCCACGCGGCGGTACGCGTCCTGGAGGCCGCCGGCCTGGAGGTATCCGTCCCCGCGGGCAGAGTGTGCTGCGGCCTCACCTACCTCTCCACCGGCCGTCTCGACCGCGCCCGCAAGGTCCTCCACCGCACCCTGGACACCATCGGCGAGGTCCACGCCCCCGTCCTCGTCCTGGAACCCAGCTGCGCCGCGGCCCTCCGCTCCGATCTGCCCGCCCTGCTCCCCGACGACCCCCGGGCCCGGCGGCTGGCGGCAGCCGTCCGTACCTTCGCCGAGACCCTGGAGGAGTACGCTCCGGACTGGCGGCCGCCCCGTCTCGACCGGCCGGTGGCCGGCCAGACCCACTGCCACCAGCACGCGGTCCTCGGCGACGCCGCCGACCGGCGGCTGCGCGAGCGCGCCGGCCTGGTGGGCGAGCTCAGCGGCGGCTGCTGCGGCCTGGCCGGGAACTTCGGCTTCGAGCCGGGCCACCACGAGGTGTCGGTGGCGTGTGCCGAGGAGCAGCTCCTTCCGTCCCTGCGCGCGGCCCCGCGGGACGCCCTCGTGCAGGCCGACGGGTTCTCCTGCCGCACCCAGATCGCCCAGCTGGGCGGGGTCCGGGCCCGCCACCTGGCAGAGATCCTGGCGGAGGGGCTGTAAGGCAAGACACGCAGCAGCACTCCTTACGACCCACTAATCTGGATAAATGCCCGCACCTTCGTCCTCGTCCCCGGCCACGACAGCCGCCTCGGCACCCGCCTCGGCACCCGCCACCGCGGCAGACACCGCCCCGCCGTCCGCCAAGGGCGCCCTCTTCGGGCCCGTCGCGCTGGTGATCTCGGCGGGGATCTCGGTGCAGTTCGGCGCCGCCCTCGCGGTCATGATCATGCCGAGGGCCGGGGCGGCGGGCGTGGTCACCCTGCGCCTCGCGGCCGCCGCGGTCGTGCTGCTGCTCCTGTGCCGCCCCAAGGTCCGCGGCTACGTCCGCGCCGACTGGGGCACGGTGGTCGCCTTCGGCGTGGCCATGGCGGGCATGAACGGCCTCTTCTACCAGGCCATCGACCGGATCCCGCTCGGCCCGGCCGTCACCCTGGAGGTGCTGGGGCCGCTCGCCCTCTCCGTCGTCGTCTCCCGGCGCCTGGTGAACCTGCTGTGGGCGGGCCTGGCCCTGGCCGGTGTCGTCCTGCTGTCCAGCCACGGCGGGGGCGGCTTCGGCGGTCTCGACCTCCTGGGGGCGGCCTTCGCGCTCGGGGCGGGCGCGATGTGGGCGGCGTACATCGTGTTCAGCGCGCGTACGGGCCGCCGCTTCCCGCAGGCGGACGGCCTGGCCCTGGCGATGGCGGTGGCCGCGGTGCTCTCGCTGCCGCTGGGCATCGTCGAGGCCGGCTCCGACCTGCTGGTCCCGGGCACCCTCGCGCTGGGTGTCGGTGTGGCCGTACTGTCCTCCGTCCTCCCGTACACCTTGGAACTGCTGGCCCTGCGGCGGCTCCCGGCGTCGACCTTCGCGATCCTGATGAGCCTGGAGCCGGCCATCGCGGCCACTGCGGGCTTCCTCGTCCTGAACCAGGCCATGTCCGTCCTGGACGCCCTGGCCATCGCGCTGGTGATCGCGGCCAGCATGGGCGCGGTCCGCTCCCAGACCCGCAAGCGGACCCGCGAGCAGTCCCGCGAGCAGTCCCGGAAACAGCCCCGGAAGCAGGCCGCCTGATGGACGCCGTCACGTACCTGGCCGGAGTCCCGGAGGCCCGCCGCCCGGCCCTGACCCGGCTGCGCGAGCTGTGCCTGGCGGAACTGCCGGGCTTCGAGGAGGTCATCGCCTACGGGATGCCCGCGTACGTACGGCCCGGCGAGCCGGCCGGGGAGGTCGCCTGGGCGAACCAGAAGCAGTACATCTCCTTCTACCTGCTGCGTACGGACGTCCGCGACGCCTTCGCGGACCGCCTGGCCGGCCACGACATGGGCAAGGGCTGCCTGCGCTTCCGCCACATGGACCGGATCGACTTCGACCTCCTGCGCGACCTCCTCCGCGCGACGGCCCGGGCCGCACCGGGCAAGGTCTGCTGACGGGGGCGGTCGACGCGGGGCTACTCGCGAGTCGTCTCTTCGGCGACCCACGAGAGGTAGGCCGCCGAGCCGGTGGTGACGGGGAGCACGATCCACTCCGGCACGTCATAGGCGTGTTCGGCACCGACCCATTCGGTCAGGGCGGGCAGCCGGTCGCGGGTCGTCCTGTAGGAGACGCGCCACTCCGTGGCGGTCTCCACGGTTCCCTTCCACCGGTAGACGGCCGTGACGGGCGGGTCGATGTGCGCGCAGGCCGCCAGCCGCAGCTCCACGGCACCCCGGGCCAGCTCCCCCGCCTTGAGCTCGTCGTCGATGGTCGTCTGCGCGATCACGATCTCGGTCCCGGTCCTGGTCCCGGTCCTGGTCCCGGTCGTCATGGTGGCCCTCCCGCGTCGGTGCATCCGGCCCTGCGGCCCTCCGACCCTAACCGCGGTCGGCGTAGCGGGAGGTCATCGCCGTCAGGGTGGTCCTGATGCGAGCGCGCAGTGCGGGCGGGGAGAGGACCTCCGCCTCCGCGGCCAGGGCCAGGAACTGGGCCTCCGCGTGGTCCGCCGACTCGATCGGGAGGACCGCCCGGGTCCAGCCCGGCAGGTCCGGATCCGGCTCGCCGGTGGCTGCCAGGGCACGGGCCTGGGCGCCGGTCAGCCGTGCCGCGCCCCGCGCGGAGACGCGTACCAGCGCTTCCTCCGGGTGGAGCCGGGCGTGGAAGTCGGCCTGGGCCCGCCCCCAGTGCGACGCCAGGTCGAAGTCCTCCGGGAGGTCCGCGGCATCCGGCGTCTCCCGGACCGACAGGATCTGGTCCACCCGGTAGGTGCGGGGAGTGCCCGGGCCCGCCACCAGGTACCAGCGCCCCGCCTTCAGGACCAGTCCGTACGGGGCGAGGACGCGGTCCACCTCCTGCGGCTCCTTCCACCGCCGGTAGCGCACCTCGATCACCCGCCCCCGCCACACCGCGTCGGCGACCTGCGCGAGGTACGGGGTCTCCTCGTGCTCCGCGTACCACCCCGGCGCGTCCAGGTGGAACCGCAGCCGCATCCGGTCCGCCTGCGCCCGCAACTCCGCGGGCAGCGCCGCCCGCAGCTTCAGCTGCGCCGCCGACAGGGCCCGGCCGAGGCCCAGTTCGGCGGCCGGCCCCGGCATCCCGGTCAGGAACAGGGCCTCCGCCTCGCCCGTGCTGAGCCCCGTCAGCCGGGTCCGGTAGCCGGCGAGCAACTGGTAGCCCCCGCTGTGCCCGGCGTCCCCGTACAGCGGGACGCCCGCCGCGGCCAGCGCCTCCGCGTCGCGGTAGACCGTGCGCACGGACACCTCCAGCTCGCGGGCGAGCTCGGCGGCGGTCATCCGCCCCCGGGTCTGGAGCAGGAGGAGGATCGACAGCAACCGGCTGGACTTCACTGACACATGATGTCAGGGGAGTGTTCCTACGGTTCTTCTCGGTCGACGGCGGTGACACCTGGCCGCACAACTGGACGAGGGACCTGCGCCGTCGTCCCTGAGGTCCGGCCGTACGCCCGCCCCGCCGGCCGCGGGGGACCGGCGGGGCGGGCGTACGCCGGACAGCCGGGCCGGCCGGGGCTAGCCGAGCGGCAGGTCCAGGTACGAGGGCGTCGCCTCCGGCGACGTGAACGCCAGCGTCGCGCGCGGCCGGTTGGCGTCCCCGTAGAAGGGGTCGCGGGCGTCGATCACCAGCATCAGCCGGTTGCCGCGCGGTACGTCGTACGCCGTGGCCTGGAGCTCGATGTCCGCGCTGATCAGGCTGTCGGGCGCCGAGTCGAGGTCGGAGTACGGGGCGTGCGTGACGATGTGGGCCGAGCCGTCGGGCGCCATGTCGAGGAGGTACGCGACGAAGGTGGACCCGGGGTTGGCCGCCCGGTAGGTGACGCGCAGTTTCGGCGTGCCCCGCAGCCGGGTGGTTTCCGGGGCCGGGGCCGCGGCCCACACCGCGGCGACGGAACGGTCGATGTCGCCCGTCGGGTAGACCTTCGGGCGGCCGGCCATCTCGGCGTAGCCGGCCGTGACGACCGCGTCGGCGACGGTCGCCGGGGTGTCCACCCCGCACAGCACGGTCGCCGTCCAGCCGGCCTCAGGCTCCTCCGCGAGTTCCCCGCCGCCCGCCAGGTGCAGCCGGTGTATGTGCTCGGTGAGGGAGGGCCAGGTCGGGCGGGGTTCGAGGGTCTTGCTCCACATGACCTCGCTGAGCACCTGGCCCTCGGCGGCGATGCCGTTGTCGATGCCCTTGAGGTGGTGGTCGAACCAGCGGTGGGCGTCCGTCCAGATCCGGTTGGGCAGGCCGAACATGCCGGACGACTCGGGGCCGGAGTGGTCGCCGATGGACAGGACCAGGCGCTTGGGGCCGGTCAGCTCGTTGAACATCTTCAGGGTCTGGTTGGGCGGGAAGAGCGTCTCGTGCCAGGCGTGCGCGTAGAAGACCGGCACCTCCCGCCGGTTGAGCTCCTTGACGTGCGTGAAGGGCGAGCGCGGCTCCGCCCAGGCCAGGGTGCCCTGGACGTCGCGGTCGGCGAGGACGTTGTCGAAGACGCTCTGCGTCTGCGGGCTCAGCCGCGCTTTCTCGGCCGCCTTGAGCAGGGCCCGTACGGCTTCGACGTGGCGCGTGGAGTTCTCGTAGAACGCCTCCCCGAGATCGCCCCAGCTGCTGAGCGCGACCACCGCGTCGACCCGGGTGTCGTGCGCGGCGACCAGCTGGCTGATGCCCGATCCGTACGAGTCCCCGAGGAAGCCGATCCCCGTCACCGGGCCGGCGGTGCGCTCGACGAGGTGGTCCAGGGCGCGGCTGCCGTCGGCGACGTCGAGCGGGCCGGCCACCTCCACCTGGCCCTCGGAGGCGGCGAAGCCGCGGGTCGTGTAGGCGAGGACGTTGTAGCCGCGGGCCGCGAAGAGGGTGGCCTGGACGGCGTACACGAGCCAGCCCAGGCTGCTCCAGGGCGAGGGCATCACGATCAGCGGGCGTGGCTGGACCCCGGTGTGGCGCCAGAGCGCGGCGTCGAGCAGGTCCCCGTCGGCGCCGGTCACCTTGCCGCGGCTGAAGACGGCGACGGAGCGGAGTCCGGCGACCTCGGCGGCGCGGGCGGGGGCGAGGCCGGTGACGTCGCCGCTCTCCAGGGCGGCGACGAAGGCGCCGAGGGCGGTCGCGTCGAGTTCGGGGTAGAGGGAGAAGGGGGTTCGGGCGGCTTGAGTCACGTCGGTTCATCCTCTTCGTCGTCGTCTGCGTCGAGTGCGTCGAGTGACATGAACGTGCTGCTGCGTTCGCCCGGGGCCCTGAGCGGAACGTCCAGTATCGACGGGACATCCGGTGACGTTTCGCGAGTTTCCGGCTTACGGCCTGAATCGCCCCCTGCGTGCCCGGTGGCGGGGTGCAGCGGGACCAGCACGCTCCGTGGTGGGCGCCAACTTCCGTTTGCCTGGGCCGGGTTGGCGTCGGTGGCGGGAACGTGCCGCCCTCCGGCCAAATCATGCAAGCATGCTTGATTGTTTTCTCGGAGGCTGCCAGTCTTCCCCTCACGCCGAGAGGGGAGCACGCCGTGCCCGATCCGTCCGCCGTCGATGCCACCGCCCATGCCACTGCCGCCACCGCCGCGGTCTGCGCGGACCTGCGCGAGGAAGGCCGCGAACTGGACGCCCTGGTCGAGGAGCTGCCGGTCCTCGACTGGGCCCGGCCCACCCCCGCGCCCGGCTGGAGCGTCGCCCACCAGATCGCCCACCTGCACTGGACCGACCGGGCCGCGCTGCTCTCCCTCACCGACGCCGACGGCTTCGGCCGCATGGTCGAGGAGGCCCTCAAGGCCCCCGACTCCTTCGTCGACGAAGGCGCGGAGGAGGGCGCGGCGCTGCCGCCCTCCGAACTGCTCGCCCGCTGGCGCTCCGCGCGCACCGCCCTCGACGAGGCCCTCGCCTCGGCCTCGCCCGACACCCGCTTCCCCTGGTACGGGCCGCCGATGAAGGCCGCGTCCATGGCCAGCGCCCGGCTGATGGAGACCTGGGCGCACGGCCAGGACGTCGCCGACGCGCTCGGCGTACGCCGCACCCCGACCACCCGGCTTCGGCACGTGGCCCGGATCGGCGTACGGGCCCGCGACTACGCCTTCGCCGTACGCGGACTGCCCGCGCCCGCCGAGGAGTTCCGGGTGGAGCTGACGGCCCCCGACGGCCCGGACGCGTGGACGTACGGTCCGCCGGACGCCCCGCAGCGGATCACCGGCCCGGCGCTCGACTTCTGCCTCCTGGTGACCCAGCGGGCCCACCGCGCCGACCTCACCCTGACCGCGACGGGCCCCGACGCGGACCGCTGGCTCGACATCGCCCAGGCCTTCGCGGGCCCGGCGGGCCCCGGCCGCGCGCCGGGAGCCTCGCGGTGACCCGCCGCCCGCTGCCCCGCCCGCTGCGCATCGGCAACGCGTCCGGCTTCTACGGGGACCGCTTCGACGCCCTGCGCGAGATGCTGACCGGCGGCGAGCTGGACGTGGTCACCGGGGACTACCTGGCCGAGCTGACCATGCTGATCCTGGGCCGCGACCGCCTGAAGAACCCGGACCTCGGCTATGCCAAGACCTTCCTGCGGCAGCTGGAGGAGGGGCTCGGGCTCGCGCACGAGCGGGGCGTACGGATCGTCGCGAACGCGGGCGGCCTGAACCCGGCCGGACTGGCCGAGGCCGTACGGGCGCTGGCGGCCAAGGCAGGTGTTCCCGTCACCGTCGCGCACGTCGAGGGCGACGACCTGATGCCGTACTCCGACGGCGCGCTGACCGCCAACGCCTACCTCGGCGGCGCCGGGATCACGGCGTGCCTGCGGGCGGGCGCGGACGTGGTGGTGACCGGCCGGGTCACGGACGCGGCGCTGGTCAGCGGCCCGGCGGCCTGGTGGTTCGACTGGGCGCCGGACGACCACGACCGGCTGGCGGGGGCGGTGGTCGCGGGCCACGTCCTGGAGTGCGGCACGCAGGCCACCGGCGGGAACTACTCCTTCTTCACCGCCCACGACGTCCGCCGCCCGGGCTTCCCCCTCGCGGAGATCTCCGAGGACGGCTCCTCGGTGATCACCAAGCACCCGGGCACGGGCGGGGCCGTCACCACGGGGACGGTCACGGCCCAACTCCTCTACGAGACCCAGGGCGTCCGCTACCTCGGCCCGGACGTGACGGCCCGCCTGGACACGGTCCGGTTGTCCGAGGAGGGTCCCGACCGCGTCCGTGTCTCGGGTGTGCGCGGCGAGGCTCCCCCGCCCTCCCTCAAGGTGGGCGTCACCCGCATCGGCGGCTGGCGCAACGAGGTGGTCTTCGTCCTGACCGGCCTGGACATCGAGGCGAAGGCGGAGCTCGTCCGCGCCCAGCTCTCCGGGGCCCTGGAGGGCGTGGCCGACGCCGCCTGGACGCTGTCCCGCACGGACCACGAGGACGCCCCGACGGAGGAGACGGCCAGTGCCCTCCTGCGCCTGGTGGTCCGCGACCCGTCCCCGGACCGGGTGGGCCGCGGCCTGACCTCGGCGGCCGTCGAACTCGCCCTGGGCAGCTACCCGGGCTTCCACGTCACCGCCCCACCGGGCCCGGCCCAGCCGTACGGGGTCTTCACCTCGGCCCTCGTCCCGGCGGATTCGGTCCCCCACGTGGCGGTCCTTCCGGACGGCACCCGCCTGCCGATGGGCTGCAACGCAGCCCCGCCGGCGTTTGAGGCGCGGGGGTCCGGGGGCGGAGCCCCCGCCGGGTCCGGGGCGGAGCCCCGGGAACGGGGTCTCGGGGCGGAGCCCCGAGTTTCGGGAAGGGGCGGGGTGGGGGAGAGCCCCGCAGGGCCCACCACCCGCGCCCCCCTAGGGGCAGTGGCCGGGGCCCGCAGCGGAGACAAGGGCGGCGACGCCAACATCGGCGTGTGGGTCGAGTCCGACGCCGCATGGGACTGGCTGCACCGCACCCTCACGGCGGAGACCCTCCAGGCCCTGCTCCCCGAGACCGCAGGTCTCCCCGTCACCCGCCACGAACTCCCCAACCTCCGCGCCCTGAACTTCACCGTCACCGGCATCCTCGGCGACGGCGTCGCCTCCGGCCACCGCTTCGACCCCCAGGCCAAGGCCCTCGGTGAATGGCTCCGCGCCCGCCACCTCGACATCCCGTCCCACCTGCTGCCCACACCCGCCCCGGAGGGGACCGGCCCATGACCCGCCTCGGCACCACCGTCGACCCCCACGCCCCCGAGCACGCGCAGGCCCGTACGGCCGCCCTCGAACGCCTCGCCGCACTGGACGCCGAGCACGTCAAGGCCCTCGCCGGCGGCGGCGAGAAGTACACGGCCCGCCACAAGACCCGTGGCAAGCTGCTGGCCCGCGAACGCGTCGAGCTGCTCCTCGACCCCGACACCCCGTTCCTGGAGCTGTCCCCGCTCGCCGCCTGGGGCAGCGACTACCCGGTCGGCGCCTCCATGGTCACCGGCATCGGCACGGTCGAGGGCGTCGAGTGCCTGGTCACCGCCAACGACCCGACCGTCCGCGGCGGTGCCAGCAACCCCTGGACCCTGAAGAAGGCGCTGCGGGCCAACGAGATCGCCCGGCAGAACCGCCTTCCCTGCATCAGCCTCGTGGAGTCCGGCGGCGCCGACCTGCCCTCCCAGAAGGAGATCTTCATCCCGGGCGGCGCGATCTTCCGCGACCTCACCCGGCTCTCCGCCGAGGGGATCCCGACCGTCGCCGTCGTGTTCGGCAACTCCACCGCCGGAGGCGCGTACATCCCCGGCATGTCCGACCACACCATCATGATCAAGGACCGCTCCAAGGTGTTCCTCGGCGGCCCGCCGCTGGTCAAGATGGCCACGGGCGAGGAGAGCGACGACGAGTCCCTCGGCGGAGCCGACATGCACGCCCGCACCTCCGGCCTCGCCGACTACTACGCCCTCGACGAGCACGACGCGATCCGCCAGGCCCGCCGCGTCGTCGCCCGCCTCAACCACCGCAAGCCGCACGCGGACCCGCCGGAGGCCGACGAGCCCCTGTACGACCCGGAAGAACTCCTCGGGATCGTCCCGCCCGACCTCAAGACGCCCTTCGACCCCCGCGAGGTCATCGCCCGCATCGTCGACGCCTCCGACTTCGACGAGTTCAAGCCCCTCTACGGCACCAGCCTCGTCACCGGCTGGGCCACCCTCCACGGCTACCCGGTCGGCGTCCTCGCCAACGCCCAGGGCGTGCTGTTCAGCGCCGAGTCACAGAAGGCCGCCCAGTTCATCCAGCTCGCCAACCAGCGCGACATCCCGCTGCTCTTCCTCCACAACACCACCGGCTACATGGTCGGCAAGGAGTACGAGCAGGGCGGCATCATCAAGCACGGCTCGATGATGATCAACGCGGTCGCCAACTCCCGCGTCCCCCACCTCTCCGTCCTGATCGGCGCGAGCTACGGCGCCGGCCACTACGGCATGTGCGGCCGCGCCTACGAGCCCCGCTTCCTCTTCGCCTGGCCCAGCGCCAAATCCGCGGTCATGGGACCCCAGCAGCTCGCCGGAGTGCTCTCCATCGTGTCGAGACAGTCCGCCGCCGCGAAGGGACAGCCGTACGACGAGGAGGCGGACGCCGGGATGCGCGCCTTCGTCGAGGCGCAGATCGAGTCCGAGTCCCTGCCCATGTTCCTGTCCGGACGGCTCTACGACGACGGGGTCATCGACCCGCGCGACACCCGCACCGTCCTCGGCCTGTGCCTGTCGGCCGTCCACAACGCCCCCGTCGAGGGCGCCCGCGGCGGCTTCGGCGTCTTCCGGATGTGAGCCCGCACATGACTCAGTTGATCACCTCCCTCCTCGTGGCCAACCGCGGCGAGATCGCCGTCCGCGTCTTCCGCACCGCCCGCGCCCTGGGCCTGGCCACCGTCGCCGTCCACTCCGACCCGGACGCCGATGCCCTGCACGTCCGCACCGCCGACGCGGCCGTACGACTCCCCGGTGCGGTCCCCGCCGACACCTACCTGCGCGGCGACCTGATCATCAAGGCCGCCCTCGCCGCCGGGGCCGACGCCGTCCACCCCGGCTACGGCTTCCTCTCCGAGAACGCCGGCTTCGCCCGCGAGGTCCGGGCCGCCGGGCTGACCTGGATCGGCCCGCCGCCCGAGGCCATCGAGGCCATGGCCTCCAAAACCCGGGCCAAGGAACTGATGCGCGCCGCCGGTGTGCCGCTCCTCGAACCCGTCGACCCGGCCACCGCGACCCCCGCCGACCTGCCGCTCCTCCTGAAGGCCGCGGCCGGGGGAGGCGGCCGCGGGATGCGCGTGGTCCGCGATCTCGACGCCCTCAAGGAGGAACTGGAGGCCGCCCGCGCCGAGGCCCGCTCCGCCTTCGGCGACGGCGAGGTCTTCGCCGAGCCCTACGTGGAGCGCGGCCGCCACGTCGAGGTGCAGATCCTCGCCGACGCCCACGGCACCGTCTGGGCGCTGGGCACCCGCGACTGCTCCCTCCAGCGGCGCCACCAGAAGGTCATCGAGGAGGCTCCCGCGCCGGGCCTGCCGGACCGCCTGCGCGAGAGTCTCCACGAGGCCGCCGTCGCCGCCGCCCGCGCCGTCTCCTACCAGGGCGCGGGCACCGTCGAGTTCCTCGTCACCGCCGACGGGCGCCCGTACTTCCTGGAGATGAACACCCGGCTCCAGGTCGAACACCCCGTCACCGAAGCCGTCTTCGGCCTCGACCTCGTCGCCCTCCAACTGCGCGTCGCCGAGGGTACGGCCCTGCCCCTGACACCCCCGCCACCCACCGGCCACGCCGTGGAGGCCCGCCTCTACGCCGAGGACCCCGCCCAGGACTGGCGCCCCAAGACCGGCGTCCTGCACACCCTCGCCGTCCCCGGCGAGGTCCGCGTGGACAGCGGCTTCGCCGACGGAGACACCGTCGGCATCCACTACGACCCCATGCTCGCCAAGGTCGTCGCCCACGCCCCGACCCGCGCCGAGGCCGTACGCGCCCTCGCCCACGCCCTCGCCGGAGCCCGCATCCACGGGCTCACCACCAACCGCGAGCTCCTCGTACGGTCCCTGCGGCACCCGGAGTTCACCGCCGGGCAGCTCGACACCGGCTTCTACGAACGCCACCTCGCGGCACTCACCGAGGCCGCTCCGGACGCCACCCTGTCCGCCCTGGCCGCAGCCCTCGCCGAAGCCGCCCCGGGCCCCGGCGCCCGGCTCGCCACCCGCCTGGGCGGCTGGCGCAACGTCCGTTCCCAGCCTCAGACGCGCCGCTACTCGGCGGCCGGCACCGCGGCCACCGAGTACACGGTCCGCTACCACCCTGTGGACCACCCGGGAGTCCGCGTCCTGGCCACGAGCCCCACCCTCGTCACGCTCGAAGTCGAGGGAATCCGCCGCATGTTCCACGTGAAACAAAATTCGAACAAGGGTGAGATCTACGTCGACTCGGCGCTCGACGGATCCCACACCCTCACCCCCGTCCCCCGGTTCGCCGACCCCCAGGACCGCACCGAACCGGGCTCCCTGCTCGCCCCCATGCCCGGCACCGTCGTCCGCGTCGCCGAGGGCCTCGCCCCCGGCAGCCCCGTCACCGCCGGGCAGCCCCTGCTCTGGCTGGAGGCCATGAAGATGGAGCACCGCATCCTCGCGCCCGCCTCCGGCACGCTCACCGCGCTCCACGCCGCCACCGGCCGACAGGTCGAGTTCGGCGCCCTGCTCGCCGTAGTCCAGGAGGAACCGCAAGCATGAGCTCCGTCATAGAAACCCACGAACACAAGGCCCTGCGCACGGCGGTCGCCGCCCTCGGCCAGAAGTACGGCCGCGAGTACCTCGCCCGCCTCGCCCGCGAGGGCGGCCACCCCGACGAGCTGTGGGCCGACGCCGCCAAGCTCGGCTACCTCGGCGTCAACCTGCCCGAGGAGTACGGCGGCGGGGGCGGCGGCATCGCCGAACTGTCCATCGTCCTCGAAGAACTCGGCGCCGCGGGCTGCCCCCTGCTCATGATGGTCGTCTCACCCGCCATCTGCGGCACGGTCATCTCCCGCTTCGGCACCGAGGCCCAGAAGCGGGCCTGGCTCCCCGGCCTCGCCGACGGCAGCCGCACCATGGCCTTCGGCATCACCGAACCCGACGCCGGCTCCAACTCCCACCGGATCACCACCACGGCCCGCCGTGACGGCGACGACTGGATCCTCACCGGCCGCAAGGTCTTCATCTCCGGCGTCGACATCGCCGACGCCACCCTCATCGTCGGCCGCACCGAAGACGCCCGTACCGGCCGCCTCAAGCCGTGCCTGTTCATCGTCCCCAGGGACACCGCCGGCTTCGCCCACGTGCCGATCGACATGGAACTCCAGGCGGCGGAAAAGCAGTTCGAACTGACACTGGACGAGGTACGGCTCCCGGCCGACGCCCTGGTCGGCGACGAGGACGCGGGCCTGCTCCAGCTCTTCGCCGGGCTCAACCCCGAACGCATCATGACCGCCGCCTTCGCCATCGGCATGGGCCGCTACGCCCTCGCCAAGGCCGTCGACTACGCCAAGACCCGCCAGGTCTGGAAGGACCCCATCGGCGCCCACCAGGCCGTGGCGCACCCCCTCGCGGCGGCCCACATCGAGCTGGAACTGGCCCGCCTGATGATGCAGAAGGCCGCCCATCTCTACGACGCGGGCGACGACATGGGTGCGGGCGAGGCCGCGAACATGGCCAAGTACGCGGCCGCCGAGGCCTGCGTGCGGGCGGTGGACCAGTCCGTCCACACCCTCGGCGGCAACGGCCTCACCCGCGAATACGGTCTGGCCTCGCTGATCACCGCCGCCCGAGTGGCCCGCATCGCCCCGGTCAGCCGCGAGATGATCCTCAACTTCATCTCCCACCAAACCCTGGGCCTCCCCAAGTCCTACTAGGACCGGGTTGCCGCCGCGCGCGGGCGCTGCCCAGCCCCCGCGCCTCAATCGCCGGCGGGGCTCAAAGACCTGGGGCTCCGCCCCAGACCCTCCCCCAGACCCCGTCCGGGGGGACCCCCACGCCTCAATCGCCGGCGGGGCTCAAAGATCTGGGGCTCCGCCCCAGACCCCGCGCCTCAATCGCCGGCGGGGCTGGGTTCGGCTTCGCCGCACCGGCACATCCGAGCCCGCCCCCGCGAAGCCCCCGCCAGGGCAACGGCTTCGGCGCAGCCGAGGCCCGACCCCGCGAAGCCTCCGGCAGGGACACGGCTGAGGCCCGACCCCGCCGAGCCTCCGGCAGGGACACGGCCGAGGCCCGACCCCGCCGAGCCCCCGGCAGGGGTACCGCATACCCTCCCCCCGGGAGACCCGCCCCGCACACCCCGCTCCGGAGGAGACATGGCCCATCCGTACACCCGCTCCGGAGGAACCGTGCGCGCCGCGCTAGCGGCCGGCGTCGCCACCCTCACCCTGGACTCCCCGGCCAACCGCAACGCGCTCTCCGCAGCCCTCGTCGGAGACCTCCGCGCCGCCCTCGCCTCCGCCGCCGCGGACCCGGCGGTCCGCGCCCTCGTCCTCACCCACACCGGCACCACCTTCTGCGCCGGCGCCGACCTCAAGTCCCCCTCCGCACCGGCCGACTTCCTGGCCCTGCTCCGCGAGATCGCCGAACTGCCCAAGCCGGTCGTCGCCCGCGTCACCGGCCACGTCCGGGCCGGCGGCCTCGGCCTGCTCGGCGTCTGCGACATCGCCGCCGCCGGACCGCAGTCCTCGTACGCCTTCACCGAGACCCACCTCGGCCTCGCCCCCGCCGTGATCTCCATGCCGCTGCTCCCGCGCCTCGACCCGCGCGCGGCCGCCCGCTACTTCCTGACCGCCGAGCGCTTCGACGCCGCCGAAGCCACCCGGATCGGCCTGCTCACCCTGCACGCCGACGATGTCGACGAGGCCCTGGAACCCGTCCTCGCCGGCCTGCGCAAGGCCTCCCCGCAGGGCCTGGCCGCCACCAAGGCCCTGACGTCCGCTGCCGTACGCGAGGTCCTGGACCGCGACGGCGCCCGCCTGACGGAGCTGTCGGCAGAACTCTTCGCCTCCGCCGAGGCCCGCGAGGGCATCACCGCCCGCTTCGAGCGCCGGGACCCGTCATGGTCGCTGTGACCAGCCCGAAGCAGGGCCCCGCGCACGGGCCCAAGCAGGCCCGCAGCCGTGTCACCCGCCGCCACCTCCTGGAGGCCGCCGTCTCCTGCCTGGCCGAACACGGCTGGGCCGGCTCCACCGTCTCCGTCGTCGCCGAACGCGCCGGCGTCTCCCGCGGCGCGGCCCAGCACCACTTCCCGACCCGCGAGGACCTCTTCACCGCGGCCGTCGAGTACGTCTCCGAGGAACGGTCCACCGCCCTGCGGGACCTCTTCCACGCCGGCCCCGCCGCCCGCGCCTCCGTGGTGGAGGCGCTCGTGGACCTGTACACCGGCACCCTCTTCCGGGCCGCCCTCCAGCTGTGGGTCGCGGCCTCCAACGAGGAGCAGCTGCGCCCCAGGGTCACCGAACTGGAGGCCCGCGTCGGCCGCGAGACCCACCGCATCGCCGTCGAACTGCTGGGCGCCGACGAGTCCGTCCCCGGCGTGCGCGAGACCGTGCAGGGCCTCCTCGACATGGCCCGCGGACTCGGCCTGGCCAATGTCCTCACCGACGACACGGCCCGCCGCGCCCGCGTGGTCGCCCAGTGGGCCCGCATCCTGGACGCGGCCCTGGGCTGAACGCGGGCACGCGAAGGGCGCCGCACCCCGACACGAGCGGGGATGCGACGCCCTGGAAGCGCGGCGATCAGGCCGTCTCGGCGATGTCGGCGTACCCCACGATGTCGCGGGGGTCCCGCCGCCCCGGCCCGATGTAGCGGGCCGACGGACGCACCAGGCGGCCGGTGCGCTTCTGCTCCAGGATGTGCGCCGACCAGCCGGCGGTACGGGCGCAGCTGAACATCGAGGTGAACATGTGCGCCGGGACCTCCGCGAAGTCCAGCATGATCGCGGCCCAGAACTCCACGTTGGTGGCCAGCACCCGGTCGGGACGACGCGCGTGCAGCTCCTCCAGCGCGGCCTTCTCCAGCGCGGCGGCCACCTCGTAGCGCGGTGCGTCCAGCTCCTTGGCCGTACGCCGCAGCACGCGCGCACGCGGGTCCTCGGCCCGGTAGACGCGGTGCCCGAAGCCCATCAGCCGCTCGCCCTTGTCCAGGGCCTTCTTCACGTACGCCACGGCGTCGCCGGTGCGCTCGATCTCCTCGATCATGCCGAGGACCCGGGACGGGGCCCCGCCGTGCAGCGGCCCGGACATCGCGCCGACGGCGCCGGACAGGGCGGCAGCCACGTCCGCACCGGTCGAGGCGATCACCCGCGCGGTGAACGTGGAGGCGTTCATGCCGTGCTCGGCTGCCGAGGTCCAGTACGCGTCGACGGCCTTGACGTGCTTGGGGTCCGGCTCGCCCCGCCAACGGATCATGAACCGCTCGACGACGGACTCGGCCTTGTCGATCTCGCGCTGCGGCACCATCGGCAGGCCCTGGCCGCGGGCGGACTGGGCGACGTACGAGAGCGCCATGACGGCCGCCCGCGCGAGATCGTCGCGCGCGGTGCGCTCGTCGATGTCCAGGAGCGGTTTCAGACCCCACACGGGGGCGAGCATGGCGAGCGCCGACTGCACGTCGACGCGGATGTCACCGGAGTGGACCGGGATGGGGAAGGGCTCGGCGGCGGGCAGGCCGGGGTTGAAGGCACCGTCGACCAGCAGACCCCACACGTTCCCGAAGGAGACGTGACCGACGAGGTCCTCGATGTCGACCCCGCGGTAGCGGAGCGCACCGCCTTCCTTATCCGGTTCGGCGATCTCCGTCTCGAACGCGACGACCCCTTCGAGCCCGGGTACGAAGTCGGACATCAGGCGGCTCCTCAGATAGTGCGAACACGCGCGGCTCCCGGCGTGATTCGCGGTCCGGCGCGGTCATCCCCGTTGATGCCCGGCACGGCCGATGGTCATCCGTGCGGGGACCCTCGGACCGGCCCCAAGATTTTGTCCGTTCCGGATGGACTGCGGAAGCGTGACATACGGCACACCGCCGACGGTCCCGCTGCGGCAGGATGGCCCGCGTGACCCACCAGGACCTTGACCCCGCCATCATGCGCAAGCAGTACCGCTCGGAGATCGTGGAGGAGGACAGCCTCGCGGAGGACCCGATGCGGCAGTTCGACCGGTGGTTCCAGCAGGCCGCCGCCTCGCACCTCTTCGAACCCAACGCCATGATCGTCTCCACGGCGACCCCCGACGGCCGCCCCAGCTCCCGTACGGTGCTGCTCAAGCAGTTCGACGAGCGGGGCTTCGTCTTCTTCACCAATTATGCGTCGCGCAAGGGCCGTGAACTCGACGCGAACCCGCACATCGCCCTGCTGTTCCCGTGGCACCCCATCTCCCGCCAGGTCGCCGTCACCGGCACGGCGGCCCGGATCGGCCGCGACGAGACGGCGGCGTACTTCCGCTCCCGCCCGCACGGCTCGCAGCTGGGAGCCTGGGCGAGCGAGCAGTCCAGCGTGATCGGCTCCCGCGCGGAACTGGACCGCCGCTACGCCGAGCTCGCCGCCCGCTACCCGGAGGGCGAGCAGGTCCCGGTTCCCCCGGAGTGGGGCGGCATCCGGGTCACCCCCGACGAGGTGGAGTTCTGGCAGGGCCACGAGAACCGCCTCCACGACCGCCTGCGGTACGTCCGGGAGGGCGCGGACCCCGGCAAGTGGCGCGTCGAGCGCCTCTGCCCGTAGGTCCGCAGGCCGTAGGTCTGGAGACCCCGGAGACCCCGGAGACCCGCAGGTCCGTCAGCCTCTGAACGCAGACGACCCGCGGGCTCGGGTCTCTCCCCTGCAGTGGGAGAAGCCGGCCGGACGTACCGGCGAGCCCGCGGGTCGGGTGACTGCTGTGGATTGGCGCCTGGCGTTCCCGCCGGGCACCGCACTGGGTGCGTGCGACGACGGGCGCTTAGCCCGCAGCCACCTCACGCGTCCGGATTTCATACATTTCCGGGATCACCTCCTTTCAGTGTGTGACCACTCTAAGCAGGACTGGGCTGCCTGCTCAATCGAATTTCCGGGGTGAATCCATACGCGTATCCATCGGCGCGCTGGACCAGCCGGAGATTCCGGTGAGAAACGTCGAAACGGCTGGTCAGAGTGGTGATGCGGTGCTGGCCGTTCGCCCGGACCGCGATCCGTCCCACCCACTCACCAGCCCATTTCCCCCGCGGTACCACGGCTCGCACGAGGTCTCCGGTGGCGTACCCGTGGTGCGTCTTGTTCCGAGGGCGCCGCAGGCGCGGGAAGCCGAAGCGGTCCGGGGTGGTTCTGGCGTACGAGCCGCGTCCTGTCGAGGTCACGACCAGCACCTGTGCGGGTACTCGCGGCCGGGAGTCCGTGAGCCGTTTCGTCCCTGCTCCCGGGGGTGTCTGCTCTCACGGATTCCAGAGCAGGCTGCTGAGGAAGCACAGCCTGGTGGGTCGGCTCTCCTGCGGGGAACGCAGTCATCGAAGCACCTCGTCTGATCCGCGGATCGTGATGACTGGGGCTGGCCGCTCCAGGAGGGAGCGAGCGGCCTCCCTTCTCGTGTTCCGGCGAAGCTGTCGACCGCCAAGCCGCCGATCGTGCGAACAGCCCGCGTCTCACTCGGACGTGTTCCCGTGACCGTGCAGAACCATCGACAACTGGCCTGTCTCTCGCGGGAGTTCATCCCTACACTGGGCGCCCTTGACCCAGGGGGGTGGGCACATGAGCGCACGGGCGCTGCCGCGCGACTATCGGATCAAGCCCGGCCGGACGGCCGTCGTGTTCGGGGTCATGGGGGTCGGGTCTCTCGCGGCCCTGACGCCCGTGTGGACCGACGAGACCATCCCCGGCTGGGTGAAGTTGCTGGTCACCGGTGTGCTGCTGGCCTTCTTCGGGTGGCTGGTGATCGCCGCCCGGCGGTGTGCCACCTCCGTGGACCTCAAGGGCATCCGGGTGCGGACCATGGTCCGCACCCGCCGCCTCGCCTGGGAGGACGTCCAGGACATCCGCGCCGTGCCCAATCCGAGCGCCCACATGGCCGCGAACGCGCCGAAGGTCATCGCGTACGCCTACGGAGCCGACGGCAAGCGCGTGCAGTTGATGTACGTGGACGACATCCACGTGGCCGTCGACCGCGAGATCGAGGTCATCCGGGCCGCCTGGGCCGAGCTGCGCGGCGAGGGCTGGGAGCCGAGCGCGGAGGCGGAACGGCGGATCCGGCGGCGCGACCGGCGGGAGGCGCGCGCGTTCGGCGCGATGGCCTGGTTCTCCGGGCTGGTCCTCCTCGGCCTGATCGTGTTCCTGCTGTTCCTCTTCGCCGGCGGCTGATCCCCGCCGGTCGTGCGCGGCCGCCCCCCGGCCGCCCCCGCCCGAACCGGTTCATTCCGGTGTATTCGGAGGAACGGGGTGTGGGCTGCGTCACGTTCCAGTTCAATGATCTGACGTGCCGCACACGCGAACACCTGCTGGGGGTGCCAGGTGAGTGCTTTCGGACGTAACGAGACCGGACGTAACGAGACCGACGAGGATCTGCTCGCAGCGCTGCTGGACGGGATGGACGCCGCCTTGTGCGCGTTCGACTCCGACGGCGTGATCACCCACTGGAACCGCGAGGCCGAGCGGATCCTGGGCTGGTCCGCCACCGAGGCCGTGGGGCGCAAGGGCTTCGAGGGATGGGCGGTGCGTGCCGCCGACGCGCAGGACGTGCAGGACAGGCTCATGTCCGCCCAGGACGTGCCGGGCCGGCAGGTGCACGAGTTCGCGCTGCTGACCAAGGACGGCGGTCGCGTCCTCGTACGCACCCAGTCGGCCGGGGTGCCGGGCGCGGACGGGAAACCCGCCGGGGTGTACTGCGCCTTCAGCGAGGTGCACGCCCAGATCGACCTGGAACGGTCCATCGCGCTGAGCGAGGCCCTGCTGGAGGACGCCGCGTGGGGCGTCGTCCTCGTCGACGTCGACCTGCGGCCCGCCGTGGTCAACGCGCACGCCGCGCGTGCCCTCGGGACCGGGCGCACCGCGCTGCTCGGCCGCCCGCTCGGGGAGCTGCTCACGCAGGGGGTGGAGGAGCTGGAGGGCGCCCTCCAGCACGTGCTCGCGGAGGGGGCGCCGCCCGCGCCGGTGGAGCTGTGGGTGTCGGTGCGCACCGCGGAGGGGGTGCGGCGGCGGTGCCTGCGGTGCGGGTTCCTGCGGCTGGCCTCGCCGCTGGCGGAGGAGCCGGTGCCGCTCGGGGTCGGCTGGCTGTTCCAGGACGTCACCGAGGCCCGGCAGGCCCAGCTGGACACCGCGCAGCTGCGGTTCCGGTCCCATCAGCTGCACCGCGCGGGGCGGGCCGCCGCCGAGTGCGAGGATCCGGCCGAGGCGGCGGCCGTCCGCCTGGACTTCGCCCTCGCGGGCTTCGCCGAGCACGCGCTGCTCGACGTACTGGACCTGTCGGCCGGTCCCGAGCGGCGCCGGCTCGTACGCTCCGCGGTGGCGCCGCCCGCGCTGCCGGGGCCCGGGTCGATCCCCGTGCGGTACGAGGCCAGGCATCCCGCGCTGCAGGCGCTGGACCGGATCGGCTCGGTGCGCACCAGCGCCCCGCGCGGGGAGGCGGACCCGCAGTGGGCGCGGACCCGGCAGTGGCCGGAGGGTACGGCGCACGCGCTGTGCACGGTGCTGCGCAGCCGGGGGCGGACCCTGGGCGCGCTGACGTTCCTGCGCGGGCCCTCGCGGGCCGCCTTCGAGCGCGCGGACGCGGTGTACGCGGAGGAGGTCGCGGCCCGGATCGCGGCGGATCTGGATCTGGCTTCCCGGAACGTCCACTAGGCCGTGTCCGGCAGGGCGTGTCGGGCTGTCCGCGCGGGCCCGCGAAGGTCGCCCGGACAGGTCAGTGGCGGAAGAAGATCCGGTCGCCGTATTCCTGCATCACGCGGCCGTTCCACTCGTGGCCGCCGTCGACGTTGCCCGAGCGCAGCAGCGGCGGCTCCACGCCGCGGGCGGCGAGCTCGCCGGCGGCCGCCGCCATGACCGCCTGCATGATCGCGCTGGTCACGACGGTGGAGGCGGGGGCGAAGGGCGCGTCGATGCCGTCGAGGGTCAGCTCGGCGTCGCCGACCGCGATCTTGCTGTCGAGGACGACGTCGCAGTGGTCCTTGAGGAAGGTGCCGGAGACGTGCCGCGACTTGGTCTCGGTCGCGTACGCCACGGAGGTCACGCCGATCACCTTGAGGCCGATGGCGCGGGCGTTCATGGCCATCTCGACCGGCAGGGCGTTGCGCCCGGAGAGGGAGATGATCACGAGGACGTCGCCGTCGGAGGCGGGGCTGCTGTCCAGGACGGCGCCGGCGAGGCCGTCGACCCGTTCCAGGGCGCTGCCCAGCGTCGCGGGCATGACGTCGATGCCGGCCGTGCCCGGTACGGCGAGGAAGTTCATCAGGGCCAGTCCGCCGGCCCGGTAGACGACGTCCTGGGCGGGGAGCGAGGAGTGGCCGGCACCGAAGGCGAAGAGCCGGTTCCCGGCGGCGACGGCGTCGGCGACGAGGGAGCCGGCCTCGGCGATCCGCGCGGCCTCCTCGTCCCGTACCCGCTCCAGCAGGCCGATGGCGGCGTCGAAGAACTGACCGGCCAGCTTGCTCTCGCTCATACGCCGATGGCCTTCCGGGGGTGGGATGCGTCCGTGTCCGGCGCTCACCGTGCGGTCTGGACCAAGGGCGTGTCAATACGAACGTCAATCCCTGGACGAAAGGCATCGCGGAGATGTCCGGGTGATGCCCGCGGAGATGTCCTGGAGAGGGCTTGACGCTCGGCACGGGACGGTTGTCGGCCCGATGCGTCAGAATTGGGGGCAGGGCCAGCGCACGCAATCCGAGGGGCACGAATGTCCGGACTGATCGATACCACGGAGATGTATCTCCGCACCATCCTTGAGCTGGAAGAGGAAGGTGTGGTCCCCATGCGCGCCCGTATCGCCGAGCGGCTCGACCAGAGCGGACCGACGGTGAGCCAGACGGTGGCGCGGATGGAGCGGGACGGCCTGGTGGCCGTCGCCAGCGACCGGCACCTGGAGCTGACGGAGGAGGGGCGGCGGCTGGCGACGCGCGTCATGCGCAAGCACCGGCTCGCCGAGTGCCTGCTCGTCGACGTCATCGGCCTGGAGTGGGAGCAGGTGCACGCCGAGGCCTGCCGCTGGGAGCACGTGATGAGCGAGGCGGTGGAGCGGCGTGTGCTGGAGCTGCTGCGCCACCCGACGGAGTCGCCGTACGGGAATCCGATCCCGGGCCTGGAGGAGCTGGGGGAGAAGGCCGAGGCCGACCCGTTCCTGGCGGACGGCATGATCAGCCTGGCCGAGCTGGACCCGGGCGCCGACGGCAAGACCGTGGTCGTGCGCCGGATCGGGGAGCCGATCCAGACGGACGCGCAGCTGATGTACACGCTGCGGCGGGCGGGCGTGCAGCCCGGCTCGGTGGTGAGCGTGACCGCGTCCCCGGGTGGTGTGCTGGTGGGCAGCGGCGGCGAGGCGGCCGAGCTGGAGGCGGATATCGCCTCGCACGTGTTCGTGGCGAAGCGTTGACGGTGTGTTGACGTCGTAGACGTCGTAGACGTCGTAGGGATCCACCCGTTCGGGGCGGTTCCCGGTGTGGGCGGTCCCGGCGCCTCACGGCGCCGGGACCGGTCCTCCCCTTGTGACCTGGAGCCCCGAGCTCTCAAGGTCGTCCCCTTCGGACCGTCTTCCCCGAGCGGCCCGCCTCCCTGTTGAAAGGATCTCCATCGGCAGTGGCGGCCAATCCTTGAGCAAGGTCACTCGAAAGAGCGGTGTTGTCGGCGAGAAGCCCGTTTTCGAATGCGGGTTCGATAGTCTGGCCGGGAGCGAAGGGGGTGCATCTGCGGTGGTACAGCGCATCGATGTGACAGGGGCCGACGGCGTACGCCTGGCTGCCTGGGAGTTCCGCGAACCGACGTCGGAAGCCGCGTGGGAAGCCGCGTCGGGACGGACCTCCGAGCCGCGTGCCCAGCTGCGTGCCCAGCCGCATGCCGAGGCGGACTCCCGCCCCGCGGTGCTGTTACTCCACGGGCTCATGGGCCGCGCCTTCCACTGGGCCGGCACCGCCCGCTGGCTCGGCGAGCACCGCCGCGTCATCGCCCTCGACCAGCGCGGCCACGGCCAGAGCGCCCGCCCGCCGGACGGCCCTTACACGCGCGAGGCCTTCGTGGCCGACGCCGAGGCCGTCATCGAGCAGCTCGGCCTCGCCCCCGTGACCCTGATCGGCCACTCCATGGGCGCCCTCACCGCCTGGCAGCTCGCCGCCCGCCGCCCGGACCTGGTCGAAGCCCTGGTCATCTGCGACATGCGCGCCTCGGCCCTCGGCGAAGCCTCGCAGCAGGAGTGGAAGGACTGGTTCCACCGCTGGCCCCTGCCCTTCCCCACCCAGGACGCGGCCCGCCGCTGGTTCGGCGAGGACGACCCCCGGGTGGAACGCGCCGACCCCGGCCGCGGCGCCTTCTTCGCCGAGGTCATGCACGAGGCCGCGGACGGCTGGCGCCCCCTCTTCTCCCGCCGCCAGATGCTGACGGCCCGCGAGACCTGGGTCCACGACGCCCACTGGGAGGAACTGGCCCAAGTCCGCTGCCCCGCCCTGGTGGTCCGCGGCCTGGACGGCGAACTGGGCCGGGCCGAAGCCCAGGAAATGGTCCGCGTCCTCCCGGCCGGCCAGTACGCGGAAATCCCGGACGCGGGCCACTACCTCCACTACGACCAGCCGGCGGCCTGGCGCGCGGCCCTGGAACCCTTCCTGGAGGGAATCAGAGCCGACGCGCCCTGACGGCGCCTAGGAGGGCCGCCCAGGCCGCGGGGGTGGTCCGGAGCACGCGGGTGGGGGCGGGGCTCTCGGCGACGAGGACGCAGTCGCCGGGGGCGGTGGTGACATAGACGCAGGAGTCGCCCGACGCGCAGCGGGACGACCGCTGCCACTGGTACTGGTGCATGGCTCTCCTTCACAGCTCCGCGGCGACAGTGTCGATGAACTTCCGCGACTTCTGGGGGCTGAGGGCCGCGGCCTCCATCCGTTCGAACAGTACGCGGTAGCCGACGAGTTGCTCTTCCGCGTCCAGATACACCAGTCCGTGAGTCTGGTCGAGGTGGACGGTGTCGAGCTGGGGTACGGGCCCGGTCGCGTAGTAGATGGACTGGCCGGAGCCGTGCAGTGCGCCCGTGGCGAAGGGGATGACCTGGATCGTCACGTGGCGCTGCTCGCTCATGGCGAGCAGGTGCGCGAGCTGGGCGCGGGCGACCTCGTGGCCGCCCACCGGGATGCGCAGTGCGGCCTCGTGGATCAGCGCCTGGTACGGCACCGGGGCCTCCCTGTACAGCACCGCCTGCCGTTTGAGGCGGAAGGAGACCCGATGCTCGATGTCCGGCGGGGTCAGGGCCTGGACGGCGTGCCGGAAGATCTCGCGGGCGTGCTCGGCGGTCTGGAGCAGCCCCGGAATGTGCGTGGTGACCGCACCGCGAAGGCTGTGCGAGTGGTGCTCCAGCTCGGCAAGGTCGAGCAGCGGACCGGGGAGTAGGTCCCGGTACTCCTCCCACCACCCTCGGTGGCGCTCACCGGTCATACCGGCAAGTGCGTCGATGTACGGCTGGTCCTTGCATCCGTAGAGACCGGCGAGGGCGCGTACCCGCTCGGGACTGGCGCCGATCCGCGCCGCCTCCAGGTTGCTGATCTGCGTCTGCCGGATCCCCAGCTGCTTGGCGGCCTCCGTCGCGTTCAGGCCAGCGCCCTCGCGCAGCTTGCGCAGCTCGGCGCCGAATCGAAGTTGACGTGCAGTCGCCATATTCAACTCACCTTTCCCGGGCGCCTGTCACCCAAACGAGTGGAAATGTAATTCATTACATGGAAGCAGTGAAATGTATTACGTCGAACCGCTGGCTTGGGATGGAGGCCGACGCCTGGAAGTACCCCGCTCGACGGAGCGACCTGGTCACCGGGCACCGCACGCACACGGACTAACTCTCCTCCTTGATCGGAGACTTCCATGGGTGCCACCGTAACTCCGTCCTGGGCCTACACCCTCCAACTCCCGCACGATCCCCGCGCAGCGGGAATCGCCCGCTCCACACTGCGAGCAGTGCTCCGGAGCCACGACGTGCGCGGGCCGGCCGACACCGCAGAGCTACTGGCCAGCGAGCTGGTCTCCAACGCCTACCGGCACTCCCACGGGCCCTGCGCCCTGCGACTGCGGGCGATGGCGGCCGACCGGCTCCGGGTCGGCGTCTGGGACAACTGGGTCATGCCCTACCTGCAGAACCTCCGGCACGCCGTCGTCTTCGCCGGCTCCATCGCCGTCCTCGCCCTGCTCGCGGCCAACCGACCCACCCCGATGGCCGCCCGAAGCGCGATGAAGGGCCGGTGTTCGCTCCCCGGGGGGGGCGAACACCGGCCCTTCACGCCGTCTCGCGCAGGGGCGGGAGGGCCGTCAGCCCTTGGACACCGCCAGCAGGATCTCCGGCAGCCTCCGCGCCACCGTCGGGGCCGACAGGCGCAGGCCCGCCCAGGCCGCCAGCGCGCCCCAGGCCGAGCCCAGCGGGAGCAGCAGCCAGGAGACGTCCTGGTGGTCCGCCCCGTTGAGCCAGATCGTCAGGGCGATCACCGGGGAGCAGAGCAGCGCCGACGCCAGCATGCCGCCGAAGATGCCCATCCAGGCCAGCCCGCCCTGCCCCGGGGCGACGTTCTTGAAGGCGCCGTCCGTCGGGATGGAGTACGGGAAACGGGCCGAGCACACGGCCCCCGTGCAGAGCATCGAGCCCAGCAGCGCCAGGGCCAGGCCCAAGGCCATCGGGAAGGCCGGCCAGTTGCCGACCAGGGCGGCGGTGACCGCCGTGACGAAGACCGTGTACGGGACGGTGACCAGGGCCAGCGCCGCGGCGCGGGCGCGCAGCTCCACGTACGCGTCGCGCGGGGTGGAGATGGTCTGCGCGACCATCCAGAACGCCGAGGTGTCCTGCCCGAACTGGTTGTACATCTGGACGCCGAGCATTCCGGAGCCGAAGCAGGCCAGGTAGATGGATCCCGTGCCCTGCAGGGCGTTGAAGACGGGGACGATCAGGCCGATCGCCAGCGCCGTCACGAAGGCCGACTTCGCCTTCGGGTCGCGGACCGCGTAGCGCAGGGTCCGCTGCATGACCGCGCCCGTACGGCCCGCCGGCAGCAGCGACCAGAAGCCGCCCGCGCCGCGGTCCTTCTCCGGCTTGGCGGCCGCGAGGGTCGAACCGTCCGGGGTGACCATCAGCTTGGTCAGGCTGCGCTCCCAGAACCAGAGCAGCAGGGCCAGCGCGCCGACCGTGAGGGCCAGCTGGGCCGCGGCCACCCCGTACGCACCCTCGCTCGCCGAGTCCACCATGCCGACGGCGGTCGCCGGCGGCAGCCACCGCACCACCGCCTCGGCGGGCTCCAGCTGGGCCAGGCCGCCCGCCTGGAGCAGGCGCTGGCTGCCGAAGTTGGCAAGCTGCGCGCCCACCGCGATCAGCAGGCCGCTGAGCAGCGCCAGGTCGCGCCCCTTGCGGCTGGTCAGCAGCCGTACGTTGGCCGTGGCCACCGCGCGGGCGAGGGCCACGCAGACCAGGAGCAGCAGCGGGACGGCCACGACCGCGGCGGCCACCCCCGCGGCGCCGCGCGCGACGGCTACCACCGAGCCGACCGCCAGGCACAGCGTGAACAGCGGTCCGATGCCGACGAGCGAGGAGGCGAGGAGGGCCCGTACGAGGGGACGCGGGCGCAGCGGCAGCATCACCAGGCGGCTCGGGTCGAGCGTCTCGTCCCCGCTGGGGAAGAACAGCGGCATGACGGTCCAGGCAAGCGCCAGGATCGCGGCCAGCAGGACGACGACCGTGCCCGCGTGGGCGTTGCCGTGCAGCACGGCCAGGCCGAGCGTGACGAAGAAGCCGACGACGAGCGCGAACACCAGGGAGGTGATCCAGGCGGCCTTGCGCTTGGAGGAGCCCTTGAGCCCGTTGCGCAGCAGCGACAGCTTCAGGCGGACGAAGACGGCGGTCAGCGAGACGGGTGCGGCGGCAGTGGCCGGAGCGGCGGGCGTGGCGGGTGTGGCGAGAGCGCCGGTCGTGGTCATCGGACGGCCGCCGTACCGGAGCCGCCGCCCAGCCAGTCCAGCGAGTCCCCGGCCGCCTCGCGCCCGTGCGCGCCGACCAGTTCGAGGAAGGCGGCCTGCAGTGAGGGCGCGGAGCCCCGTACGTCGGCCAGCGGGCCCGCGGCGCGGATCCGCCCGGCGGCCATGACGGCCACCCAGTCGCACAGCGACTCGACGAGCTCCATCACGTGGGAGGAGAAGACGACCGTGGCGCCGGACGCGGTGTAACGTTCCAGCACTCCGCGGATGGTCTGCGCCGACACCGGGTCCACGCCCTCGAACGGCTCGTCCAGGAACAGCACTTCGGGGTTGTGCAGCAGCGCGGCCGCCAGGCCGATCTTCTTGCGCATGCCCGTCGAGTAGTCCACGACCAGCTTGTGCTGCGAGCCCGCGAGGTCCAGGACGTCCAGCAGCTGCGTCGCCCGCTTGTCGGTCTCCTCGCCCGGCAGGCCGCGCAACCGGCCCATGTAGCCGAGCAGTTCACGCCCCGACAGCCGCTCGAAGAGCCGCAGCCCCTCCGGCAGCACGCCGATCCGCGCCTTCACCTCGACCGGGTCCGCCCACACGTCGTGCCCGGCGACGAGGACCCGCCCCATGTCCGGGCGCAGCAGTCCGGTCACCATCGACAGCGTCGTCGTCTTGCCCGCGCCGTTCGGGCCGACCAGACCGATGAACTTGCCCGCGGGCAGCTCCAGGTCGATCCCGGCGACGGCCACCTGCTCGCCGAAGCGCTTCCACAGACCTTCCACCCGCACGGCGGACGGCGCGGATCGCGCGCCACCCGTCCCGTACGTCCCGCCCGTCGCATCACCCTGGTCCGGCATGCGCCTGCCTCTCGTCACACGTCCCCGTTGGTCGTTCTTTCCTCACCATAGGAGGAGGGGGAGAGGCCTGAGCAGTTACTTATGTCATGAGTTTCCGGCCAGTAATGTCCCTGCCGTTCCTGCTGTTCCTGCGGTCCCGGCCCGCCGGGTCAGCCCTGACGCCGCTTGCGCTCGGCGGCCGCCTCGCTCCCGCACGCGTACGCCAGCGCGTCGATCAGCTCCTCGGTGTCCGGCAGCCACCGGTTCGCCGGCGTGGGCCGCCGGGCCCACTGGACCGAGCCCCGGCCGCCGAAGCGGGTGGGCGGGGCGGCCACGTACTCGCCCTCGCCCCGGGCGGCGAGGTCGATCGCCGACGGCGTCCAGCCCAGCTTGCGCACCAGGTCCGTCATCTTGGCCCCGGCGCCGGGCAGTACGAAGAACAGCATCCGGTGGTCGGGCGTGAGCGCGACCGGTCCGATCGTGCGCTGCATCCGCTCCAGTCGCGCCAGCGCCAGGAACCCGGCGGCGTCCGGCACGTCCAGCGCGTCGAACGTCCGGCCCGTCGGCATCAGGATCGAGGCCTCCGGGTGCTTCGCCCAGATCCGCCGGACCTGCACCGCGCTGCCGGTCGCCAGCGCCGCCCAGTCCTTCACCGCCGGGTGGGCGCCGGGCGCCGCGCAGTCCTCCGCCCCGCAGGAGCACAACTCCCGCCCGTCGCCCGCCTCCAGCCAGGTGCCGGCGAAGACGTCCCAGTGCCGTTCTTCCGCGTACCGCACGGCATGGTCCAGCAGCTGCTCGCCGCGCTGCTTGGGGATGGGTGCGGTCTCCGTGACTCCGATGGTCTCTTCCACGCCCATCACAACTACCCGGGTCACCCGGGGTTACGGGCGTAAACCGGCCGGTGGGCGGAGCATCGATCCTGCATACGGGGCGCACTGATGCACGGGCGGGGGCGCGTGGGAGGCCGGGGCGCGGTCGCTGGGTAGCGACAAGACGCAGAGCGGAAGATTCTCCGCACATCAGGCGGGAAGTGATCATTCCAACGATCACCCGCGGCCTCAGGGGGTTTTCATGGCAGCCAGGCCTCTCGTCGCCCGCCAGCCGAACGAACGGCTGCAGGCGCTCATCCAGGAAGCCGGGTGCTCGAACGCCGGGCTCGCCCGGCGCGTCAACATGTGCGGGTCGGAACACGGTCTCGACCTCCGTTACGACAAGACCTCCGTGGCCCGCTGGCTGCGCGGCCAGCAGCCACGCGGCCGGGCTCCCGGAATCATCGCCGAGGCGATCGGCCGCAAACTCGGCCGGGCCGTCACGATCGACGAGATCGGCATGGCCAACGGCAAGAACCTCGCCTCCGGCGTCGGCCTGCAGTTCTCCCCGACCGTCGTCGGCGCCATCGAGCAGGTCTGCGAGCTGTGGCGCAGCGACGTGGGGCGGCGCGACTTCCTGGCGGGCTCCAGCGTGGCCGCCTCCGCGCTCGTCGAGCCGAGCCGCGACTGGCTGATCACCGGCGCCGACACGCAGGTGGCCCGCAGCGGCGGTGCGCGGGTCGGCCTGTCCGACGTCGAGGCCGTACGGGCCACCACCGAGGCGCTCACAGAGCTCGACCACCGCTTCGGCAGCGGGCACGTCCGGCCCGTGGTCGTGCACTACCTCAACTCCGTGGTGTCCGGACTGATCGGCGGCTCGTACCGGGAGCCCGTGGGACGGGCGCTGTTCGCGGCGGTGGCCCGGCTGACGGAACTCGCGGGCTACATGGCGGTGGACACGGGCCAGCCGGGCCTGGCCCAGCGGTACTACATCCAGGCGCTGCGGCTGGCGCAGGCCGCCGGCGACCGGGCGTACGGGGGCTACGTGCTCGCGGCGTCCATGAGCCATCTCGCCGCCGAGCTGGGCAATCCGCGGGAGATCGCGCAGCTGGCGCGGGCCGCCCAGGAGGGGACGCGGGGGCAGGTCACCCCGCGCGTGGAGGCCATGTTCTACGCGGCCGAGGCGCGGGGGCACGCGCTGCTCGGGGACACCCGGGCGACGGCGGTGCTGTCGTCGCGGGCCGTCAGCGCGCTGGAGCGGGCGGATCCGGAGTCGGGCGACGACCCGGTGTGGATCCGCCACTTCGACCAGGCGTACCTCGCGGACGAGCTGGCCCACTGCCACCGGGACCTGGGCCAGGCGGAGGCGGCGGCACGGCGGGCGGAGGAGGCGCTGCGAGGCCTCCCGGCGGGCAAGGCGCGCCGCCGGGCCATCGGGCTGCTGCTGCTGGCGGCGGCGCAGGTGCAGCAGCGGGAGGTGGAGCAGGCCTGCCAGACGGCCACGAAGGCGGCGGACCTGCTGGAGGGGCTCCGCTCGAACCGGGGCACGGAGTACCTGGACGACTTCCGGGGGCGGCTGGAGCCGTACCGGGAGGAGGCGGCGGTACGGGAGTTCGGGGCGCGGCTGGACGCCAGGGTCGCCTAGCGGCGGGCCTCGCGGATTCGGGCCGGGCCCCGTGTGCGGGTGCGGCGCCGTTGCCGGGGGCGCTGCCCCCGGGCCCCCGCGCCTCAAACGCCGGCGGGGCTGGGGTGTGCTCGGCGGGGCTCAAGATCGGGGCTCCGCCCCGGGCCCTGCGCCTCAAGCGCCGGCGGGCTGGAGTTGCGCCGGCGGGGCTGGGTGTGGCCGGAGGTGGGCGAGGGGGCGGCTGGGTGTGGCGTCGGCGGGGCTGGATGTGGCCGAGGGTGCGGGTGGCCTCACCGTGGCGGGGCGCGACCCGGTAGCGTGAGCCGACGGTTCCGTAGGTTCGGGCGAGTCGGAGAAGGAGTCCCGGTGACGGAGAACGGACAGGGGAGCGCCCCCCAGCCGGGTGCCCCGTGGGGTCCGGACCCCGGGCAGCAGCCGCAGGGCGGGCCCGGGCATGTGGTGGGGCCCGGGTACGAGGGACCGGGGCAGCCGCACGGCTACGGCTACCCGCCGCTGCCCGAGGCGGTCACCCAGTACATCCCGCCCGTCCCGGCGGGCCCGGTTCACGGCGAGGCGGCGACGCAGTACATCCCGCCCGTGCCGGCGGCCCCGGTTCACGGCGAGGCGGCGACGCAGTACATCCCGCCCGTGCCGGCGGCCCCGGTTCACGGCGAGGCGGCGACGCAGTACATCCCGCCCGTGCCC
>NZ_JBICZH010000001.1:122590-183827 GCF_043201995.1 Streptomyces sp. NPDC048258
GCCGGCGGCCCCGGTTCACGGCGAGGCGGCGACCCAGTACATCCCGCCCGTGCCGGCGGCCCCCGCGCACGAGGAAGCGGCGACCCAGTACATACCGCCGGTGCCCGCGTCCGCCGGGCTCGAGCCGTTCGACGGGCTGTTCCGCGGCGACGACTCCGCCGGGCACACCCAGCACCTGCCGCCGGTCCAGGAGCCGGTGCTGCGGCAGCCGCCGCCGCGCCCCTACCCGCCGCGCGCGCAGGGCCCCGTACCCCCGCCGCAGCAGTTCCAGCAGCCCCAGCCCCAGCTCCATCAGCCGCAGTACGCGCCGCCCCCGCCGCCGGAGCCGGCCCGCAAGGTCTCGCCGGCGATCATCGCCGCGGTGGTCATCGGCCTGGCCGTCGTCGGGCTCGGCGTCGGCTCGCTCCTCGGCGACGGCAAGCCGCAGAACAACGACCCGGGCGCGGTGGCCGCCGCGCCCAGCGCGAGCGGCGGCACGGCGGCGCCCGCCGGCGAGGCCCCGGTGGACCCGGGCCGCCCGCAGGCCGTCCAGCTGGACAAGCTCCTCGCGGACAGCAACGACAGCCGGGCCTCGGTGATCAAGGCCGTGGAGGACATCAAGGGCTGCAAGAACCTCGACCAGGCGGCCGGCGACCTGCGCGACGCGGCCCGTCAGCGCGAGGAGCTCGTCACCCGCCTCCAGGAGCTGAAGGTGGACCAGCTCCCGGAGAACGCGAAGCTGACCGCCGCCCTCACCAAGGCCTGGCAGTCCTCCGCGGCCGCCGACAACAGCTACGCGGCCTGGGCGGACGACGTGGACGACGACAAGTGCAAGGACGGCAAGGCCAAGAACTCCGAGAACGCCGCAGCAGGCAACAGGGCGAGCGGCGAGGCGACGAAGGCCAAGGAGTCGGCCGCGACGCTGTGGAACAACATCGCGGCCAAGTACGGACTCACCAAGCGCGACAAGTCGCAGCTCTGACACCTCCCCCGCCAGGGGGACCGGCAGGCCCGCCGGGGATCAGGCCGCCCGGGGGGCCTGTTCCAGTGTCGCCGTCATGTCCAGCGACCCCTCGCCCTCCTGGGCGACGAGCCGGCCGGACTGGACGATCTGGAAGGTGACCCGGCCGTTGACGATGCGGGGGAAGCCGGCGACGGCGCGCATGTCCTGGTAGCGCCAGCTCAGGTCCGGGGTGAGGCCGCCGGTCTTGACCGCCTGCGACTGGTTGAGCATGCGCCCGACCTTGCGGGCCGTGATGTCCTCGTCCGCCTTGAAGCGCTTCACGATCTCGCTCAGCACGGTGTACGCGATCCAGGTGGTCTGCGCGCCGCTGTCGTCGGGGTCGACGGTGTCGTCGCCGAACGCGTACTCGGAGATCACCTTGCGCATCGGCTCCCAGAGCGGGTCGCCGGCCACCGGGTACCAACTGGTCAGGAACGCGCCCTCGAAGGGGCTCTCCTTGCCGCCGGTGCGGTCCACCAGGGACTGGCTGACGCTGCCCAGGACGGAGGAGATCTGCGGCTTGCGGTTCTGGGTGTCGGCCCGGCGGAAGGCGTCGAAGAAGGTCTCGGTGCGCTCGCCGAGCACCGCGGTCACGCAGCCCTTGACCTTCTCCTTGGCGTCCTTGGCGTCCTTCGAGTCCTTGGCGCTCGCGGCACCGGTGGGGGCGGTGTCGGAGAGGGCCTCGCGGGCCTGCGGCGCGAAGTCCGCGGAGTCCTCGGCGGCCCGGATGTCGGAGGCGTCGGCCATCTTGTTGGCCTTGAGCCCGGCGTTCAGCAGGACCGGCATCGAGTCGCCCGCGAGGGTGTCGGGGCGGACCAGGGCGACCTGGCTGCACACGCGGCCCAGTTGGTGGCCGGCGCCGGCCAGGAGCACGGGCTGGCCGCCGTTGACGGGGTAGGACAGGGTCGACTGGAACTCCTCAGACGTGACCCCGTAACCCCCGATGAACGGGATGCCCTCGGCCTCCAGCGGGGCCATGAAGGTGCGTCCGTGCTGGCTGTAGGAGCCGACGACGGCGACGGCCTTCTCGCTGATCGCCTTGCGGGCGCAGTCGGCGGCGCCGGTGGGGGTGTTCTTCTCGTTGCAGGTCAGGACGCGCAGCTTGCGCCCGTTGATGCCGCCCTTGGCATTGACCCAGCGCTCGTACGCCTTGGCCATGCCGGGCATTCCGGGCATGTTGGTCGCTTTGGTGTCCTCGGGCGCGAACGTCATGACGGTGAGGGTGCCCCCGGAGCCCCCCGAGCCTCCGGGGAGCACCCCGCATCCGGCGACGAGACACGCGCCCATCGCCGTGGCCAGGAGGGTGCGGGAGAGGGTTGCTGCGCGTCGCCGATCGGTCATGTCCATGCACCATTCCGCCCCGCGGGGAACTGGAGAGTGAGGGGTTCACAACATTGGGTGACGTCCAGGTGAATTACCGGGGGGAAGTCCATATTCCGTTTGTTCACATGCGCCGCAAGATCACAGAGGGCGGGAACGTACGATCGAACGCGTGACATTCGCCCAAGGTTCGAAGAACTCTTCCCGACGCGGTGGCCGCTCCTCCACCATGGGCGGCATGCCCCTGAACGACATGCCGTGGTGGCGCTGGCGCAGCAATGTGCGCTCGGCGCTGCACATGCTCTCCGACCCCGCCTTCCACGAGGACACCTGGCTGGCCGGCGCCGAAGGGTACGGGGACGTCACCGACGCCGTGTACCGGCTCGTCGAGGACACCTGGCTCGACAGCTGGTCGGCCGAGAAGTACGTCGGCACGATCTTCCGCGACTCACAGGAGGCGGCCCTGGTCGACCTGGCCGTGCTGCGGGTGCTCCGCATCCTGCACCAGGTCGGGCCCGACGCACCCGTCTCCGTCTACCTGGAGCACCACGCCTGGCCCGAGGCGGTCCGCGCGGCGCGCGAGGCGCACGTACGGCTGGCGGTGGCGGACGGGGACGATCCGGACGCCCGGCCGACGTCCCTGGAAGTGCTGAGGATCGTCACCCGCGCGGTGTGAAAGGCTATGCGGTCATGAGCGACCCGCAGCCCGAGGCACAGCCGCAGCCCCAGTACGTCCTTACCGTGTCCTGCCCCGACAAGCAGGGCATCGTGCACGCCGTGTCGAGTTACCTCTTCATGACCGGCTGCAACATCGTGGACAGCCAGCAGTTCGGAGACCGGGAGACCGGGCTCTTCTTCATGCGGGTGCACTTCGAGGCCGAGCCGGCGGTGACGGTGGAGAAGCTGCGCGCGAGCTTCGCCGCGATCGGTGAATCCTTCAAGATGGACTGGCAGATCCACCGCTCCGACGAGCGCATGCGGATCGTGCTGATGGTGTCCAAGTTCGGCCACTGCCTGAACGACCTGCTGTTCCGCACGTCGATCGGCGCCCTGCCGGTCGAGATCGCGGCCGTCGTCTCGAACCACACCGACTTCGCGGAGCTGGTGGGCTCGTACGACATCCCGTTCGTGCACATCCCGGTGACGAAGGACACGAAGGCGGCGGCGGAGGCGGAGCTGCTGAAGCTCGTGCGCTCCGAGAACGTCGAGCTGGTGGTGCTCGCGCGGTACATGCAGGTGCTGTCCGACACGCTGTGCAAGGAATTGAGCGGGCGGATCATCAACATCCACCACTCGTTCCTGCCGAGCTTCAAGGGCGCGAAGCCGTACCACCAGGCGCACGCGCGCGGTGTGAAGCTGATCGGCGCGACCGCGCACTACGTGACGGCGGACCTGGACGAGGGGCCGATCATCGAGCAGGAGGTCGAGCGGGTGGGCCACGAGGTGACCCCGGACCAACTGGTGGCGGTCGGGCGCGACGTGGAGTGCCAGGCGCTGGCGCGCGCGGTGAAGTGGCACAGCGAGCACCGCGTCCTCCTGAACGGCAGCCGCACGGTGGTCTTCGCGTAGCCCCGGCCGGGCCGGCCCGGCGGGCGAGGCCCCGCTGGCCCGTCTGCGGGGCTCCGCCCCGGCCCCGTTCCCGGGAACGGGGCGCACCCGGTCCGGCCCCTGCGGCCCGTCTGCCGGGGCTCCGCCCCGGACCCCGCGCCTCAAACGCCGGCGGGGCTGAAAGATCGGGGCCCCGCCCCGGGCCCCGCGCCTCAAACGCCGGCGGGGCTGAAAGATCGGGGCTCCGCCCCGGGCCCCGCGCCTCAAACGCCGGCGGGGCTGGTTTTGGCTCCGCCCGGGCCCCGCGTCTCAAACGTCGGCGGGGCTGGGTTTGGCTTCGCCCCGGGCTCCGCGCTTCAAACGCCGGCGGGGCTGGTTTTGGCTCCGCCCCGGGCCCCGCGCCTCAAACGCCGGCGAGGCTGAAAGATCGGGGCTCCGCGCTTCAAACGCCGGCGGGCTGGGGTGGCTTCGCCTGCCGGGGGTGGGGGCGGCCACCCCGGTACCGGCACCGGCCCCTGCCAAGCCCCCCGCAGGGGTCAGGCGTCAGGGGCCTCCACCCCGCAGTAGGCCGCGAAGGCCGTCAGGATCTCGTCCTCCGAGATGCGGCCGTCGCCGTCGGCGTCCAGGGCCGACGCCACCTGCGTGGCCAGCTCCGGCGGCGTGCCGAGGACCCGCAGGACCCGCGCCGCCGCCGCGGGGGCGGCCCCGCCGCCGCCCTCCGCGTCCGCCACCGCGATCACGGCCCGCAGGAACGGCCGCGCGATCTCCGCGAACCGCTCCGGGCTGTCCCGCAGCCGCTTCGCCGCCCCGGTGATGAACTCCTCGCGGGACACCCGCTGGTCCCCGTCGACATCCGCGATCCCGGCCATCCCCTGCCAGAACGCCTCGGCGCCGGCGAACACGGCCTGGCCCTTGTCCGACCGGGCGGTGGTACCGAATTCGGCCAGGACGGCCTTCGCGGCCGCGCTGAAGTCCTCCCGGTCGATATAGCCGGACCCGTCCTGGTCGAAGGTGGCGAATCGGGCGGCGATCTTGCGCTCGTATTCTGCGCTGTCCATGTTCGGCGTTCCGCCTTCACGTGTGCGGTGGGTACAGATCAAGACAGGCAGGAGCGTAAGGCCTTGGTGGCCTGCGCGTTAAGCGAAGGGGTCAAGCAGACGGCCGCATCGAACCCGCGCACGGGGAGCGCGGTGGGGCGCGTACACCTGTGCCCATGTGCTGCCGCCCCTACCACGGTTCACACGCTGCCACCGGCCTATCACGGAGAGCTCACTTCCAGAGTGACCTTCCCTCAAAACGGGCGCACCCGGCCATGTGCCCACTACATTCGATGCGTCGACACACGGCTGGGGGCATCATGCCTAAGGACGTACCACCGCGCTGGGACCGCCGCATGCAGCAGCGCCTCGCCCGCGGCGAGGCCGCCGCGCTCGGGGAGCTGTACGACCGATTCGCCTCGCTCGTGCACAGCCTGGCGCACCGCGTGCTGGGCGACGAGAAGGCGGCGGACCGGATCACCCGTGAGGTCTTCGGCTACATCTGGGAGAACCCGGACGCCTACGACCCCAAGCAGGGCTCCATGCGCTCCTGGGTCGCCCGCATCACCCAGGGCCAGGCGGTGGCCCGGCTGCGCCAGGCCGAACTGGGGCGCGGCTCGCGCGAGGAGCTGGAGCAGAAGGTGCGCAGCGCCAACGCCGCCGCCCGCGCGGACTACATCGTCACCTCCATGCCCGCGCCGCTGCGCGCCGCGCTCGAACTCGCGTACTTCAAGCGGCGCGACTACCGGCAGGCCGCCGCCGACCTCCGGATCAGCGAGGACGAGGCGCGGCGCCGGCTGCGGCTCGGGCTGCAGCTGCTGTCGACCGCCAACACCCTCCCGCAGGAGGACACCGCCCCGCCGGGATACGGCCCGCGCGAATACGGAACGCCCCGATGAACGGTCCCGCCGAGTCCCACGACGACGGATACGAGCGGCCCGGCGGCCGGGCACGGATACCGGGCCCGCGCGCCGCGGCCGACGACCTGGACCCGCGGCACGCGCCGCCGGTCCCGGAGCCGCTGTCCGTGGTGTCACCGCCCCCGCCCTCGCACGCCGTGCTGAAGTCCCTGCTCGGGGCGTGGGCGTTGGCCGCGTGCTCCGCCGAGGAGACGCAGGCGGTGGAGGACCACCTCACCGAGTGCGCGCCCTGCGCGGAAGAGGCGCTGAGGCTGCGCGACGCGGTGGGGCTGCTGCACCCGGAGGAGAACCTCGACCTCAAGCCGCTGCTGCGCTCGCGGGTGCTGGAGGACTGCCTGGGCAAGCGGCCGGCCCGCATCCCGGTACCGGTGTGGGCGAACCCGTACGACACCGAGACCGCGCGGCTCGACGCGCTGCTCCAGGACTTCGGGGACTCCGAGTGGCACACCCCGGTCCGGCTGAAGTGGTTCGAGGACGAGCGGCGGATGACGCACCGGACCACGGTGGCGGGGGTGATCGGGCACCTGCTGACGGTGGACGGGATGGTGGCCACCGCGCTGGGGCTGGACGACCCGCTGGGCAAGGAGGCGCCGGAGGGCGGCGGTACGACCGCGCGCACGGAGCACTTCTGGAACGCGTCGGAGTACCCGGCCACCCGGAAGGTCCGCGAGCCGTGGCGGGAGCAGGGGCACACGCTGGTGCGTACGGTGTCGTTCGCGGGCCGTGGTGTCGCCGAGCTGGCGGTGGACTACGGGGGCTTCGCGCTGCCGCTCGGGGACGCGTTCCTGGAGCGGGCCTTCGAGTGCTGGGTGCACGCGTCGGACATCGCCGAGGCCGTGGACTACCCGTACGAGCCGCCGTCCGGGCCGCATCTGCACCGGATGATCGACCTGGCGGCGCGGCAGTTGCCGGGAGCGCTGGCGCGGCGCCGTCGTGCGGGGCTGGCGGCGCCGGCGCGGGGGCTGGTCGCGGCGGGTGCGCCGGGGCGGACGCTGCACCTGGAGATCGAGGGTGCGGGTGGCGGGGGCTGGGACATCGCGCTGGACTCGCCGGGGGCGGTGCCGTCGGCGGAGCGGACGGTGGCGGAGATCGCCCTGGACGGGGCCGAGTTCTGCCAGCTGGCCGCCGGGCACATCTCGCCGGAGGAAGCGGCGGCGGGCCAGCACGGCGACCGCGAGGCGATCCGCGACGTCCTGTTCGCAGCGGCGTCCCTGAGCCGGCTGTAGCCCGGGCCGGGGGCTGGGGCGAAGCCGGCCACGGCCACGGCCACGGCCACGGCCACGGCCCCGGCCCCGGCCCCGGCCACGACCCCGGTCAGGAATAGCGTTCGCGGAGGCGGTACTTCAGGACCTTGCGCAAGGCCTCGTTGCGGGGGAGCGACTCCAGGAGTTCCAGCTGCTCCGGAAGCTTGTGCGGGGACAGGCCCTGCCCGCGGAGGTACGAGGTCAGGCCCGGCAGGGTCAGCGGCGGCCCCGCGCCCGGAACCGGCTCCACCACCGCGCAGACGCGCTCGCCGCGCTCCGCATCCGGCAGCCCGATCACCGCCACGTCCGCCACCCCCGGCAACTGGTGCAGCAGGTCCTCGATCTCCTTCGCCGAGATGTTCTCGCCCTTGCGGATGATGACGTCCTTGCTGCGCCCCGTGAGGACCAGGTACCCGTCCGGCGTCAGGTGGCCCAGGTCGCCCGTGACCAGATAGCCGTCGCGGTCGAAGACCTCCGCCGACTGGTCCCGGTTCAAGTAGCCCTGGCAGACCGCCTCGCCCCGCAGCCGGACCTCCCCGTCCGTGTCCGGGGGAAGCGGGGTGCCGTCGGCCGACGTGATGCGGATGGACATCCCCGCCGGCGGGCGGCCCTCGGTGGTCGCGAGGTGTTCCGGGGTGTCGTCCGGGGCGCCCATGGTGATCATCGGGACTTCGGTCATGCCGTAGCCGTGGGTCAGCTGGCAGCCCATCTCGCGTACGACCGCGTGGTAGATCTCCGGCGGCTTGGGGGCTCCGCCGCCCGCGAGGAGGCGGAGGGTGGGGATGAGCTGGGTGCCGGGGTCCTTGCGCTGCTCCGTGAGGAACATGGAGTAGAAGGCCGTCGACCCGCCGGCCACCGTGACCCCGTGGCGGCGGTAGCCGTCCAGCGCGTCCGGCATCGCGAACTTCTCGAAGAGGACCGCGGGGAAGCCGTACAGCAGCAGCATCACGGTGTAGTCGGGCCCGGCTATGTGCGCGAAGGGGAAGGCCATCGAGCCGACGTCGGCCGGGGTCAGGCGCAGGGCGTGCGCGAGGCAGGAGCCGCCCGCGATCAGGGAGCGGTCGGTGTGCAGGACGCCCTTGGGGTCGGAGGTGGTGCCGGAGGTCCAGTAGATCCACCGGACGTCCGTGCCGGAGGCGGGGGGTGGCGGGAGTACGGCGGGGTCGCCGTCGGGGAGGGACGCGTACGCCTCGAAGACGCCGCGCGCGCCGAGCCGCTCGGCCATCGCCGGGTAGTCGAAGCCCCGCCAGGGGCCGGGGACGGCGAAGTACTCGGCCTTGGACTCGCGGAGCGCGAAGCCGACCTCCCGGTCCCGGTAGAAGGGGATGACGGGGGACTGGACGGCGCCGATCCGGGCGAGGGCGACCGAGAGCAGCACGGTCTCGATGCGGGTGGGGAGCTGCCAGGCGACGACCGTGCCGGGGCGTACGCCCATGCCGTGCAGGCCCGCGGCGACGCGTTCGGAGCGGTCGCGGAGCTCCGCGAAGGTCAGCCGGCGGTCGTCGGCCGGGTCGTCGGCGGCCTCGATGAGGACGGTGGTGTCCGGGGTCAGGGCGGCCCGGCGGGTGATCAGTTCCCACAGGGTCGCGCAGCGGCTCAGTTCTGTCGCGGTGTCCGTCATCCCGGACCTCCCCTTGGCCGACGCGAGAGTAGCTGACGGTTAGTCAGATCAAGCGCAGAGCGTAGAGCGCCGACGCTTGTCGGTCCAGGGGTGGCGGGGCTAGCTTGTTTCTGACGATCCATCAGATCGGGGAATTGGGGAGACCATGGAACTGCCTCGGATCATCAGCGTCGACGACCACGTGATCGAGCCCGCCCACCTGTTCGACGTCTGGCTGCCGGCCAGGTACCGGGACCGCGGGCCCAAGGCGCTCACCGCCGGCATCGGCGAGCTGGAGTACACGGGCGGCAAGTACGTGATCTCCATGGACCCCGACGGCCCGCCGACCGACTGGTGGATCTACGAGGACCTGAAGTTCCCGTACAAGCGCAACATCGCCGCCGTCGGCTTCGACCGCGACGACATGACGCTGGAGGGGATCACCCGCGAGGAGATGCGGCGCGGCTGCTGGGACCCCAAGGCGCGCCTCGCCGACATGGACCTCAACCACGTCGAGGCCTCGCTGTGCTTCCCGACCTTTCCGCGGTTCTGCGGGCAGACCTTCGCCGAGGCCCACGACAAGGAGGTGGCCCTCGCCTGCGTGCGCGCCTACAACGACTGGATGGTCGAGGAGTGGTGCGGCGACAGCGGCGGGCGGCTGATCCCGCTGTGCATCATCCCGCTGTGGGACATCGACCTGGCCGTGGCGGAGATCCGGCGCAACGCGGCGCGGGGCGTACGGGCGGTGACCTTCTCCGAGATCCCGACCTACCTGGGGCTGCCGTCGATCCACTCCGGCTACTGGGACCCCTTCTTCGCCGTCTGCCAGGAGACCGGCACGGTGGTCAACATGCACATCGGGTCCAGCTCCCAGATGCCCGCCGCCTCGCCCGACGCCCCGCCCGCCGTGCAGGCCTCGCTCAGCTTCAACAACGCGATGGCCTCGATGATGGACTTCCTGTTCAGCGGGGTGCTGGTGAAGTTCCCGACGTTGAAACTCGCCTACAGCGAAGGGCAGATGGGCTGGATCCCGTACGCCCTGGAGCGCGCCGACGACGTGTGGCAGGAGCACCGCGCCTGGGGCGGGGTCCGCGACCTGATCCCCGAGCCGCCCTCCACGTACTACTACCGGCAGATGTTCTGCTGCTTCTTCCGCGACAAGCACGGCATCGCCTCGCTGGACGTGGTCGGGCGCGACAACGCCACCTTCGAGACCGACTACCCGCACGTGGACTCGACCTTCCCGCACACCAAGGAGGTCGCCCTCGACCACGTGAAGGGACTGGACGAGGAAACGGTCTACAAGCTGATGCGCGGCAACGCCATCCGGATGCTCGGCCTGGATCTCGTCTGATGGATCTGACCTACACGGAGGAGGAACGGGACTTCCGGGCGCGGCTGCGCGAATGGCTCGGCAAGGTGCTGCCCGAGCTGCCCGCCAAGCCGTCCCCGGACGACTGGCCGGGGCGCCGCGCGTACGACCTCGGCTGGCAGCGCCGGCTGTACGAGGCCGGGTACGCGGGCCTGCACTGGCCGGTGGACGCGGGCGGGCGCGGAGCCACCCCGACCCAGCACCTGATCTTCCTGGAGGAGACGGAGCGCGCGGGGGCCCCGTACGTCGGCGCGAACTTCGTCGGGCTGCTGCACGCGGGGCCGACCATCGCCGCCGAGGGCACGGCGGAGCAGCGGGCGCGCTGGCTGCCGCCCGTCCTGCGGGGTGACGAGGTGTGGTGCCAGGGGTTCAGCGAGCCGGAGGCGGGCTCTGACCTGGCCTCCCTGCGCACGCGGGCGGTGCGCGACGGCGACGAGTACGTGATCACCGGGTCGAAGATCTGGACCTCGCACGCGGAGGTCGCCGACTGGTGCGAACTGCTGGTGCGGACCGACCCTGCCGCGCCGAAGCACCGGGGGATCTCCTGGCTGGCGATGCCGATGGACGCGCCAGGGGTGACCGTACGGCCGCTGCGCACCCTCGCGGGATCGACCGAGTTCGCGGAGATGTTCCTCGACGAGGTACGGGTCCCGGTCGCCAACCGCGTCGGGGCGGAGAACGACGGCTGGCGGGTCACCATGGTGACCCTGTCCTTCGAGCGGGGCACAGCCTTCGTCGGCGAGGTCGTCGCCTGCCGCCGGACCCTGGGCGAGCTGGCCCGTACGGCGAGGACGAACGGGCGCTGGGACGATCCGGTGCTGCGGCGCAGGCTGGGGCGGCTGTACGGGGAGTTCGGCGCGCTGTGGCGGCTCACGCAGTGGAACGTCAGCGAGTCGGAGCGCTCCGGCGGTGTCCCCGGCATCGGCGGCTCCGTCTTCAAGCTCGCCTACTCGCACGCGCGCCAGGAGCTGTACGACACGGCGGCGCAGGTGCTGGGGGCGGACTCGCTGGTGATGGAGGAGGAATGGGTCCTGGACCGCCTCTCGTCCCTCTCCTACACCATCGCGGCGGGCACCTCGCAGATCCAGCAGAACATCGTGGCCGAGCGGATCCTCGGCCTTCCGAAGGGCCGGTGAGGGGCATGGACTTCCAGCCGACCGAGGAGCAGCGGGACCTGCGGGCGGGCGTACGGGGCCTGCTGGCGGGGCGGTACGGGCGGGAGGCGCTGCGGGCGTCGGTGGACACGGGGGTCGCCGTGGACCGGGGGCTGTGGCGGGAGCTGGGCGAGGCCGGCTTCTTCGCGCTGCGGCTTCCGGAGGCTGCGGGGGGCGTGGGTCTGGGTCTCCCGGAGGCGGTCCTGCTCTTCGAGGAGGCCGGGCGGGCCCTGCTGCCGGGGCCGCTGGTGGCCACGCACCTGGCCGCCGGGGTGGTGCCGGGGGCGGCGGACGGCACGGCCGTGGTGACGGCCTTCGACCTGGCCGGGGGTTTGGTGGCCCACCTGGCGGAGGCGGACGCGGTGCTGGGCGCGGCGGAGCTGCCGGCGGGGGAGCCGGTGCGCTCGGCGGACCCCCTGACCCCGCTGCACCGGGTGGCGTCCGTCGGCGACGTGTCCCCGTACGTCTCCGTGGGGGCGTTGCTGACGGCGGCCCTCCAGGTGGGCAGCGCGCTGCGGACGGTGGAGCTGGCGGTGCGGTACGCGGGGGAGCGCGAGCAGTTCGGGCAGCCGATCGGCGCGTTCCAGGCGGTCAAGCACCTGTGCGCGCGGATGCTGGTGCGGGCGGAGGTGGCCCGTACGGCGGTGTACGCGGCGGCGGTGACGGCGGAGGGCGCGGTGACGGGAGGTGGCGCGGAGGGCGCGGTGACGGGAGAGGGCACGGAGGGTGTGGAGGGGGCGGAGGCGGGCGAGATCGCGGCCGCGAAACTCCTGGCGGACGAGGCGGCCGTGCTGGGCGCGCGGGACTGCCTCCAGGTCCACGGCGGGATGGGCTTCACGTGGGAGGCGGACGTGCACCTGCACCTGAAGCGGGCCTGGGTGCGGGCCGAGCAGTGGCGGACCGCGGCGGAGGCGGAGGAGCTGCTGGCGGCGGAACTGCTGGGCTCGCTGTCGTAGCGTCGTACTGCCACGGTGGTAGCGCGTTGTTACCGGAGGGCACGGGAGGGACGCGGAGGGACGCATGTCCGATTACAGAGAGTTGATATCGGTTTGTGTCCTTCGCCCACCCCTTTGCGGCCCGAACGCAGGGGGCTGCTCCGGTACGCTCCCACGAATGCGAGCGGTTGAGCGGCGCAGGCGTCGCACAGTATGCACCACGCCCACTCCTTCGCGCGGGAATATGCCCGAAGCGCTTGTTGTCGTGACTGTATGTCAACCATGCTGCTCCGCAAGGGGATCACACTGGGTGATCCCATCCTGTCGCGAGGCGAAGTGTCCGCCGGTTCGGATGGTGTGAGCGGTGCAGGTGCTTCAGGTTCAGCTGGAGGTAGGACCGGACCCCGCCGAGGTCGGCCGGGCGCGCCGGTGGGCCCGGTCCCGGCTGGCGGGGTCGGGCATAGGGGATGACGAGCCGCTCGCCGAGACGCTCATCCTGCTGATCTCCGAGCTGGTCACGAACGCGGTCGTGCACACGGGCTGTCCGGCCGTGCTGCGGATGCTGTTCGGGGAGCCGGGGGTACGGGTCGAGGTCGCCGACGCGAGCGACCGGGCGCCGGCCCCCCGCCAGGCCGCCGGGGACGACACGGGCGGCCGCGGCCTGGAACTGGTGGACGGCCTGGCGGACCGCTGGGGCTGGCAGCGCGAGGGCGCGGGCAAACGGATCTGGTGCGAGATCGACCGCGCGGAGAAAGCGGCGTCGGACTGCGCCTCGGACGGCCCTTCCGAGATTCACCCTCAGGTGCGGGAACCGCGCGTGTACCTCTAACGAGGTGTTGACGTTCCGTCACATCTTGATCACCCTGGTGTGGAGCGATTCGACGCGAGGGGACGCCAAGGGCCTGCCTTGACGAGTGCGGGTCGCGGGGTGGCGGCCGCGGTGCCGCGCTCGGGGCGTGCATGCGCGCCGCCGCCACCCGCATCTTCTTCCGCTGCGTCGCCCTTGGCGGGTTCAGCGCGTTCGCTTTGTGATGTCGGTCGGCGCTCCCCACTGAGGCGCTGTTCTCCCGCAACCAGACCCGTCAGGCGGTGCGACATGACCGGATGGGACACCGACAAGAATCCGCGGCCACTTCTAGCGAAGATCACCATCGCCGGCTGAGCCCTGCTCACCGAGGATGTGAGCAGGCCCATCCGGAGCGAGACCCGGGGCATGGACAGCCTCGCCTGGTCACCGCCCTGGAGGGCACGTTCGGCATCGTCATCCCGACGAGGTCACCGACCGGCTGGAAACCGTCGGCGACGTCCGCCGCTGCGTGGAACCGCGCACCGCCGCGGCGGCCACGATCCCCGCACCCGAAGGACCCCACGAGTGAGCCTCCGCGAGATCAAGCCCGGCAACCGCGGCTACCTCTACGTCAACAGCCATCCGACCGGCTGCAAAGCGGTGGTCGACCGCATGTGGCAGCGGACACCGGACCCTGCCGGCGACCGGCCCGGCCCGGTCGCCCTCGTCATCGGCTCCAGCGCCGGCTACGGACTGGCCGCGACCCTGGTCGGTCTGCGCGCCCACCGGATGCGCGGACTCGGCATCGCCTTCGAGTCCACCGCGACCGAGCGCCGCACCGCCAGCGCGGGCTGGTACCGCACCGCGCGGACCGCCGAACTCGCCGCCGAGGCCGGCGCTGACTTCACCTTCCTCAACGGCGACGCCTTCTCCGATGGCGTCAAGGATGAGGCGGCCGACCAGCTCGCCGCCCGCTTCGGCAAGATCGACCTGCTCATCTACAGCATCGCGGCCCCACGTCGCACGAACCCGCTGACCGGCGAGGTCCACCACTCCGTCATCAAGCCGCTCGGCACCGACTACCGGGCCAAAACCCTCGTGTTCGAGGACGGCGCCCCGCAGATCGGCGAGTTGCACCTGCAGGCCGCGGACGAGGCCGAGCGCGACGCGACCGTGCAGGTCATGGGCGGCGCCGACTGGCGGATGTGGATCGACGCCCTGCAGTCCAAAGGCCTGCTCGCCGACGGCTTCCAGACCGTCGCCCTCTCGTACGTCGGATCCGACATCACCGCCCCCATCTACCGGGCCGGAACCATCGGAGCCGCCAAGCAGCACCTGGAAGACACCGCCCGCGCCATCGACACCCAGCTCAAGGGAACGGGCCACGCCTACACCGTCGTCGCGGGCGCGGCCGTCACCCAGGCCTCCACCGCCATCCCGAGCATCGCGCTCTACACCAGCATCCTTCACCGCGTTACCGGTGACGGCTGGCAGGCCACCGTCGACCAGGCAGCGGCCCTGTGGAACCAGCTCGCCGGTGACGCCGAACTCGACCTGGACGACCAGGACCGCATCCGGCTGGACGACTGGGAGATGAATCCCGGGGTTCAGGCCGCCGTCCGCGCCACGTGGGACCAGGTCGACGCCGACACCATTTCCACCAGCGCGGACACGGGTTGGTTCCGCGACCAGGTCGGCCAGCTCTACGGCTGGGCCGTTCCCGGCGTCGACTATGAGGTCGCAGCCGAGACCACCGTCCCGTGGCCCGCTTCCCCGTCATCCGACGTCTGACCCGAGGCCATCGGCGAACGGCTCCCGAGTGCACACATCAAGACAGCCCCTCCGCCGTTGCGGAGGGGCTGCGCATGGCAGTACGACGCCCGTCGGCGCGAGGTGAGGAAAGGCCTCGCTGCGGCGGGCGGGGGGTGAGGGCCTGGAGGGTGACCCCGGAGACGGCCGGCCGGGTCGGCCGGGGGCTCAGCCGTCGGCGCAGATCACGTCGTACGGGCGGCCGACGGCCATGGTCAGTTCCATGGGCTCGCTGGTTCCCGACGGGCACTCGCTCTTCTGCTTGACGAGGCCGAGCACCTTGTACGTGCCCGAACCGCCGGAGGCGCAGGCGACTTCCTGGGCCTGGTCGGTCACGCAGTCGCCCTTCACCAGCTGGCCGCCGCCGGCGCCCGGGTCGCCGGGGTGGTCCTCGGACAGGTTCCGGCCGCAGACGGTGTTGGTGGGGATGCCGCCCTTCTTGCTGCTGCCGTAGGAGATGCTCACCTCGATCATGAGGTCGGTGCCGGGCGGGCACTGGATCGAGCCGGGCAGGATGCTGGCGTCCTTGATGTCGATGGCCTTGAACGTGGCACCGGAGGCGGAGCAGCGCTGCGGGCGGTAGCCGTCGGGCTTGTTGTCCGGGTCGGGTCCGCCGCAGTCGCCGACCTTCCACGAACTGGAGGTGTCGGAGGAGGACTCGGGGGAACCCGGGTCCGAGGGCTTGGCGGAGGGGGACGCCGAGGCGGACGCGGATGCCGACGGCTTGCCGTCGTCGTGGCCGAGCCACTGGGAGGCGCCGTAGATGCCGCCGACGATCAGGGCGACGGTCAGGAAGCCGGTGAGGCCTCCGTTCGACCGGCGTCTGGGGGCCTGGGGCGGCGTTACCTCGTACGGGTTGGCCATGCGCTCCTCCTGTGGTGAGGGTGGTGGGTCCGGGGGGTGACGCGAGAACGGTGACACGTCATGAACACCTCATAGTTCCACGGTGGGGGAGACCCGAGTGACCGTGGTCCGAGGCCCGGCCGTCGCCGCCGACGCGGGGTGGGGAGTCCCGCGCCGGCGGACGGGGCTCAGGCGACCGGCTGGCCGGTCAGCGCGGTCAGCAGCTGGTCCATCTCGGTGCGCCACATGCGGTGGACGTTCATGCGCGTGGGCTTCGGCTGGCCCGGGAGCTGCATGCGGAAGTGACTCCAGACCGCGTTCCGGTTGATCTCCGAGACCAGGCCGGCCGCCTGGTCCGTGGGGATCGCGAAGGCTATCTCCTGCGGCCGGTTGCTCATCCGGCTCGCCTTGTGGATCACCACGGCCTGCTCGGTCACGGTGACGAAGTAGTACGTGAGGAACGCCTGGCCGATGAGGCCGAGCATGCTCATCAGCCACACGCTGGGCCCGGCGACGGCCTGGATGGTGACGAGGGGACGGTCGGCCGGGTTGGCCTGCGTGATGGCCTCTGCGACCTGCTGCTGGATCGTGGCCTTCTTGACGGCCATGGGGGACTCCTGAGCGGAAAACGCGGCCCCCGGCGGTCGGGGGCAACGCAGGGTACCGGGCCGTCCCGGGCCCCCTCGGGGCAGGGGGCGGCCGCCCGTTCAGCTGCTGCTGCGGGAGTTGGCGGCCCGGCTGTGCGCGGGCGTGCCGCGTGCGCGGCGGCGTGGCACGAAACCCGCGATCACGGGCAGAAGAGCCACTCGTGGCCTGTGGGCCTGCGGCGCGAAGCTTGAGCCATGACAGACAAGCCCCTCGGCCGCAGCGCCGTGTACACCGTCCTGACCACCGGCTACACCCTCTCCACCGGCCCCGGGGTCGCCGCCACCGTCTCGTACGTCTCCGACGGCGACCGGCACGTGATCGTCGACCCGGGCATGGTGGCCCACCGCGACCGCATCCTCGGCCCGCTCGCGGAACTGGGCCTGGGGCCGGACGACATCACCGATGTCGTGCTCAGCCACCACCACCCCGACAACACCATGAACGTGGGCCTGTTCCCCCAGGCGTGGGTCCACGACCACAAGGCGGAGTACCGCGACGACCAGTGGACCGACCGGGACGCCGAGGGCCATGAACTCTCCGACTCCCTGCGTCTGATCCGCACCCCGGGCCACAGCCCCGAGGACATCACCCTCCTCGTCGGCACCGCCGACGGCGTGGTCGCCTTCGCCGGCGACCTCTGGTGGCGCCCGGACGGCCCGGCCGAGGACCCGGTGGCCCCGGACCGGGACGTCCTGCGCACCTCCCGCATGCGCGTCGTGGCGGCGGCCGACGTGATCGTCCCCGGCCACGGCGGCCCGTTCCCGGCGGGGGACGAGGCGCCGCTGTAGGGGGCCGGCGTGGGCATCCGCACTCGACCGCACACCGTGACCGACGCGAGGGGACTTGCATGACGTCGCAGCTCGAACCCGCGCACGCCTCCCGGGGGACCGCCCGGCGCGGCGCCTGGCGCACGTGGCACCGCCCGCTGCTGATCTGCGCGGCCCTCATGGCGGGCCTCGTGGTCCTCTGCGGAATCGGAACGGCCGTGGACGACCGGACCCTGCTGGGCGAGTCGGTATGGGTCAAGCCGATGAAGTTCGGCTTCGCCTTCGCCCTCTACACGGGCACGCTGGCCTGGCTGCTGACGGAGCTGAAGAGGGGAAGGCGCCTGGCCTGGTGGGTCGGTACGGTCTTCGCGCTGGCCGTGACCGCCGAAGTCGGCGCCATCACCCTCCAGGCGGCACGTGGCACGTTCAGCCACTTCAACGCCGACCGGAGCGACCCGACCACCCTGGCCCTCGTACCGGTCCTCACCTTCGGCGTCCTGGTCATCACCGTCGCGCAACTGGTCGTCGCCGTAGCCGTGTTGATCCAGCGCACGGGCGGACCGGACCTGAACCGGGCGATCCGGGCCGGGCTCGGCCTCGCCACCGCCGGCATGCTCATCCCCGTCAACTGGATGGTGACCGGGACGCACCCCCGTACCGTCACCGACGCCAACGGCGCCGACGTCCCGATGTACCAGGGCCACGGCATCGGCGACCCGGACGGCCACGGCATGCCCCTGACCAACTGGAGCGTGACCGGGGGCGACTTCCGGGCCCCGCACTTCTTCGCCCTGCACGGCATCCAGGTCCTCCTCCTGCTCACCGTCGCGCTGACCGCCCTCTCCGCCCGGCACGCCTGGCTGCGGGACGAGCGGGCCCGCGCCCGCCTGGTGGGCAGCGCCGCGCTCGGCTACTGCGGCCTGGTCGCGGTCGTCACCTGGCAGGCCGCCCGCGGCCAGTCCCTGATCCACCCGGACACCGCGACGCTCGCGGCCTCCGGCGCGGTCCTCCTGCTCACCGCCGCGGCGACCGTACGGCTCGTCGTCGCCTCCCGGCGCGCCACCGCCCCCTGACCTCTCAGAGGACGGCCACTGGGGCCACCGGGGTGCCGGTGCCGCCGACGAAGGGTTCCGGCATGGCGGAGAGGAGGAAGGCGTACCGGTTCTCTTCTGCACAGGCTGTGGACAACTTTTCGAGATTCCAGTTCTGGCCCTGGTGCATGCCCATCTCGACCAGGTCGAGGGCGTGGACCGGCAGCCACAGATTCTCCAGCTCCGGCGGGAAGATCTCGAAGGTGAGCGTGTCGTTCGCGACCGCCGCCACGTCCCGGGCGTGGAACCACTCCGGCGTACGGACGGACAGCCCGGGCGAGGGGAAGCCGTAGCCGTGCTTGTCGCCCGCCAGGTAGACCTGGATCTGGCCGGTGCGGACCAGGACGATGTCGCCGGCGCGGACCGTGGCCCCGCCGAACTCCTCGGCCTCGGCGAGGTCTTCCGGGGTCACCGCGTGCCCCCCGGGGAGCCGGTCCAGGCCCTTGGCGCGCGCCACGTCCAGCAGGACCCCGCGCGAGACGATGTGCCCCGCCTTGTCGATGCCGCTGTACTGGGCCCGGGTGTGCGGGGTGATCGAGGACGCCGGACGGCCGTTGTAGATCTTCCCCGAGTGCGAGACGTGCGTGAGGGCGTCCCAGTGGGTGCCCGCCTGGAGGCCCATGGTCACGGCGTCGTCGCTGCACGCCACCGTGCCCGGGCCGAAGATCTCCTGGTTGATCTGCACCATCGTGTGCAACGGGTTGATCCGGCCGGGGATCAGGCCGGCCTGCACCCCGTCCTCCTTGAGCGGGAGGGCGAGAGGGATGCGGCGGCCGGTACGGATCTCCGCCGCGGCCGCCCGGACGACCTCGTCGGTGACCAGGTTCAGCGTGCCGATCTCGTCCTCGGCGCCCCAGCGCCCCCAGTTGTTGACGCGCTTGGCGATGTCGTGGAACTCGGCGGGCAGTGACATGGGCCTCAACAGCTCCTTGCGTGGAAACGGCAACGAGGGCTTGTGCTCGCGTATCGAGGTGCCCATAGAATCTAACGGACCGTCAGAAAACGCGGGAAGGGGCCGGACGTGGGGAACTTCTTGGCAGGCAAGGTCGTCGCCGTCACCGGCGCCGGCCGGGGCATCGGGCGGGCCGTGGCACTCGCCGCGGCCGCCGAGGGTGCCAAGGTCGTCGTCAACGACTACGGCGTCGGCATCGAGGGGGGAGCGCCCACCAGTGAGATCGCCGAGGGAGTGGTGAAGGAGATCCTCGCCGCGGGCGGGGAGGCCGTCGCCGTCGCCGACGACATCTCCAGCATGGCGGGCGGCCAGCGCATCGTCGACACGGCCCTCGCCCGGTACGGACGCGTCGACGGCGTCGTGTGCGTGGCCGGCATCCTGCGCGAGCGCATGCTCTTCAACATGTCCGAGGAGGAGTGGGACCCGGTGGTCGCCACCCACCTCAAGGGCACCTTCACCGTCTTCCGCGCCGCCTCCGCCGTCATGCGCAGGCAGGGCTCGGGCACCCTGATCGGCTTCACCAGCGGCAACCACCAGGGCTCCGTGGCCCAGGCCAACTACAGCGCCGCCAAGGGCGGGATCATCTCCCTCGTCCGGTCCGCCGCGCTGGGCCTGGCCAAGTACGGGGTGACGGCCAACGCCGTCGCACCCGTCGCCCGTACCCGCATGTCCGCCAACGTCCCCATGGAGCTCAAGGAGATCGGCGAGCCCGAGGACGTCGCCGCGCTCGTGACCTACCTGCTCAGCGACAAGGCCGTGGCCGTCGGCGGGGAGAAGATCACCGGGCAGGTCTACACGATCGCCGGCCCGAAGATCGCCGTCTGGGCCCAGCCGCGCGAGCTGCGCGCCGGGTACGCCGAGGGCTCCTGGACGCCGGAGAAGATCGCCGACTTCCTCCCCGGGACGGTGGGCACCGACCCGATGCCGATGCTCGCCCAGCTGGAGGCCATGGCCAAGGCGGCGGCCGCCAAGGACCGCCCGAACGCCGCCAACGCGTAGGGGACGGCGTGGACTTCAGCTTCGGGGCCGAGGACGAGGAGCTGCGCGGGCGCGCCCGGGCGTGGCTGACGGAGCACCTCGTGGGCCCGTACGCGCACGCCCGCGGCCTCGGCGGCCCGGGGAGCGAGCACGAGCAGGTCGACGTCCGGCGCGCGTGGGAGCGCGAGCTGGGCCGCGGCGGCTGGATCGGGCAGGGCTGGGAGGCCGGAGGGTACGGGAACCGCCGGCTCTCCCTGACCGGGCAGGTGGTGTGGGCCGAGGAGTACGCGGCGCTGCGCGCGCCCGGCCGGGTCGGCCACATCGGGGAGAACCTCCTCGCGCCCACCCTCATCGCCTACGGGACCCAGGAGCAGCGGGACCGCTTCCTGCCCGGCATCGCGCGGGGCGAGGAGCTGTGGTGCCAGGGCTACAGCGAGCCGGGCGCCGGCTCCGACCTCGCCGCGATCCGTACGGCCGCCGTACGGGACCCGGCCGACGGGCTGTTCCGGGTGACCGGGCAGAAGATCTGGACCTCCCTCGCCCGGGACGCCGACTGGTGTTTCGTCCTGGCACGCACCGAGCCCGGCTCCCGGCGGCACCGCGGGCTGTCGTTCCTGCTCGTACGGATGGACCAGCCGGGCCGGATCGAGGTCCGCCCGATCCGGCAGATGTCGGGGACCTCGGAGTTCAACGAGGTGTTCTTCGACGGGGCGGTGGCGGCCGAGGCCGTCGGCGCGGAGGGCGACGGCTGGACCGTGGCCATGGGGCTGCTCGCCCTGGAGCGGGGGGTGTCCACGCTGGTCCAGCAGATCGGCTTCGCGGCGGAGCTGGAGCGCGTGGTCCGGGCCTACGCGGCTTCGGGTGCTCCGGATCCGGTCCTGCGGGAGCGCCTCGTACGGCAGTGGGCGGAGCTGCGCGCGATGCGGTGGAACGCGCTGCGCACCCTCGGCGCCACGGACGACGCGGGCGCCCCGAGCGTGGCCAAGCTGCTGTGGGGCGGGTGGCACCGGCGGCTCGGCGAGCTGGCGGTGGAGGTCCGGGGCGCGGCGGCCTCGGCCGGACCGGAGGGCTGGGCGCCCGGGGTCCCGTACGAGCTCGGACTCGACGAGATGCAGCGGCTCTTCCTGTTCACCCGTGCCGACACCATCTACGGCGGCTCGGACGAGATCCAGCGGAACATCATCGCCGAGCGCGTGCTCGGCCTGCCTAAGGAGTCCAGGTGAGAGGCGTCGTGTTCGACGGCAAGCAGGCCCAGGTGGTCGACGACCTGGAGATCCGCGATCCGGGGCCGGGGGAGGTGCTGGTCGCGATATCGGCGGCCGGGCTCTGCCACAGCGACCTGTCGGTGATCGACGGGACGATTCCGTTCCCGCCGCCGGTGGTGCTCGGGCACGAGGGGGCGGGGGTGGTCGAGGCGGTCGGACCGGGGGTCACGCACGTGGCGCCCGGCGACCACGTGGCGCTGTCCACCCTCGCCAACTGCGGTGCGTGCGCCGACTGCGACCGGGGCCGGCCGACGATGTGCCGCAAGGCGATCGGGATGCCCGGTCAGCCGTTCTCGCGGGGCGGCAGGCCGCTGTTCCAGTTCGCCTCCAACTCCGCCTTCGCCGAGCGGACGATCGTCAGGGCGGTCCAGGCGGTGAAGATTCCGGCCGACATCCCGCTGACCTCGGCGGCGCTGATCGGCTGCGGGGTGCTGACGGGCGTGGGCGCGGTCCTGAACCGGGCGAAGGTGGACCGCGGCGAGTCGGTGGTCGTCATCGGTACGGGCGGGATCGGGCTGAACGTCCTGCAGGGCGCCCGGATCGCCGGTGCCACGACCATCGTGGCGGTGGACGCGAACCCGGCGAAGGAGGCGGTGGCCCGGCAGTTCGGGGCCACGCACTTCATCGACGCGTCGGCGGTGGCGGACTCCTCGGCGGCGGTGAGGGAGATCCTCCCGACGGGCGCCGACCACGCCTTCGAGTGCGTGGGCAGCGTGAAACTGATCCGCCAGGCCATCGACCTCCTCGACCGGCACGGCCAGGCGATCCTGCTGGGGGTGCCCGGCTTCGCTGAGGAGGCCTCGTTCCTCGTCTCGTCGATGTACCTCGACAAGACGATCACGGGCTGCCGGTACGGGTCCTCGCGCCCGCAGCGCGACATCGCGCTGTACGCCGAGCTCTACCGGCAGAGCCGGCTGCTGCTGGACGAGCTGGTGACGGAGGTCTACCCGATCGAGGACTTCGCCAAGGCCGCCGACGACGCCCACCACGGGCGCGTGGCACGCGGGGTGCTCACGTTCTAGGGAGTGTCGTCAAAGTAGCGTCGGCCCGCCCGAAGGGCGGGGCTGGTGGGGTCTGGTGCGTGCGATCGCAACGCGGAGGAGGGAATCGACGCGGTGGGGGCACCTCCCAGCGGTAGCTGGGGGACGTCGGTGACCGACGACAACGCGGCTGGGGGTCCCCCCGGACGGAGTCTGGGGGAGTGCGTGCCAGGCCCCACCAGCCAGACGGGACTTTGACGACACGACCTAGGCCGGGTGAGGTGAGGGAACGCCGGGCCGCCCAGGGCCGGGCAGCCGTGCCAGGGTGGGCGGCGACCCGGTTCCTGCGGGGCTCGGCCGGGCCACGACCGTCCTCATCCCGTTCCCGGGGTGGGGGTCGTGGCAGCGCACACGGGAGCGAGTCGCCCGGCTCCGGGCCGAGCCGTCCCGATTGCCGGGGCGTCGGGTCAGTCGCTGAAGCGGCCGAAGCGGCCCTTGTGGAAGAGGAGGGGATCGCCCTCGCCGGCCGCGCCCATGGCCACGACGCGGCCCACGACGATCAGGTGGTCCCCGCCGGTGTGCACGGCGTGGATCCGGCAGTCGATCCATGCGGGCACGGCGTCGAGCTGCGGGGATCCGGTGACCGGGGCCGGGGTGTGGGAGACACCGGCGAACTTGTCCGCGCCGCTGACGGCGAAGGACCGGCACAGCTCGCCCTGCTCGGCGCCCAGGATGTTGACGCAGAACACCCCGGCGCGGGCGATCCGCGGCCAGGTGGTCGACGTACGGGCCACCATGAACGTGACCAGCGGCGGGTCGAGGGACAGCGAGGCGAAGGACTGGCAGGCAAAGCCGGCCGGTCCGTCCTCGTCCGCGCCGGGCGGCGCGGTGATGACGGTGACCCCGCTGGCGAAGTTGCCGAGCACGGCCCGGAATTCGGCGGGGGAGACCGGCGCGCGCTCGTCCTCGCCGACGGCCCGCAGGTCGGGGCGCGGCAGAACGTCCACGGGCTCCGGACCCGCCGCGGCGGAGGTGGGGGCGCCGACTGACCTGAGGTACCGGACGACGGTGGCCGCCATCCCTGCATGTCCCATCACACCGTCGATTGAAGCTGACGGTTCGTCAGATGGGAAGAGGGATGGGGCCCGTCATCGCCCCCGCCGCGCTCTTCGGCCTTGCCTGCCTGCACGCCATGGTCTTCACCCGGCCCGCACTCGCCCTGGCCGACCGCTACGGCCGACGGGTGGTCGCACCGGCCTGGCTCCTCGCCCTCTCGGCGGCCCGCGCGCTGTTCCCGTGGGCGTGCGGTGCCCCGTACGCCGTCTCCTGGGCCTGCATCGCGGGGTTCGGGGCGCCCCCGCTGCTGGTGGCGCGCCGGGCGGTCGGCACGGGCAGGCGGCCCGGCTCCGTCGTGGGGGTGACGGGCCCGGTCACCGCGGTGCTCGTATATGCCGCCATGGCGACCGGGATCCTCCTGGTCGAGCGCGGCGTGGTCGAGGGCTACGAGCCGCCCCGGCTGGAGCGCGCGGAGTACGTCGGCGAGTGGCGCGGCGCGGACGGCGGGGTGGTACGGCTCAAGGAGGGCGGCGAGGCCGTGGTCGAGGGCGTGCCGGCGTACGACTTCCCGCAAGGGGGTCACCCACTGCACCGCCGTAGGCGCCTGGTCGCCGCGGACCGCGAACACGGAGCGCGGCCGGCGGGCCGGGGTGGATCTGGTCGTCCGCGACTGCGACGGCTGGAGCACGACCTGGGAGGTGGCCGGGAGTGCGGAGCGCCCGGAGCTCTTCCAGCTGTACGGCGACCCGGCCAACGGGGACATGTGGCTCCTGAGCCGCCGGTGGTCCGGACCGGCATGAGACCTCAACTCCCCTTGTGACAAAGGAGACATGGCCCTGATTCATGCCCGCGACGGCGCGTGTGTACAGTCGTCGCCAACGACAACGACGTCGGGGGCTGGGGTGGGCATGGGAAACGGTTTTCGCTACCGGGCCGAGCGGATCTCACTGGGTGCGATGGCGGCGGCGGGCATCGCGGTCCTGGTCGCCGACCTCCTCGGGTGGCTCGACAAGATGGCCCCCGGAGGCACGCTCCCGAAGATCACGCTGCTCATCCTGAGTACGGTCACCCTGTTCCTCCTGATGGAGTTCGACCGCCTGAAGGTGCTCGACAACATCAACCGGCAGATCTCCGGGCTCACCGTCGACGGCCTGACGGGCGAGCTCCGGCGCGGTCACTACCTCGGCGTGGTCCAGGTGCACAGGGAGTTCCCCGAGTCGGCGTTCATCGGGCTGGTACGGGCCGCCAGGCGGGAGGTGGCCATCCTGCAGACCTGGATACCCAACCTCGGCGGCTTCCAGAGCGAGTTGGCGAAGGCCATCAACGAGCGGCGGATCGAGGTGAACATCCTGCTGCTGCATCCGTCGTCCCCCGTGGCCGGGCTGCGCGACGAGGCATTGCGGACAACCGGACAGAGCGCCGGGGCGGTGGACGTGGACGCGAGCCTGCGGAGCCTCGAACTGGTCCACCGCCAGGTTTCCCCCGAGCTCCGGTACAAGCTCCGGGTGCGGGTGTACAACTCCCTTCCGTCGATCGCCGTGTACAAGGTCGACGACCGCTACCTGGTCAGCTCGTTCCTGCACGGGCAGCTCGCGATCGCCTCCACCCAGACCGAGATCGACGGGTGCGACACCCTGATGGGCCGGGAGGTCCAGAACGAGCTGGACACGTTGTGGCGCATCGGCCGCGATGTGGACCTCGGTGACTGGCACAGGTCGATCGACAGCATCAATCAGTGATCCGATCCGGAAGTGAGGGCACGGTCGTGCGGGAACTGGACAGGTTCGAGGACGAACTGATCGAGCGGTACGAGCAGCACCCGGTACTGGCGAACATCGCGCTGCTTCCGGACGAGGACTTCGCCGCGATCCTGCTGCAGAGACGCTTCCTGTCGCTGGCGTTCACGCCGGCCTACGACCTGGCGATCGATCTCCTGCGTGACGAGACGGCGGTGCGGATCGCCCGGGTCATCCTGCGCGAGGAGTATCCGGACGTTCGCGGGAACACGCCCTCGCACCGTGAGGACATGACGCAGGACATGCTCAGGCTCGGCGTCTCCCGGACGGACCTCGTCCACACGAGGCCGACGGCGGCGACGAAGAAGGCCATCGGCGACACCTTCGACCTGATCGCCGACGCCGGCACCCATGACGACGCCGATCTGCGGGTGTTGACGATCCTGCGCTTCTGGGGCGAGATCCTGGTGTCCGTCGAGTACGGGCGGCTGTGGGAGCGGATGGAGCCCCTGATGGCGCGGGAGGGCGGGTACCGCTCACGCTTCTACCTTCCGCATCACGTCCACGACGCCAAGACGCGCACGCTGGCGGCCGGGGGCATGCTGGCCACGGCCCACCCCGACCGGCTGGCGACCCGGCTGAGGGAGTTCCTCGTCAGCGGGGGCGAGGGGGCGACGGACGCCTTCAAGGAAGCGGAGGAGCGCTCGCTCCGGCTCAAGGTGAGCTTCTACGACCAGTTCCTGCCGGCGCTGGACCGCGTGGGAATCTGAGAAGGCCGCGAGGCCGGGCCCCCGATCCCCACGCGGGGTGCCCTCAGTCGAGGCCGAGCACTCCGGCCTTCGCGAGGCTGTAGCCGACCTCGGCCCTGCTGCGGCTGCCGAAGAGGGACGAGGCGCGCTTGATGTGGGTGCCGATCGAGCGCGCGCTCAGACCGAGGCGCTTCGAAATGGCTTCGTCGGTGTGCCCCTTCACCATGAGTTCCAGAATGGTCCGTTGGATTTCATCGGTGAGTTGTGGCGGAAAATGGTGGGTCGCATCGAACTCGATCGGGTCGGCGAGCGGGCCGGCCATCCGCAGCAGGCCCTTCTCGTGCAGAGCGGTCAGCTTCTCGCGGTGCGCGGGTCGTGCGGCGAGTCGCTCGGGGCCCTGGGTGAAGGCGAGTTCAACGATCCACATGTCTGACTGTCCCTTTCCGTACCGTGCATATGTGACCTGTCACATCGCCCCGGCCGGTGGTGGCGTCGACGGTGAAGCGCTGGGCGCCGAGATGGTCCCGATGGGCTCGGCCGGCGTCAAGATCTCGGCCGTCGTCCTCGGTACGGTCGACGCCTACGTCCACGGCGGCGGCCAGTACGAATGGGACTCCGCGGCACCGGTCGCCGTGGCACTGGCGGCCGGTGCCCATGCCTCGCGGCTCGACGGGTCCCCACTGCGCTACAACCGGCGCGACCCCCGGCTTCCGGACCTGCTGGTCTGCCGCGAGGGCCTGGAGGAGACGTTGCTGGAGGAGATCGCCCGGCTGGAGTGGTGAGCGCCCGGATTCCCCCCAACGGGTGAATCCACCGCCCCGTCGGAGCATGTGCGGGTGGGCGGCCCGGAACGGTCGGCATCGTGGCCCGGGTCGTCGTCCGCCCCATCCGCAGGAGGAACCATGCTCGGCACCGACTTCCGTACCGGATCACCCAACTGGCTCGACCTCGGCAGCCCCGACACCGACGGCGCCGCACGCTTCTACAGCGCCCTGTTCGGCTGGAACTTCGTCTCCGCCGGACCCGAGGCGGGCGGGTACGGCTTCTTCCAGCTCGACGGGAAGACCGTCGCCGCGCTGGGCCCGCTCACCGAGGAGGGGGCGGCGTCCGCGTGGATGGTCCACTTCATGAGCCCCGACATCCAGGCCACCGCCAAGGCCGTCAAGGACGGCGGCGGGAAGGTGCGGATGGAGCCCATGGACGTCATGGGCGAGGGCTGGCTGGCGCAGTTCACCGACCCGCAGGGCGCCGAGTTCGCGTCCTGGCAGCCCGGGAAGACCGCCGGGCTTCAGCGGGCCTCCGACGACAACACGCTGGTGTGGGCGGAGCTCCACGTACCGGACCCGGGCGCGGCCATCGCCTTCTACGCCGGGGTGTTCGGGTGGCGGCACGCCGAGATGGAGGCGCCCGGGATGACCTACCGCGTGCTGAGCGTGGCCGACGGGGACCAGCAGGACGCCTCCTTCGGCGGGGTCGCGCCGCACATGGGGGAGGGCGAGGAGTCGCGCTGGACGCCGTACTTCAACGTGCCGGACGTCGACGCCACCGTCACGACGGCCACGGCGAACGGCGGGTCCGTGGTCATGCCGGCGTCCGACGTGCCGGAGGTCGGGCGGATCGCGTGGGTGGCGGACCCGTCGGGGGCGGTGTTCGCGCTGCTGAAGCCGGACCCGCGCGTGTAGCGCCCGGCTCGCGATGCCCTACCGGCCGAGGTACTTGGGGGTGCGGCGCTCCACGAAGCTCGCCACGCCCTCGTTGGCGTCGGCCGTGGTCATGTTGATCTCCTGGGCGGTGGCCTCGGCGGCCAGTGCGGTCGCCCGGTCGCTGTCCAAGGAGGCGTTGACCAGCTGCTTCGTCATCGCGAGGGCGCGGGTGGGGCCCTGGGCGAGGCGCTCGGCCCACGCGCGGGCGGTGGCCTCCAGCTCCTCGGCCGGGACCACCTTGTTGACCAGGCCGAGGCGTTCCGCCTCCGCCGCCGGGACGGCGTCGCCGAAGAACATCAGCTCCTTGGCCTTCTGCGGGCCGACCAGGCGGGGCAGCAGGTACGCGCCGCCGCCGTCGGGGACCAGGCCGCGGCGTACGAACACCTCGATGAAACGGGCCGGTTCGGCGGCGATGACCAGGTCGCAGGCGAGCGCGAGGTGGGCGCCGATGCCGGCGGCGGTGCCGTTGACCGCGGCGATGATCGGCTTCTCGCAGTCGAGGACCGCGGTGATCAGGCGCTGCGCGCCGAGGCGGATCATGCGGGCGACGTCACCGGCCACGCGGTCGCCGGTGGCGGGCGCGCCGCGGAGGTCGGCGCCGGCGCAGAAGCCCTTGCCGGTGGCGGTGATGACGACGGCCCGCACGTCGGGGTCGGCGGAGGCGTCGCCGAGCAGCGCGATGACCCGCTCACGCTGATCCCAGGTGACGGCGTTCATGGCGTCGGGCCGGTTGAGGGTGATCCAGGAGACACCACTGTCGATGCGGTGCAGGATCTCGTCGTCCATGAGGAACTCCCGTTTGGTGGTGGTGGTGGTGGTGGGCCGGTGCCGGTGCCGGTGCCGGTGCCTGGGGACGGCGCGGCGCCGTTGCCTGGGGCTCCGCCCCCGGACCCTCCCCCAGACTCCGTCCGGGGAGACCCCCAGCGCCTCAAACTCCCCCAGCTACCGCTGGGAGGGGCCCCCAGGCGGGGCTGGATGTGGCTGATGCCGCCCGTCAGGCGCGGGCTGGATTGCCCGCAGGGCAATTCCAGCCGCGCCGGCGTTTGAGGCGCGGGGGTTCCGGGGGCGGAGCCCCAGGTCTTTGAGCCGCGCCGGCGTTTGAGGCGCTGGGGGTCCCCCGGACGGAGTCTGGGGGAGGGTTCGGGGCAGAGCCCCCGGGAAACGGCGACGGGGCGGGGAGAGGCTCCGCGCAGCGGCGACCCGCGCCCCGCCGGGGGCTAGCGGCAGATGGCCAGCGCGTCCAGCGCCACCGCCCCCTGCCCGCGGGGCAGTACCATCAGCGGGTTGATGTCCAGCTCGGACAGCTCGTCCCCGAGCTCCAGCGCCATCCGCTGGATCCGCAGGATGACCTCCACCAGGGCGTCGACATCCGCCGGCGGCGCCCCCCGTACACCCTCCAGCAGCGCGTGCCCGCGCAGCTCCGTGAGCATCCGGCGCGCCTGGTCCTCACCGAACGGCGGCACGCGGACCGCCGCGTCGTGCAGGACCTCCACGAGGACCCCGCCGAGGCCGACGGTCACGGTGGGGCCGAAGAGGTCGTCCTGGGTGACGCCGACGACCATCTCGACGCCCCGCTCGACCATCTGGCAGACCAGGATGCCGTCCAGCGGGACGTTCTCGTAGCGGGCTATGTCGGTGAGTTCCCGGTACGCGTCGCGGATCTGGCTGGCCGAGGTCAACCCGATCTTGACCAGGCCGAGTTCGGTCTTGTGGCCGAGCTGCGGGCCCGAGGCCTTCATGACGACCGGGTAGCCGACCAGGCCGGCCGCGCGGACGGCCGCCGCCGCGCTGGTCACCAGCTGCTCGCGCGGGACCCGTATCCCGTACGCGCGCAGCAGCTGCTTCGCCGCGTGCTCGCTGAGCTGCTGGCCCGGCCGCATCAGGGCCTGCGCCTTGCGGTACGAGGGGGAGGGGGTGCGCGGGGCCTCGTCGAAGGGGGAGCGGTAGGCCGCGGTGAAGCGGTGGTGGCCGAGGTAGGCGCGTACGGCGGTGATGCAGTTGCCGAAGGTGCGGAAGGTGGCGACGCGGGAGGAGCCGAGCAGGGTGGTGCGGTAGGCCTCCTCGGTGCCGACGGGGGAGCCCCAGATCACGCAGATGAGCTTGTCCGTGGCCTCGGCGGCGTCCACCAGGTCCTGCGCGAGCTTGTCGCTCATCGGGGGGAAGGGGCCGGTGATCGGGCAGATCAGCACGCCGACGGACGGGTCGGCGAGGATCGCGTCGATGATCTTGCGGCCGCGCCAGTCGCCGACGGGGTGGCCGCCGTTGTCGACGGGGTTGGCGACGTTCAGGTACTCCGGGATCCACTGGTGGAGCTCGTCCTGCTTGGCCCGGGAGAGGGTGGGCAGGGTCAGGCCCGCCTCGGAGGCGAGGTCGGAGAAGTGGGCTCCGGTTCCGCCGGAGATGGAGTAGACGACCACCCCGTCGGCGCGGGGTGTGCGGGCACGGGCCAGGAGCGCGGCCGTGTCCTGGAGTTCGTCCAGGCCGTCGACGCGGATCACGCCGAACTGGCGCATGGCGGCGTCCACGACGGTGTCCGCGCCGGTCAGCTTCCCGGTGTGGGAGGCGGCCATCCGGGCCCCGGTCTCGGTCCGGCCGACCTTGACGGCGACGACCGGGACCCCGTTGCGGGCCGCCCGGTCGGCGGCGAGCAGGAAGGACCGGCCGTCCTTGAGGCCTTCGACGTAGCAGGCGATGGCCCCGACCTCGGGCTGCTCGGCGAAGTACGAGATGAAGTCGGATGTCTCCAGGTCGGCCTCGTTGCCCGTCGGCGCCCAGTGGGAGAGGCGGATGCCCAGCTCCTGGAGGGTGTAGACGGGCCGGCCCTGGTGCCCGGACTGGGTGATCAGGGCGATGGCCGGGCCGTCGAGGTCGTCGCGGAACTCCTCGAAGGCGTTGAGGTTCGTGTTGGGGCCCAGCAGGCGCAGGCCCGAGCGGCCGACGGCGGCCGCGAGGCGGGCCTGGGCGGCGGCGCCCGCGTCGCCGGTCTCGGCGAAGCCGGAGGCGAACGCGACGGCGAACTTCACCTTGGTCTCGGCGAGTTCCTCGATGACGTGGAGCGGGTCGGCGACGAGGAGGACGGCGAGGTCCACCTGTTCGGGCAGGGCCGCGACCGTGGCCGCGCAGGGCAGTCCGAAGACGCTCTCGCGGGTCGGGTGCACGGGGTGGATCCGGGCGCCGACGCGCTGCGCCCAGGCGATGAGCTGGCGGGTGATGCCGGTGTTCGGTCTGCCCTCGGCGTCGGAGGCGCCGATGACGGCGACCGACTCGGGCCGGAAGAACCGGTCCAGGTCGGGGACGTCGGAGTGCAGGGGCCGTCCGCTGACGTCCACGGCGACCGCGTCCTCGGCGGTCGGGGCCGCGGTCGAGTGGACGGCCGTCCTGGGGGACTCCCCGCAGGCCTCGACACGTGCGCGGAAGTCGGTGGTGAGGGTGCCGTGAGTAGATCCAAGCATCGTTCCGCCCGCTCCTGCTCGATGAACCTCGATGGAACCTCAATAACTGACGTGTAGTCAGATTACTGAACTGACGTGCCGTCAGGAACAGGGCTGCGCAGGAAAGCTGGTGGAGGTGGTGTGTGGAACGGTGGCAGATCTCCCGTGATCGGGTCCAGAGTGCCGTTCAGGCCGCGCTGCGCAGATGCCGCTGCACGGCCTTGGCGATCTTCCCGGCGTCCAGGGCCAGCTCCCGGAACATCCCGCTGATGGGGTTGGTGAAGCCGGTGAAGTACAGGCCGGGGGCCTGGGCGGGGGTGTCGGCGCCGTGCGTACGGGGCCGCCCGCGCTCGTCGAGCACGCCCTCCAGGTGGCCCACCAGGCCCTCCAGCGCACGGCGGTATCCGGTCGCCGCGACCACCGCGTCCGGGGTGATGCGCGAGCCGTCCGCGAGCACCACCTCGCCGCCGTCGAAGGCCAGGGCGGCGGCGACCGGCTCGACCCGCCCGGCGCGGACCGCGTCGATCAGGCCGACGTCCTGGACCGGGATCGCCCCCTCCTTGACCCTGCTGTACAGGCCGGGACCGGGGCGCGGGAGCCCGTACGCCGACAGGTCGGGGACGGAGACCTTGGCGACGGGCACGCACAGCCGGTCCACGAACCGCACGGGCAGCCGGCGTACGAGGATCCCCGTGCGCTGGGCCGGCCAGCCGGCGGTGGAGCGGCGCACGATGTGCGGGGCGGTGCGCACGGCGAGCCGCACCCGGCCGGCCCCGCCCTCGGCGAGGTCGACGGCTATCTCGGCGCCCGTGTTGCCGACGCCGACGACGAGCACGTCCTGGCCGGCGTAGGGCCCGGGGTTGCGGTAGTCGGCGGCGTGCAGCAGCCGCCCGGTGTACGTGTCGCGGCCCGGCCAGTCGGGCAGCGCGGGCGTGTGGTTGAACCCGGTGGCCACGACCACGGCCGCGGCGGTGAGCACCCGCCCGCCGCTGGCGTGCAGGGTCCAGCCGCCGTCCGGCTCGCGCTCGATCCGGGTCACCTCGACGCCGGTGACGATTTCCAGCTCGTGGAACTCGGCGTACTTCTCCAGGTACCGCACCACGTTGTCGCGGGCGACCCACCGGCCGAAGCGGCGCGGCATGGCCAGGCCCGGCAGGGCCGAGAGCCGGCGCGTGGTGTGCAGGTGGAGGCGGTCGTAGTGGCGCCGCCAGGACGCGCCGACCTCGTCGGACTTCTCGACGACCACCGCGCGGACCCCGCGGGCGCGCAGCGCGGCGGCGGCGGCGAGGCCGCCGGGACCGCCGCCGATGACGTACACGGGGCGGGGCTGGGTGGTCATGTCGGGTGCTGTGGGGAGTCCGGGCATGAGGTGTGATCGTATCGCCACGCTGGGTTGATGGGTCTCGTTCGAGGAGGGAATCGATTGCGGATCGGTCACGGGCGGGCGGAAGTGGTCGGAAGCGGGCGGAATGCCGTCGTGGCAGGGTGGTGCGTACCGCTGGAGGCGGGGGGAGAACAGGAGCCGGAGCCGATGTGGCAGCCCGACGGCTGGGACGTACGCGTCCGCCTGGGTGTCCTCACCCCGCACGCCGACGTCGGCCCCGAGTCGGAGCTGCGGGCGATGGCCCCGGCCGATGTGGGGGTGCACGCCGCCCGGGTGCCGTTCGGCGGGATCAGGCGGGGCGGCGTGATGGACCCGACCATTCCGCTGGCCCCCGTACGGGCCTTCGCCGAGCCGCCGTACGTGGACGACGCCACCGAGCTGCTGGCCGCGGCCCCCGTGGCGGCGATCGCCTTCGCCTTCACCAGCTCCGCGTACGTCATCGGCGCGCGCGGCGAGGCGGCGATGCTCGCCCGGCTGGGCGAACGCGCCCACGGCCTGCCGGTGGTCGCCACCTGCGCGGCGACGGTCGAGGCGCTGCGCGTGCTGGGGGTCACCCGGCTCTGCCTCGTCGATCCCCCGTGGTTCGACGCGGAGCTGAACGGGCTGGGCCGGGCCTACTACCTGGCCGCCGGCTTCGACGTCCCGTACGCGGCCCCGTGCGGCCTGCCCAGCGGGCAGGGGCTCATCCGGCCCGACGCCCTCCACGACTGGGTGGCCCCCCGCGTTCCCGACGCGGCCGAGGCGGTCGTCGTCGGCGGCAACGGCTTCCGCGCGGTCGGCGCCGTCGAAGCCCTGGAGGCCACCCTCGGCCGCCCCGTCCTCACGGCCAACCAGGTCCTGCTCTGGGCGGCCCTGCGCGCGGCCGCCGCTCCGACGGACGGCATCACCGGCTACGGCAGGCTCTTCGCGAGCCGGTAGCCGGTAGCCGGTAGCCGGTAGCCGGTAGCCGGTAGCCGGTAGCCGGTAGCCGGTAGCCGGTAGCCGGTAGCCGGTGGCCGGTAGCCGGTGGCCGGTGGCCGGGCGGCAAGTGGCTCGGTGGGCTACGGGGATACTTCCCCCTGTGCTGCTGACATGGATCGCGGAGATAGCGGACGAGCCTCTCGTGCTGGAGCCGGCCGGAAGGCGCGTCGAGTGGGAGACCAACACCTGGCGGCTGAGCCCGGGGGACGAGGACCGTCGGTCCTTGTCGGTCTCCGAGGTGGTCGGAGCCTTCGAACGGACGGCGGAAGCCATCCGGCGCCGCGTCCTCGAGCGGGGCTTCGTGGGGCCTGCGACGTTCTACGTGTGGCACGACGAGCAGGCCGGGTCGCTGCGCTGCTCGACCGGCTCGGTGGGCGCGGACGAGCTGCCGTTCGGGGGCGCCTACGTGCCCGTGGGTGATCTCGGGGCCGTTGTCGAGGGCTTCCTCGCCGACGAGGAGCCCGGTGTCATCGCCTGGTCGGATCTGGATGACCTGGAAGACGTACCGGATGCGTCCGAGCCGGAGTTCCCGCCCTTCCCCGTCTGGGTCCGTGATGTGGGATCGGCCTCGCACTGACCGGGCCCTTGCGGGATCGGCGCGGATCCGCTGAACTGACGTACCGTCAGATCGATCGCGTCGATCGCGAGAGGGGTGGGGGCCGCCGATGCAGACCGTATGGCTCAGTGGGGCCGAATGGCTCGCCGTGCTCCGGATAGGCCTCGGCCTGTGGTGGCTGGAGAGCTGGCGGCACAAGGACAAGAAGGGCTGGTTCGAGCGCGGCACCGGCATCGCCTGGGCCGCCGACGTCGCGGGCAAGCACCGCTGGACGTTCGTCAAGGGCGGCTTCGAGTTGATCGTCAAGCCGCGGCCGAAGGTGATGGCGTACATCGTCGTCTACGCGGAACTCGCCCTCGGACTGGGCCTGGTGCTCGGCTTCCTGACCCCTGTCGCGCTGGTCGGTGGGCTGCTGCTGAACCTGCTCTACCTCGTCCTGATGATCCACGACTGGGCCGAGCAGGGCCAGAACGCCATGATGGCGCTCATCTCGTTCGTCGCGCTCCTCGCGATGGCCTGGCAGACCTGGTCCCTCGACGCGGCGATCGGACTCTTCCTGTGAACGTTCCCGTGAGCGCCGTACGGTACGACCTGCCGGAGGCGGACGAGTTCACCCGCCCCTACTGGGACGCGGCGGCCGAGGGCCGGCTCCTGCTGCGCCGCTGCGCGGACTGCGGGCGGGCGCACCACTACCCGCGGGAGTTCTGCCCGTTCTGCTGGGCCGGCGAGGACCGGGTGGCGTGGGAGGCGGCGAGCGGCCGCGCGACCCTCTACACCTGGTCGGTGGTCCACCGCAACGACCTCCCGCCCTTCGGCATGCGCGTCCCGTACACGGCGGCGGTCGTCGACCTGGCCGAGGGCCCGCGGATGATGACGGAGGTCGTCGGCTGCGGGGCGGCGGACCTCCGCATCGGCATGCCGCTCACGGTCACCTTCCGCGAGGCGGCGGACGGCGTGTGGGTGGCGGTCTTCCGCCCGACGGCCTGATCCGGGGCGGGGCTACCGGGCGGCTGGTGCGGGGCCGCGGCACACGGGGGTTGCTCGGCCCGGTCGAAGCAGGCGCTGTCGTCCGCCGGACCCCGGAGTCCAGCGGGTACTCGCCGGTGCCCGGGGCCGGGCCGTGCAGACCCGGTGCGCGCGAGAGGGATCCCGACCAGGGCGCCGTCGTGGCCCCCCACGACCTAGGGCCAGAGCAGCTCGCGGAGCCAGGAGCCGTCGGCGGCGCGCCGGTAACGCAGCCGGACGTGACGGCGGGCGGCGTCGCCCTGGAAGAACTCGACCTCGGCGGCGTCGAGCACGTACCGCGTCCACGTCGGGGCCGGGGCGTCCGGCTCGGCCCCGGCCCGCTCCCAGGCGGCCGCCGACACCCGCGCCAGCTCCTCGGCGGAGCCGAGCACCTCGCTCTGCCGGCCCGTGAGCGCGGCGGCCAGCGCCCCGCGCGACCGCACGGCCAGGTCGGCCCGGCTCTCCTCGGGCCCGCACGCGGTCACCCGCCCCCGGATCCGCACCTGCCGGGCCACGGCCGGCCAGTAGAACCCGAGCGCGGCCTCCGGCTGCCCGGCCAGCTGCCGGCCCTTGGCGCTGGTGGCGTGCGAGGCGAAGTGCCAGCCCCGCCCGTCGGCGTCGTGCAGCATCAGCGTCCGCACGTCGGGCCGCCCCTCGCCGTCCACGGTCGCCAGGCTCATGGTGTGCGGCTCCGGCTGCCCGGCCTTCGCGGCATGCGTGAACCACTCCCGAAACAGCGCCAACGGCTCCTCGGGCGCGTCCCCGACGTCGAATCCGGGAAGCGGCGAGTCCCACACGCGCAGGGAGTGCAGGGTCTCGTGGAACTCGTCACTGCTGATGTCACGGGTCATTCCGCCTATGGAACACCACGAGCCCAGCCGACGGGGCCGACCGTGCGCATCGTGAAGCGGTGACCCTCGCCGAACTCGAACGAGCCGCACCGTCACCCCGGGCCGAGGAGTAGCGTCGTTTGCACACCGGGTGAGGGCCCTGTCCTTGCCCCAGACCGATTGGTGCCCGCGTCTATGACGACTCACCCCGTTTCCCCCACTGCCCCACCCGCACCGCCGCCCATGCGCACCCTCGGAGAGGTCCGCGCAGCCCTCGCAGCCGGTCTCGGGTTCCCCGGCGATCTGGCGGGCATGGAGGCCGAGCTCGCCGCGACTCTGGAGCGTGTCGACTACACCGACCTGAGCGAAGTGTCCGAGATCATCGCCGCCTACCGGGGTCACGTACTGACGCGCTGCGACCCGGGGTTCGAGGACGCCCTCGCCGAGGGGATCGCGCTTGTGCGGTCCCTGAAGGAGGAAAAGGCCCGTTGAGCGATCAGGGGGAGTCGGTGGTCGTGGAAATCACCCACGCCGCCGCCAAGCGTGTCGCCGAACTGGGGGACGAGGTCTCGACGGCGGTCGAGGAGCTGCGGACGGAGCTCTCGGCGACACCGCGCCTGGGGCGCCTGGTGCAGGTCAGGCCCGGCGGCGTCCAGGTCTGGACGACTCGGATCGAGCGGCGGCCAACGATGCCCGCGCTGTCCGTGACGTACGTGTTCGTGCCCGAGCCCCGTCCGCCGGCCGCCGCCGTCGTCTCGGTCGTTCCGGACGACACCGGCGCCGACGGCTGACGTCCGCCGCATGACGAAGGCCCCTGCCGATCGAAGCGGCGGGCCCCTCACCCCCGTCCCAGGATCACCGTCCCCGACGAGCAGAACCAGCCGCCCGTGCCCGAGGCCAGGGCCACCTCCGGGAGGCGGCCGCCGGGCTTGGTGACCTGGCCCGCGCCCGCCTCGCCGCGGAGTTGGCGGACCGCCTCGACCAGCAGGAACAGGCCCCGCATGCCCGGGTGGCAGGCCGAGAGGCCGCCGCCGTCCGTGTTGACCGGGAGTTCCCCCTCGCGCAGCAGGCGGCCCTTCTCCACGAAGGCCCCGCCCTCGCCCTTCGCGCAGAAGCCGAGGTCCTCCAGGGTCACCAGGGTCATGTACGTGAAGGCGTCGTAGATCTCGGCCAGATCCACGTCCGCCGGAGTCAGGCCCGCCCGCTCGAAGGCGATGCGGCCCGAGACCGCAGCCGGGGACACCGTGAAGTCCTCCCACTCCGACATGGTGGTGTGGGACACCGAGGTGCCCGTCCCCAGGATCCAGACCGGGGCCTTCGCCGTATCCGGTACGTAGTCCTCCGCCGCCAGCAGCACCGCGCAGCCGCCGTCCGAGCGGATGCAGCAGTGCAGCTTCGTGAACGGGTCCGCGATCATGTCGCCGGACAGGACCTCGTCCACGGTGATCGGGGTCCGGAACATCGCGTCCGGGTTGGTGGCCGCGTTCGCCCTGGCCTGTACCGCCACCGAGGCGAGCTGCTCCAGCGTCGTCCCGTACTCGTGCATGTGGCGGCGGGCGGCCATCGCGTACTTGGAGATCAGCGTGTGGCCGTACGGGACCTCGAACTGCAGCGGCCCCCGTGCCCCGAAGGAGAGGTTCGAGGTCCGCCGCCGGGCCTTGATGTCCGCCCGGGCCGTGGATCCGTAGACCAACAGCACGGCGTTGGCGTGCCCCGCGGCGATCGCGTCCGCCGCGTGGGCGGCCATGACCTCCCAGGTGGAGCCGCCCACCGAGGTGGAGTCGACCCAGGTGGGGCGCAGGCCCAGGTACTCGGCCACCTCGACCGGCGCGAGCGTGCCGAGGCCGGCCGAGGCGAAGCCGTCGATGACCGAGCGGTCGAGGCCGGAGTCGGCCAGGGCGCGGCGGGCGGCCTGCGCGTGCAGGGCGTAGGGGGTGGGTCCGTCCACCCGCCCGCAGTCCGAGAGCGCGACGCCGACCACCGCGACCCTCCGGCGCGGGCGGGGCGCGGGACCAGGGGTGGGTCCGGATACGGGTCCGGGTGTGAGTCCAGGCATGAAGGGACGGTACATCTGACGGTTCGTCAGAAGCTAGCCCGCGATGCGATGCGGCCCGTTCCGCCCGCCCCCTGTGCATCTGACTCCGCCCGCCCTAACATGACGGCCCGTCAGATACGGGGAGGAGCCCGACGATGGATGCCGCCTTCACCGCGGAGCAGGACGAGATGCGCCGTACCCTGCGCGAGATCCTGGGCAAACGCTGCGGCCCGGACGAGGTCAAAGCCGCCGTCCGCACCGCCGACGGACATGACCGCGAGCTGTGGCAGCAGCTCTCCCAGCGGCTCGGGCTGCCGGGCCTCGCCGTCGCCGAGGAGTACGGCGGCGTCGGCTGCACCCCCGCCGACCTGGCCCTCGCCTGCGAGGAGACCGGCCGGGCGCTGCTGCCCTCGCCGCTGTTCGCCACCGCCGCGCTCTGCGTGCCGCTGATCACCGCGCTCGGCACGGCCGCCCAGCGCTCCGCGCTGCTCCCGCCGCTGGCCGCCGGCGGGCTGACCGCCGCCCTCGCCGTCCCCGGCCCGGCGCTGGCCACCGCCCTCGCGCTGACCGGCGACAACACCGCCGGCCCGTGGTCCGGCGGCGGCCGCGCGGGCGGGGTCCAGGCCCGTCCCGACGCGGAGGGCGACGGCTGGCGGCTGTACGGGGAGACCGCCCAGGTGCTCGACGGGCACAGCGCCTCGGTGCTGCTGGTCGCCGCGCACACGGGCGGCTTCGCGCGCAGCCGTACGCTGCTGTTCCTCGTACGGGAGGACGCGCCCGGGCTCGTACGGTCGAGGCAGGCCACACTGGACGAGACCCGCCCCCAGGCCCGGATCCAGCTCAGGGACGCCCCGGCCGAGTTGCTGGGCGAGCCGGGTGCCGGTGCGGGGACCGGCGTCGGCGCCGGCGCCGACGTACTGGGCGCCCTCGCCGCGACCGGTCGTACCGCCTGCGCCGTGCTCGCCGCCGAGGCCGTCGGCGCGGCCGGCCAGGCGCTCGCCCGCACCGTGGAGTACGTACGGCAGCGCGAGCAGTTCGGCCGGGCGATCGGCTCCTTCCAGGCGGTCAAGCACCGCCTCGCCGACCTCTACGTACAGGTGCAGGCGGCCCGCTCGGCCGCCTACTACGCCGCCTGGGACCCGCGGCAGGGCGGCCTCGCCCTCGCCCAGGCCCTGGAGGCCCTGCGCGTGACCGCGGGCGAGGCGATCCAGCTGCACGGCGGCATCGGCTTCACCTGGGAGCACGACGCGCACCTCTACTTCAAGCGGGCGGCGGCCGACGAGCTGCTGTTCGGCCCGGTCCACCGGCTGCGGGCACACGCCGCCGACCGCGCGGGCCTGTTCGCGTCCCCGACCGCACACGTGAAGGTGGCCGTCTGATGGCTCGCGTGGACCGCGTGGCTCCCGGCGTCAGGCTGATGCAGAAGGTCTCCTCGACCATGCTGTTCGCCAAGATCGCACCGCACTTCATCCCCGCCATGGACAAGGCGGTGCACAAGCTGACCCGCGGCAAGGTCATGCTCAGCGCGCAGATGCTGCCGGGCGTGATCCTCACCGCCAAGGGCGCCAAGACCGGCGAACCGCGCACCACGCCACTCGCCTGCATGCCGGAGGACGGCGGGGCGACCTGGCTGCTGATCGGCTCCAACTTCGGCCGGCCCGGGCACCCGGCGTGGACCGGGAATCTGCTCAAGTACCCGGACGCGTCCGTGAGTTGGAAAGGCCAGGACATCGCCGTACGGGCCCGGCTGCTGGCAGGCGAGGAGCGCGCGGCGGCGTGGCGGGCGGTGCTGGGGTTCTGGCCGCCGTACGCGACGTACCAGGCGCGCATCGAGCGCGAGATCCGGCTGTTCCGCCTGGAGCGTCGCTGATCACAGGCGTGCGGAAGCAGTACCGGGGCGGCGGACCCTGTAAGGGGCCCGCCGCTACTTGGTGGGCTTCTTGCCCGTGATGCCGAGGTGGACGAGCAGTGCCAGGTTCGGCTTGAGCTCGGCCTGCTTGACACCCCAGGTCTGGAAGCCCTTCTGGTGCGAGGCGACCGCGGCCAGCATCGCGACCAGCGAACCGGCCATGGCCGCCGGACTGATGTCCTTGTCGACCTTGCCCTTGGACTGGAGCTCCTTCACCGACTCCGTGAGGGAGTTGGTGACCGAGTTCAGGATCTTCATGCGGATCTTGTAGAACCGCTTGTCGCCCTCGGCCGCGCCGAGGTCGACGACCCGCAGGATCGCGTCGTTGCGCCGCCAGAACTCCAGGAAGCCCTCGACGAGTTCCTCGGCGGCGGCCCAACCGGCTTTGCCGACCCAGTTCCGGCCCTCGACAAGTGCCGTCAACTGGGCACCCTCGGTGGCCATTTGCTCGGCGATCTCCAGGACGGCGCCTTCGACGTCCGGGAAGTACTGGTAGAAGGTCGCGGGGGAGGTGCCGGCCTTGCGTGCGACGTCGATCACCTTGACGTCGCGGTACGGCGAGGAGCTGAGCATCTCGCCGAGGCAGTCGAGCAGCTTCTGCCGCGTCGCCTGACCGCGCCGGCCGGCGACACGCCCGTCGACGGTGCGTACTTGTCCTGTCATGCCGTCAGCTTACCGAGGGGTGATCGGCGCGCTATTCGGCCGCCTGCAAATGGGGTTACGGGGTCGCTGGCCTGGGCGGAAGCGGGTCCCGCACGGCCGCGGCGGCGAAATCCGGCCGCGATTCGGCTGCGGTCCTGCCGTAGTCCGCCCGCGGTCCGCCCCGGGATCCGGCCGGAGCCGGCCCCCGACCGGCCCGGGGGGCCAGGCCAGGGCGTGTCGCCCGGTTCCGCAATGTTTCCCCCGAATAGTCTTATCAACAGGCTGTGGACAAGTTTTCGGGCGGATCATGGCTGGGAGAGGTGGGAGGGTACATACCTCCGCACAACGGAAGGAACCGGGCTCATGGCCGCATTCGCGGAAGGCGCACCCTGCTGGGTGGACGCCTCGCTCCCGGACGTCGAGGCGGGCAAGCGCTTCTACGGTGAGCTCTTCGGGTGGACCTTCTCCGAGAGCGCGGGCGCCGAATACGGCCACTACACGCAGGCCTACAGCCGCGGCCGCAACGTCGCCGCCCTCGCCCCCAAGCCCGACGGGCGGATGCCCACCGTATGGGGGATCTACCTCTACACCACCGACGCCTACGCCTGCGCGCAGCGGATCCGCGCCGCCGGCGGCCAGATGGTGATGGACCCGATGCCCGTCGGCCCGTACGGGACCGCCGCGATGGCCGCCGACCCCGGCGGAGCCGTCTTCGGCCTGTGGCAGCCCGGTACCCACCACGGTTTCGAGGCCCAGCAGGAGCCGTACACGTACTGCTGGACCGAGGTGTACACGCGGGCTCGGGACGCCGTGGACGTCTTCTACGCCAAGGTCTTCGGCTACGTACCGCAGGACCAGGACGACGCGGGCGTGGAGTACCGCGTCTGGTCCCCGCCCGGCAGCGCGCCCGGCACCGACACCGCCGTCATGGGCCGCAGCCTGATCACCGACGCCTTCCCGGAGATCATGCCGGCCCACTTCCTCGCCTACTTCGCCGTCCCGGACTGCGACCAGTCCGTGGCCATGGTGCAGCGGCTCGGCGGCCGGGTCACCGCCGACCCCTTCGACACCCCCTACGGGAGGATCGCGGTCGTCGCCGACAATCAGGGGGCGGTCTTCGGGCTGCTGTCGGAACCCCGCACCAAGCAGACGGGCCACGCCTGATGCGCGCCTGATGCGCGCATGAGCCGTGCCTGAGCCGGGTGTGACCCGGACGACAGGACGCGGCGTCCGCCGTGCCGGGGCCGGACCGGGCGCGGGCCTGACAGAATCGGGGTTGCGCGACCCGGGCGGCGTCCGGGGGTGAGACGCTGCACGGGGCACGACCAGGGCCCCGTACCGGTGCGCGCGCTGGTGGAAGCGGGCCCGGCGAGGGCCCGTACGGGGAGGTGTGGAGGCGAGTGGTGGAGCAGCTGACGCAGCACGACCCGAGACGGATCGGCCCCTTCGAGGTGCTGGGACGGCTCGGCGCCGGCGGCATGGGGCTGGTCTATCTCGCGCGGTCCGCGTCCGGACGGCGGGTCGCGATCAAGACGGTGCGCACCGAGCTCGCCGAGGACCAGCTGTTCCGGGTCCGCTTCACCCGCGAGGTGGAGGCGGCCCGCGCCGTGTCCGGCTTCTACACCGCGGCCGTGGTCGACGCCGACCCGCGCGCCGCCGTGCCGTGGCTGGCGACCGCGTACGTCCCGGCGCCCTCCCTGGAGGAGATCGTCAACGAGTGCGGGCCCATGCCCGCCCAGGCCGTGCGGTGGCTCGCGGCCGGCATCGCCGAGGCCCTGCAGTCCATCCACGGCGCCGGCCTGGTCCACCGCGACCTGAAGCCGTCCAACGTCCTCGTCGTCGAGGACGGGCCGCGCGTGATCGACTTCGGCATCGCGAGCGGGGTCTCCAACACCCGCCTGACCATGACGAACGTCGCCGTCGGCACTCCCGCGTACATGTCGCCCGAGCAGGCGAAGGACTCGCGCAGCGTCAAGGGCGCCAGCGACGTCTTCTCGCTCGGCTCGACGCTGGTCTTCGCCGCGACCGGGCATCCGCCGTACCACGGGGCGAACCCGGTGGAGACGGTCTTCATGCTGCTGCGCGAGGGGCCCAACCTGGAGGGGCTGCCCGAGGAGCTGCGGCCGCTGATCGAATCCTGCATGCAGATGGACGCCACCTTGCGGCCGACCCCGGCCGACCTCCAGGCGCAGCTCGCCCCGCACCTCTTCGACGGCGGTGACGACAGCGGGACCGCCTCGGCGTGGCTGCCCGGGCGGGCCGTCGCGATGATCGAGGCCCGGCGCGCGGGCAACCGTACGCCCGCCGCGGCCGCGGCCGTGGTGCCCGTGCCCGGCTCCGGCCGGGACGGCGGGGGCGGCGGCGCCGCATCCCGCGGGCCGGGCTCCGGAGCCGCCACGCACCGCCGCCAGCGCGGCGCCGAGGCGTGGGTGGACCCGCGCACCGGCCAGGCCGTTCCGCAGCGCCCGCACCACCCGCCGATGTCGCCGGTGCCCTCGGGCGAGCCGGTCCGGCTGGGCGGCTCCCCGGTGCCGATCGGCCCCGGGCCGCGTGCGACGGCCGCGGCGCCCGCCGCGCACGCCTCCGTGGACTCGGCGACCGGCTGGATCCGCCCGCCGGGCGGAGCGGTGGCCGTCACCCCCGCCGGCTCCGCCCTGCCGTCCGTACCGGCTCCCGGGCCGGCCCCGGACAGCGGCCGCTGGCGCCCGTGGCGCTTCCGCATGTCCAATGAGGTCTGGGGCACCCCGACCGTCGCCGGCGACCTGCTCTACGTCACCTCCTTCGAGGTCCACGCCCTGGACGTGGCCAGCGGCCGCCGTCAGTTCAAGACCCGTGACGTCGCCTGGTCCATGGCCGTCGCCGACGGCCGCATCCACGCCTCCGACGGCCCCTCCCTCTACGCCCTCGACGCCTCCGACGGCTCCGAGCGGTGGAGGCTGTCCTCCGACGCCTGGGTGTACGCCCTGCGCGCGGATCGCGGCACGGTCGTCACCGCCACCCGCGGTGGCGGCGTACAGGGCTGGGAGGCGTCCAACGGCCAGAAGCTGTGGGAGCTGAACGGCGCGCAGACCGACTTCGAGACCCCGGAGGCGGCCCCCGTCCTGCACGACGGCACGGTCTACGTGTGGGCGGACGCCCGGCTGCGCGCGCTCGACGCCCGCAGCGGCCGCGAGTCCTGGTCCTACCCGGTCGGCGACGCTGCCTCCTGCGGGAACGTCCCCGTACGGGTCACCCCGGCGCCGGACGGCAACGTCTACGTCGCGGCCGGCACCCGGGTGCTGTCCGTGGACCGGGCCTCGGGCCGGGTCCGCTGGCACTTCGAGGCCCCCGCGGTCTTCCTGGCGCCGCCGGCCTTCGCGCCGGGCGCCGCCGTGACGGGCGGCGGGGTCTACCTCGCCGATTACCTGGGCACCGTCTACGCGCTGGACGCGGCCACCGGGCAGGACCGCTGGCGGATCGCGACCGAGGCGCGCACGTCCGCGGACCCGGTGCTGGTGGCTAACGGCAGCGTCCACCTGGGCGCGGGCAGCGCGCTGTACACGCTCGACGCGGTCACCGGCACCCCGAAGTGGCGGTTCGCGGCGGGCGGCGAGATCACCGGCCTGCCGGCGGTCGCGGACGGCCGGGTGCACTTCGGCTCGGCCGACCACTGCCTGTACACCCTGGACGCGGCGGGCGGCCAGCTGCGCTGGAAGCTGGCCACGGGCGGTGAGATCACGGGTGCCCCGGTCGCCGAGGCGGGCGTGGTCTACGCGTGCAGCAAGGACCGCTGCGTGTACGCCCTGGACGCGGCCAAGGGCACGGGCACGCGGACGAGCGGCTGACCTGTCCGGGGTGGGGCTGCGGCCCCGCCGGGTAGCGCACCGGACGGGGAGTGACAGGATGGACCCCATGAGCAACGTCTACTTCGACATCACCATCAACGGCGAGGCCGCGGGCCGCATCGAGTTCAAGCTCTTCGACGACGTCGTCCCGAAGACCGCCCAGAACTTCCGCGAGCTCGCCACCGGCGTGCACGGCTTCGGCTACGCGGGCTCGCCGTTCCACCGCGTCATCCCGGAGTTCATGCTCCAGGGCGGCGACTTCACCAACCAGAACGGCACCGGCGGCAAGAGCATCTACGGCGAGAAGTTCGCCGACGAGAACTTCGAGCTGAAGCACACCCGCCCGTTCCTGCTGTCGATGGCGAACGCCGGCCGCAACACCAACGGCTCGCAGTTCTTCATCACGACCATCCCGACCCCGTGGCTCGACGGCAAGCACGTCGTCTTCGGCGAGGTCGTCTCGGGTTCGGACCTGGTCAAGAAGATCGAGTCCCTGGGCTCCCAGTCCGGCGCCACCCGCGCCAAGATCGAGATCGCGGCCTCGGGCGTCGTCGACGCCGCCTGATCCCCACCCCGCCAGTACGGCCGGTCGGCCCCGCCCCCTCCCCGGGGGCCGGGGCCGCCGCCGTTTCGGCGTACGGCCGGGCCCGCGCCCGTGGGACGGCCGTCGTACCAGGCACGGAAGGGGCTCAGACGGCGGCCGCCGCTTCGAGGGGACCCGTCGGCGAGCCGAGTACGTCGCGGGGGCATGCCCGGCCCTCCGAGGTGCGGGCCTCGATCCCGACGCTACGCCCGGACCCGGGACCGCGCACGCGGACGACGGGTGCCCGGGGGGAGCCTGGTAGCGTGACGCGCCGTCTGTCCAACGGGAGGGGTTCGGGCCATGGTGGCTGGACGTCGTATCAGATTCACCGCGGTGCTCGTCGGCGTCGTGCTCGCGCTGACCGGGTTCTCGTCGCACGGCGGGAGCAGCAGCAGCGGGAGCAGCGGGAGCAGCGGGAGCAGCGGCAAGAGCAAGAGCAGCAGCGGAGGCGGCTGCTCCAGCTCCAAGACGAAGAAGAAGTCCCACAGCGGCAGCGGCAGCTCCAGCAGCCCGACGCCCTCGCCCAGCAGCACCGCCCCGCGCGCGCACGCCGAGGTCGTCACCTGCGCCGGCGCCGGGAAGAAGGAAGCCACGCTCAAGGTCACCTCCGACCTGAACACGGAACGCGCGGTGGAGGTGCCGGTGGTGTTCGAGGGTACGAGCGGCGCCGTGGTCGACCGGAACACCATCCGGCTCACGCTCAAGGCGAACGAGACCCGGATCGTCACCGTCTCGATGACGCAGGCGGACAAGGCGGCCGAGGTCAAGAACTGCCGGCTCGGCCGGATCACCCGCTCCTAGCGGTCAGTCGGCCCGGCCAGGCCCGCCCGTCACCGCACCCGCGGCTCCGCCGCCCGCCGCCGCCCCGCGAACAAGTCCGCCTGCCGCTCCGGCGCCAGGTTCCCCAGCGCGATCAGCGCCGGAGCCTGCGCCAGCGCCTGCTGCAGCGCGGCCTGTTTCGCCGACCACAGGGCCCGTACGGTGCCCTGTACGGCCTCCGTCGGGAAGCCGGCCAGCGTCCCCGCCGCGCACAGCGCCGCCGGAAGCAGCTCCCCGGGCCCGGTCAGCTCCGAGACCAGGCCGATGTCGTACGCCCGCTGCGCGGAGAGCCGTTCCGCCGTGCCCATCAGGGACATCCGCGCGGCCTCCCCGAAGGGCATCCGCTGCGCCATGTACACGGCCTCGTAGGCGCTGACCATCCCGTACGCGGTGTGCGGGTCGAAGTACGTCGCGGACGTGGAGGAGATGATGAACTCCGCCTCGCCCAGCAGGTAGAAGGCCCCGCCGCACGCCATGCCGTTCACGGCGGCGATCACCGGCTTCCACAGGTCGCCCGCCTTCGGGCCGATGGAGAGCAGCGGATCGTCGACCGAGTACGGGGAGCCGGGCTGGGGGACGTCCACGCCGCGGTCGATGCCCGTGCAGAAGGCCGCCGTCCCGGCGCCCGTCAGCACCACCGCCCGTACGTCCTCGGCGAAGCGGAACTCCCGCCACACCTCGCCCAGTTCGGCGGCGGTCTCCAGGTCGATGGCGTTGTGCCTGCGCTCCCGGTCCAGGGTGACGACCGCGACCCCGGTCGCCTTGTCCCGCTCCACCCGCAGCGTCATGACCGCTCCAGCACCCAGCGCGGCACGGACATCCCGCCGGTCTCGGTGAAGACCACCTGCACCCGTGCCCCGATGCGCAGCCGGGCCGGGTCCACCGAGTTCAGCGGGGCGTCGGCCGAGGCCACCAGGTTCCCGGCCAGCCGGATGTGCGGGGCGTCGGCGAGCTCCACGAGGATCACGTTGTACGGGGCCTGCGCGGCGTACGCGGGCAGCAGCGGCGGGTGCGGCTGTACGTAGGACCAGATCCGGCCGCGGCCGCTCATCAGGCGCCACTCGGAGTCGAAGGACCGGCAGTGCGGGCAGCAGGGGCGCGGCGGGAAGCGGAGTCTGCCGCAGGCGGCGCAGGCCTGGACGCGGAGTTCGCCCTGGGCGGCGTACTCCCAGAAGGGGGCGCCGTCCTCGTCGGGGACCGGGAGCAGGAGTTCGTCGGTGGCGGGTGCGGTCATCGGTCGGCTCCTCGGGTCAGGCTCGAAGCAGGATGGCGGAGGTCGGGACGCCCTCGCCCGCCGTCACCAGGCAGGTGGCGGCGTCGGGAACCTGGGCGGTGGAGACGCCGCGCAGCTGTTTGACGCCCTCGTTGATCAGGTTGAAGCCGTGCACGTAGGCCTCCGAGAGGCCGCCTCCGCCCGTGTTGATCGGGAGCCGGCCGCCCATCTCCAGGGCCCCGCCCTCGGTGAAGGCGGCGCCCTCGCCGCGTCCGCAGAAGCCGTAGCCCTCCAGGGAGAGCGGGATCAGCGGGGTGAAGGCGTCGTAGATCTGGGCGACGTCCACGTCCTGGGGCCCGAAGTCGGCCTGCTTCCACAGGTGTCGGGCGGCGGTCCAGGCGGGTCCGGACAGCGGGTCGTCGTTCCAGTAGTTGACCATGCCGTGGTGCTGGGCGGGCAGGCCCTGGGCGACGGAGTGCACGTAGACGGGCCTCTGGCGGCAGTCCCGGGCCCGCTCGGCGGAGACGATCACGCAGGCCAGGGCCCCGTCGGTCTCCAGGCAGTTGTCGAAGAGGCAGAGCGGGTCGCTGATCATGCGGGAGCTCATGTACATCTCGCGGGTCAGCGGGCGCTCGTACATCATCGCGGCCGGATTCTCGTTGGCCCGGTTGCGGCAGGCCATCGCCACGTTGAAGAGGTGGTCGCGCGTGGCGCCGTACTCGTGCATGTAGCGGCGGGCCAGCATGCCGATCTCGTCGGCGGGGCGCAGCAGGCCGAAGGGGCGGGTCCACTGGCCGGGGGTGGGCAGCTGGACGGCGGTGTTCTTCCATGGGCGGGGGCCCGAGCCGCGCTTGCGGGAGCGCCAGGCGACGCCGACGGTGGCCTGGCCGGTGGCGACGGCGGAGGCGAGGTGGCCGACGGTGGCGCAGGAACCGCCGCCGCCGTAGCCGACCTTGGAGAAGAAGGTGACGTCGCCGGCGCCGATGGCCTTGGCGACCTCGACCTCGTCGGTCTCCTCCATGGTGTAGGAGGCGAAGGCGTCGACCTCGGACGGTTCGATGCCCGCGTCGGCCAGGGCCGCCAGGATGGCCCGGCAGGCCAGTTCCTTCTCGGACTGCGGCAGTTGTCTGGCAAAGGCGGTCTGGCCGATGCCGACTATCGCCGTAGCGTCCTTGAGCGTTGCCGCCATCGCCACCTCCGGGGTGCGCCAGTACTGACAGCCGCGAAGGCTACAGCTAATCTGACGGATAGTCAGCTACTGGGTTCGCGGGAGGGTGACACACATGGGCGACGACGGGCGCGACGACCGGCGCGAGGACGTACGCGGAGACCTGCGCTGGGGCAGCATCGCGGGGCTGGTCCGGGCGGCAGCGGAACAGTACGCCGACCGCGAGGCCGTCGTCGACGGCCGCGTCCGGATCAGTTACGCGCAGCTCGGCGAGCGGGTCGAGCGCGCCGCGGCCGCCTGCGTCGCCGCCGGGGTCGAGCCCGGCGACCGGGTCGCCGTCTGGGCCCCCAACACCCTGGAGTGGATCGTCTCCGCGCTCGGCGCCGTCTCCGCCGGCGCGGTCCTCGTCCCCCTCAACACCCGTTTCAAGGGCACCGAAGCCGCGTACGTCCTGCAGCGCAGCCGGGCCAGGCTGCTCTTCGTCACCGGCACCTTCCTCGGTACCTCGTACGTCGCCTCCCTGCGCCGCGCCGCGGCCGAGGGCCCCGGCGCGGGGCCGCTGCCCGGGCTGCCGCACCTGGAGCAGGTCGTCGTCCTCGCCGAGGACGCCCCCGAGTCGTTCCGCACCTGGAAGGACTTCCTCGCGGGCGGGGATCCCGTACCGGCGGCGGCGGTCCGCGAGCGTGCCGAAACGATTCGGCCCGACGACCCCTCCGACATCATCTTCACCTCCGGCACCACCGGCAGCCCCAAGGGCGCCGTCATCACCCACGCCCAGTCCCTGCGCTGCTACGCCGTCTGGAGCGAACTCGCCGGACTGCGCGAGGGCGACCGGTACCTGATCGTGAACCCCTTCTTCCACACCTTCGGCTACAAGGCCGGGATCATCGCCTGCCTGATGCGCGGCGCCACGATGGTCCCCCAGCCCGTCTTCAACGTGGACACCGTCCTCGCCAACATCGCCGCCGAGCGGATCTCCGTACTCCCCGGCCCGCCCACGCTCCACCAGTCCCTCCTCGACCACCCCCAGCGCGACCGCCACGACCTCTCCGCCCTGCGCCTGGTCGTGACCGGCGCGGCCGTCGTCCCGCTCAGGCTCGTCGAGCGGCTCCGCGGCGAGCTGCACATCGCCACCGTCCTCACCGCGTACGGGCTCTCCGAGGCCGGCGGCATCGTCACCATGTGCCGCCGCGGCGACCCGGCGGAGGTCATCGCCGCCACCTCGGGGCGGCCCATCCCCGGCACGGAGATACGCATCGCCGGACCCGACGGCAGCGCCCGGCCCGCCGGCACGGCCGGCGAGGTATGGGTCCGCGGCCACCACGTCATGCGGGGCTACTTCGAGGACCCGGCCGAAACCGCCGCGGCCGTCACCGCCGAGGGCTGGCTCCGCACCGGCGACGTCGGAGTCCTCGACACGGACGGCAACCTGCGCATCACCGACCGGATCAAGGACATGTTCATCGTCGGCGGGTTCAACGCCTACCCCGCCGAGATCGAGCAACTCCTGGGCCTGCACCCGGACATAGCCGACGTCGCGGTGGTCGGGGTCCCGGACCCGCGGCTCGGCGAGGTCGGCAAGGCGTACGCGGTCCGCCGCCCCGGCTCCACCCTCACCGCCGACGACCTGATCGCCTGGTCCCGGCGGGAGATGGCCAACTACAAGGTGCCGCGCGCGGTGGAGTTCGTCACCGAGCTGCCGCGCAACGCGAGCGGCAAGGTCCTCAAGCGCGAGCTGCGCGAAGCGAAGTAGGCCGTAAGAGGGAAGCGTCGGCAACGCTTGCCGCAGACGGCAGCCGATGACGGGTCCATCCGATAGACACCCGGTCGTGATCATCGGCTACTGCAGGACAACGACCGCCCGCTGCCGATCCGCCGGCGGGACCGTACTTCCGACAAGGGCTGAAGGGGGGAGCCCGTGTCGTCGAGACGCCTTCTCCGAGTGAACCGCAGTGTGATGCGCGCCGTACGCGGCTGGCCGCGCGCCCTGCTCCTCACGCTCGCCGTGACGCTCACCGTGGCCGCACCCGCGGGCGGGGCGGCGGCCGAGCCGCGTCCCAGCGCCCCGCCCACGGCCAGCAGCCCGTCGCCGGCGGACGGCGAGGGGAAGCCGTCGCGGGTCCGCGTGAAGAAGCGCGTGGACGTACGCACGCTGCCCCGGCCGAAGGGCACCGCCGAGCCCCAGGAGCGACCGTACCTCGCCCCTCCGAAGCGGCCGGCGCCCGTGGGACCGCGGCGGCAGCCGAGCCTGCCCGTCACCACCGTGAAGCTGACTCCGAAGGGCGCGGCGTCGCCGAAGGCGGTTCCGTCCACGGCCGTCATCGAGCGGCTGAAGACCTTCCGCACGCTCGGGAACGCGGACAACGCCGCTGCCGCCCGAACTGCGCCCTCCGACACGCAGCTCGCGGTCGGCCCCACCCGCATCGTCCAGTTCATCAACCGCACGGGCCAGGTCTACGACAAGGCCGGCAACGCCGTCGGCGCCCCCTTCGACCTGGGCACCTTCTTCGGCTTCGCGGCGAACACGGGCGGTGATCCGCGGGTGCACTACGACGCGGGCTCCGGTCGTTTCTTCGCCGCGTACGAGGGACTCCCGGCCGGCGGCGACGAGGTCGACGTCGCGGTCAGCGACAGCTCCGACCCCCGCGGGGGGTGGTCCGTCTACATCGCCGGGAGCAACAACGCGAACGTCCAGCACGACCGGCCGACGCTCGGCTACACCAACGACAAGGTCACGCTGACCTGGAACAACTTCGACCTCGTCGCACCCGGCCAGCCGTTCCTGGGCGAACAGACCGTGGTCGTCAACAAGGCGGACCTCCTGGCCGGTGCCGCCTCGGTCAGCCTCGCGACGTTCGCACAGGACAACACCAAGGCCGACGTCGTCCCGGCCACCTCCCTGTCGGCGATCAATGACCAGCTCGCGATGGAACACGACGGCACCGACGTCGTGGTGACCACGATCACCGGCGTGCCCGGCGTCAGCGCGGTCAACCAGACCGAGAACACCATCGCCATCGGGGCCGCACCCCCACCGCCGATGGCTGCCCAGCCGGCCGGGGGCGACGCGACGATCAACACCAACGACGACCGGATGCTGTCGGTCGCCTGGCAGAACAACCACCTGTGGGGCCTCTTCAACGTCGGCTGTACCCCCATCGGCGACACCGCGGGCCACTCCTGCCAGCGCTTCATCCAGATCGCGACCGGCGGGGGCCAGAGCCTGGCCACCAACCTCGATCTCGGCCTCGTCGGTGGAGACCTCTACTACGGCTCCCTGGCGCTGAACGACGAGGACGACCTGTTCGCGGGCTTCAGTGCGTCCTCGACCACCATGTTCGTCACGGCGGTCGCGATCGGAGTGCCGGGCGGGAACTTCCCGGCGACGACCTTCGGCGACTTCTACGACGCGGGCACCCAGGCCTACACGTGCACCAACTGCAGCCGGCCACGCTGGGGTGACTACTCGGGCACCGCACGCGACCCGAGCAACCCCAAGGACGTCTGGACGGTCCAGCAGATCGGAGCCATCGACAACACCGGGATCCGCGGCGGCGACTGGGGCACCGCGATGGACCGCGTCACGCTGTCCCCGCCGACCGTCACGAGCGTCACCCCGAACCACGGGCCCGAACTGGCCCAGTGCGTGAACACGGTGACGGTGAGGGGCACGGAGTTCCCGACCAGCGGCGCCACCGTCAAGTTCGGCTCCGTGGCCGCCACGAGCGTGAACGTCATCGGGCCGGAGGAACTGACGGCGCAGGTGCCCCCGCAGGCACGGGGCACGGTGGACGTCACCGTGACCAACGCCAACGGCACCAGCCCGGTCACCGCCGCCGACAGGTTCACGTACGACGCGGACACCTCCGCGCCGACCGCCTCCGCGAGCATCTCGCCGTCGCCGAACGGCGCCGGCTGGAACAACAGCAGTCCGGCGACGGTCAACATCAGCGCCGCTGACGGGTCCTGCGGCTCCGGCATCCAGAAGATCACCTACAGCGCGAGCGGCGCCCAGCCGATCGGATCCACCGACGTGCCCGGCGCGAGCGCCGCCGTGCCGATCACGACGGACGGCGTCACGACGGTGACGTTCACCGCCACCGACAACGCCGGCAACACGTCCGCTCCGCAGACGATCACGGTGCGCCTCGACACCGCGGCGCCGACGATCACCATCGTGCGCCCGACGGCCGGCACGTACCTGTTCCACGAGTCGGTCACGGCGTCCTACTCGTGCGCGGACGCCACCTCCGGTGTGGCGAGCTGCGTCGGTACGGTCCCGAACGGCAGCCCGATCGACACCTCGACGTTCGGCTCGCACACCTTCACGGTGAACGCCACGGACGTCGCCGCCAACCCGGCCACCAAGAGCGTCACGTACACCGTGGCGTACCGGATCTGCCTGCTCTACGACCCGAGCCGGCCGATCCGCGGCGGGAACAGCACGATTCCGATCAGGCTCCAGATCTGCGACGTCAACGGCGTCAACCTGTCCAGCCCTGGCATCACCCTCACACCCAGCCAGGTCGTCGGTCCCACCACCAGGCCGTTCACGACCCCGTTCCGGTACGACGCGGGTATCCGCGGCTACATCGTCAACCTCCCCACCAAGGGGCTGGCGGACGGCAGCTACAACCTGCGGTTCACCATCAGCGGAGCGGACACCACGACACACGTGGCCCCGTTCACCCTGCGCTGAGCCGTCTCGGCCCGCACCGGCCGCATCGGCCCGGACCCGCCTCGGGTCCGGGCCGATGCGCGTGGCCCCCTGGGCCCGGGCCGTGTCCGGGAACTAGGTCGGACAGGGCCTAGCGCCGGGCAAGGACCAGCCGCCAGTGGGGTGCGCCCTGGGGGGTGCGTCCGAAGTGGTCCAGCGGCACGGTCTCCACGGTGAAGCCGGCCGCCCGCAGGTCGGCGCGGACCCCGCTGAGCGGGAAGGTCCGGTAGTACATGACGAAGGGCGGCCGCCACACCGCGTTGCGCACCCGCATCACCGCGTCGAACCCGGCCACCGCCCACCACAGCGGTGAACTCGGCGGGATCGGGGCGCCGATCGGGAAGGCGAAGACCCCGCCCTCGCGCAGCGCGGAGTGGACCCCGGAGAAGAGCGCGGGCCGCTCGGCCGGGAGGAAGTGGCCGAAGGCCCCGAAGCTCACGGCCAGGTCGTACGAGTCCCCGAGCGCGGGCGGCAGGGCCCGCGCGTCGCCCCGTACGAAGTCCACGCGCTCGTCCGGGTACGCCCGCGCGGCCTCGGCCAGCATGCCCGCGCTCAGGTCCACCCCGGTGACGCGGTCCAGGCACAGCCGCCGCAGCATCCCGATCGCGGCTCCCGTGCCGCAGCACACGTCCAGCCCGGTGCCGAAGGAGCCCTCCCGCTGGGCCAGGGTCTCCTCGACGGCGTCGAGCATCCGGTCCGGGGTGCGGAACGGCGTGAGGTCGAACTTCGGCGCCAGCAGGTCGTAGCCCCGCTCGACGGAGGAGAGGCCCTGCACGGCGAGTTCTCGGACGCTCGGCCCGTGGGTGGTGAACACACACCCAGCGTATGGGCACGCGGGTACCCGGACACACGCGTGCGGCGGCCGCGGTGGCTCCCCCTCCGGGCCACCGCGGCCGCCGTTCATCGGTTGTGCTCCCCCGTGACCCCCGTGGTCCCCCGATCCGCGGTGATCTCCCCCGTACCCCCCGTATCCCCCGTGGTCCCCCGTGTCTTCCCCCGTGGGACCGTCCCCCGTATCCCCCGTGGGACGTCTTACGGACGCGGACCGGACGCGTGGTTGTCCAGCGTCACGATGTCCTCGCCCGAGGCGTGGTTGTCGAGCGGTTTGATCTCGATGCCGGAGGCGTGGTTGTCCATCGGCGTGACGTCGACGCCCGGTGCAGGGCTCTCCAGCGGCTTGATCTCGACGCCCGAGGCGTGGTTGTCGAGCGGCTTGAGGTCGCCGTCGGTCGGCAGGATGTTCTCGTTCGTCGTCATCGGATCTCCTGATGGATGGGTCGGGCCCGTTCGGCGATTCCCCCGAGGACCGCCGAACGGGTAGTCCTCCAACCGACCCGGATGCCCCCCGACGCGCCGGGTCGATGCACTAATACTGTCGTGTGGCGATAAACGAACGATGAACGCCTCGTTCATCACACGCCGGCCGGCTCCGCCGCAGGTCAGCGCCGACTCGTTCATCTCGTCCGCGTGCCCGCACCCATGGGTCAGGCCGCGATCTCCGAGGCCAGCAGGGCCTGCACCTCGGCCAGTTCGGCCGATCCCAGCTGCGCGAACACCGTCTCCGCGTCCCGCCAGCAGGCCCGCGCCCGGTCCGTCTGCCCCAGCTGCCGCAGCGCCCTGCCCAGCACCGTCAGCACGGTCGCCCGCCGCCACTCGCCGCCGATCCCGCGCAGCGCGATGGCCTGCTCGGCGTGCGAGGCGGCCAACGTCGGGCGGCGCGCCGCCAGATGGGCCTCGGCGAGCCGGAAGTGCGTCACGCCCTCCCACAGGGGCTGGCGGTTGTCGTGGAACAGCGACAGCGCCTCGGCGAGCTGCGCCAGGGCCTCGCCGAGCCGGCCCGCCTGGGTGAGGGCGATGCCGAGCGCGTAGCGGCCGTTGGCCAGGCGCAGGGTCAGCCCCATCCGGTCGTAGATGGCGATGCCCTGCTGGGCGAGGTCTATCGCGCTCGCGAGGCGGCCCAGCTCCACGTGGATGCGGGAGAGGTTGCACAGCGCGCTGGCCTCGCCGACGTTGTTGCCGTCGGCGCGGAAGTTCTCGATGGCCTCCAGCAGGTACCGCTCGCCGTCCGCGTGCCGGCCCTGGTAGAGGGCGATGATCCCGCGGTCGTTGGGCGCCCAGCAGCTGGGCAGCGGGTCGCCGGCCTCGCGGGCGAGCGCCGTGGCCTGGCGGGCCTCGTCGTCGGCCTCGGTGAAACGGCCGGTGAAGAGGTGGACCATGGTGAGGGTGGTACGGGCCCGCCCCTCGGAGCGCGGGTCCTCGGCGGCGCGGGCGGCGTCGCGCAGGGCCATGGCGGCCGACTCGTACTGCTTGGAGTTGGCCCCCGACTCGGCGAGGTCCTTGGCGGCCCACAGCAGGTCCACGGCCCGGCGCAGGACCTCCGTTTCGTCGGTGCGCGCGGCGGCCTGCCGTACGCACGCCAGCAGCGGGTCGGCCTCGGCGTACAGCCAGTCCAGGGCGGCGCGCGGCTCGCCGAAGACCAGCCCCGGGTAGTTGGTGTCGGACAGGTGCGCCGGGAGCCGGTCGCCGGGGCGTTCCAGGGCGTACACCCCGGAGGCCGTGGCCAGGTAGAAGTCCAGCAGCCGGTCCAGGGCGGCGTCGCGGCCGCCCGGCGGCTGCTCGTCGCGGTCGGCGCACGCACGCGCGTAGAGGCGTACGAGGTCGTGGAAGCGGTAGCGGCCGGGGGCGGCGGATTCGAGGAGGGAGCAGTCGACCAGGGCCTCCAGGAGGTCCTCGGTGTCGTGCTCCGGCAGGTCCAGTACGGCGGCTGCCGCCGAGAGGGAGATGTCGGGGCCGTCGGCGAGGCCGAGGAGGCGGAAGGCGCGCTGCTGGGCGGGCTCCAGCTGGCCGTAGCCGAGCTCGAAGGTGGCCTTGACGGCGAGGTCGCCGGTCTGGAGCTCGTCGAGGCGGCGGCGCTCGTCGGCCAGTTTGGCGGCGAGCACGGACACGGTCCACGTGCGGCGGGCGGCGAGGCGGGAGGCGGCGATGCGGATGGCGAGCGGCAGGAAGCCGCAGGCGCCGACGACGTCGAGGGCGGCCTGGCGCTCGGCGCGTACGCGTTCCTCGCCGACGATCCGGGTGAACAGCTGGAGGGCCTCCTCGGGGCTCATCACGTCGAGGTCGACGAGATGGGCCCCGGCGAGGCCCGCCATGCGGACCCGGCTGGTGACCAGGGCGGCGCAGCCCGCGGTGCCCGGCAGCAGCGGGCGGACCTGGGCGGCGTCGCGGGCGTTGTCGAGCAGGACCAGGACGCGGCGGCCGTCGAGGGTGGAGCGGTAGAGCGCGGCGCGGTCGGCGGGGGAGTCGGGGATGGCGGTGTCGGGGGTGCCCAGGGCGCGCAGGAACGAGCCGAGGACGGCCTCCGGTTCGGCGGGGCGCGCCTCGGTGCCCTGGAGGTCGACGTAGAGCTGGCCGTCCGGGAAGTGCGGGCGGGCGGCGTGCGCGACGTGCACGGCGAGGGTGGTCTTGCCGACGCCGCCGATTCCGGCGAGCGCGGAGACGGCCATGACCTGGCCCTCGGCGCCGCCGGAGAGGATGGCGCCGAGTTCGTCGACGAAGCTGGTGCGGCCCGTGAAGTCGGGCACGGTGGCGGGCAACTGGGCCGGCCGTACGTGGACGGCGGCGGCCGCCGGGGCCGGGTCCTCGGCGCGGGCCAGGTCGGCGTCGGCGTTCAGGATGCGCTGCTGGAGGGCGGACAGTTCGGGGCGCGGGTCGACGCCCAGCTCGTCGGCGAGCAGCCGGCGGGTGTCGGCGTACACGGCGAGGGCCTCGGCCTGCCGGCCGCTGCGGTAGAGGGCGAGCATGAGCAGCTCGCGCAGGCGCTCGCGCAGCGGGTGCGCGGCGGTGAGCGCGGTGAGCTCGGAGACGGCCTCGGCGTGGTGGCCGACCTCCAGGTCGAGGTCGAGTCGGGTCTCCAGCAGCTGCAGGTGCCACTCGGCGAGCCGGGTGCGCTCGGTGGCGGCCGCGGGGCCGGGGACTCCGGCGAGGGGTTCGCCGTTCCACAGGTCCAGGGCGCGGGCCAGCAGCATACGGGCGAGGGCGCGGTCACCGGCTTCGCGGGCCGTCTCGGCGTCGGCGACGAGGCTGCGGGCGACGCCGAGGTCGAGGGTGGCGGTGGAGCGCAGCCGGATGGCGTACCCGCCGGACTCGGTGACGAGCAGCCCGGGGTCGAGGACCTTGCGCAGACGGGAGGCGTACGTCCGGATGGTGGCGAGGGCCTGCTGCGGCGGATCCTCGCCCCAGATGGCGTCGATGAGTTCGGGCGCGGTGGCGGTGCGGCCGTCGCGCAGCAGGAGCGTGGCGAGCAGGGCGCGCTGCTGGGGGGTGCCGGAGGGCAGGGTCTCGGCGCCGCGCCACGCGCGGATGGGGCCGAGGACGGCGAAGCGGGACCCTGTGGAAGGGCCGGCCGGATCCGTGGAGGCGGCCGGACGCGGGGTGGTGCCGTCGGGGGATGTGGTGGCCGGTTTCGCGAGGGCGGCCGGGTCCGCGGGGGCTCCCGCGGGGGCCGCGTTCCTGCGGGTGGGCCGGGATGCCTCGGGGTGGTTCCGCGGGTTCCTCGGGCGTGGGATGGCCGGTACGCCGTCCATCTGTCGTCCCCCTGCCTTCCGTCGGTGTAAGGGTCAGTCTGCCCTGTCTTGCGCGTACACGTCAGCCCGTCCCGGACCGATCGGCCCGCAACTAGCTGACGGTTCGTCAGATCGGCGCTACCGTATGAGTCATGGAGACCTTCCCGAAGATCATCTCGGTGGACGACCACACGGTGGAGCCCCCCCACGTCTGGCGGGACCGGCTCCCGTCCAGGTACAAGGACACCGGCCCGCGGGTCGTCCGCGCCCCCTTGAAGGAAATGACCTTCCTCGGCGGCAAGTTCGCCCCCGTCATGGGGGCCGAGGGCGACGACGGCCCGATCGGCGACTGGTGGGTGTACGAGGACCTGCACCGGCCGCTCACCCGCCTCGACACGGCCGTCGGGTACGACCGCGACGAGATCAAACTGGAAGTCATCACCTACGAGCAGATGCGCCCGGGGTCCTTCTCGGTTCCCGACCGCCTCGCGGACATGGACGTCAACCACGTCCAGTCGGCGCTCTGCTTCCCGACCTTCCCGCGCTTCTGCGGCCAGACCTTCACCGAGGCCAAGGACCGTGAGCTGGGGCTGCTGGGCGTACGGGCCTACAACGACTGGATGGTGGAGGAGTGGTGCGGCCCGGACGCCCGCGGCCGCCTGATCCCCCTGACCCTCATCCCCCTGTGGGACGCCCGCCTCGCCGCCGCCGAGGTCCGCCGCAACGCGGCGCGCGGCGTCCGGGCCGTCGCCTTCTCGGAGATACCCCCGCACCTGGGCCTCCCGTCCATCCACACGGACGACTGGGACCCCTTCCTCCAGGCGTGCGACGAGACCGGCACGGTCATCGCCATGCACATCGGCTCCTCGTCCCGCATGCCGTCCACCTCGGCGGACGCCCCGCCGGCGGTCGGCTCCACCATCACCTTCGCCAACTGCTGCTTCTCGATGGTCGACTGGCTGATGAGCGGCAAGTTCGAACGCTTCCCCAACCTGAAGATCATGTACGCGGAGGGCCAGATCGGCTGGATCCCGTACATCCTGGAGCGCGCGAACGTGGTCTGGGAGGAGAACCGCGGCTGGGGCGGCGTGGCGGACAAGGTCCACCGCCCGCCGTCGGAACTCTTCGCGGAGCACGTCTTCGGCTGCTTCTTCGACGATGCCTTCGGCCTGAAGAACCTGGATTCGATCGGCGTCGCCAACGTCCTCTACGAGACGGACTACCCCCACTCGGACTCCACCTGGCCGAAGTCCCGCGAGGTCGGCGAGTCCCAGATGGGCCACCTGCCCCCGGACGTGATCGACCGCATCGTCCGCGGCAACGCGATCGACCTGCTGGGGCTGACGCCGGAGGGGCTGTGGGCGGGGGCGGGGGCGTAGCCGGCCGTCCCCGGAGGGGCGGGCGGTACCAGGGGCGGACCGGGCTCCCCCGGACGGGGGAGCCCGGATCGTGCGGCCGCCGGATCCGCGGAAGGCACCTGCTCGGGAAGGCTTGGTCCACGGCGGGGGGACACGGAACCGCCACTCGGACCCGAGCCTTCCGGAGGACGTCATGGCACCCCAGACCGCGATCACCGAGCCGGTGGACCGGCCTACCGGCCAGTCCGACCGCAGGTCCGCCCTCCGGTCCGGATGGGCCGGATATACGGCCGCGGCCGCGGCCCTGGGGTACGCGGCGCCCCACTTCTGGTGGGGCGCCGGTATCGCGGCCATGTTCCCCGGCGACTTCGCCACCGCTCCGCACGGCAACCTGGAGGCGGCGATCGGCTACTGGGTGATGGGCGCGGTCGCCGTGTTCGGCGCGGCGCTCTCCCTCGCCCTGGTCAGCCCGCGGGGCCGCCGCATCCCGGCCCGCCTGATCGCCATCCCGTCGGGGATCGCCGCGATAGGCATGACGCTCTGGGGCGTCACGTACTTCGCAATGCAGTACCTGCTCTCGGCGGGCCGCGTGGTCCCGTCTCCGGCCTTCGCCACCCAAGACGCCCACCCGCAGGCCGCCTGGGGCCTGTTCTGGTACACCCTCTTCCTGCTCTGGGGCCTCACGCTGGGCCTCGCCTCGTGGCGCCGCCTGCGCGCCGAGCGGGGGCTTCGGGGGGCGGGGATATAGGCGGGACTTCAGCCGGTCGGGATCAGCGGCGCGGCGGGGTCACGGGGGCTGCTGTCCTTGGGGGGCAAGGGGGCTCCCGACCATCCGAAGCCACCGGCCCACGCCCCTGATTCCGCGCCGGAAACCGCCGTCACCGGATGCCCCTCCCCTTGCAACCGCCCCCGGGTCCGGGGCATGCTTCGCCGGGGCAAAGCGGAAGGATCATCATGCCGGTGGACAAGCGGACCCTGGTGACAGCGGTGCTGTGTGCTGTGGCGGCTCTGGGGGCCTCCGCCGCAGTGGCCGAGCTGGTGCCGCCGCCCGAGGGGGCTGCGCCCGTGCGGGCGAAGGCCGGGCCGACGGGATCGCCGACCGCTCCGTCGCGTTCGCAAGCGGCGAAGCCTCAGCTCTCCACCCCGCCCGGGAGTGCGCTGCCGCCTGCCGTCACGCCCCCGCCCGGCGGGCCCGCGGCCTTCACCGGGGCCCTCTTCACGGACGGTCTGGACAGTGACCACTTCTGCACCGCCACCGTCGTGCACAGCCCGGGCGGGAACCTGATCGTCACCGCCGGGCACTGCCTCCTCGACGGGCAACAGGGCGACGGGACCGCCGTCTTCGCGCCTGCATACGCGAACGGCATGGCCCCGTACGGCACATGGAAGCTGGAAGAAGTCTTCGAGGACGACCGCTGGGCCGAGGGCACCGACGACGACTACGACCTCGCCTTCGCCCGCCTCGCCCCCGACGCCAAGGGCCGCACCATCGAGAGCGTGACCGGCGCGGCCGTGCTCGACACCAGCGGGCGCGCGGGCGAGGAGGTCACCGTCACCGGTTACCCGGCCGACCGCAAGGTTCCCCGTACCTGTACGGCGGTCACCGTCCGCGAGAGCGCGACCGAACAGCGCTTCGACTGCGCGGACTTCCCGGGCGGCACCAGCGGCAGCGCGTGGATCGCGCGCGACGGAAAGATCATCGGCATCCTCACGGGCGGCGACACCGACGACGTGTCGACCAGCACCGTCCTCGGCGACTACGCGGCCTCGCTGTACGCCAAGGCGACGACCCCCAAGCGCTGACCCCGGGCATCGGCGCTGCCAGACTCGTGCCCATGCAGACGAAGATCGAAGACATGGCCCACCGCCTGGCCGAGGTGCCCGGCGTCGTCGCCGTGCTGCTCGGCGGCAGCCGGGCGCGCGGGGAGCACCGCCCCGACTCCGACTGGGATCTCGGCGTCTACTACCGCGGCGCGCTCGACCTCGCCGCGCTGGGCGCGCTCGCCGGCCCCGGGGTGGAGGTGGCCGGACCGGGCGGCTGGGGGCCGTGGGTCGACGGCGGCGCGTGGCTGTCGGTCGACGGAGTGGCGGTGGACTGGATCCTGCGGGACGCGGACCGGGTCGGCCGGGTGTGGGAGGACTGCCGCGAGGGCCGGTACGAGGTGGGCGTGCAGGCGGGGCATCCGCTCGGCTTCTGGTCGCCGTGCTACGCGGGCGAGGTGGCGCTCGGCCGGGTACTGGCCGACCCGAGTGGTGAGTTGACGGACCTTCGGCGCCGGACCGCGGACTACCCCGAGGCGCTGCGGCAGGCGTTGACGGCGGGCGCCTGGGAGGCGGAGTTCCTCGTCGAAGCCGCTGCCAAGGGCGTCGAGCGCGCGGACGCGCTGTACGTCTCGCTCTGCCTGTCCCGGGCTGTGGGCGTGCTGGTGCAGGCCCTGTACGCCGAGGACCGGCGCTGGTGCCTGAACGAGAAGGGCGCCCTGGCGGTCGCCGAGACGCTGCCGGGCGCGCCGCCCGGCTTCGGCCCGCGGGTCCGTGCCCTGCTGGGGGCGCCCGGCGCGACGGCCGAGCGGCTGGCGGCGACGGTCGCCGAGGCGCGGCTCCTGGTCGGGGAGACCGTCGCCGCGATACGGGCCCGCACCACCCCCTGAGCCAAGCTGCCCCCTGGGCCAAGCTGCCCCCTGGGCCAAGCTGCCCCCTGGGCCAAGCTGCCCCCTGGGCCAAGCTGCCCCCTGGGCCAAGCTGCCCCCTGGGCCAAGCTGCCC
>NZ_JBICZH010000001.1:183924-219737 GCF_043201995.1 Streptomyces sp. NPDC048258
CCCCCTGGGCCAAGCTACCCCTTGGGCCGCCACCCCTTGGGCCGCCGCCCCCGGGCCCGCGGGCCCCCTGGGCCCTGCCGTAACAGTCCACAGGACACCCCTACGGGCCCGCGCGCTCCGCCTCCCCGGCTCGCGCGGCGGCCGCCGCCTCCAGCAGGGGCCAGCCGTCGATCTCGACCGCCCGCCGCTCCCCCGGCTGCCACCCCCGGGTCAATGCCACGTCGAGCAGGGCCCGGACGGCGCCCGGCTCGTGCAGGTTCAGGTCCGCGCCCCGGGTGAAGCCCACGTCCCCGGAGCCCAAGGGGGCCCCGCCCGGGACGTACCGGCCGGGCCCGTCGGCGAAGACGATGCGCAGCGGGCCGCCGGCGTCGGCCGGCTGCGGGTACAGGGTGAGGGTCTGGCGGCAGTCCGCGGACCGGCCGTCCTCGCCCACGCGGTGGCTGTGGCGGAGCGTCCACAGGTACGCGCGCCCGTCGGCGACCAGTCGGCGGGGCTTCTTCGGATGGCGGGGCACGGAGCCGAGGGTACGCGGCCTGATCCGCAGGACACTCCCTACGCCAGCAGCCCCAAGTGGACCGGCTCCGCCGGGGCGTTCGCCAGGAGGTCCGGCAGGCGCGGCGGCCACAGCGGTTCGCCGAGGGCGGCCAGGCGCTCCGGGGAGAGCCACTGCCAGTGGATGCCGGGGTACTCCAGCACCGGTTCGCGGCGCGGGCCCGTCGTGAGGTAGATGTGCTCGTGCTGGCGGACCGGGATCCCCTGGTGTGTGAAGTCGTGCTCCCACGTGCACAGCAGCCGCCCGGGCTCCAGGTCGGTCCAGCCGGTCTCCTCGCGGAGTTCGCGCCGTACGCACTCCTCGGGGCTCTCGCCCGGGTCCATCCCGCCACCGGGCGGCAGCCAGTGGATGCCGACCTCCACGTTGTCCTCGCGGAAGAGGAACACCGACCCGGCGGGGGACAGGATGACAACGCGCGCTGCGTGACGTGGAGTTCGCATCGAATCAGCGTACGCCGGTGATCCCTCCCAAGGGCATGGGTTATGCCGCCGCCAGCGCCAGCGTCGGGGACAGACGGGCCGCGCGGACCGCGGGGTAGAGGCCGGCCAGGGTGCCGATCACCAGGGTGGACGCGAAGCCGCCGGTCACCGACCAGAGGGGGACCACCCAGGGGAGGTCGCCGGTCCGGGCGTAGACCGCCGTGGCCGCCGCGCCCAGGGCGATGCCCGCCACGCCGCCGAGTCCGGACAGGAGCAGGGACTGCGTCACGAACTGGATCCGGATCTGGCCCTTCGTGCCGCCCAGGGAGCGGCGCAGGCCGATCTCGTGGCGGCGCTCCAGCACCGAGATGATCATGGTGTTGGCGACTCCGACCCCGCCCACCAGCAGGGCGATCCCGCCCAGGCCCAGCAGCAGCGTGCTGAAGGCGCCCTCCGTGGCCGCCTTCGCCTGGAGCGCCGCCGACGGGTCGGTGACCGCCGCGACCCCGCCCGGGTACTCCTTGGTGACCCCGGTCAGTTCGACCACGGGATGCGAGTGCGTCATAGCTTCGGGATCCCCACCTGCATGCCCTCCTTGAGGGCGTCGCCGGTCACCTCGACCCGGCCGTTGCCGAACATGCCCGGCTCCACCGCGACCTCGCGCGCCCTGCCGTCCTCCACGACCTGGACGCCGAAGCCCCCGCCGGCCAGCGCCAGCAGCGCGTTGACCGGTACGGAGAGCACCCCCTTGCGGGTCTCGCCGGTGAGGCCGACCGACACCGGGGACTGGTCCGGGGCGTTGATCGCGGCGGGGTCGTCGAAGGTGACGACCACCTCGACCTTGGCCTTCTTGTCGCCGCCGGCACCCCCGCCGGAGCCGCCGTCCTTCTGTCCGTCCGGCCCCGCCGTGTTCCCCACCGAGTCGATCTTTCCGGTGGCGGACGCCCCGCCGGGCAGTCGCACGGTGACCTTGTCGCCGGGCTTCGCCGCGCCCGCCTTCGCCGCGTCCATCTGGAACCGGACGATCCGCTCGGTGCCCGTCAGCGTCATCACCGGCTTGCCCGGCCCCGGTTCGTCACCGACCGCCGCGTCGTTCTTCCGTACCCGCTGCGGGCCGGAGGCGAAGGCGATGTACTCCTTGGCGACCTCGCCCGTCTCCGGCGCCTTGTGGGCCTTCTGCCACCGGTTGACCGCCGTCGCCGTACCCGCCGTGAAGACGGGGTCCTCGGGGTCCAGCCCGGTCCCGTAGCCCAGCGCCTGGAGGTTGCGCTTCAGCTGCTTGACGTCCTCGCCCTTGTCCCCGGCCTTCAGCGGCCGGTACATCGGCGTGGACCCGTACATGAGCCGCACCGCCTTGCCGTTGACCTCGTACAGCCGCCCGTCCCGTTCTACCGCCGCGCCCTCGCCCGCGACCCAGGTCAGCACGCCCGGCCCGGTCCCGTTGACCTTGCGCTCCTGCGCGTAGCCGAGGGTGCCCTCCACCCGGAGGCCCGAGCTGAGGTCGCCGCGCTGTACCGGCGCGGTGGCCGGCGGCAGGCCGTCGCCGCGCTGCTCCCGCGCGGAGTCCCGCGCGCCGGGCTGGGCGGCCATCACCGCGTAGCCGCCGCCGGAGGCCGCGAGTACGACGGCCAGCGAGGTCAGCAGCAACTTCCCGCGCTTCCTCACGACCGGGCCGCTTCGCACTTCTTCTGGGCGTCCTCGAAGGCCTTCTCCTGGCCCGGCGGGACCTCGATGCCGGTGCGCATGCCGCCGTTGTACTCAGTGTCCTTGAGCTGGACCCCGTTCTCGCGCATGCAGCGGATCCACTTGAGCTCCTTGTCCTTCTCCTCCTGGGTGGGCTCCTTGCCCGAGCCGGGGCCGCCCATCCCGCAGGCCTCATGGCCTCCTGCATCTTCTCCGGGTCCACGCCGCCGCCGACCGTCATCCCGCGCGGGTCCTGGCCGGGCTTGGGGTCGGGCGCGTCCATGCCGTGCTCGCGCAGGCACTGGCGCATCTTCACGGCGTTGTCCGCGTCGGTGCACCGCGGCCGAGATCGGGCTGGCCGGGGAACCGTCGCCGGAGCGGGTCGCCACCATCCGCGCCAAGCTCATCGGCGTCGCGGACTCCAGCGAGCACCTGGTCGAGTCGCTGCTGCTCCTCGCGGTGTCGGAGGAGGGGCTGGAGTCCACCGGGCCGGTGGACCTCGCGGCACTGGCCGCCGCGAACTGGCGGCCTGCCCGCAGCGGGGCCTCACGGTGGAGCGCACCCTCGCCCCGCTGACCGTCACGGGAGACCGGACCCTGCTCGGCCACCTGGTCCGGAACCTGCTGACCAATGCCGTACGTCACAACCGCGCGGGCGGCCGGGTCGCCCTGGCCACCTCCGCCGAGGGGGAGCTGAGGGTGTCCAACACCGGTCCGGTGATCGATCCGGCCGATGTGCCGAGGCTCCTGGAGCCCTTCCGGCGGAGCGCGGAACGGCAGCACACCGCAGGTGAGGGCGCCGGGTTGGGACTCTCGATCACCGCCTCGATCGTGCGGGCGCACGGGGCGGAGCTGACCGCGCGGGCCAACCCGGCGCCGGACGGGGGCCTGACGGTACGGGTCCGTTTCCCGGCGGCGGAGTCCCGGCCGGACTCCCGGCGGCAGGGCAGCGTTCAGCCGTGCTGAAGAGCGGCTGATGTACGGTCGGTTCAATGAGCAAGCACCGCCGAGCCCGCTCCCGTCCCCGTACGCCTGCCGGACCCCGTAAGACGTCGGGCGCGTCCCGCCGGGTGGCCATCGCCGCCACCCTCGGCCTGCTGACCTTCGCGGCCGGCTGGGTCTACGCCGTCGACCAGAAGGCCGTCGGCAGCGCGCCGCAGGCGCGCACGGACCACCGGCCGCCGGCCGCGGACCGTGCGGCGCGCGACGCCCACCGGGACGTCCTCCAGGGCCTGACCGGCATCAGCGAGCAGACCCGGGCGAAGATCCCGGCCGAGTCCCGCCAGCTCATCCTGGTCACCGGCAAGGCCCCGGACTCCTCGGAGTCCACCGCCACGCTCTACACCCGGCCCGCGGCCGGCGCCGACTGGGCCCGCGCCGAGAGCTGGCCGGCCCGCAACGGCGCGAAGGGCTGGTCCACGGCCACGGCGCGCACGTACGGCGACCTGACCTCTCCGCAGGGCGTGTTCGCGCTGACCGACGCGGGCGGCCTGCTTGCGGCGCCGCCCGGCACCCGGCTCCCGTACGACAAGGACCGCGCCTTCGTCGCCACGGGGCGCGGGGTGAACGGCGAGTCCCTGGCGGGGTCCTTCGACTACGTCGTCGCCATCGACTTCAACCGCCGGCCCGGCCGCTCGCCCCTCGACCCGGTCAAGCCGGAGGGCGAGGGCAGGGGCGGCAACATCTGGCTCCACGTGGACCACGACGGCCCCTCCCAGGGCTGCGTCGGCATCCCGAAGGAGGCGATGAGCAAGGTCCTGGAGACCCTCGACCCGGCGGCGAAGCCGGTCATCGTGATGGGTCCGGAAGGCTTCTGAACGGCGCCCCGGCGCCGGTCGGGCGGCGGCGGTCCTGGAGCAGCAGCCAGATGTACACCAGGTCGAAGACGCTGCACAGGATGCCGAGCCCGAGGATGAAGGGCGAGTCCTCCAGCACGCCGAACAGCAGGGTCGGGGCCAGCGTGCCCAGCCACTTGGCCACGGCGATGGTCAGGGACTGCCCGCGCGGCCCCTGCCGGGCGGCGTAGAGGCCGATGAACAGGCCCGACATCAGCAGGTTCTGCAGGAACGCCGAGTAGCGGGTGGCGTCGTGCGTCCCGAAGTGGGCGAGGAACAGCCCCTGCACGGCGAACCCGGTGCCGAACACCAGGACCGACCAGGCGGCGAAGAGCGGACGGGTCACGAACCGCGGCAGCTCGGCCCGCCCGAACCGCAGATAGGTGGCGATGATCACGACGTCGGCCGCCGCCCACACCACGTTGACCACGCGCTGGGCGGAGACGCCGGCCGCCCCGGCCGTGAACTCGCGGACCGCGTAGATCGACTCCCAGGCGAAGTTCAGCGCGAGTGCGGCGACGGGCATCGCGTACGTCCGGTCGCGCAGCCCGACGCGGATCGCCTCCACGTACACGACCGTCCACGCGATCCCACTCACCAGCGTGAGCACCAGGTCCATCCGCCGCACCTTAGGCGGTGCCGTAGCTCTCGAACCAGTGGATGTCGAAGTAGCGGGCCGTCGAGAAGGGGTGCTGCCGGTCGGTGAGCAGGCAGTAGACGAACTCGGCGGTCGTCCCGTCGAACCGCCGCCACGAGTCGGGGATGTCCTCCTTCATGAGGATGGGCCACCGGTCGGGGTCCGGGCCGTCGGTGAGCCAGTAGAACTGGTCGGCCTGCTCGGAGCCCGCCCACTCCAGCAGCCCGCCGGGGACCGGGTACACCTCGTACGGCTCCCACAGGCCGCTGCGGTGCGTCCTGGCCCACTCGCCCAGCCACTCGGTGTGCAGGACGATGTCGTCGCTCTTGAAAGGGGCGTCGGGTACGTGGAGTTGGAGGTAGCCGTCGAAGGCGCCGTGTCCGAACAGCTCCGCGAGCCGCTTGTAGTCGTGGGGCAGCGCGGTCCCGATCCGGGCTTCGACCGCCGCCCAGTCGACCGTACGCGCGCGGGTCGGGTCCCATCCCGTGACGGCGACGACCCCGTCCACCCAGGACGTCACCTCGGCCAGGTCCGCCGCCGGGTCCTCCCGTTCCGCGACGAGCGCCACGAGCCGTACGCCGTCGTCGAAGCGGGCGGTGCCGCAGCCGATCCACCGGCCCGCGTGCGCCCAGCCGCGCATCTCCACGATCCGCTCGCCGAAGGGGGCCAGCAGCGGCAGCCCGGTCCGCCCGGTCACGGTCGGATCGGCGTACCCGCCCGTGGCGAGGTTGCGCGGCTGTCCGTACCGTCCGGCGAGCGCCTCCTGGAGGGCGGCGAGGTCGTTCTCGTCCGACAGTGCCAGACACACGTGTCCCGCCGGATGTCCCGCCTCCTCACACGCCAGATCGCCCGTGCCCGGCCAGGCCAGGTGGTGGACGGTCGAGAGGAGTTCTTCCTGTTCGTCCATACAGGCATTGAAGCGGACGCCACCGACATCGGCGGGGCCGGACCGGTCGGACCCCTTGCCTGACGGACCGTCAGCTACGACGATGGCCCGGCACCGATATGACGAATCGGCAGACGTGGCAGACGTGGCAGACGTGGCAGATGCGGCAGATACAGCAGATGCACAGATGCGGCACTCCAAGCAGGCGAAGGCGAGGCGGGTCCGGCATGGCGCGCGTGTTTCCGGAAGGTCGGCTGGTCTACGGGATGCAGCTCCCGGTCCAGTCGCAGAGCACCATCTACGCCGAGCCCTGGGAGGCGTCGGCCACCGCGGCCGATCTCGCCGAGGTGGCGCGGTCCGCCGACCGGGCCGGCTTCGGGTACGTCGCCACCTGCGACCACGTCGCCATCCCGCGCCGGCTCGCCGGGCCCATGAGCACCGTCTGGTACGACCCGGTGGCCACCCTGTCCTTCCTCGCCGGCATCACCGAGAACGTGCGGCTGCTCAGCCACGTCGCGATCCTCGGCCTGCGCCACCCGCTGATGAGCGCCAAGCAGTACGCCACGCTCGACCACCTCTCCGGCGGCCGGCTGATCCTCGGCGTCGGCGCCGGGCACGTCCAGGAGGAGTTCGAGATCCTCGGCGTGGACTTCGCCCGCCGCGGGGCCGTCCTCGACGAGACCCTCGACGCGCTGCGCGCGGCCCTCGGCCCCGAGGAGTACCCGGAGTTCGAGGGCGAGCTGTTCTCCTTCAAGGACCTCGGCCAGCTGCCGCGGCCGGCCCAGGAGCGCATCCCCGTCTGGGTCGGCGGCTCCTCGCCCGCCGCCGTGCGCCGGGCCGCCGTCCGCGGTGACGGCTGGCTCCCGCAGGGCGACCCGCGCGACAGGCTCCCGGCGCAGATCGCCCGCATCAAGGAGCTCCGCGAGGCGGCCGGGGTCACCCGGCCCGTCGAGTTCGGCGCGATCACCGAGCCGCTGTACGTCGGCGAGCCCGGCTGGGACACCGGCCGCCGCGCCCTCACCGGCAAGGCGGAAGTGCTCGCGGAGTCCCTGCGGGAGTACAAGGCGCTCGGCGTCGACCAGATCCAGGTCCGGTTCCGCAATCGCGACCGCGCCGAACTCGTGGACCAGATCACCGCTTTCGGGGCCGAGGTGGCCCCGCTTCTCGACGACTAGGAGTCGTGACCATGGGCAAGCTGGACGGGCGCGTCGTGATCATCACCGGCGCCGCACGCGGCCAGGGCGAGCAGGAGGCCCGCCTCTTCGCCGCCGAGGGCGCCAAGGTGCTCCTCGGTGACGTGCTGGACGAGCAGGGCGCCGCCGTGGCCAAGGAGATCGGCGAGGACCGGGCCCGGTACATACGCCTCGACGTGAGCCGCGAGGAGGACTGGGCGGGGGCGGTCGCCGCCGCGAAGGAGGCCTTCGGCCCGGTCGACGGACTGGTCAACAACGCGGGCATCCTGCGCTTCAACGAGCTGACCGCGACCCCGCTGGAGGAGTTCCAGCAGGTGGTCCAGGTCAACCAGGTGGGTGCCTTCCTCGGCATCAAGTCGGTGGCCCCCGAGATCGAGGCCGCCGGCGGCGGCACGATCGTCAACACCTCCTCGTACACGGGCCTCACGGGCATGGCGTACGTCGGCACGTACGCCGCGACCAAGGCGGCCATCCTCGGCCTGACCCGGGTGGCCGCGCTGGAGCTGGCGGCCAAGGGGATCCGGGTCAACGCGATGTGCCCGGGCGCCGTGGACACCCCGATGGCCAACCCCGGCCTGCTCGACCCGGCGAACATGACCGACGAGGCCAGGGACGCGATGGCGGAGCTGTACAAGCGGGTCGTGCCGATGGGGCGGGTGGGGCAGCCGGAGGAGATCGCGAAGCTCGCCCTCTTCCTGACGAGCGAGGACTCCTCGTACATCACCGGCCAGCCCTTCGTCATCGACGGCGGCTGGATGGCGGGCGTCAGCATCCTGTAGCGCTCTATCTGATGGAGCGTCAGGTATTGACGCTCCGCCCCCGCCGATGGAACAGTCGAGACATCGAATCTGACGGAACGTCAGAAATCAAAGGACGGTGAACCCCCTTGGAATTCGGGCTCTTCGTGCAGGGATACGTGGCCGAGTCACGGTCCAAGGTCGACCCCGAGGCAGAGCACAAGGCGCTGATCGAGGAGACCGAGTACGTCATCCAGGCAGACAAGTCGGGCTTCAAGTACGCCTGGGCCTCCGAGCACCACTTCCTGGAGGAGTACTCGCACCTCTCGGCGAACGAGGTGTTCCTCGGATACCTCGCGCACGCCACCGAGCGGATACACCTCGGCTCCGGCATCTTCAACCCGCTCGCCCCGGTGAACCACCCGGTGAAGGTGGCCGAGAAGGTCGCCATGCTCGACCACCTCTCCAAGGGCCGCTTCGAGTTCGGCACCGGCCGCGGTGCGGGCAGCCACGAGATCCTCGGGTTCCTGCCCGGCATCGAGGACATGAACGGCACGAAGGAGATCTGGGAGGAGACCATCGCGGAATTCCCCAAGATGTTCCTCCAGGAGGAGTACGAGGGGTTCCAGGGCAAGCACTGGTCGCTGCCGCCGCGGAAGATCTTCCCCAAGCCGTACGGCAAGGCGCACCCGGCCATGTGGTACGCCGCCGGGTCTCCCTCCTCGTACGCGATGGCGGCGAAGAAGGGCCTCGGGGTCCTCGGCTTCAGCGTCCAGAAGGTCTCGGACATGGAGTGGGTGCTGGAGCAGTACAAGACGGCGATCCAGGAGGCGAAGGCCATCGGCGCCTTCGTCAACGACAACGTCATGGTCACCTCGACCGCGATCTGCGCCGAGACCCACGACAAGGCGATCGAGATCGCCGTCAACGCCAACATGAACCGCTTCCAGTCGCTGGTCTTCCGCTACCACGACACCTTCCCGCGGCCGGAGGCCATCCCGCAGTGGCCGGAGCTGCTGCCGGAGTACAACGCGGAGATCATCGAGCTGCTGATCGCCGAGGAGCTGTTGATCTGCGGCGACCCGTCGGAGGTCCTCCAGCAGTGCAAGCGCTGGGAGCAGGCGGGCGCGGACCAGCTGTCCTTCGGCCTGCCGACCGGGGTGTCGTACGAGGACACGATGACCACGATCAAGCTCCTCGGCGAGCACGTGATCCCGGAGATCGACACGGACCCGGTCCACCGCACGACGCGCTTCCGCGAGGCCGCTTAGCGCTTGGCTTCGGCAGGGGGCGGGGCCTGCGGAGCCTGGGCCCGTCCCCAAGGCCCCAGTACGGGGGCGGCGTCTTCCCGGACCGCCGCCCCGCACCCGCCCAGGCCGGGCGGCCACCGGCCGGGGCGCGGGGGCTTCGCCCTGCGGGTGCGGCGCCGTTGCGGGGGCTCTGCCCCCGGACCCCCGCGCCTCAAACGCCGGCGAGGCTGAAATTGCCCTGCGGGCGACCGGGCGGGCGGCATCAGCCAAATCCAGCCCCGCCGGGGCAGGTCCAGCCCCGCCGGCGTTTGAGGCGCGGGGTCTGGGGCGGAGCCCCAGCAGCGGCGCCGCACGCAAGGGCGATCCCAGCCCCGCCGGCGTTTGAGGCGCCGCCGGAGGCAAACCCAAGCGGCGGCGCCGCACGCGTGACCGCATCGCACCGGAGAAGGGACGTCATGCTCGACCACCTGATCAAGGGCGCCACCGTCGTGGACGGCACCGGCGCCCCCGCCCGCGTCGCAGACGTCGGCATACGCGAGGGCCGGATCGTCGCGATAAGCGACCCCGGCACCGTCACCGAAGACGCCCGCACCAGCGAGGACGCCACCGGCCTCGTCCTCACCCCCGGCTTCATCGACCCCCACACGCACTACGACGCCCAGCTCTTCTGGGACCCGTACGCCACCCCCTCCATGAACCACGGCGTCACCACCGTCGCCGGCGGCAACTGCGGCTTCACCCTGGCCCCCCTCAACCCGGCCCGCCCGGAAGACGCCGACTACACCCGCCGCATGATGAGCAAGGTCGAGGGCATGGCCCTCAAGGCCCTGGAGGACGGCGTCGACTGGACCTGGTCCACCTTCGGCGAGTACCTCGACGCCCTCGACGGCAGGATCGCCGTCAACGCCGGGTTCATGGTGGGGCATTGCGCCCTGCGCCGGTACGTGATGGGCCCGGACGCGGTCGGCGGCCGGCCGACCCCCGAGCAGCTCCAGCAGATGCTCGACCTCTTCCACGAGGCCATGGACGCCGGCGCCTGGGGCCTGTCCACCACCCAGTCCTCCACCCACTCCGACGGCTCCGGCGCCCCCGTCGCCTCCCGGCACGCCGAGCCCGCCGAACTGCTCGCCCTCTCCAAGGCCGTCGCCGAACACGAGGGCACCCAGCTGGAGGCGATCGTCGCGGGCTGCCTCGACCAGTTCTCCGACGCGGAGATCGACCTGTTCGTCGAGATGAGCGCCGCCGCCGGACGCCCCCTGAACTGGAACGTCCTCACCATCGACGCCTCGGTGCCCGAACGCGTCCCGCGCCAGCTCGTCCCGAGCGAACGCGCCCGCAAGGCCGGCGGCCGCATCGTCGCGCTGACGATGCCGATCCTCACCCCCATGAACATGTCGCTCGGCACGTTCTGCGCGCTCAACCTCATCCCCGGCTGGGGCGAGATCCTCGGCCTGCCCGTCCCCGAGCGGATCGCGAAGCTGCGCGACGCGGACGTACGGGCCGAGATGCTGCGCCGCGCCGACAGCAAGGAGGCCGGCGTCTTCCGCCGCCTCGCCCACTTCGGCCGCTACGTCATCGGCGACACGTACAGCAAGGAGAACGAGGGCCTCTCCGGCCGCGTCGTGAACGACATCGCGGCGGAGCGCGGCCAGGACGCCTTCCAGTGCCTGGTGGAGATCTGCGCCAACGACGACCTGCGCACGGTGCTCTGGCCGATGCCCACCGACAACGACCCCGCCAGCTGGGCGCTGCGCGCCGAGACCTGGCAGCACGAGGACGTCATGCTCGGCGGCTCCGACGCGGGCGCGCACCTGGACCGGATGTGCGGGGCCCCGTACACGACCCGGTTCCTCGGCGACTGCCTGCGCGGCCGCAAGCTGGTGCCGCTGGAGCAGGCGGTACGGATGCTCACCGACGACCCGGCCCAGCTGTTCGGGCTGCGCGAGCGCGGCCGCATAGCCGAGGGCTACCACGCGGACCTGGTGCTCTTCGACCCGGAGCGCATCGAGGCCGGCCCGGCGACGCTGGTCCACGACCTGCCGGGGGACAGCCCGCGGCTGGACGCGCGGGCCATCGGGATCGTCTCGGTACGGGTCAACGGCGTGGAGACCATCCGCGACGACGAGGTGACGGGCGCGATTCCGGGCATCGTGCTCCGGTCGGGCCGGGACACGAGGACGGTGAGCACGCGGTGACCGGAGCGACCGGAGCGTCCGAAGTGACCGAAGGGCAGAGGCTCTTCATCGGCGGCGAGTGGGTGGAACCCGCCGGCGGCCACTACGAGGTGATCGACCCGGCGGACGAGTCGGTGGTCGGGCTCGCGCCCGAGGCCTCGCGCGCCCAGGTCGAGGAGGCGGCGCGCGCCGCGGCCGAGGCCTTCGGCGCGTGGTCCCGTACGAGGCCGGAGGAGCGGGCGGCGATCCTGGACCGGGCCGCGGACATCATCCAGCGGGAGTACGAGCCGTGGGCGGCCCTGGCCCGGGCGGAGACGGGCGCGCCGACCGGAATCGCGCGCGGGATGCAGGTCGGCGTCGGGGTCGCACGTTTCCGGCGGTACGCGAAGGGCGCCCTGGAACCGGTGGAGCGGGGCCTTCCGCCGCAGGTCACCGAGGCCGGCCCGATGGGGAAGGCGAGTGTTCTCGGGGCTCTGGAGGTGCGCCAGCCGGTCGGCGTGGTCACCTGCATCACCTCGTACAACAACCCGTGGGCGAACCCGGCGGGCAAGGTCGCCCCGGCCCTGGCCATGGGCAACACGGTGGTGGTCAAGCCGGCCCCGCAGGACCCGCTGTCGGTGTTCAAGATGGCCGAGGCACTTGCGGAGGCCGGGGTTCCGGCGGGCGTGGTGAACGTGGTCGGCGGGCAGTCGGTGGAGGTCGGCGAGGCCGCCGTGGACTCCCCGTACGTGGACATGGTGTCCTTCACCGGCTCCACGGGCGTCGGTCAGCGCATCGCGGAGGTCTGCGGCCGGACGATGAAGCGGCAGCTGATGGAGCTGGGCGGCAAGGGCGCGGCGGTCGTCCTGGAGGACGCCGACCTGGACGCGGCGGTGATGGGGATCGGAACGACGTTCTCCTTCTACTCCGGGCAGATCTGCACGGCTCCGACCCGGGTGATCGTGCACCGGTCGGTCTACGAGCAGCTGGTCGAGAAGCTGACCGGCTACCTGGCCTTCATGAAGGTCGGCGCCCCGGGGGAGCGGGGCACGGTGGTGGGCCCGGTGATCTCGGCGGCGCACCGGGACCGCGTGGAGTCGTACGTCGAGCTGGGCCGGAAGGAGGGGGCGCGGATCGCGTACGGCGGCGAGCGCCCGGTCGTCGGGGACGGCCGCGGTTTCTACGTGGCGCCGACCCTGCTGGTGGACTGCACGAACGACATGCGCGTGGTCCGGGAGGAGATCTTCGGCCCGGTGGTCGTGGTCGTGCCCTTCGACGGCGGCGAGGACGAGGCCGTCGCGCTGGCCAACGACAGCGACTTCGGCCTGCTCAGCTACGTGTGGTCCGGGGACTCGGCACGCGCGTTCCGCGTGGCGCGGCGGCTGCGGGCGGGCGGGGTGGGCGTGAACACCATCGGCCGCAACATGGAGGCGCCGTTCGGCGGCTTCAAGCGGTCGGGCGTGGGCCGGGACGTGGGCTCGTACGCCTTGCACGCGTACAGCGAGATGCAGTCGATCGTCTGGTCGGGCTGAGGGCTGAGGGCTGAGGGCTGAGGGCCGAAGGGGACGGGGCGGGGCGGGGGCGGATTCCCGGCCCGCCCCGTCCCACCTCTCGGTTCAGTCCTTGTAGTAGTCGGTGAGGACGCAGCCCTTCACCAGGGCGGGTTCCTTCCGGTAGCCGCTCGGCGGGTTGAACCCCGCGTGGCAGTTCAGCATGAGCAGCCCGCTCTGCGGGGAGAGGAGGGCGCTCATGGCTTCCTCGCTCTCGGATCCGGTGGCGAAGTCCTGGCCGATGATGGGCCCGCTGTTGACGTTCTTGCCCTCTTCGCCCTTGTCGACCTCGGCCTTGTAGGCGGTCTGGAAGGCCTTGGCGTCCTTGATCATGAAGATGGAGGTGGCGTTGCGCCGTCCGCAGTAGCCGCGCTCGGTGACCGAGAAGGTCGCTCCGTACTTGGCGTCGGGGGCCTCGCTCGAGTTCTTCTCGGGGCTGACCTGGTCGCACTTGGTGAATCCGTTGATGAGGCGGGCGGCGCCGGCCATGGACCCCGCCTTGGGCAGCCCCTTGAAGCCCGTCCCGCTCTTGGGGGCCGATCCGTCGACCCCGCCGTTCTTCTGCGGGACGCCCTCGTTGCCGCCGCTGATGCCGCCGAGCGCCGGGTTCTCGCTCCCGTCACCTCCGCAGGCCGTGAGGGTGAGGAGAGCCGTGACGGCAGTGACAGTGGTGATCATCGACTTGATACGCACGGCTGGGACTCTAGGGCGATGATCATGTGCACGGCAAACCGCCGGGTGGAGAGTGACGGCGGTCACACGGGAAAGTTGAAATGGTGCGAAACGGGCAAGGCTGCGGTTTCCGTATAACGGAACGCCCTCTCCAGTGCCTGCCGAACCGTGGCTGGATCTGTAAGTGAACCTTGTATTACGAGTGCATGAACGGCCTTGATCTCGGGATTCCAAGGCGCTCGACCGTCTCCCGATACGGACTTAAGTCCTCCAGATGTGGAAAACGCAGCGTCTAACGTCCTGACCCATGACTCAGCTGGACGTTCGGCCTCAGGTCGGAGACACGGTAAACGGCGTCGCCCCGGGCGAGGGCGACGTGCGTGGCAAGGGCCTCGGCAAGGGGTCCGTCGGACTGGTGGGAAGCGCCGTCATCGGCATCTCCACCGTCGCCCCCGTCTACTGCCTGACCTCGACCCTCGGCTCCACGGCCGGTGAGGTCGGCGTCCAGATGCCGGCGGTGTTCCTGGCCGGCTTCCTCCCGATGCTGCTGGTCGCCTTCGCGTACCGCGAGCTCAACAAGGCCATGCCGGACTGCGGCACCTCCTTCACCTGGACCGTGAAGGCCTTCGGCCCGCGGATCGGCTGGATGTGCGGCTGGGGCCTGGTGATCGCCACGATCATCGTGCTCTCCAACCTGGCCGGCGTCGCCACCTCCTACTTCTGGCTGCTGGCCGGCGAGATCACGAGCGATCCGTCGATCGCGGCCCTGGACGACAACAAGCTCGTCCACATCGCCACCTGCCTCACCCTGATCGCCGTCGCGACCGCCATCAGCTACCGCGGTATGACGGCCACCAAGGGCGTCCAGTACGCACTGGTGGGCCTCCAGCTCCTCGTGCTCGCCGTATTCGTCGCGATGGCCTTCCAGAAGGCCTCCGCCGGCACCTTCGACACCGGCCTGGACTTCTCCTGGTCCTGGATGAACCCCTTCGCGGTCGAGTCCATGGCGGCCTTCACCGCCGGACTCTCGCTCTCGATCTTCATGTACTGGGGCTGGGACGCGTGCCTGGCCACCAACGAGGAGACCACCGGCTCCACCAAGACCCCGGGCCGTGCCTCCCTCATCGCGATGGTCGTCCTGGTCGGCTCCTACCTGGCCACCGGCGTCGCCGCCCAGATGGCCGTCGGCGCCGGCGGCGAGGGCCTGGGCCTCGCCAACGAGGAGACCTCCGGCAACGTCTTCGCCGCCCTCGCCGGTCCCGTGATGGGCCCGGTGCTCGGCATCCTGCTCTTCGTCGCCGTCCTCGCCTCGGCCGCCGCGTCCCTGCAGACCACGTTCATCCCGGTGGCCCGTACGGTCCTGGCCATGTCGGCCTACGAGGCGCTGCCGCCCTCGTACGCCAAGGTCCACGAGCGCTTCAAGACCCCGGGCCGCGCCACGGTCGTGGCGGGCATCGCCACCGGCGCCTTCTACACCGTGATGACCCTGGTCAGCGAGAACGTGCTGACCGACACGATCTTCGCGCTCGGCCTGATGATCTGCTTCTACTACTCGCTGACGGCCTTCGCCTGCGCCTGGTACTTCCGCGGCGACCTGCGCCGCTCCGCGCGCGACCTGTTCTTCAAGGGCGTCTTCCCGGTCCTGGGCGGCCTGCTGCTGGCCGCGGTCTTCTTCAAGACCCTGTACGACGCCTGGGACCCCTCCTACGGCTCCGGCTCCACCATCCCCGGCCTGGGCGTCGGCAACGTCTTCGTCATCGGCGTCGGCCTGCTGGCCCTCGGCCTGGTGATCATGTTCGTCACCGAACGCCGCAGCCCGGCCTTCTTCCGCGGCGAGGTCCTGACGAAGTCCACCCCCGCCCTGGTGGTCGAGGACTGACCCCTCCCCTCCCCCCCGCCGAGTCATCCCCGCGGCCCCGGATCGCTTCCCCCGATCCGGGGCCGCGGGCGTTGCGGGTGACGCCGCAGTGACCCGGGGAGCGGCGGGGTCGTTGGGCGGGGCATGAATGCCATGAAGCGCACCCTTTCCGCCCTGGTCCTCACCGGCGGCGCCGCCCTCGCACTCACCCCCGTCGCCGCCCACGCCGACGAGCCCGCCGTCCAGGGGCCCCCGATCACCCAGCGCGTCGGCGAGATCGTCGACCACCCGGCCCATACCGTCCAGGACACGAAGACGGTGCTGGGCGCGACGACCGCGGCGGCCGGCTCCGCCACGGCGGGCGCCGGCACGGCCCTGTCCGCGCTCCCCAAGACCCCGAAGGTCGGCTGACCTCAGCCGGTACGGGTGACCAGGACCAGCGGGATCTCGCGGGCCGTCGCCGCGCGGTAGGCCGCGTACGAGGGCATCGCGGCCACCACCACCGGCCACAGGCGGTCCGCCTCGGCCGCGGTGGCGCGGCGCGCGGTCGCCGGGAACGTCTCGTCTCCGACCTGGAGGGCGACGGCCGGGTCGGCGGCCTGGGGGCACCGCCCAGCGGTAGCTGGGGGAGTTCAGGTACCACGCCGGGTGGCGGTCCGCGCCCGCGTTGGACGCCGTCAGCACGTACGCGTCCCCCGCCCGTGCGTAGGCCAGCGCGGTGCGCCGCAGCAGCCCCGAGCGGCGGCCCCGCGTGGTCAGCAGCAGGTCCGGGATTCCCGGGCGCGGCCGCCCGCCCGTCTCCTCGAAGCGGCGGATGTGGTCGGCGACCCAGGAGTTCGGGCTGTCGGTCACGGTTTCGGCGGTCACGGACTCGGCGCTCACGGACTCGGCGCTCACGGTTTCGGCGCTCACGGACGAGGCGGTCACGGACTCGGCGGTCACGGTTTCGGCCGTGACGGATTCGGCGGTCATGCCGGTCCCACCCCCGCGTGCACCGCGTGCCGGGTCGGGGCGGTGGCCTCGTCCACCACGGCCCGGGCGAAGTCCGCGTGGGTGATCCGGCTCGCGGCGTCGGCCGGGCCGAAGACGTAGCGTCCGGCCTGCGGCCCGTCGCCGCCGAAGTCACCGGCCGGGGACAGCACCGCCCAGTCCAGCCCGGCGGGCGCCGCCGCCCGCAGCGCGTCCGTCCCGGCCCCGTGGCCGAGGTAGAACTCCCGCCACTCCTGCGGATACCCCGGCGTGTCCATCAGCGCCGCCCCCGACTCCGTCGCCAGCACGGACGCCAGCCCGACCGACACCAGCCGGGCGACCCCGGCCCGCGCGAGGCCCGCCGCCATCGCCCGCGCCGTCGCCGGGAAGAACACGCCGGGGGCCGCCTGCGGGTCGTACACCGTGACCACCGCCGCGTCGTGTCCGGCCGCCAGCCGCGCCACGTCCGCCGCCGAGGTCACGTTCCCGTCGGCCCGCCCGGCCTCCGTGACCGCGTACCCGCGCGCCCGCGCCTCGGCGACGACGGCCCGGCCCACACGGCCGCCCGCCCCGAACACGATGAGCTTCTTCCCGCTGTCGTTCGTCATGCTGTGCTTCGTCATGCGGGCGAGCCTAGGAAAGGGTGTGGTCACCGATCGGATACCGGCCTACCGTGTGGATCATGAGCGAACCGACGCCGCCCCCGCTGGACCCGGAGATGTTCGACCCCGTCTGCCCCTCCCCGCTGGTCCCGTTCCGCATCGGCGACAAGTGGGCCACGCTGATCCTGCGCTGCCTGGAGGGCGGCCCGCGCCGGTTCTCGGAGCTCAAGGTGCCGCTGCGCGGCATCACTTCCAAGTCCCTGACGCAGTCGCTGCGCGGGCTGGAGCGCGACGGCTTCGTCACGCGCGTCGCGTACGAGACCCCCGAGCGCCGCGTCGAGTACGCCCTCACCCCGCTCGGCCGCGGCCTCCTGGGCCCGCTGGACGCGGCGTGCGACTGGACGCGGGAGCACTGGGACGAGCTCATCGACGCCCAGGAGGCCGGGCTTTCGGGGGAGGCCGCTCGTTGAGCAGCGCATGATCCTCTGGTTGCTCAATCACCTCAGTACTTTCGTCATCGCCGTCCTCCTAGTCGGCGGCCTCACCGGCCTCGCCGTGGCCGGCAGCCTGGCCGCCCGCCGGCGCTTCCCGCACCTCGCGAAGGGCGATCACAACGAGATGGTCGGGGTCGCGCTCGGCATGTTCGGCGCGATCTACGGCATCATCCTCGCCTTCGTCGTCGTCACGCTCTGGACGCAGCTGGAGAACACCCAGAACATCGTCGCCACCGAGGCCACCGACCTGGCCCTGGTCGTGCGCAGCGCCGACACCTTCCCGCCGGCCGACCGTGCGCGGGTGCAGCAGGCGGTGGGCGCGTACGCGCACGCCGTCGTCGAGCTGCAGTGGCCGCTGATGCGCGAGGGGCAGCCGAGTTACGAGGCGACCGCGCCGCAGACTCAGGCCCTGTACAAGGCCCTTCAGTCGTACGAGCCGACCGGCGCCCGTGCCGAGACCTTCTACGCCGAGGCGGTCACCCACCTCAACGACGTCGCCGCGCAGCGCCGGGCGCGCATCTCGATGGCCGAGACCTCGCTGCCGGTCCTGCTACAAGTGCTGGTGTACGGCGGCGCGCTGGTGATCCTCCCGCTCACGTTCCTGTTCGGACTGCGGAGCCTGAAGATGCAGCTGCTGTTCGTGTCCGCGGTCGCCGGGCTGATCGGCTTCAGTCTGCTGCTGGTCGTCGCACTGGACCGCCCCTTCGCGGGAGACCTGAGCGTGACCCCGCAGCCGTACAAGGAGGCGGCCCTGTCGCAGTTCTGGGCGGCCTCCTCCTGACGGCTCAGCCCCAGGTGCGGGAGCTGAGCACGAGGCGGTAGCCGTCGGGGTCGGCGATGGTGACCCCCCACTCGTCCCAGTACGGATTGTGGGCGGCGACCCGGGTCCCGCCGTGTGCGACGAGCCGCTGGACGAGGGCCTCGTCGGGGGCTTCGCCCAGGTAGACGACGAAGAGGTCGTCGACGGTGGGGGAAGGCGCGATCGGATTCCCGGGGTCCCGGGTGAGCTCGAAGTGCCAACCGCCCCCGGCGGGCCCGACCATCAGCAGCTCGTGCTCGCCGGGCTCGATCTGGCCGACGCTGCGCCACTGGACGTCGAGCCCGAGCCCGTCGACGTAGAACCGCTCGGCGGCCGCCAGGTCGAGGGAGGGGCGGGCCATGCGGATGTGGGTACGTGAATCGATCATGATCCGCAGCTTACGAAACGCCGCTGGGGGCGTTTCCCCGGTGCCGCCCAGCGTCAACGGCCCTCGGTGATCCCGCCCAGGAACACGCTCCAGCTCGCGGGCGCCACCGCCAGCTCGGGGCCGGCGGTCACCTTCGAGTCCCGGATGTGGACGGCTTCCGTACAGGCCGCGACCTCGACGCAGTCGTCGCCCTGGCTGCCGCTGAACGTGGACTTGTGCCAGGCGAGGGCGACCTCGACGCAGCTGTCGCCCTCGCTGCCGCTGTAGCTGCTCTTGAACCACCGCAACGGGGAGCTGTTCACAGGGATCCTCGCATTCGCATCAACAGGCCCGCGCTGTCTGCGGGATTGAGGGCCTGGATGCGAAGTTTGGCATACCGCTGGTGGAGGACGCTGACCGCTTTCGGGTCAGAAATGACCCGACCTGTCTTCTGTCCCTCGGTATATCCCAGCCACTCGTGCTCCTCCGATTCGAGGAGCTGGAAGGGGCCGTCGAGCCCCGAATGCTCGGGGCTGGCCAGTGGCATGATCTGTAGATCAACATTCGGCAGCCTCGCGCATTCCAGCAAGTGGTCGATCAGCTCGCGCGTCACCTCCGGCCCGCCCGTCCGTCGCTCGATCACCGACTGCTCGATGATGAAACTGAAGGCGATGAAAGGGGTCTTGAGCAGCAGGGCCTGGCGTTCCAGCCGCCGGGCCACGCGGTCCTCGGCCTCCTCGGGGGTCGGCAGCGGCGGGACGTCGCGGATCTGGACGCGGGCGTAGGCCTCCGTCTGTAAGAGCCCCGGAACCGACCGGCACTCGTACGTGTTCAGAGCCACCGCCTTCTCCTCCAGCTCCGCCCACCGCCTGAACCACCTCGCCAGCCCCCGCCGTCGCGTCAGCTGGGCCGCCGCGATGTGGATGACGCCGAAGGTCTTCAGGGCCTCCTCCGCCCGGTCCACGAACTTCGTCGACGGATGGCGACGGCCCTGCTCCACCGAGCCGACGTACTGGACCGAGTAGCGGATCTCCGCGCCCAGTTGCTCCTGGGTCAGGCCGGCCCGTCTCCGGGAGGCCTTGACCACCTCGCCGAAGTTCCGCAGGTCGCTGTCCGGCTCGACCTCGCCGTCACCGCACTCCTCGGCATGCGCCATCGCGGTCACCTCCCGGCACTCATGCTCACGGACGGTGACCGCTACTGTCCAGATACTCGACTCGTACAGTTGGAAAGTAGCGGTTGCCATGCTGGGAACATCCCTGGCCGCACGGGACGTTGATGCCATGACCGCACCCATCACCCCCACCGGGACCCTCGTACGCGTGTTCACTCAGCGTTTCAGCTGCACCCGGCGCGGGGCCCGCCTCGCCCGCCAGCTGGCCCTCGTGGAACTGCACTCCTGGGGGATCCCCGAGTCCACCGCGCTGTCCGCCGACGCCGGGCTCCTCGTCGCCGAGCTCGCCGCCAACGCCGTTGTCCACGGACGGGTCCCCGGGCGGGACTTCGAGCTCCGGATGACCCTGCTGGAGGGCGTGCTCCGGCTGGAGGTGTCCGACGCCCGCGGGGACCGGCGGCCCGCCGTTCGGCCCCACACCTACCAGGCCGAATCCGGCTACGGGCTCCGCATCGTCGATGCCCTCGCCGCCGACTGGGGGGTCATGGACCGGCTGGTCGGCAAGACGGTCTGGGCGGAGCTGAGCTAGTGCTGTGACCGGCAAGGTTCACCGGGTCGCGACGCCCAGCACGGCACCTCGCCGCGTTGTCGGACCGCGCAAGTACGTCCAGTACGAGCCGCGGCCCTCCGCCTTGCGATGCACCGCACCTGGGGGCACCTCCCAGCGGTAGCTGGGGGAGCCGCGCCCCGGCAAACCTTTCCGGCCACAGCACCAGGGAGCGGCGGCGCGGACCGAGCCGGTGCCGGAGCCGCCGGCGGGCCGCTGCCGGGGGAGCGCCTGCGGGAGGTTCCGGCCGTGCGGCGGCCCCGTAGACGCCTGTCAGGGGCGGCCGCGCCACGGCGGGCCGTGCTTGCGGCGGTGTTGCTCCAGCAGGTCCCGGTCCGAGCGGCGTCGCAGGCCGCCCGAGAACATGGCGGCGCCGACCAGGAGGAAGAGGCCTCCGCTGATGCTCGGGGCGAGGGGGGCGATGGTGCGGTCGTCCGTGGCCTCGATTCTCGGGTCGAGGATGCCGAGCGGGTCCTCGAAGAGGACGACGTGCTGGCCCCGCGTGAACTCGCCGTAGCAGTTCTGCTGTTGACCGAGCTCCCGGACGGTGCCCGAGGGGTCGGCCACGCGGCAGAAGGACCGGGCGTCCCCCTTGAAGTTGGTCCGCTCACCGGTTTCGATGACCACCGCGTCGACCCGCTCGCCGAGCCGCATCGCGTATGCCTCGGACAGGCTGGGTCCGGCGAACACGCCGAGTGCCATGGCCCCGAAGCCGACGATGCTCGCCGCTCCCGCCCGGTTCCAGCCCGAGCCGGCCACGCCCGCGCCGATCCCGGCCGCGGCGAGCACGAGGAGCACGCCGAGCCAGATCAGGCCGTAGGGGTACTGGGCGAGGAAGCCGCCGACCGTGGCCGTCACCGGAATCAGCACGGCCCAGAACAGGCTGTTCCGGGTCCGTGCGGGACCCGGTGGAAGGCCCTCGAAGGACTTCCTCCTGCGCTCGGCTATCCGGGCTTCGTCCACCCCGGCCCCCTCCGTCTGCGTCGCGTGCCACTCGCCCTCACCCTACGCAGGCGCCGGGACGAAGACGCTGACCCGGTAGGTCGTCGGGTGCTGGAGGCGGCCGCAGAACTGGTCCAGCCGCACGAGGTTCGGGTCGGTGACGAGGCCCTCCGCGTACATGCGGTGGATGAAGGTCCGGAACTCCTGGTGGTCCTCGGTGGAAAGGAGCGTCTCCCACCGGCCGGGTCTCCCCACGAGTGACCGCCGGTCCGCCTCCCGGAGGCGTCGGTGCTTGCGTTTGCGCTGGCCTGGCATGCCGACCATGGTCGACGAGGGGGAGCCCCGCGGTCGAAGGGATTTCAGAGGTACTGGGCGAAGTCGTCCAGGGCGCGCAGGATCTCCGACTCGCGGGCCGAGGGGAGTTGGAGGACGACCTCCTCGATGCCGAGGTCGGCGTAGTGGGCCATCTTGCCGGGGTTGGGCTGGACGGCGTACGGGACCACCTGGAGGGACTTCGGGTCGCGCCCGGCGGTCTCCCAGACCTGGCGCAGCACCGGCAGCGACTCGGTGAGGCCGCCGCCGCCGATCGGGAGCCAGCCGTCGGCGTGGTCGGCGATGGCGGCGAACAGCTTCGGGCCGGCCTGGCCGCCCATCAGCGTACGCGGGCCGTACAGGGGCACGCCGGGGCCGAGTTCGCGCGGGGCCTGGGCCGGCTTCGGGTGGGAGTGGCTGGCCTGGACGGAGGAGTACTCGCCGACGTACGCCGTGGGCTCGGGGGCCCACAGGGCGCGCATCAGCGCCATCCGGTCCCGGACGAGCTCGCGTCGGGTGCGCCACTCGACGCCGTGGTCGGCGGCCTCCTCGACGTTCCACCCGTAACCGACGCCGAGGGTGACACGGCCGCCGGAGAGGTGGTCCAGGGTGGCGACCTGCTTGGCGAGGTCGATCGGGTCGTGCTGGGCGACGAGCGTGATGCCGGTCCCGAGGTGCAGCCGCTCGGTCACGGCGGCGGCCTGCCCGAGGGCGACGAAGGGGTCGAGGGTGCGCCCGTACATCTCGGGGAGCTCGCCGCCCATGGGGGCGGCGGTGTCGCGGGAGACCGGGATGTGGGTGTGCTCGGGCAGGTAGAGCCCGGAGAACCCCCGCTCCTCCAGACTCCGCGCGAGGCGTACGGGCGAGACGGTGCGGTCGGTGAGGAAGATGGTCGTGGCGATCCGCATGGCTTCTGGCACCTCCGAGACGTGGGACAGCCAAGGTACGGCGTTCGCCCTACGCACGGCAGGGTGCGTTGACGCCCAAGTCCTTCATGATCCGCCGGACAGAGCCTGGCGGTGAGGCGCTCCAAAACCGGTGGAGCAGCGCCGTTGTGCGCCATTACCGTGCTGCCGAACCCAGTCGTCTGGTCAAGGACGCTCAAGCGCTGAGCCTTCCTCGGGACCAGGGGCTTGTCCGGCAGGTTCCGCCGGACAGGCCCTAGCCGCGCGGGTAGCGGGTCAGCCAGGCGGGGGACGAGAGGGTGGGGCCGTGGAGGGCCGGGCCCTGGGTCATTTCCAGGGCGAAGTCGTCGGCGAGTTCCAGGACCGTGGCGCGGCCTTCGAGGTCGGCGAGCCAGGCGGCCGGGAGGGCCGTCTCGCCGTGGAGGGCGCCCAGCAGCGCCCCGCACAGGGCGCCGGCGGCGGTGGAGTCCCCGCCGTGGTTGACGGCGAGGCGCAGGCCGTGGGCGATGTCCTCGGCGACCAGGGCGCAGTAGACGGCCACGGCCAGGGCGTCCTCCGCTGCGTGGTCGGCGCCGGGGGCGAGGGCTTCGACGGCGTGGGGGCCCGGCACGCCCTGGGTGACCGCCGACAGCGCGCGCTGGAGGGCGTCGGCGACGGGCTGGTGGCCCGGGCGGGTGCCCAGCAGGCCGAGGGCGCGCTGGACCGCGGAGTCGAGGGATTCGCCGCGGGTCAGACCGTGGACGATGACGGCGAAGGCCCCGGCCGAGAGGTACGCGGTGGGGTGGCCGTGGCTCTGCGTGGCGCACTCGACGGCGAGTTGGAGGACCAGGGAGGGCTCCCAGCCGACGAGCAGCCCGAAGGGGGCCGAGCGGGCGGTGGCGGCCGCGTCCCGGGCGGCGGGGTTCTTCGGGTGGGCGAGGGTGCCGAGGATGTCGTCGGCGAAGCCGGTCATGCAGGCGCGGGCCGGGTCGCGGCGGGTGTAGAGCCACTCCTCCCGCGCGAGCCAGCCGTCGTCCTTGCGGCGCTCGTCGGGGCCCCAGTCGTGCTGGGTGGCCGCCCAGCGGAGGTAGGCGCGGTGGACGTCGGTGGGCGGGTGCCAGGCGCCGGTGTCGCGGCGTACGTGGGCCCGTATGAGGCCGTCCACGGTGAAGAGGGTGAGCTGGGTGGCGGCGGTGACGGCGCCGCGGCGGCCGTGCGCGGGCGCGGGGTGGGTCAGGCCCTCCGGCCCGTGGGCCTCGCGGATCCCGTCGAGGGAGAGGCCGGCGACGGGCGCGCCGAGGGCGTCGCCGAGGGCGGAACCGAGGAGCGTGCCGCGGACCCGGCTGCGGAAGTCCTGCTGCTCGGCGCGGCCCCACAGGCCGGTGTTCGAGGAAGCGGTGCGCATGCCGCGGCCGTCCGTGGGTCCGGCAGGTCCTGCCTGGCTCATCTGTCCCGGTTGGCTCGTGTGCCCTGTCGGGCCCGTGTATCCCGCCTGGGCCGCCGGGCTCAACTGCCCTGCGGGGCTCAACTGCCCCGCCGGTCCCGTCGGGTTCGCGGCGAAGGCCGGTCCGCCGGGTGTGTCCGTACCGCCCGCCGTGCCCTGAATGACCACCGCGCCTGCCCCGATCGACTCGTCCACCGCCCCCACCGTCCCCCGCCCGTGCAGGCCACCGCCCCCGCGACAGCACTGGCGCGCACTGTAGTGGACACCCCCGGTCGATGCCGGAAGGAGTCCGTCGAGCGGCCCGCATGAGAGCGGAGAACGGCCGGAACCCGAACGCTTCCGGCCGCCACCCTGGCCGGTGGCACGTTTTGTCAGTCGCCTTCGGAGTGGCTGTTTTCGGCCACGCCTCGTTCATCGGGCGTTCTCTCCGCCCGCCCAGCCTCACAGGCATGAAGAAGGCACTCTTCGTCGCGACCCTCGTCTCGGTATGTGGTGGCGGAAGCCGCGTCGACGCGAAGGTCATGGATGACGCCATGGGTGCCGTTGATATCCGGATTAAGCCTTCAGCAGCCGAAATCTGCCGATACGCTTGTGGCTGTGAGTCAAGGAGCCTTGGAAAAGCGGCAGTTCGGGCACCGCGCCCGGCTGGTGCTTGACCTTGCGCTCTTACGGAAGACCGATGACCAGGCGCACGCGGCCCGCACGATGTGGAACCTCCTCCACGCGTGGTGGCAGATGATGCCGAAGGACAGGCGGACTCTGGCGAATGCGGACGCCGCGATACGCCAGGCCCGCAAGGACATCGACTTCCTCGCCGTCCTCCCCGCGCAGGCCGCGCAGGCGGTGCTCAAGACGTACTTCCAGGCCTGGAAGAACTGCTGGGATGGGCGTGCGGACGCCCCGAACTTCAAGGGCCGGTTCCGGTCGGTGATGTCGGTGGACATCCCGCAGGGCCGGGACCTGAACGTTGTCCGCGTGCACCGCAGGTGGGGCGTGGTCAACATCCCCAAGGTCGGACGTGTCCGCTTCCGGTGGACCAAAGACCTGCCCGTGGGCAAGCGCGCCAGCACCGACAACCGGATCACCGGGGCCCGGCTGGTCAAGGACGCCCTTGGCTGGCACATCGCCTTCCGCGTCCAGACCCTTGAGCGCCAGCCCGAGCCGCACACCGGCCCGGAGGTCGGCATCGACGTCGGGGTGACCGTGCCCGTGGCCCTCTCCGACGGCACCACCTACGGGCACGACGAATGGCTGACCGCCAAGGAGAAGGTCAAGCTGCTCCGGCTGGAGCAGCGGGCCGCACACCGCAAGACCTTCCGCAAACCCGCAGAACGCACCTCCGGGCGGCTGCGGGCCACCTATGACCAGATCGCAGGACTCCGCGCGAAAGCCAAGCGCAGGGCACTCGACTGGCAGCACCAGACCACCACCTCCATCGCCAACAAGTACGGCACTGTGGTGGTCGAGGCACTCCACATCACGAGCATGGTCAGGTCCGCCAAGGGCACCGTCGAGGCGCCGGGGAAGAACGTCGCCCAGAAGTCCGGCCTCAACCGGTCCATCAGCGGTGAGGCATGGGGGCGTACGGTCACGATGCTGGCGTACAAGACCGCCCGCCAGGGCGGCACCCTCGTCAAGGTCCCCGCACCCGACACCTCACGGCGCTGCTCCGCCTGCGGCTTGATCACCCCCGGCAGCCGGGAAGACCAGGCCACGTTCGTATGCAAGAACCCCGACTGCGGATGGACCGGCAACGCCGACCACAACGCATCCCGGAACGTCTTGCACCTGTACCGGATGGGCCTCGCGCTCATCCCGGCTGCCGGGAGGGCAGTCGTCAGGCGCGCTCGTCGCGTCAAGCCCGCCACCGCAAGGTAGGAGGGAATCTCCCGGCATCAGCCAGGAGAGCACTTCAAAAGCCGATGCTCGACGTCCGCCCCGAGTACCTCAACGCGGGCTACGACGAGGTCTCGGCGAAGTACGGCTCCTTCGACCGCTACCTCAAGGACGGGCTCGGCATCGACGCCCGCGAGCTGAAGCAGCTCAAGAAGGACCTCCTCGTCGGCTGACCCGGCCCAGGAGCGGCGGAGCCCGGCCGGATCCCTCCCCGGCCGGGCTCCGCCCCTTCCTCAATCCAGCACCGGCAGCAGCTCCGGCAGGTGTCCGTCCGAGCCGCGCGCCGCGTCCTGGCGTTCCTGCGGCACCTCGCCGTACAGCGTCGTACGGGCCTTCGCGGGCCGCCCCGCCGCCTCGGCCACGGCGATCAGGTCCTGCACCGACTTGTACGAGCCGTAACTCGACCCCGCCATCCGCGAGATCGTCTCCTCCATCAGCGTCCCGCCGAGGTCGTTGGCCCCGGACCGGAGCATCTCGGCCGCGCCCTCCGAGCCCAGCTTGACCCAGCTGGTCTGGATGTTGGGGATGTGCGGGTGGAGCAGGATCCGGGCCATCGCCGTCACCGCCCGGTTGTCGCGGACCGTGGGGCCGGGCCGGGCGATGCCCGCCAGATACACGGGCGCGTTGGTGTGGATGAACGGGAGCGTCACGAACTCCGTGAAACCGCCGGTCTGTTGCTGGATCCGCGCCAGCGTACGGAAGTGCCCGAGCCAGTGCCGCGGCTGGTCCACGTGCCCGTACATCATCGTGGACGAGGAGCGGATCCCGAGCTCGTGCGCCGTGGTGACGACGTCGATCCAGTCCGCCGTCGGCAGCTTGCCCTTGGTCAGCACCCAGCGGACCTCGTCGTCCAGGATCTCCGCCGCCGTGCCCGGGATGGAGTCCAGCCCGGCCTCCTTGGCCGCCGTCAGCCAGTCCCGTACGGACATCCCCGTACGCGTCGCGCCGTTGACGACCTCCATCGGGGAGAAGGCGTGCACGTGCATCCCGGGGACACGCTGCTTCACCGCGCGCGCGATGTCGAAGTACGCCGTCCCGGGCAGGTCCGGGTGGATGCCGCCCTGCATGCACACCTCGACCGCGCCGACGTCCCAGGCCTGGGCGGCGCGGTCGGCGACCTGGTCCAGGGAGAGCGTGTAGGCGTCGGCGTCCGTGCGGCGCTGTGCGAAGGCGCAGAAGCGGCAGCCGGTGTAGCAGACGTTGGTGAAGTTGATGTTGCGCGTGACGATGTACGTGACCTCGTCGCCCACGACCGACTTGCGCAGGTCGTCCGCGATCCGGCACAGGGCGTCCAGCGCCGGGCCGTCCGCGTGCAGCAGGGCCAGGGCCTGCGCGTCGGTCAGCTTCGTCGGGTCGTCGGCGGCCTGCGCGAGCGCGGCCCGTACGTCCGTGTCGATGCGCTCCGGCACCATTCCGGGGGCCGCGGCCTCGCGCAGCGCCTCCCAGTCGCCGTAGACGTGGTCGAAGTCGTCGCGGCGGTCGCCGGTGCGGCCCTCCGTGTCGATCGTGGTGTGCAGGTCGGTGCGCCCGTACGCGGTGAAGCCCTCGTCCGGCTCCTGCCACGGCCGGCCCTCGACCGCCGCGGCCTCGTTCGCCAGCCCCGTCTCCGCGTCGGCCAGCGCGCGTACGTGCGGCAGCAGCCGGGGGTCCAGCCAGGGTTCGCCGCGCTGGAGGAACTCGGGGTAGATCGTCAGGCGTTCGCGCAGTTCGAAGCCGGCGGCGGCGGTGCGCCCGGCCAGCTCCTCGATGTGCGGCCAGGGGCGCTCGGGGTTGACGTGGTCGGGGGTGAGCGGGGAGACCCCGCCCCAGTCGTCGATGCCCGCGCCGATGAGCAGCGCGTACTCGGCGTCCACCAGGTTCGGCGGCGCCTGGATCCGGGCGCTCGGGCCCAGGATGTGCCGGGCGACGGCGATGGCCGCGGCCAGCTCCTCCAGCTCCGCGTCCGGCATGCCGCGCATGGCGGTGTCCGGCTTGGCGCGGAAGTTCTGGACGATGACCTCCTGGATGCCGTGGTAGCTGCGCTGGATGCGGCGCAGCTCGAAGAAGGCGTCGGCGCGCTCCTCGTACGACTCGCCGATGCCGATGAGGACGCCGGTGGTGAAGGGCACGTTGGAGCGCCCGGCGTCCTCCAGCACCCGCAGCCGTACGGCCGGCTCCTTGTCGGGGGAGCCGTGGTGGGGGCCGCCCGGCTCGGACCACAGGCGGGTGGCGGTGGTCTCCAGCATCATGCCCATGGACGGCGCGACGGGCTTGAGGCGCTGGAGGTCGGACCAGGTCATGACGCCCGGGTTGAGGTGCGGCAGCAGGCCCGTCTCCTCCAGCACGCGGATGGCCATGGCGCGCACGTAGGCGAGGGTGTCGTCGTATCCGTGCGCGTCGAGCCACTCGCGGGCCTCGGGCCAGCGGTCCTCGGGGCGGTCGCCGAGGGTGAAGAGGGCTTCCTTGCAGCCCATCGCCGCGCCCTGGCGCGCGATGTCGAGGACCTCGTCGGGGGAGAGGTACAGACCGTGGCCGCTCTTGCGCAGCTTGCCGGGGACGGTGACGAAGGTGCAGTAGTGGCACTTGTCGCGGCAGAGGCGGGTGAGGGGGATGAAGACCTTGCGGGAGTAGGTGATGACACCGGGGCGCCCGGCGGCGGCCAGCCCGGCGTCCCTTACCCGTGCGGCGGAGGCGGCGAGGTCCTTGAGGGCCTCGCCGCGCGCCTGGAGGAGTACGGCCGCCTCGGTCGCGTCGAGCGCGACGCCGTCGCGGGCCCGCCGGAGCGCGCGGCGCATCGCGTTTTCGGTCGGAGCGTCACTCGGAGTGGTCATGGGCCGAGCATACGATCCGATGTTCCGGCGGTGGGGTGGCCGTGGAGTGGCTCATCTCATCAGCTCACCGGCGTTGACCAGCAAGGACTGGCCGGTTATCGCCCGCGCCCGGTCGGAGGCGAAGAAGACGGCGGCGTCGGCGACGTCCCCGTCGGTGGCGAGGTCGGGCAGCGCCATGCGCTCGGTGAGGCGGGCGTGGACCTCGGCCTCGGGGACGCCCTCGGTGTGGGCGGAGAAGGTGACGAAGGCCTGCACGGGCGGGCCCCACATCCAGCCGGGCAGCACGGTGTTGACGCGGATCCGGTGGGGGCCGAGCTCGCGGGCCATGGAGTACATGGCCGAGGTCAGGGCCCCTTTGGAGGCGGCGTAGGCGGCCTGCTGGACCTCGTTGGGCGCGGCCACCGCGGACTGCGTCCCGATGATCACGACGGATCCGCCGCGCTCCTTGAGGGCGGGCAGGCAGGCCCGGGTCATGCGCAGGGTCCCGAGCAGGTTCACGTCGATGATCTGCTGCCAGGTCCCGAAGTCGGCGTCTTCCAGCCCGCCGAAGTACGAGTCCCAGGCGGCGACGTGCACGACGGCGTCGATCCGGCCGAAGCGCGCCCGCGCCAGCTCGGCCAGCGCCTCGCACTGCCGCTCGTTGCCGATGTCGGTGGCCAGGTGGGCGGTGTGCGCGCCGTCGGGGTCGATCTCGGCGGCGGACTTGGCCAGATTGGCCTCGGTCCGCGCTCCGAGCACGGCATTCCCGCCGTCGCGCACGACGGCGGCGGCCACCTGGTGCCCGAGTCCGGCCCCGACCCCGGAGACGATGACGGTCTTCCCTTGCAGCAGCATGACGGGCCTCCACACGCGGCGTATCTGACGGTCCGTCAGGCTACGGCCGCCGCCCGGTGATGTGAAGGGGTGGGAGCGGGGCTTCCGAGGGTGGGAACGATCCCGGTCGGCGCGCCCCGTCCGCCCCGCGTCGCTCCCCGTCAGCCCCGTCAGTGCCCACCGGACTCCGCCAGCGCGCGCCCCAGGCGGGCGACGCCCTCGGCGATCTCCTCCGGGGTGTGCGTCGTGAACGTGAGGCGGAGGGTGCGGGGGTCCGGGGGGCCCGTGAAGAAGGGGGAGCCCGGGACGAAGGCGACCTCGTGGGTGAGGGCCGTCTTGAGGAGGGCCGTCGCGTCGTGGTCCTGCGGGAGGCGGGCCCAGACGAACATGCCTCCCTCCGGGCGGTTCCACGCCGAGCCCGCCGGGAGGGCCCCGGCCAGGCCCGCCAGCAGGGCGTCGCGGCGGGAGCGGTAGGCCGCGCGGACCGTGGCGATGTGGGCGTCCAGGTCCGACGCGGCCAGGTAGTGGGCGGCGGCCAGCTGGTCCACCGTCGAGGTGTGCAGGTCGGCCGCCTGCTTCGCGACCACCGCGGCCCGGCGCAGTGCCGCCGGGGCCCGCAGCCAGCCCAGCCGCAGGCCCGGCGCCATGATCTTCGAGAAGCTGCCGAGCAGCGCCGTGCGGTCCTCCGCCCCCGGGTGGGCCGCCAGCCACGGCACCTCCGCACCCTCGTAGCGGAGGTCCCCGTACGGGTCGTCCTCGACGAGCCAGAGCCCGAGGCGCGCCGCCGTCTCCGCCACCGCCGCCCGCCGGACCCCCGGCAGGGTGCGTCCCGTCGGGTTCTGGAAGGTGGGGACGGTGTAGAGCAGCTTGGGGCGTTCCCGTGCGACGGTCTCCGCCAGGGCGTCGGGGAGGATGCCCTCCTCGTCGCAGGGGACGGGCACCACCCGCGCCCCGGCCAGTCCGAAGCACTGGAGCGCCGCCAGGTACGTGGGGTTCTCGACCAGGACCACGTCCCCGGGCTCGATCAGGGCGCTCGTGACGAGGGTGAGGGCCTGCTGGGAGCCCGAGGTGACGACCACGTCGTCGGCGTCCGTCGCCAGCCCCCGCGCCGTCGCCCGCCGCGCGACGGCCGCGCGCAGCTCCGGCGCCCCCTCGGTGGTCGAGTACTGGAGCGCCCGCCGCGCGGAGGCCGCGAAGGCGGCGTCGTACGCGGCCCGCAGCCCCTCGGTGTCGAAGAGTTCGGGCGCGGGGAGGCCGCCGGCGAAGGAGATGATCCCGGGGCGTTCGGTGAGCGCGAGGATCTCGCGCACGGGCGAACCGCCCACCGAGGCGGCACGCGCGGCGAACGCGGGCGGCGGCGCGAGGACGGCGGAGAGGGCGGCTTCAGCGGGCACGGGAGCTCCTCGGGGAGTCGGGTGCGCGCATCGTAGCCACAGAAAGATGCAGACGGCACCTATGTGTCACATCGTGAACGGGCCCCGGACCCTCCCCATCTGACGACATATCAGCTAGACCGGTCCCATGACGACAGAAGAGCAGGGCGGGCAGCCGCAGCAGGACACCCGTGTCGACGACTACGCCGGGCTCGCGGCCGTCGGGCCCTACGGCGTCCGCCCCGGTCACGCGCTGATCACCATGGTGGAACCGCACCCGGGGCACGAGTACGCGTACAACCGCTGGTACGAGGACGACCACTACTACGCCGGCGCCATGGCCATGCCCTGGATGTACGCGGGCCGCCGCTGGGTGGCCACCCGTGAGCTCCAGGAGCTGCGCTACCCCGAGAAGTCGGCGGTCGCCCAGCCGGTCACCGCCGGCTGCTACATGTCCACGTACTGGGTCACCGAGGGCCGCTACGACGAGCACATGAAGTGGACCGTCGGGATCAACAAGCGGCTCAACCGCGACGGCCGGGTCTACCAGGACCGCACCCACGTGTTCACGGCCTTCCAGGACCACGCGGCCACCGTCTACCGTGACGGCGCCGCCGGCCCGCGCGACTTCCACGCCCTCGACCACCCGTACGCGGGCCTCGTCGTGCAGGTCGTCGACGCCGACGGGCCCGAGCAGCGGGCCGAACTGCTGGAGTGGCTGCGCGTACGCGCCCTGCCCGGGCGGCTGCACGGCTCTCCGGCCGCGATGGTGACGGTCTTCCGGCCCACGCCGCTGCCCGGCGACCGGATGACGTACGTCAAGCAGGTCGAGGGGGTCGACACCCGCCTCACGCTGCTGTGGTTCCTGGAGCAGGACCCCCGGGAGCAGGCCTGCTGGGGCCACTTCCAGGGGCTGGACGCCGAGGTCGCGGAGGCGGGGCTGGGGCGGGTGGAGCTGGTGGCGCCGTTCATCCCCACGGTTCCGGGGACCGACCGGTACGTCGACCAGCTGCGGTGACCGTACCCGGGCGGACCCGGACGTGGCCGAGCCCCCTCGGCCAGGACGGCGGCCAGTCGAGAGGGCTCCAGTCAGTGGTGCGGGGTCGTGCTGGTCGTGCGGGTGGTGCCGGTGGTGCGGATGATGCTGGTCGTACGGATGGTGCGTCCGAGGCGGCTGGGGCGCATGCCGTGACGTTCAGGCGAGGCGTCCCAGCCGACCCTCGGTGACACCGTCGACGAACGAGGTCCAGGAGCCGGGCGCGAAGGTGAGGGACGGGCCGTCCTGCACCTTCGAGTCGCGGACCGCGATGGCCTCCATGACGGGCGACTTGACCTCGACGCAGGCACCGTTGGCGGAATAGGAGGACTTGGTCCAGTTGTCCGTGGCGCCCTGGCGAATAGCCATGTTTCTCTCCGGTTCAGCGAGTAGTTCCGTTGGCGTGTCGGCCACTTCTCCGGCTGACGTGATCGACGCTACCCGCAGCTCCTGATAGGTGAAGGAGCCGTTCACCCGACCGAGTGGCATATTCCAGTCAGGGCTTATGCGGCCGGGGAGTGACGGTGTACCGTACCGGCCCCGCCGCCCGCCACCGTCACCGTCACTCTCCCGGACTCACCCGGACCGTCCCGGATTCCCGCGGATTCATTCGCCCTTGCCGGCGTAGTGGTCGATGATCCCGGAGATGAACTCCCGCGTCTGGTCGACATTGAGGGCCTGGGCGCGCAGGTGCTCGTACATCACGCTGTACTTCTGCACGTCGTTGGCCTTCTCCAGGTACAGATCGCTCGTCACGCCCTCGATGTAGACCACGGTCGAGTCGGACGCGTCCGGGAATTCCAGAATGGCGTACTGGCCGTTGACGCCGGGGTGCGCGCCGAGCGAGAACGGCATCACCTGCACCGTGACGTGCGGCTGTTCCGACTGCTCTATCAAGTACTCCAGCTGCCGGATCATCAGCTGGGCATCGCCCACGCGCCGGCGCAGCGCGGCCTCGTCGATGACCGCCCACAGGCGCAGCGGCCCGATCTCCGGGTTGTTGTTGTCCGTCTCGGAGAGCCGTTTCTGCCGGTGCATCCGGACCTGGACGCGCTTCTCCACGTCGGCCGGAGCGGTCTCCGGCCACGCGCCGCGGACGAGGGCCTGGGCGTACTCCGTGGTCTGGAGCAGTCCCGGGATCACCAGCGGCTCGTACGTGCGCAGGCTCGCGGCGTCCGTCTCCAGGCCGATGTAGACGCTGTACGGGATGTCTCCGAAGGCGTGCCACCAGCCCTGCTGGCGGGAGTCCTTGGCCATCTGCATGAGCGAGTCCACCAGCCGGGGGTCCTCCACCTCGTACACCTCGCACAGGTCGCGGACGTCGCGCTGGCTGATGGAACGGCGGCCGTTCTCCAGTCTGCTGATCTTGGACTGGGAGACGAGCAGGCGCTCGGCGACCTGTTCGGCCGTCATGCCCTTGTCCTCGCGGAGCTTGCGCAACTCCATGCCCAGTCGGCGGCGTCGGACGGTGGGATTGACATTGGACGCCACGTGAACGGCACCTCCGCCTTCTTCTGTCGCGGTCTCTCTGCGTGTCTGATGTCGAGCAGACTGCCACCGAAGCGGGCGCCACCGCTGGGGAACGGCCGGGAAAACAGACGCGCGGGGCGGCGCGACCGGTGTACCGGCCTCGTCACCCCGCGCGCTGGCGGCTCCCGAACCGGGTCTTTGCGGACGTCGGTTACGGCGATGGCAATGCGATGGAGCGGGTGGATCAGTGCGCGGCCGCGCGGGCCATCGCACCGGTCCGGCGCGGCTGCAGCGGAACGCTGCTCGCCGTGGCCCGGGCCGGCGGTGCCGGTGCGCGGTCACGGCGTGGCTGTGCGGCCACACCGTTCTGGACGTCCATCACGGCGTGCGCCACGAGTCCGCCCATCGGGTCGTGCCGGATCAGGTCCCGCAGCCGGGACCTGGACGACCGACCCTCGTTGCCGGGGTACAGGTGCTTGCCGAGTCCGACCGCGTGGGCCAGTGCGGCAAGCGCCGCGGTCCGCGGGTCCGGCGGTACGCCGGTGCGGATCGCACTGTCGAGCCGGGCGCGTATCTCCCGGCTGATCTCCGTGTCCGTCGCCTGGTAGCGAGTTGTCGGCAGCACCCCGCACATCTGTCCCGCGACGGCATGGACCATGCCGCAGCGCTCCAGGTGGGCGAGGTAAATCTGGCGGAGCCCCAGTCGGGGTCCACCGATCCAGTGGACGGCCCGTACCGGGCTGCCGCGCCTGCGCAGCAGTTCCAGTGCGGAGTCCAGAGTCGGATCTCCTGTCGGCCGTGGCATCACCACGGCGATACGATCCCCGTCAGGGGCTATCCGTCCTGCCAGAGCCAGCTCCACTAGCTGTGCCCCGGCCAGGCCGAGGTCGAGCGACTGCGGCTGCGCCGTGGTACCCGTGGCCGGGTCCAAGGCGAGCAGCAGAAGCTCCTCCGGAATTGTTCTGCGGCTCCTGCCCATCCATGCCTCCCCGCGTGGATGAGTGACAGGGTGACGCCTCTCACATTCATCTGTCGAGAGCGCGTGGCCGCTTTGTGGGGGAACCCGCAGCTATGTCGTTCTCGTCTAGCACGTGGGCGATGCCCCCTAGACGGGACACTGTTAGACATTCGGACAGCCGGACGTGGCGACGATGGAGGAGGAACTGGTGGCGGGCGAGTCCCCCGACAAGTCGGTTGATGAAGGAGCGCCGGGGGCGGCGTCGACCTCCGCGGAGCGTGATCCGAGGCTGTCGGTGTTCCGGCCGCGGGACCCTGCGGGTGGCGATCCCTCTGCGGGTGCCGAGTCCCCTGCGGGGGAGCGGGATCCGCTGCGGGATGCGGTGGCGGCGTGGGTCGCCGGCGCCGACGAGTCCCCCTCCGGGGAGGACCGGGCTCCGGAACCGGGGAGCGAGACGGCGGTGTTCACGCCGGTCCCCGACCCCGCCGAGTCCTCCGGACGGGCGGAACCGGCCCCTGCTTCCGCGCCTGCGGCCGCGCCGGGCCCGAGTTCGGATGCCGAAGCCGAAGCCGAGGCGGCGGATTCCGCTTCCGCGCGGCCGAAGCCGGCTGATTCCGTTTCGCGTCCGGCCGATGTGCCTGCCGACTCCGCTCCGGCGGGGTCAACGGCGGCCTCGGCTGGTCGGCCTGCCGATTCCGCTCCGGCGGAGCCGAAGGCCGCCCCGGCCGGTCGGCCCGACGATTCCGTTCCGGCGGAGCCGAAGGCTGCCGTCGCCGCCGAGTCGGCCGACAGCGAGCGCACCGCCGTTTTCCGCGCCGTGAAGCCGGCTGCCGCCGAAAGCCCTGCGGATTCCGCTTCGGTGGCGCCAGCGCCGGCCGGACGACCTGCCGACTCCGGTTCGGCTGCGCCGAAGACGACCCCGACTCAGAAGTCGGCGGGCGCCGAGCGGCCTGCGGATTCGGTTTCGGCGTCGCCAACGGCCGACTCTGCGGCCGTGAGGCCGACTGCTGCCGAGCGGCCTGCCGACTCCGGTCCGGCTGCGCCGAAGGCGACCCCGACTCAGAAGTCGGCCGGTGCCGAGCCGTCTGCGGATTCCGCTTCGGCGTCGCCGAAGGCCCCCGCTGTGCGGCCTGTTGATTCCTCCGGTTCGGCCGAGCCGAAGGCGGCCCCGGCTGGCCGGCCTGCTGATTCCGGTTCGGGCAAGCCCGAGGGTGTCGTCGGCGGCGAGGCGGCCGACAGTGAGCGCACTGCCGTTTTCCGTGCCGTGAGGCCGACTGCCGTCGAGCGGCGTGCGGATTCCGCTTCGGTTCCGCCGAAGGCTGCCCCGGCGGCTGGCGAACCTGCCGCTGCCGACCGCTCTGCCAACTCCGGTTCGGCCGAGCCGAAGGCGGCCCCGGCCGGTCGGCCTGCTGATTCCGGTTCGGGCAAGCCCGAGGGTGTCGTCGGCGGCGAGGCGGCCGACAGTGAGCGCACTGCCGTTTTCCGTGCCGTGAGGCCG
>NZ_JBICZH010000001.1:219835-368991 GCF_043201995.1 Streptomyces sp. NPDC048258
CGACTGCCGTCGAGCGGCGTGCGGATTCCGGTTCGGCGGAGCCGAAGACGGCCCCGGCGGCAGGGCGGGCCGGCGATTCCGGTTCGGCGGAGCCGAAGGGTGCTCCGGTTGACGAGGCGGCCGACAGTGAGCGGACCGCCGTGTTCCGGGCCGTGAAGCCGGAGGGTGATTCCGGTTCCCGTTCCGGGGAGGAGTCCGTCAAGGAGCCTGCGCCGCGGGAGCGGACCGGGGTGTTCCGGATTCCGAAGGCGGATTCCGATGCGGAGTCCGCCGACAGCGAGCGCACCGCCGTCTTCCGCGCGGTGAAGCCGAAGCCGGCTGCCGACTCCGGTCCGGCCGAGCCGAAGGCGACCCCCGCGCCCCCCGCGACCCCCGCGACCCCCGCGACCCCCGCGACCCCCGCGACCAGCACCTTCGTGCCGTTGCGGAGCGACGAGGCCGGGCAGCAGCCGAAGCCGAAGCCGAAGACGGCCGAGGCCCCGGCTCCGAAGGCCCCGGCTCCGAAGCCCGCGTCCGCCGCCGCGACGGACCGGACCGAGCGGACCACGCAGCAGCCCCTGCCGCCCAAGCCGCCGCTCGACATGCTGGCGGACCTCACGAACAACCCGCCCCCGCCGCCGAGCCCGCTCCGCACGGCGATCCGGCGGTTCAAGATCTACTTCCCGCTCGTCGTGCTCCTCGCGATCATCCTCGCCGTCGTGCAGCTGGTGCGCCCCCTGCCCCAGCCGAAGCTCGTGATGACCGCGAAGTCCTCGTACACCTTCGGCGGCTCCAAGCCCGCGCTGCCCTGGCCCAGCGAGGGCCAGGCCTACATGGCCGCCGCCGGCCTCGGCACGCTCGGCCAGTCCGGCGAGCAGAAGCCGGTGCCGATCGCGAGCGTCACCAAGTCGATGACGGCGTACATCATCCTGCGCGACCACCCGGTCAAGAAGGGTGAGCAGGGCCAGATGATCGACGTCGACAAGACGGCCGAGACCGAGGGCAAGAAGAACGACTCGGTCAACAACGAGTCCACCCTCGACACGGTCAAGGAGGGCGACAAGATCTCGGAGTACGACGCGATCGCCGCCCTCATGATCCCGTCGGCCAACAACATCGCGCGGCTGCTCGCGCGCTGGGACGCCGGTTCCCAGGAGGCGTTCGTCAAGAAGATGAACGACACCGCCAAGGAACTCGGCATGACCAACACCACCTACACCGACCCCTCGGGCCTGGACGCGACCACGGTCAGCACCGCCGAGGACCAGGTGAAGCTGGGCCTCAAGCTCGTCGAGATCGAGACGCTGCTCGACATCACCAAGAAGCCCAAGTGGATCGACCCGTCGGGCAAGGAGTGGCGGAACTGGAACGGCCTGGTCCCGTACAACGACTCGCTCGGCATCAAGACCGGTACGACGACCAAGGCCGGCGGAAACCTCCTCTTCGCCGCCCAGAAGAAGGTCGGCAACACCAACCAGCTGATCGTCGGAGCCGTCCTCGGCCAGCACAAGCCGCCGATCATCGACAGCGTGCTCGCCGCGAGCAAGCAGCTGATGATCGCCACCCAGAAGGCCCTCGAAGGCGCGCCCGTCGTGAAGAAGGGCGACGTCGTCGGCTACGTGGACGACGGACTCGGCGGCAGGACCCCGGTCGTCGCCACCGCCGATGTCCAGGCGGTCGGCTGGGCCGGCCTCACCGTGAACGTGAAGCTCGCCGACGGCGGTGGCAAGATCCCGCAGACCGCCACGGCCGGCACCGAGATCGGCTTGCTGACCGTCGGCGAAGGCGCGAGCCAGGTGAAGGTGCCGGTGGCCCTGAAGAGCGACCTCGCCGCGCCGGGCATCGGCAGCAAGCTGACGCGCGTCGGCTGACAGCGGGTGAGAGCGTGGATCCGGCGTCCCGGGCAACCCCGGGGCGCCGGAGCGCGTCTTGGGTCCCGGGACCCGGGACGTGTCCGCGGGTGTGGACTCACGTGTTGATCCATGTGTTGATTCATGTGTTGGGGAGTGGGCTGTGACCACCGCTGAGCAGCAGGGACGCCCCCGGGCAGCCGTTCTACCGGCCGCCGGCGGGGGCGGCGACGGCGACGGCGACACCGCGGTATCCGCTCCCGCCGCGCCCGGCGGCATACCCCGCCGGGCTCTGCACCGGGTCCGCCGCCACCCGGTCGCCGTATCGACGCTGCTCGCCGGGGTGCTGCACGTCGTCTGGTTCTTCAGCTTCGCCAACAGCGGCGGCGATCTCGCCGCGCAGGACGCCTGGGCCGAGTTCGTCGGCCGCCACCCCGACTCGGCGTACAACCTCGCCTGGTACGGCGGCATGCACCCCGTCTCGTACAGCGTGGTCTCGCCGTACCTCATGCACATGCTCGGCGTCCGGACCACGATGATGGTCGCGGGCACCGTCTCGGCCGGGCTGCTCGCCCTGGTCCTGACCCGCTGCCGCGGGGCCGTGCGCGAGCCGCTGTGGCCCGCCCTGGCCGGGGTGTACGGGCTGCTCTGCAACGCCCTGTCGGGCCGCGTCACCTTCGGCCTCGGCGTGATGTTCGCGCTCGGCGCGGTCGCCGTCGTCTTCTGCTGGCCGCGCAAATGGGCGGAGCGGCGCTGGGCCAAGGCGGCCGCCGCGGCTCCGCTGGCCGGGCTCGCGACCGCCGCCAGTCCGGTCGCCGGGCTCTTCCTCGGGGTGATCGCGGCCGCGCTGTTCCTGAGCGGGCGGCGCCCGGGTGCGTACGCGCTGGGGCTGGCCCCGGTGGCCGTGGTCGGGCTGTCGGCCTGGCTGTTCCCCTTCTCCGGGACGCAGCCGATGAAGCTGGGCTCGGCCGCGCCGCCGTTCGTGTTCGCCCTGGCGATCCTGTTCCTCGTACCGAGGCGGTGGAAGACGGTCCGGATCGGCTCGGCCGTCTACACCTTCGGCGTCTACCTGACCTGGCAGATCGATTCCCAGGTCGGCTCGAACGTGACCCGGCTGGTCATGCTGTTCGGCGGGGCGGTGCTGCTCGCGGCGCTCCCGTACTCGGTCCGGGGCACGCGTCACTGGTACGCGGTCCTGCTGGCCTTCGCCGGGATGAACATCTGGATCACCACCAACAGCATCACGGACATCGTCCGCACCACCCCGGTGGCAGCCTGGAACCGCGAGCTGGCCCCGCTCGTCGATCAGCTGCAGAAGGCGGGCGCCGACCGCGGCCGGGTCGAGGTGGTCCCGGCCAGCAGCCACCGCGAGTCGTCCGCCTTCCCCTCGTACGTGAACCTCGCGCGCGGCTGGAACCGGCAGGCCGACCTGGAGCGGAACCCGCTCTTCTACGACGACACCCTTACCGCCGACAGCTACCGGGCCTGGCTGGAGCGCTGGGCCGTGCACTACGTGGTGCTGCCCGCCGACAAACCCGATTCGGGCGGCGAGGACGAGGCGAAGCTGGTGCGCGAGGGGCTCCCGTACCTCCAGCAGGTGTGGGGCGACGCGAACTGGCAGCTGTTCAAGGTGCAGCAGCCGACGAATCTGGTGTCCGGGCCCGCGACGGTGGTGCGGGCGGGCGCCGACCGGCTCGTCATCGACGTGAAGCAGCCCGGGCGGGTGCTGGTGCGCATCCCGCACTCGCCGTGGCTGGGGCTGGTGGACGGGGCGGGCAAGCCGGTGGCGCCGCCGGAGGAGACCTTCGCGTCGAAGGCGAAGGCGGCCGAACCGAAGGAGTACGCGAATACGGCCGGATGCCTGTTCAAAGCCACTCCGGACGAGTCCGGCGACGTATGGACGGAGCTGCTGGCGCCGGCGCCGGGGGAGTACCGGGTGGCGGCGAAGTACCAGCTGCCGCGGGGCACGCCCTGCCCGGAGGGGCTGGTCTACGGCACGCTGGGGCCGCCGGACCGGCCGGCTCCGCCCCGGCCTTGATCCAGAAATCGTTACGTCCGGTCCAGGTGCGTTGTCCCGTATATCTGCATACCATCCCAGTAGTCCGATTGGGTGCTTCCCGAGGGAGTTGACGACGGGATGAGCAAAGAGCAGAAGCGGGACTTCCGAGCGGCCTTCCAGGCCCAGGAACCGGATCGGCCGCCGCGTCCGGCAAGCCACGGCTTCGACGGTCTGGTGCGGACCAAGGTGAAGGGCGGGGCGCACACGAAGGCGGCCCTGAAGCGGTCCGGGACGCCGCAGGGCGACCGCATCGGGGAACGCAGCAGAGGCCTGAGCTGACCTTTTCGTACTGACTCGCACAGCCCTTCCGGCTACGGCCGGAAGGGCTTCGTGCGCTTCGTGCGTCTTCACGGCTTCGCGGGGGAGTATCCGGGCAATCGTTACATTTTCGATGGGTGGCGCACACACGGCCCTCGTAACGTCGTGGCTGCCGTCAGGGCAACCGGCTGAAATGGGCGGTCGGCCCGGCTCCCCGCCTGCCTGCGCCCGCCCCGCCCGGAGTACGCCATGACCCGCACCCGCACCCGCACCCTCGCCACCGCCCGCCGCGCCGTGGCCGTGGCCGCCCTCGCGGTCGCCGTCACCGGCGCCCTCGCAGCCTGCGGCGCCTCCGGCCCCGAGCTGCCCCCCGACCCCAAGGTCGGCAGCACCGCCGCGGCCGCTGCCCCGGCCGCCGACACCGGCGCCCCGGCGCTGCCCCCGTCGAAGCCGACCGGCATGAAGATCGACGCGGCGGGCGTGGACGCGAAGAAGATGGTCGACCTCAGCGTGGACCCCGCCACCGGCGAGCTCGGCGTGCCCGATGCCGACACCGACGCGGACACCCCGGGCTGGTGGACCGAGGGGGTCACCCCGGGAGAGAAGGGCGTCTCCGTCCTCGTCGCGCACTTCGACACCAAGTACGGCCCGGCGTTGATGAAGGACGTCAAGAAGATCAAGCTCGGCGATCTGGTCGAGGTCCCGCGCGAGGACGGGAAGACGGCCAAGTTCAAGATCCGCGAGATCGAGGACGTGAACAAGAAGGACTTCCCGACCGACAAGGTCTACGGAGACACCACCCGCCCCGAGCTGCGCCTGCTGACCTGCGGCGGCGGGCTGAAGGACGGTCACCGCACCAACAACGTCATCTTCTATGCGGACCTGGTGGCGTGATCCGGTGTGATCGGGTGTGATCCGGCGCGATCCGGTCCCGTTCTGGCCTGATCCGGCGTGATCTCGACCGGAGGCCGCCTGATGCCCGCTCAGGCAGGCGCATTACGGTGATCTCACCGGGGAGCCCTGCTACGGACAAGGGCGACAGACAAGTCAGGACGGACGGGTCCGCAGGATCATGAACGAGACCCAGCGCACGATCAGCCTGCGGCTGCCCGCCTGGACCTCCACCCTGACCTGGAAGGCCGCCCTCTTCATCACCTTCATGTGCTGCGGGCTCGCGGCCCTGCTCGGCGGCCTCGTGCACAACGCCATGACGCACCAGACCGTCGGCACGGCGCGCGAGAAGGCGCTCACCAAGCTGGAGCGGACCGTCTCGGCGTACGAGGCCGGCGCGCGCATGGTGCGAGGCGAGGGCATAGACCCCGTCGGCCTGCCCGCGGAACTGCGCGCGCTGGCCCTCAGCGGCAAGCGCGGCACCGCCATCGGCGAGCACCGCGGCCGCTCCGCCATGTGGGCGGCGGGGCCCGCCGACCACGACACCGCGATAGCCGTCTCCGTCGACTTCACCAACGCCGAGCGGACCATCGCCGAGCTGGACCGGGCCATCCTCGGCTCCTCGGTGCTCGCCATCGGCGGCACCCTCCTCATCGGCGCGCTCGGCGTCACCCGGATCACCCGCCGGCTCCACCTGACCGCGCAGGTGGCCCGCCGGATCAGCGCGGGCGACCTGGACGCGCGGGTCGGCGACAGCCCTCGGAACAAGGACGAGGTGGCGGCGGTCTCCCGGGCCCTGGACACGATGGCCTCCTCGCTCCAGCGCAAGCTGCAAGCCGAGCAGCGGTTCACGGCGGACGTCGCCCACGAGCTCCGCACCCCGCTGACCGGCCTGAACGCGGCCGCCGAGCTCCTGCCGCCGGGCCGCCCGGCCGAGCTCGTAAGGGACCGCGTACGGGCGATGCGCGCGCTGACCGAGGACCTGCTGGAGATCTCCCGGCTGGACACGGGCACCGAGCGCGTGGACCTGGACTCGTACGACCTGGCCGACCTGGCGGCCCGTGCGATCCGCGCCTCGGGCACGGACACGGCCCTGGAGGTGGTCTCGTCCCTCAGGGTGGAGACGGACCGGCGCCGCCTGGAGCGGATCCTGGGCAACCTCATCGCCAACGCCCACAAACACGGCGCGGCCCCGGTCGCGGTCAGGGTGGACGGCCGGACGCTGACCGTGACGGACGCGGGCCCCGGCTATCCGGAGTACCTCCTGACCGCCGGCCCGCAGCGCTTCCGTACGGAGGGCATGAACAAGGGCCACGGCCTGGGCCTGACCATCGCCGCGGGCCAGGCCCGCGCCCTCGGCGCCACCCTCGCCTTCCGCAACCGCGAACCGGCGGGCGCCGAGGCCCGCGTCACGCTCCCCGCCCCGCCGTCCACCGACGCCGCAGAGTAATTCCCGCACCGGGCCCACCTGTTGCCGCACAACGACGAGGACCCCCGGCCGAAATCGGCTGGGGGTCCCCGGTCTGTGCCCTCGGCAGGATTCGAACCTGCGACACCGGCTTTAGGAGAGCCGTGCTCTATCCCCTGAGCTACGAAGGCGTGATGGTGCTGTGCACCGGCGTCAGTGTAGCGGGTGGGGAGTGCGGGCTGCTGGCGGATAGCGTGATGTGATCTTGCGGCGGCGAAGGCAGGGCGGGTTCCTCCCTGACGGCCTCAACCCCGGTGTGTCAGGGGCTGCGGCACGGTCAGCGCGCGAAGGACGACGTGCCGAGGCAGCCGTGTCGGTCAGTACGGGCGCGGGGACATGACCTGGGGGTCGGCTCCGACGACCTCGAGGAAGCAGCGCGGTACGCCCGGACCGGGCGTGGCACGCACCGACACCGTGCTCGGCGGATCGGTGGGCAGTTCCACGGGCACGGTCACGGGGTGGTCGTCGTGCGTCGTCGCGTGGCCGGTCTCCTTGCCGTCGACGAGCACTTCCACCTCTACCTTGTGGCCCGTCTGGATGGTGGCACTGACCGAATGCCCGGCATGATCAACGTGGAAGTGATGGCGTCGTCTCATCGGGGTGCGCCTCCCACTGATCATTTACTGTCGGGTTCCGGACCTCAAGCGTATCCACGAGCTCCCCATGCGGCATGCCGCCCGCAGCACGCGCCCGGGATGGCCCACCCAGCCGCAGGAAGGGGCCCTCAGTCGCGGTCGATGTGGACGCTGGTCGACTTCACGCGGGCGGTGGCCCGCATGCCGACCTCCAGCCCCAGTTCCTCGACGGCCTCGCGGGTCAGCAGCGACACCACGCGGTGCGGTCCCGCCTGGATCTCGACCTGCGCCGCGACGTCGCCGTGCTTGATCCCGGTCACGATGCCGGGGAAGGCGTTGCGGGCCGAGGTGTACGGGGCGTCCGCCTCCTCCGTGCCCTCCTGGGCGGCTTCCACGCAGAAGGCCGCCAGGTCGGGCCCGTCGACGATGCGGCGCTTGCCGTCCCGGCGGGTCGGGAAGCGGTCGGCGTCCGCCCACCGCCGAGCGGTGTCGACGCTCACGCCCAGCAGCCGCGCCGCCTGTCCGATGGTGTAGGACTCCATGCGCACACCCTAAGCCGACGGGCGGCCGCGGTTACGGCCGGATGATCCGTACCTGGTAGCTGCCGTTGCGCAGTTCGCCCACCACCGAGACGCTGATGCCCGCCTTCTCGTCGGTGAACGTCTCGCCCGGCCGGAACGGCGCGTCCGACAGCTCCGCGTGCACATTGGGCCGCCGGGTGCAGCCGCCGCTCGCGCTCACGCTGTCCGAGACCGTCACCGGGCCGTGCCCCGTGTCCACGTCCGAGTCCACCTTGTAGACGAGGACGCCGGGCTTGCAGACCGCCTCGTCGTTCCCGGCCCGCGTCCGCACCTCCACCGCGTACCCGGCGCTCTCCGACAACGGGATGAAGGCCAGCTTCGTCCCGCCCTCGACCGCCAGCGGCGACAGGACGTGGTCGCTGGTGCCCGACTTCGACGCGCAGCTGATCTGCGTGCCGTCCAGCCAGCCCAGCTTCCACTTGTGCCAGCCCAGCAGGTCGTTGTTGGCGCCCCAGTCCTCGCTCATGATGTCCCAGTGCCCGACCGTCCCCCCGCCGTCGGAGGTGTAGAGGTCGGGCAGGCCGAAGACGTGCCCGTTCTCGTGCGGGAGCACCCGGTAGCCGGTCTCCCGGTAGGTGCCGGAGCCGTCGTCCTGCCGGCTGTAGACGAAGGACGTGTTGGCCAGCGGCACCCCGTCGGCGGTCGGCGCCTCCCCGTTGCCCGAGAAGGTCACCGACAGGACGGTGTCCAGGGCGGAGGGCCCGGCGTTCGGGGTGACCAGGATGTTGATCAGGTCGTACCGGCTGAAGTCCACCTCGGAGTCGGCGGCCTTCGCGATGTGCTCGACGAGCTGCCGGTAGCCCGGTTCGTACGCGGACCCGCGCTCGATCCCGTACGCCGCGAAGGGCATCGGCATCCGCAGCCAGGCCCTTATCGGGGCCTCGGCCCGGTAGTCGAGCCGCCCGTAGGAGCTGGTGCGGTACCAGTCGGAGGTCTGGGGGAAGAACTCCGCCAGCCGGTCCAGCGCCGAGCCCTCGCCTTTGGCGTCCGGGAAGTCGATCATCAGGTTCAGTGCCCTGACCTCGCCGGTCGAGCGCGAGTACCCGGGCGGGGTCGGCATCCCCTCGGACATCTGCACGCCCATCGTGCCGGCGATCCGGCACGGCGCGAGAGCCGATTCGGCGGTCGTGGCCACGGGACCGGCAGCCGAGTGGGTGCGACTGGATATCCCCGTGCTCGCCGTCGCCGTGACGCCGAGCGCCAGCGCGGTCAGCGCGACGAACGCGCTGGTGCGGCGTGGTCTGCGTATCCGGTGGCGGGTCTGCGGCATGGAGATCGCCTTCGGGTCCGCGGCAGCCGGCCCTGCCCGGTCTGCGCTCTGTTCGCTCACCCTCCGACGGCTGCGGCGCGCCCGCGCGTCGGGAGAGGCCGAACGTGAAGGAGGTTGTGACTCGGGTCACACGGAGGAGTGAAATAACCGGGGACCGGATCCCCGTTTGTACGTGAGTCCCACTAAGTGGGGAGCGGTTCCCCGTTTGGAGGGCCCGTACGTGTCACCGAGTCAGGGAGGCCCCGGAATGAAGCGCCCCACCACCACCGCCCCGGCGGCCCTGCCCGTCCCGGACGCGGCCGTGGACCTGGCGCCGGCGCCCGCCGACTCCGGCACGCGTACGCCTCCTACGCCCAGCGCGTCCCGTACGGCCACGCCCCGTACGGCCACGCCCCGCGCGACCCGTGTCCCGCGCCCGCGCGCCGACGCCGTCCGCAACCGCGAGCGGATCCTGGTGGCGGCCCGCGAGGTGCTCGTCGAGTTCGGCTCCGGCGCCCCCTTCGACGAGGTCGCCCGCCGGGCCGGCATCGGCAACGCCACCCTCTACCGGCACTTCCCCGACCGCCCGACCCTCGTCCACCACGTCGTGCTCTTCGTCATGGACCAGGTCACCGCCTCGGCCGAGGCCGCCCTCGCCGAGGAGCCCGACGCCTTCGCCGCGCTGTGCCGGTTCACGCACGCCGCCGCCGACGAGCGGATCGGCGCCCTGTGCCCCATGCTCGCCGAGGACTTCGACCGCGACCACCCCGAACTCCTGGCCGCGCGCGGCGCCTTGGAGGCCGCCGTGGAGACCCTGCTGGCGACCGGCCAGGCCGCCGGACTCGTCCGCACGGACATCGGCGTCGGCGACCTGATGGTCGCCCTCTCCCAGCTCAGCCGCCCCCTCCCCGGCACCGCCTGCCTCGACGTGGACGGCTTCGTCCACCGTCATCTCCAGCTGTTCCTCGACGGGTTGCGCACTCCGGCCCGCTCCGTGCTGCCGGGTTCTGCCGCCACGCTGGAAGACCTGAGGCAGAAAACCGTGTGACGCATACAGGCCCTGTGACGCATACAAGCTTCTCGAAATAGTCTTTTTCAGTCATTCCGCACAGTGAAGTGGGTACCCCCATGCCAAAAACAGCCGCGACACCGCCGCTGGCTGCCGACCCCAGCCGCTGGAAGGCACTCGTCTTCATAGCCCTGGCCCAGCTGATGGTCGTCCTCGACGCGACCATCGTGAACATCGCCCTCCCCTCCGCCCAGACCGACCTCGGCATCTCCGACGGCAACCGCCAGTGGGTCATCACCGCGTACGCGCTGGCCTTCGGCGGACTGCTCCTCTTCGGCGGCCGCATCGCCGACAAGTGGGGCCGTAAGAACGCCTTCGTCGTCGGCCTCATCGGCTTCGCCCTGGCCTCCGCGCTCGGCGGCGCCGCGAACGGCGAGGCCATGATGCTGGGCGCCCGCGCCCTCCAGGGCGCCTTCGGCGCACTGCTCGCCCCGGCCGCCCTCTCCCTGCTCGCGGTGATGTTCACCGACGCCAAGGAGCGGGCCAAGGCCTTCGGCATCTACGGTGCGATCGCGGGCGGCGGCGGCGCCGTCGGCCTGATCCTCGGCGGCTTCCTCACCGAGTACCTCAACTGGCGCTGGACCTTCTTCGTCAACATCCCGTTCGCGATCGTCGCGGCCGTGGGTGCCTGGCTGGTCATCCGCGAGCCCGCCGGCAGCCGCAACCGCGCGCCGCTCGACATCCCCGGCGTGGTCCTGTCCACGCTCGGTCTCGTCGCCCTGGTGTACGGCTTCACCCGCGCCGAGTCGGCCGGCTGGTCGGACGGTACGACCGTGGGCATGTTCATCGCCTCGGCGGTCCTGCTGGCGGCCTTCGTGTACACCGAGTCCAAGGTGAAGTCCCCGCTGCTGCCGCTGCGCGTCCTGCTGGAGCGCAACCGCGGCGGTGTCTACCTCTCGCTCGGCCTGGCCGTCATCGCCATGTTCGGCCTGTTCCTCTTCCTCACCTACTACCTCCAGATCGTGAAGGGCTTCTCGCCCGTCCAGACCGGCTTCGCCTTCCTGCCGATGATCGTGGGCATGATCACGGGCTCCACGCAGATCGGCGCCCGCCTGATGACCCGGGTCGCGCCGCGCCTGCTGATGGGCCCGGGCTTCCTGCTCGCCGCCACCGGCATGCTCCTGCTGACCCAGCTCGAGGTCGGGTCCTCGTACCCGGCGCTGATCCTCCCGGCGCAGCTGCTGCTCGGCCTCGGCATGGGTACGGCGTTCATGCCGGCCATGTCCCTGGCCACGCACGGGGTGAACCCGGCCGACGCCGGTGTCGCCTCCGCCATGGTCAACACCTCGCAGCAGGTCGGCGGCGCGATCGGCACCGCACTGCTGAACACCATCGCCGCCTCGGCGACCACCGCGTACCTGACCGACCACGCGGCCGAGGCCGCGGCGGGCGGCGCCGCGGCCAAGCTCGTCCAGGCGCAGGCCATGGTCGAGGGCTACTCCTCCGCCATCTGGTGGGCGGTCGGCATCCTGGCCGCCAGCTCGGCGATCGCGCTGACCCTGATCAACACCGGCCGTCCCGGCGCGGGCGGCCCGGTCGCCTCGGGCTCGGGCTCCGGCTCCTCCGAGGAGGCGGAGCTCAAGGTTCCGGTGATCGCCCACTGACGGGGGCGCCCGCCCGGGAATGACTGACCACCCCGCTTGGTTCAAATTTGAACCAAGCGGGGTTAGTCTTTTCGGGCGACCCCGTACCGACGACCGAGGAGCGCACCCGTGACCCCCGCCCAGACCCGTATGCCGGCGCTCTACCTCAGCCACGGGGCGCCGCCGCTCGCGGACGACCCCGTATGGCCGGGCGAGCTGGCCGCCTGGTCCGCGGAGCTGCCCCGCCCCACGGCGATCCTGATGGTCTCGGCCCACTGGGAGGAGGCCCCGCTCGCCCTCGGCGCCACCGAACCGGTCCCGCTCGTCTACGACTTCTGGGGCTTCCCCGAGCACTACTACCGGGTCCGGTACGACGCCCCGGGCGCTCCGCGGCTCGCCGCCTCGGTACGGAGCCTCCTCCGGGCCCCCGGCGCCCCGGTCCAGGACATACCGGACCGCGGCCTGGACCACGGCGCGTACGTCCCGCTGGTGGAGATGTTCCCGGAGGCCGACATACCGGTCCTGCAGATCTCCATGCCGACGCTGGACCCGCGCCGCCTGATGGACGTCGGCCGCAAGCTGGCGCCCCTGCGCGACGAGGGGGTCCTGATCGTCGGCAGCGGCTTCTTCACCCACAACCTGGCCGCGCTGCGCCACGCGGGCGCGGGCGTCCCCGCCTGGTCGGCCGAGTTCGACGCGTGGGGCCACGAGGCGCTGGCCGCGGGCGACCTGGACTCCCTGCTCGACTTCGAGGCCAAGTCCCCGTCGGGCCGCCTGGCCCATCCCCGTACGGAACACTTCGCCCCGCTCTTCGTCACCCTCGGCGCGGCGGACGCGGCGGGCGACCTCACGGCCCGCCGTGACACGGTGGACGGCTTCTGGATGGGCCTCTCGAAGCGCTCCCTCCAGTTCGGCTAGGCCGCCCGGCCGGGCCACGTGTGCCCGGTGTGCCCGAGCCTCACCCGGACGGGTGGTGGCCCAAGGTCTTCTCGTACCACCGCACGTCCCAGTAGCGGCCGAACTTCCAGCCCGCCTCCGTGAACTCCCCGACGCGGCGGAAGCCGAAGCGCTCGTGGAGGCGGACCGAGGCCTCGTTCGGGAGGGCGATGCCGGCGAACACGCGGTGGACCGGCTCCTCGGCCAGCGCCGCGAAGAGGGCGTCGTAGAGCACGGTTCCCACGCCCCGGCCCACCGCGTGCGGGGCGAGGTAGACGCTGGCCTCCACCGATGTCGCGTAGGCCGGTTTCGGGCGGAATGGGCTGCTTGTCGCGTATCCAGCGATTCGATGGTCGGTCCAGGCAACCAGAAGGCGGTGGGGGCCGTCTTCAGGGTGGGAGTGCAGCCATGGGCGGCGCTGTTCCGGAGTGAAGACGGCCGTGTCGAAGGTGACGGCGGTCTCGCGGACGTAGTGGTTGTACACATCCGTGAGAGCTGCCAGGTCGGCTTCCGTTCCGGGCCTGACCTGCACCTCTTCGTGTCCTTGCGGCACTCTGCCCCCTCTCGTGGCGGCGCAGGATACTGCAAGATCTCGAAAAAGAGGGGACGACGTGGGAATTCTGTCCCGATTCCAGTCGTTGTTTCCTTCGGAAGCGGGCACTCGGGAGAGTGTCCGGGGACGCACCACCGCACCACCGGTGCCGTCCGGCAGCCGCACCGCGACCGAACTCATCGCAAGGGAGCACGCATGGCAACCCGCGCCGTCGCCCGTCGTCAGTCCACGAGCAGCGCACGCGCTGTGGGCGGGGAGATCGCAGACCGCGACCTGGTCGGCATGTACCTGGACGAGATCGCGCGCACCCCGCTGCTCGACGCCGCCAAGGAAGTGGAGCTGTCCCAGATCATCGAGGCGGGCGTGTACGCCCAGCAGATCCTCGACGGTGTCATAGAGCGCGAGGGCGAGACGCCCGCGCGCGAGGAGCTGGAGGCGCTGGCCGCCGAAGGCGAGCGGGCCAAGGAAGTCTTCATCCGCTCCAACCTGCGCCTCGTGGTGGCCGTCGCCCGCCGCTACCCGCGCAGTGGTCTGCCCCTCCTCGACCTCATCCAGGAGGGCAATGCCGGCCTGGTCCGCGCGGTCGAGAAGTTCGACTACGCCAAGGGCTTCAAGTTCTCCACGTACGCGACGTGGTGGATCCGCCAGGCCATCACCCGCTCCATCGCGGACCAGTCCCGCACCATCCGTCTCCCCGTCCACCTGGTCGAGGAGCTCGGCCGGATCCGCCGCATCCAGCGCGAGTTCAACCGCGAGAACGGCCGGGACCCGGAGCACGCCGAGATCGCCACCGAGCTCGACTCGACGGAGAAGCGCGTCGGCGACGTACTGGACTGGGCGCGCGACCCGGTCAGCCTGAACATGTCGGTGGACGACCAGGGTGAGACGCAGTTCGGTGACCTCCTGGAGGACACCTCTGCGATCTCCCCGGAGCAGTCCGTGCTCTCGCTGCTGCGCAGCGAGGAGCTGGAGGACCTGCTCGGCAAGCTCGACCAGCGCACCGCGTCGATCATCAAGATGCGGTACGGCATCGTCGACGGCCGCGAGCGGACGCTGACGGAGGTCGGCAAGCAGCACGGCCTGACCCGCGAGCGGATCCGCCAGATCGAGAAGCACGCCTTGCTGGAACTGAAGCGCATGGCCCGCGACACCGGCTTCGACGCCGTGGCCTAGAGCGGCCTGCCCCCCAGACGAGCCCCGGTACCTATCCCCCCCAGGTGCCGGGGCTCCCCCCTGCCCCAAACCCTGGGACTCCGCGCCGGGCTGACGAGTGCCGCAGGGCGGCATCCAGCCTGCCCGGCGTTTGAGGGCCGGGTCCGGGCAGAGCCCGGTTTCGGGAAGGGGCGGGGTGGGGGAAAGCCCCGCAGGGCCCCGGCGCGGCCCCGGCCCCGGCCAGGCCCAGGCCCCCTACGCTCCCGCCCCCGCAAGCCGCGCGCCCAGCGCCCGGGCCGCCGCCGCCAGCGCGGCCGGGGACTGCACGGGCCCCGGCCAGGCCCCCTACGCCCCCGCCCCCGCAAGCCGCGCGCCCAGCGCCCGGGCCGCCGCCGCCAGCGCGGCCGGGGACTGCACCGTGAAGGACAGACCCGTCAGCGCCAGCCGCGCGACCAGCCACTCCGCGGCGTCCCCGCTCTCGAACCGGACCCGCGTCCGCCCGTCATCCCCCGCACCCGCACCCGCCCCGGCCCCGGCACCCGCACCGGCATCGGTATCGGCACCGGCCCCCGCCCCGGCACCCGCACCCGCCCCGGCATCGGCCCCCGCCCCGGCACCCCCACCCGCCCCGGCATCGGCCCCGGCACACGGAACCGCCGACTCCCGCAACCACCCCGGCAACTCCGCGGCCCCCGCGTCGAAGGTGACCTCGACCGTGTAAGTCGTCGTCTCCCCGCCCCGCAGCCCCCTGCGCACGAACTCCTCCGCGTCCATCGGCAGGGGCCGCGCCACGAACCGGGCCCCCGTCGCGAACGCCTCGCCCACCCGGTCCACCCGGAAGGTCCGCCAGTCCTCGCGCTCCAGGTCGTAGGCGACCAGGTACCACCGGCTCCCGGTGCTCACCAGCCGGTACGGCTCCACCAGCCGCCGCGACCGGGCCCCGTCCCCGGCCCGGTACGCGAACCGCAGCCGCTCCGGCCCCGCCACCGCCGACGCCATCGTCGTCAGCGTCCCCGGGTCGACACTCGCTCCGTCCCCCCGGGTCAGCGCGGTCGTGGCCGACTGCAGCACGCTGACCCGGTGCCGCAGCCGTGACGGAAGCACCTGCTCCAGCTTGGCCAGGGCCCGTACGGAGGCCTCCTCGACCCCCTCGATCGCATGCCCGGCGCCCGCGCGGAGCCCCACCGCGATCGCCACCGCCTCCTCGTCGTCGAGGAGCAGCGGCGGCATCGCCGCCCCCGCGACCAGCCGGTAGCCGCCTTCCGCCCCCAGCGTGGCCTCCACCGGGTACCCGAGGTCCCGCAGGCGCTCGATGTCGCGGCGGATCGTCCGGGGGCTCACCCGCAGCCGCTGCGCCAGCTCGCTCCCCGGCCATTCGCGGGGGGTCTGGAGGAGGGACAGCAGGGAGAGCAGCCGTGCCGGGGTGTCGGTCATGGAATCCAGGTTGCCACCGAAATAGGACACCGACTGACCTACATCCCGTCTAGGTTTCTCTCCATGAGCACCGAGACGTCCAAGACATCGCCCGAAAGAGAGAACGGGCCCGTACAAGAAGAGCGGACCGAGACAGCCCCCGCACCCACGAACGGCTCACCCACGACCGGCTCGCCCGCCGACCGCCGCCGCTGGCTGGCGCTCGCCATCGTGATGACCGCGGCCTTCATGGACCTGGTCGACGTCACCATCGTCAACATAGCCATCCCCAGCATGCGCCAGGACCTGAGCGCCTCCACCAGCGCGATCCAGTGGATCACCGCCGGCTACGCCCTCGCCTTCGCCGCGGGCCTGATCACCGGCGGCCGCCTCGGTGACATCTACGGCCGCAAGCGGCTCTTCCTCATCGGCATCGCGGGCTTCACCGCCGCCTCGCTGCTCTGCGGCATCGCCGCCAATCCGGGCATCCTCGTCGCCTCCCGCATCCTCCAGGGCGGCATGGCCGCCATGATGGTCCCGCAGGTGCTGTCGATCATCCACGTCACCTTCCCGCCGCACGAGCGCGGCAAGGTCTTCGGCATGTTCGGCGCGATCGTGGGCCTCGGCGCCGTCTCGGGCCCGATGCTCGGCGCGCTGCTCACCCAGTGGAACCTGTTCGGCCTCGAATGGCGCCCGATCTTCCTGATCAACCTGCCCGTCGGCATCGCGGGCGTGATCCTGGGCCGCAAGTTCATCACCGAGTCCAAGGCCCCGAACGCGCTGCGCCTGGACCTGGTCGGTGTGGTCCTCGCCACCGCCGCCATGGTCATGCTGATCTACCCGCTCACCCAGGGCCGGGAGAACGACTGGCCGCTGTGGGGCTTCGTCTGCATGGGGGCGGTGCCCCTCGTGATCGCCGCCTTCATCGCCTACGAGAAGCACAAGATCAAGAAGGACGGCTCGCCGCTCGTCGAGCTCTCCCTCTTCAAGGTCAGGAGCTTCGCCGGCGGTATCGCCGTCCAGCTCACCTTCGGCATCGCGACCGGCATCTTCTTCCTGGTCTGGACGCTCATGATGCAGATGGGCCTCGGCTGGAGCGCCCTGCGGGCCGGCACCACCGGCATCCCGTTCTCCATCGCCGTCTCGGTCGCCGCCGGCCTGTCCGTACAGAAGCTCGTACCGCGCTTCGGCCGCAAGGTGCTCCAGGCGGGCGCGCTCACCATGGCCGCGGGTCTGCTCCTGTACATCTGGGAGTCCGCGCACTACGGCATGGAGATCGCCTCCTGGCAGATGGCCGCGCCGCTGATCGTCATGGGCCTCGGCATGGGCCTGATCGTGGCCCCGCTCACCGACGCCGTGCTGTCCGAGGTGCCGCGCGAGCACGCCGGCTCCGCCTCGGGCCTGATCAACTCGACGATGCAGATGGGCAACGCCCTCGGCCTCGGTCTCACCTCCGTCGTGTACTTCGGCGTGATCGAGAACGAGATGGTCTTCGGCGCCCCGTACGTCGAGGCGTTCCGCAGCGCGCTGTGGTGGATCGTCGCCGTCCTCGTCGTGATCTGGGCGGTGATGTTCATGCTGCCGCGCACCTCGCTCCCGATGGAGCAGCGCGAGGGCGGCTCCGAGTACCAGGCCCCGGACGAGGGCCAGGCCCTCGTCCCGGACCCGGCCGCGGCTCCGGCCCCGGACAAGGTCCCGGCCGTCTGAGACAGGCCGACTCCCGCTCACGGACATGCCCGCCCTCACCGGCGGGCATGTCCGTTTCTCTTTGTTTTGTCCCCAGCTTGGGCGTACGGTAGGGGATCAATCCACAGAAATAGGCATCGAACGGACGTAAAACCACATGTACGGACCGGAGCGCCAGCAGGAGATCCTCCGCCTCGCCCGCGAGGCGGGCCGGGTCGACGTGCTCTCCCTCGCCGACCGGTTCCAGGTCACGGCCGAGACCGTGCGCCGTGACCTGAAGGCCCTCGACCGGGCCGGCCTGGTCCGCCGGGTGCACGGCGGGGCCATACCGGCCGGCCGTCTCGACTTCGAGCCGGACCTCACCGCGCGCGAGGCCACCGCCGCCGACGAGAAGGACCGCATCGCGGCCGCCGCGCTCGCCGAACTTCCCGACGGCGGCAGCGTCGTCCTGGACGCCGGCAGCACCGTCGCCCGCCTCGCGGCCGCGATCCCGTTCGACACCGCGCTCACCGTGGTCACCCACGCGCTGCCCGTCGCCGCGCGCCTCGCCGGCCACGCCGGCATCGACCTCCACCTCGTCGGCGGCCGCGTCCGCCACCGCACCCGCGCCGCCGTCGACGCGTGGGCGCTGCGCGCGTATGCCGAGATCCGCGCCGACGTCCTCTTCCTCGCGACCAACGGCTTCTCGGCGCGGGGCGGCCTGACCACGCCCGACCTCGCCGAAGCGGCCGTCAAACGCGCCGCGGTCGCCGCAGCCCGCCGCGTCGTCCTCCTCGCCGACTCGGCGAAGGCCGGGCAGGAGCACCTCGCGTGCTTCGGCTCGTTCGCGGACGTCGACCTGCTCATCACGGACACGGGGCTCGACCCCGCCGACAAGGCGGCGATCGAGGCCGCCGGTACGGAAGTTGTGCTCGTATGATCCTCACCGTCACGCCCAACCCCTCCCTGGACCGGACCTACGAGGTCCGCTCGCTGGACCGCGGAGAGGTGCTGCGCGCCACCGGCGCCCGGGTCGACCCGGGCGGCAAGGGCGTCAACGTCTCCCGCGCGGTGGCCGCCGCGGGCTTCCGTACGACGGCGGTCCTCCCGCTGGGCGGCGCCTCGGGCACCCTGCTCGCCGAACTCCTCGTGGCACGGGGCGTGGACGTCACGGCCGTCTCGATCGCCGGCCGGACCCGCTCGAACGTCTCGATCGCCGAACCGGACGGCACCCTCACCAAGATCAACGCGCCCGGCCCGGAGCTCACCCCCGAGGAATCCGCGCTGCTCCTGGACACGGTCCGGACCTGCTCCGCCGGCCCCGCCTGGATCGCCTGCTGCGGCAGCCTCCCGCGCGGCACGGGCCCCGGGTGGTACGCCGACCTGGTCGCCCGCGCCCACGAGGCGGGCGCCCGGACCGCCCTGGACACCTCGGGCCCGGCCCTGCCGGCGGCACTGCCCGCCCGCCCCGATGTGATCAAGCCGAACGCGGCGGAGCTCGCGGAAGCCGTGGGCCGTCCCCTGTTCACCCTGGCCGACGTGGTCAAGGCCGCGGAGGAGATCCGCTCACTGGGCGCGGGCGCGGTCCTGGCCTCCCTCGGGGCCGACGGCCAGCTGCTGGTCTCCGCCGAGGGCGCCTACTACGGCACCGCGCCGGTCGGTACGGTCCGCAGCGACGTCGGAGCCGGCGACGCCTCCCTGGCGGGCTTCCTGATCGCCGGAGGCACCGGCCCCGACGCCCTCGCGTCGGCCCTCGCCCACGGCGCGGCCGCGGTCCAGCTCCCGGGCAGCACCATGCCGACCCCCGCGGACCTGCGCCCCGGCGCGGTCCACGTCACCCGGGACCTGCCCCTGGACCTGGCCCTGTCCGATCCCGCGGACCAGGCCTGAAGCAGAGGCCGCGTCACCGTACCCGCGCGCGAAGCTCCATGGCTCCGCGCGCGGCGGCCTCGCTCTCGTACACCTCGCACATGTGCCGACCGTCCGGCGTCGCCGTGTGCTCGACCTCCCACAGGCTGACCTCGCTCCCGTCCAGCAGGACGAAGGCGTGCTCGTACAGGCTGAACGCGACGTCCCGCTCGCCCGACAGGCACGGGCCCCCGCCGAACGACTGCGTGATCTGGTGCGCGTACGCCGACCGCAGCCGCTCCGCCACCGGTACGCCGGGCCGGTCCGTGTTCTCCGCGCGGCGCAGCACCCGCCGGGCGTGGTCGGCGGACTGCTCCACCGCGTACTCCCGGTGCCGGTGCGCCGGAGCCCCGGCGGCGAACAGCGCGGTCAGCGCCGCCACGTCGTCGTCGGGCTCCTCGTCGCCGGGGAGCAGCGCCGGGTCCAGGGCGGCCTCGGCCGGGACCTCGCCGAACAGCCGGGTCACGGCCAGGCAGGTCTCCGCCTTGCTCACGAAGACCTCGTGCCGGACCGTCCGGTCGCCCTCCTGCCGGTACGCCAGCTCCCACAGCGCAGCCGAACCTCCGTCGGCCAGCAGGTAGGTGTGCCGGCGGGTCTCCCGCCAGACGCCCGTCGCCGGGCTGTGGTGGGTGGTGTACAGCGAAGAGCTGTGCGCGAGCGCCGTACCGAGGCGCTCGACCAACCTGTCGGGCAGGTCGAAGGAGTTCAGGGCGCGGCCGAGGAGTCGGTCGAGGTGCGCCTCGGTTGTCTCGTACGGATCGCTCAAGGTGGGTCTCCAGGCCGTCGCAGCTTGTCACTTCGCGGAAGCTCAACGTAACCCCTGGCTCTGACATCACGTCCGGGGTTCGGTAAAACGTCCGGGAAGCATCAGGGGTTCCCGCCACCCCTTCAGGTCAACTTGCGTACGGATGGGCACGGTTAGGCCCGCTCTGTGAGGGAGCGCGGGACTATGGGCCACATGGCAACGAATACAGTGGGCGTTCCCCGCCAGCAGGGGCAGCCCCGCACCCGGCGCGAGAGCGAACAGGAAGCCGCACCAAGAGGATTGGCCTGGTTGCTGGCGCTCACCGGAGCGGCCGGGCTGCTGGCCTCCTGGGTGATCACCCTCGACAAGTTCCTCCTGCTGGAGGACCCGGACTTCAAGCCCGCCTGCAGTCTCAACCCGGTGGTCTCCTGCGGCAGCGTGATGCAGAGCGACCAGGCGGCGGCCTTCGGCTTCCCCAACCCCATGCTGGGGCTGGTCGGTTACGCCGTCGTCGTGTGCGTCGGCGCGGGTCTGCTGGCGGGCGCCCGCTACCGTGGCTGGTTCTGGCTGGGTCTGAACGCGGGGACGCTCTTCGGCGTCGGCTTCTGCTCCTGGCTGATGGTCCAGTCGCTCTACGAGATCAACGCGCTCTGCCTGTGGTGCTGCCTGGCCTGGGTGTCCACACTGCTGATGTTCTGGGCGGTCACCGCGCACACCGCGCGCACGGGCCTCCTTCCCGCCCCCGGCCCGGTGCGGGGCTTCTTCACCGAGTTCGGCTGGGCACCGCCGGCCCTGCACATCGGAGTGATCGGCATGCTGATCCTCACCCGGTGGTGGGACTTCTGGACCGGCTGACGGGCGGAGGGCGTGAACGAGGGCCCCGGCGGCTGGACGCTGCCGGGGCCCTCCTGTTCACCGCTCGACGGGCACGTGGCCCGGAGGTCAGCTGCCCTGGGAGATGTTGCCCGACAGGACCGGGATGTTGTCCAGGATGTGCGAGAGCGGCTCGTCGCCCTTGGCCTGGGTGGAGTTCTCGGTGCACTGCTGGTTCTGCGGGTTCGACAGGACGTTGATGTCCTGGACACCGATGTTGAGGGCGGCGGCGATGGACTGGAGGTTGAGCTTCGCGGGCAGGCCGATGCAGGGCTTGTTCAGGGTGCCCTGGACCAGGCCGAGCTGCGGGCTCAGGTCGCCGTGGGTCTTCTGGTTGCCGTAGATCTGCTGGGAACCGTTGCCGTTGACGGTGTTGATCCCGTTGTCGTTGCCGATGGCCATGGCCGGGGCCGCGGCGGCAGCGCCCGCGCCGATCGCAACGGCGGAGACCGCGGCGGCGGTCATGAACTTCTTGAACATCTTGTTCCTTCTGTCGCACGAGTGCCCGCTGATGGAGCGCCCTGGTCAACTGCCCTGCAGGGGGTTGGTTCCGCCCCTTCACTCAAACGGCCTGCGGACGGCGAGGTTTTCCCCGCCCCGGGTGAGAGGCCCCCGGACGCCTGCGCGAAGCCCGTACGAAGCCCGCAGTCGCCGGATCTCCGGTTGCGCTCCGTGCGAGGTGTTCGCACGGTGGGTGAGGAAGCGGATCGCTCAGGTCCGTATCCGCGCGACCACCAGTGAGGAACCCATCCATGCGCTCCACGAAGCCGTCCCGCGCCCGCCGCGCCCGCTTCCTTGTCCCGTCGGCCCTCGCCGTCGTCATACTCTCCGGCGCGGCGGCCCCCGCGGGCGCCGTGGAGAGTGACCACGGCGCCGCCCACACCCAGCGGGTAGCGGCGGCCGGCCCCATCGACGACCTGGTGAAGGGCATCCTCGACGCCATCAAGGGCCTGCTGCCGCCGGGTATCACCCTGCCGGACATCAAGATCCCGGAGATCAACATCCCCGAGATCAAGCTGCCGGTGATCCCGGGCATCGAGCTGCCGGTGATCCCGGGCGTGGAGATCCCCGAGATCCCGGGGCTCGTACCGCCCACGCTGCCGGATCCGGCGGCGCCGGTCGAGATCGTGCCGGAGATCCCCGATGTCGAGATCCCGGAGATCCCCGACCCGCTGGGCAACCTCCCGTAACGGTCGGGACGGCACTGCGGTTACGACTATTGAGCCGAACAGGTCTGATCGCGGACGGAACCGTGTCGTCCGGGAAGATGGACCGTTTCGCTCGGTGTGAGCCCCGGCATCGGGGCAGAACATCGAACAGAAGGTGCACTTCCCATGAACTCTGCCAAGAAGGCCGCCCTGGTCCTGGCCACCGCTGGTCTCGCTGCGGCTGGTGCCGCCGGCTCCGCTATGGCCGACGCGTCGGCCGAGGGCGCGGCCGTGGGTTCCCCCGGTGTCCTCTCGGGCAACCTGCTCCAGGTCCCGGTCCACGTCCCGATCAACGTCTGCGGTAACTCCGTCAGCATCATCGGTGCGCTGAACCCGGCATTCGGCAACGTCTGCATCAACGACTGACGTCGGCTGCACGAAAACGACTGTGGGCGCCCCGGCTTCGCCGGTGGCGCCCACAGCCGTGTCGGTGTCGCTCAGTTGGCGCCGCCGTTGAGCTTCACGCCGCCGAGGAGCGGGGACGCCTGGGTGGCGCCGTTCGCGAGGCCGAGGACCTCACCGGGTGCGTTGTTGCGGACCTTGTTGACCCGCTGGACGGTGCCAAAGACCTTGTTGACGTTGTCGCCCTGCTCCGCCAGTCCGTTGCCCAGGGTCTGCGGCAGCGACTCGGAGACGGGGTTCACGGCTTCCGTCACCGCGGTCACCCCGCTCGTCAGGCTCATGGGCATCGCGGCCGGGGCCTCGGCCGCGAAGGCGGTGGCTGAGGAGCCGACGGCGGCGACGGAGCCGACGACGACAGCGGCGATCTTCGTGAGCTTCATTATCGAAATCCTTTTCCAGCGGCGACCGTCGCGCCGCTTTCGCCCTGGGTAACGATTCCCGGCCGGTACGGAAACGCCGTCGCGCACGCGGTTAGAAGCGGGGGCATGACAGCGGCCGGAGAATCCGACAAGGGATTCTCCGGCCGATATTTCTTCTGATTACCGGTAATGCCGGTCAGGCGATACGCGACCGCCGGTACAGAATGGCGCCGCCCAGGATCAGTGCCGTGGCGAGGGCCGCCGCGGCCGCGGGCTGACCAGCGCCGGTCTCGGCCAGCATGGGTGCGCTGACGTGAGCCGGGGCCGGGGCCGGTACCTGCGCCGGGGCGGGCGCGGCAACCGGAGCGGGCGCCGGAGCCGCCGGGGGCAGGTGGACGGGGAGGTCACCGGCGGGGGCGGCCGGCGGCTGGTCCGCCGGCCGCTCCACGGGCTGGCTCCTGTGCGGCGGCCGGGGCGCGGGCGCCTCTTCCGCAGCGGGGGCGGGGGCCTCCGGGGCCGGGGCAGGAAGCGTTACGGGCGCCTCCTCGACCGGAGCCGGAAGCGGTGCGGGCGCCTCCGGGACGGGCTCGGGCGCGGGCGCCGGGGCGGGGAGCGGCTGGGGGGCCTCCTCGACCGGAGCGGGGAGCGGCTGGGGCGCCTCGGAACTCGGCGCGGGAGCCTCCTCCACCGGGGCCGGGGCGGGAGCGGGGTGCTCCTCGACCGGCTCGGGCATCGGGTGCGGCCGGTCCGGCTCGGGGGGCGCGGGCGCCGCCGGGGGCGCGTGGTGTGCGGGCGGGGGCGGCGCGGACTCGGGGTGGTCGTCGCACCGCTCCTCGCGCTGCTCCTCACCCGGGCCGCCGTAGCCGCCCTCGTCGCGCGGCTCCTCATGGCGGGGGGCCGCGTGGCGGGGAGCCGCGTGGCGCGGCGCCGGTGCGTCGTGACGCGGTGTCTCCTGGCGCTGCTCCGGCACCCTGTGCCGCCCCTCCCGTTCGTGGAGGTAGCGGTCGAAGGCCTCGGCGTTCTCCGGGCTGAGGTAGCGCCCGTAGTCGTGGCCGTCGTCGGTGTGCGAGCCGGTCGTGGTGGCGCAGGTGTTCCCCATCGCGGGGTTCAGCGCGGCACCCCCGTCCACGCTGTTGCCGCACACGTTGGGTGCGAAGGTGATCGGTACCGAGACGCTGTTGCCCGCGAGCACGCCCGGTGAATGCGAGGCCTCGGCCGTCGCTCCGGAATGTGCGTAGGCCGCGCCGGTCGCGATCGACAGCAGACTCGACGCGGCCGCCGCCGTGAGCATCCCCTTGCCCAGTACCTGTCGGCTCAGTACCTGTCGCATGGGTCCTTCCCTGTCTACCGGCGCTGGTGCCGGTGCTGAATCGGCGGTGGGGGGGGGGGGGGGCGCCCCCCCCCCCCCCCCCCCCCCCCCCCCCCCGGGGACCGGGGGCCGGGTCAGGCGATCGAGAAGGTCACGACCGTCTGATAGGTGTCGGCGAACATGAACGGCGGGAGCTGGATCATCCCGGCGCCGCCGACGGCGAACTCACCACCGGTCAGCTCCTCCCCGCCGGCCGCCTGGGAGGCCACCTTCATCGGGGTCTCGGAGATCGCGCCGGGGGTGCCCGCGGTGCAGGTGCTCGGGCTGTCCGGGTTGGTCACGGTGCAGGACGGCTGGATGCCGATCTGCGCCTTCGCCATCGAGTGGCCGGTGGCCTGGTTCAGGAACGGCGTACGGGTCGCCGTCACGTCCCAGCCGAGCGAGCCGCCGCGGAAGTCCTGGACGGTCGCGGCGTTGAAGACGCCGACCACCGACTGGGCCTTGCCGTTGATGGTCACCGCGCCGAAGCTGACGGCGGGCTGGCCGTCCTTCGGGCCGAGGGCGAGCGGTCCGGGCAGGACCTCGACGTCGACCGGATTCTTGACGCCCGCCTGCTCCTCCAGGAACACGAAGGCCTTGTACGGGGTGACCGAGCCGTCGATCTTGATCGTGTCGGCCTTCTTGGTGACCGTGATGTCGCAGGTGGCGGCGCCCGACGCGGCCGCCGTGCCCGTACCGGTGTCACCGGTCGCCACGCCCCCGAGCAGGGCGGAGCAGGTGACGGGGCCGGCCGGGAAGTTGGCGCCGGTGACGACGACGGCGGTGCCCGCCGGACCGCTGTTGGGCGTCAGCTTGGTGGTGACCGGGTCCTTGGGCAGCGCTTCCACGGCGACCGAGCCGAGGGAGGCGCTGGGGCGCGGCGCCGGGGTGCAGGTGGTGGTGAAGACGGAACCGGAGAGGTCCGCGTCGGTCACCGCCAGGTCGAGGGCGACGTCGACCGTGGTGCCCTCGGTGCCGTCGGGGATCTTGATGGTTCCGGAGAACGCCTTGGGGTCGAGCGGCTGCCCGGCCACGACGGTGACGGTCTCGGGCGGGCTGGTGACCACCTGGGTGGTCGTCCCGACCTTGAGGGTGATCTTGGAGGTGTTCACCGTCGTGACGGAGAAGCCGGGGACCAGCGGGCTCGCACCCGGGTCGATCGTGATCGGGACGACGTCGCCGGCCTTCGCGCCGTCGGGCAGCGTGACCGTGTAGTTCTGGTTGCCCGAACCGTCCGGCTGCGGCGCCGGGGCGTCGCAGTTCTCGAACACCGCGGTGGTCTTGGTCGCGGCCTGGGCGGAGCCCGCCAGGCCCACCACACCGCCCGTAAGGGCCAGGGAAAGGGCTCCCGCCCCGGCCAGCACTCTTCGTCTGAGCGTTTGCGTACTCACTGGGTCGCGACTCCTTCGTCATGACGAACCCCTCCCCCCACCCGCTGTGTGGGGGAGGCCGAGCCGGTGCGGTGGCCGACATTGACGCGTCGCCGTGATGAGAAGTCAATGACTTGTTTTCGCCCGAAGCACACAGAAATTGATGTGCCATCAGGGCGGGTCTGATGGCACATCCGATACCGACCGGTCGGTGGCCGTCCTAGCGGTAGGTAGGCGTGTGCAGCAGGAGGTTCGGCGTCCCGGCAGGGAGCGCGGTGATCCGGTCGCGCACGGCGCTCCGTACCAGCGCCTCGGACACCTGCGCCGGGGTCTTCGCCGTGCCGTCGGCGAGGACGAGCGCCGCCATTCCGGCCACGTGCGGGGCCGCCATCGAGGTGCCGGAGGACCGCGCGGTGGCGGTGGCGGAGCCCTTCCACGCCGAGGTGACGGACACGCCGGGCGCCGAGAGGTCCACGCAGCGGCCGTGGTTGGAGAACCGCGCGCGCCGGTCCACGGCGTCGGTCGCGCCGACCGTGACGGCCTGCGGGACACGGGCCGGGGATGCGGTGCAGGCGTCCTCGCCGTCGTTGCCGGCGGCCACGGTGAAGGTGATCCCGGCGGCGACGGCCCGGGTGATCGCCGCGTCGAGGGCGTAGCTGGGGTTGCCGCCCATGCTCAGGTTCGCCACCGCCGGGGTGGCGGGGGACCTGGCGGCGTTCTTCACCATCCACTCGATCCCGCCGACCATCGCCGACAGGCGTCCGTCACCCCGGCAGTCGGCCACCTTCACCGCGACGAGGGAAACGCCCTTCGCGACGCCGTACGTCCGCCCGCCCACGGTCGCCGCGACGTGCGTGCCATGGCCGTTGCAGTCCCGGGAGGTTCCGAGGAACACCCCGTTGTAGCCGGTCCGGGCGCGGCCGCCGAACTCCTGGTGGGCGGCGTTGATCCCGGTGTCCAGGACGTAGACGGTGACGCCCTCGGCCCTGGTCGGGTACGAGTACGAGCCGTCGAGGGGGAGTTCGCGCTGGTCGATCCGGTCCAGCGGCCAAGGCGCCTGCGGCTGGGTGTCGGTGGTGTGGAACACCGCGTCCGGCTCCACGGACGCCACCCGGGGATCGGCTGCCAGGGCCGCCGCCCGGGCGGCGGTGGTGCGGACGGCGAAGCCGTTCAGGGCGGTGTCGTAGACGGCCGCGACCTCGTCTCCGGCCTCCGCCGCCTCGTCGGCCAGGGCGCGGGCCGGGGCGCGGGAGGCGCTGTCCTTCAGGACGACGACGTAGGGGGAGGTGGACGCGGCGGAGGTGGACGCGGCGGAGGTGGACGCGGCGGAGGCGGAGTCGGAGGGCGGCGGCAGGGCGGTGGCCGTGGTGGCCGCCGCGAGGAGGGCGGCGGCCGGGAGGAGGGCGGCGAATGCGGTCATGGGGCCGATGCTCGGCGACGGGCGGCGGGGCCGCGCGGAGGGTGCGCCGACTGGACGCACGACACGCCGCCGCGGGAGCTACTTCTGGTCCAGGGGCCAGCCGCGCATCGCGAAGACGCCCTCGTCGCGGGCTCCGGCGGAGGCGTAGGTGGCCAGGGCCGCCTCGTTGTCCGTGTCGACCCCCGCCCACATGCCGTAACAGCCGCGCGCCCGAGCCTCGTCGGCGAGCGCCAGGGCCAGGGTCCGGCCGATCCCGCGGCGCCGGTAGCCCTCGTCCACGGAGAGCTCGTACAGGCACATCTCGGTGCCCTTGTCGGGGTGGCTCATCTCGACGCCGGAGACCATCCCGGCGGGCACGCCGTCCACGTACGCGATGAGCATCAGATGCCCCGGGGCGGCGAGGAAGCGCTCGGCCCAGTCCGCACGGGCGGGCCCGTCGAAGAGGGACTCGGCGGCGGTGAGCTCGGCGGCGGTACGGGCCCGGAGGATGTCCATGGCGGTCACGATAATGCGGCGATGACTCAAGGTGACGGGGATTGCGACACGGCGTGGCGGTGCGGCGTCCGAGGCGGTGCGGCGGTCCGGGCTCCGGCCGGCCCCTGACGGTGACGGCCAGGGCCACGGCCCGCGAAGGCCGCCTCTGGAGCCTCAGGCCCGCACGGCCAGGGCCGCCGCGTAGCCGGCGGGTGCCGGGAGGTCGCGCAGCGTCCAGCCCGGTACGGGTGCCGGGGCGGGGGCGGAGCCGACGTACGGTTCGGTCAGGCCGCGGGCGAGGCCCGTGCCTTCGGCCTTGAGGCAGGCCTCCTTGCGGCTCCAGACACGGGCGAGGGCGTCCCGGCGGGCCGGCTCCGGGAGGGCGCTCAGCTCGGCGACCTCCGCCGGGTGCAGCAGCGGCAGCACGTCGGCCACGGCGTCCACACCCGGTGTCTCCTCCACGTCGACGCCGACCGGCACCCCGGCGAAGGCCAGGTAGGCCACGTCACCGCTGTGCGAGAGGGAGAAGTGGACCGCGCCGCCGGCCACGGCGGGCCGGCCGTGCGGGCCGCCGCAGCACGGGCACTCCTCCCGGACCAGGCAGACCCGCTCGGGAGCCAGCCCCAGGTAGCCGCCGAGCAGCACGCGCAGGGCCAGGTGCGAGGCGAGGTACCGCTGCCGGTCCGCGGGCCGCAACAGCCTCCCGGCCCGCTCCTGTTCTCCCGCGTCCAACAGCGCCACGGCCTCGGCGACCGGGTGCCCGGCGACCGACTCCAGCGAGGTGTCCAGGGACCACACCGCCACGGCGGCGCCCTCGGGGGCCGGGCCGGTCCGCGGTGCGTCGCCGCCGACCTGGTTCACGTACTCGATCACCTGACCGAGGGTAGACGAGCCGGGCTGCGGCCGTCGGGGGCTGGCTATCCTCGGGCCCACGGGAACTACGAGGACGTACGAGCATCTACGAGCACGTACAACGGGGGAGCACATCGTGCGAAGCGCTGCCGTCACCGCGAACGGCGACCGGATCCGCTGGGTGGAGCTGCCGGGGGAGGAACCGGCCCGCGTTTACGTCCACGGGCTCGGGGCCGCCTCGCCCGCCTATTTCACGGCGAGCGCGGTCCATCCGCTGCTGGCGGGGCGCCGTTCGCTGCTGGTCGACCTGCTGGGCCACGGGCACAGCGACCGGCCCGAGGACTTCTCCTACACCCTGGAGGCGCACGCCGACGCGCTGGCGGCCGCCCTCACCGAGGCCGGGGCTGAGGGCGCCGAGCTGATCGCGCACAGCATGGGCGGATCCGTCGCCATCGTGCTCGCCGCCCGGCACCCCCACCTGGTCTCCCGGCTGGTGCTCGTCGACGCCAACCTGGATCCGCTGCCCCGCGTACCCGGCACGTCCGGGAGCAGTGGGATCGCCTCCTACACCGAGGAGGAGTTCCTGGCGGGCGGCTGGGCCGAGGTGCGCGACCGGGTCGGGGCGCACTGGTGGTCCACGATGCGGCTGGCCGGCCGGACCGCCCTGCACCGCAGCGCCGTCCAGCTGGTCGCGGGCACCGAGCCCACCATGCGCGAACTCCTGCTGGAGCTGACGATTCCGCGGGGCTTCCTGCTGCCCGAGGCGGACGGCCCGCTCCCGGGAGCCGACGCCCTTCGGGAGGCGGGTGTCGCCGTGCTGCCCGTCCCCGACTGCGGGCACAACATCATGCTGGACAACCCGGACGGCTTCGCCCGGGCCGCCGCCCGGGTTCTGGCGCTGGACGGGGACGGTCACGCGGCGGCCGGGGCCGGGGCCGCGTGACCGGGGGTCTCAGCTCTTGGCGGGCTGCTTCCAGAGGGTGAGGTTGCCGGAGTAGCCGGGCGGGTCGTACGGCAGGCCCGTCGGCTTGACCTCGGTGATCTGGAGCATCGCCAGATTGCCCTCGGAGGTCACCGTGCACAGCACGCCGTCCTTGGCGATCGCCTCGCCCTTGATGAGGAGCGAATTCGAGAGCTCATGCGGAAGCGGCGCCGTGTCCACCGCCTGGCGGCACACTTCGGGCGTGGTGCCGGGCGACTTGGCGAAGGCCGTGCGGAAGGTCATCCACTGCAGGAGGTAGGAGAACTCGGCCTTCTTGTCGCTGACATCGCCGTTCGGGGTCACCTTGGGGGTGTCCATGTCGACGGTGATGATCGCGCCCGTGACCGGCGGCGCGATGACCAGCGGCCTGTCCTTGAAGACCACTTCGTACGACGGCGGCTGCGACGGCTTCTGCTGCGACGGCTGGGTCTGCTGCGCGGGCTGCTGCTCCGTTTCCTGCTTGGGCTGCTGCTTCGACTCCTGCCGACCGCCGCCGTCCTTCGCGTCCCCACCGCCGGACATCGCCCACGCGGCGCCCCCGGCCACGGCTGCCCCGGCGAGGAGCCGGGTCCGCTTCCCGCGCGAGCCGGCCGCAGGAGCGGAAGCGGCGGGAGGGACGGTGGGCGGGGCGGGTGGCACGGGCGGGGCCTGCGTCGGCGCGCTGTGCACCGCCGGACCCGCCGGACCCAGCGGCGCCGGCGCCCGCCTGCGTCGGAGCGTACGTGGGCGCATACGCCGGCGGCGCGGACGCGGGACCCGCCGCCGCGAGCCCGTCGAGCTCGGCCTCCCGTACGGCGACCGCGGCGGCCCAGGGCTGCGGCAGCCAGCCCGCGAGATCGGCCGCCGCACGTCCCGCGGACTGCTCGCACATCCGCACCAGTTCGCCCGGGGCGGGACGCGCGGCCGGATCCGCCGCCGACGCGCCCTCCAGCAGCGGCCGCAGCCAGTCCGGGTACCCCGACAGGTCGGGCGGCCGTACGGCGGTGTTGGCGATCTGGGTCGCCACCGTCAGCGCGCCGCCCGCACCGTACGGGTGGTGGCCGGTCGCGGCCACGGCGGCGATCAGCCCGAGCGAGAACACGTCGCCGGCGGCGGTGAGTTCCCCGCCCGTGCCCTGCTCGGGGGAAATGAACTGCGGTGTGCCGATGAAGCCCCCGCTGCGCGTGAGGCGGGTGGCCTCGGCGGCGCGCGCGATCCCGAAGTCGATCACCCACGGGCCGTCCGCGGCCAGCATGATGTTCCCCGGCTTGAGATCGCGGTGGACGATCCCCGCGGCGTGTACGGACTCCAGCGCCCGCGCCACGCACGCCACCAGCTGCAGGGCCGCGGGCAGCGGCAGCGGCCCGAAGGTGTCCAGTGCCTCGTCCAGCGGCAGCCCCGGCACGTAGGCGGTGGCCGGCCAGGGCTGCTCGCCCTGCGTGTCGTGGTCCAGCACCGGTACGAAGTGGTACCCGCGCACCTGCCGAGCCGCCCGCACCTCCTGCTCGAAGCGGCGCCGGAAGTCGGGGTCGCCGGCGTACTCGCGGCGGATCATCTTCAGCGCCACGGGCTGGCCGCCGCGCGTACGGGAGAGATAGACGGATCCCATGCCGCCCTCGCCGATGCGCGCGAGCAGCCGGTACCCGGCGATCTCACGCGGTTCGCCGTCCGCCGGCGGGCGCAGCGCGCCGCTCTCCGTACCGCGATTCGACCCGTCCATGACAGCCGCCCCCTCGTTCCCGTTCAAGATCGAAATCCTGGCGAACGGGCGGAGTGCCCCACGGTGCCGACGAGTTGCCGCCCCGGTCCGTGCCTCCTCCACATGGCGCAAACCGCCGAGGCGCGGTGGCGGCAGGCGATACGCGGCGCCGCCCTCCCTCGTTGAGACGGACGGTCCATGGCCGCACGGGAGTCCGGGCGCCGGTCCGCCGCCCGCTCCAGGAGGAATGTCATGCGTCGCCGCCTCACCCCCGCCTTCGCCGCTGCCGCCATGGCCACCGTCCTCGCCGTCGCCACCCCGGCGGCGGCCGCCCCCGCGGACAAGCCCCAGGTGCTCAGCGGCTGGACGCAGACCAGCGCGGCGAGCTACAACGCCTGGGTGGCGGCGCGCGAGAACCAGGCCGGCTGGTCCGCGTACGGCTTCGACTGGTCGACCGACTACTGCACCAGCTCCCCTGACAACCCGTTCGGCTTTCCCTTCCGCACGGCCTGCGCTCGCCACGACTTCGGCTACCGCAACCACCGGGCGGCAGGGCTGTTTCCGGCCGCCAAGCCCCGGCTCGACGACGCCTTCCACGCGGACCTCAAGCGGGTCTGCGCGCACTACTCGGGTACCCGCAAGGGCTCCTGCGACAGCACGGCGTGGACGTACTACCAGGCGGCAAGGCTCTTCGGCATCTCCTAGCGACCCGGGGACTTCCCACCGAGGGCGAGCCCGCCCGGCGCCCGACTGAACGGCCGTCAAACCACGTCGAGAAATGCGGATCATCCATAAATCGGGTGAATCGGCAGACCTGCACGGGTGAATCCTGGTGGACACGAGCACCGGTCGTTCCCCGGACGACCCCGGACTCCGGCCGGGGAGCCTCCGGGGCTTACGGCGGCGCTACGCCAGTCCTGGCCCGCGGTGCGCACTCGAAGCAGTACCAACTGGAGCTAAGGCCACCGATGCCGACTCCACCAACCGCTCCTCTACCAGGACGCGGTGGTCGCGGGCCATAAGGACATCCCGGTGAACAGACCCGAGCAGAGTAAGGGCCGATCTGACCAAGTCCCCTACACGACTGCCCAGTTGACGCTAACCTTAACTAACGACATCTCTGGGGGCTAAATGAATTCCCTTCCTTCGCACGCTGAAGAATGCGCAAATGCGGCGTGCAGCCTGCCCGCATTCGGCGGATTTAGCCTCACTCAAACAAGGCGCGAAATGGAGGAGATTCTAGGCAGGATCGGAAATTACGGCTTTTTCGACGAGTACACCAAGCATGACATTACGCACATTGATGCGATGCTGGGGAAACTGGAATGGCTTGTCACGCCTCGCACGCGCGAAGCAATGACGCCTGCGGACTGGCTGCTGATCGTTCTCGCGGTCTACTTTCACGACTTGGGAATGCTGGTCACGAAAGATGAATACGCGAGACGCGGCGAGTCGGAGTTTATCAAATTCTGCGGAAGTACGCTCAACACGCCAGATGCTGATGGCCGTGATTATTTCGCGCGCCTAAGCGGTCTGTCCGAAGATGAGAGGGAAAGGTTTTTATACCAAGAGTTCGTTCGTTACAACCACGCCACAAGGGTGCGGAAGTGGATTGAGGGAGATGCCTCGCCCAACCTGGGCGCGAATGAACGGGTCGTTGAGGAAATTCAGCGCGTTCTTTCGCAGCTCGACCCTGTTTTCAGAGAAGACCTTGCCAAAGTATGTGAAAGCCACCATCTTGACGACCTATTCGACGTCAAGAAGTATCCTGTTGAGCAGTACTACGGAGCCACCAGCAGCGACCGGGCCAATGTGCAGTTCGCGGCTATTCTCCTCCGAACAGTGGACCTGCTTCACATCACAAGGGACCGCACGCCTTCGGTAGCATTTCGCATTTTTAACCCCGCCGATCCGATCAGTCAAAATGAGTGGGCCAAGCAGGCAGCCGTGCGGGCCGTTGTCCCGATGATGGGCGTTGACAAGGATGGCGTTCCGTCAGAAGCAGCGCCGCGCGACACCATCTCTGTCCACGCCACTTTCACCGACGAGAACGGATTCTTTGGCCTAACTTCGTACCTGAAGTACGCTGCGGACCAATTGCGCAAGAGCTACGAGTGGGCCCAGCGCTCAAATTCCAACCAGGGAACGAGATACTTCTTTCCCTGGAGAGCTATCGATACTACACGCATTGAAGCAAGGGGATTCCTTACAGAGCCATTTCAGTTCACTATCGATCAAGAGAAAGTGCTGGATCTCTTGACCGGTCACACCCTCTACAACGACACGAATGTCGTCCTTCGTGAACTATTGCAAAACTCGATCGATGCCGTTCGCTTGAAGCATGGCAGCCGATCCCTCGCCGATGGAATGGTCGATGTCCGCTGGGACGGCAAAGCTCGCACATTGGAGGTCTGTGACAACGGTACGGGCATGACGCAAGAGGTTATTGAAAATAACCTCCTCCGGGCCGGGTCGAGCCTTTATCAGGATCCTGAATTCCGCAAGAGAAACCCAGCCTTTAATCCCATCAGTCGCTTTGGGATTGGCGTTCTCTCCACGTTCATGGTGGCCGATCAGGTAGAGATCATCACATGTCACCCCGATGAAGAGAAGGCTCGACAACTATCGCTGCGTTCGGTTCACGGTCAATACCTTGTTCGGACTCTTGATAAGAATCAAGAACTACCCGAACGCATCCGCCACCACGGAACGATCGTAAAATTGACACTCAGGCCGAGTGCAGAACTGAAAAATGTCACCAAGACTGCGCAGCGCTGGGTAGTTCTGCCGGAATGCAATGTATCAGTCCAGGAGGATGAAGAAGATCCGCAGCAAGTCGGGTATACCTCAGTAAGTGAAGCTCTAAGGTCGTCGATTGCACGATCCGGCTCTGCTAGCGCGCTGGCGTTGGAACAGAAAATCATCCGGGTCGTTGAACGACGAAGTGAGAACGTGACGATCGCGTATGCCCTCAAGTGGAACGAGCACTTCAGGGAATGGACTTTCTTGCCGGCAGCTACGCCCCCGCAAAGGAGGGGTACGCCTGAGTGGCTGCCTACCACGGGCGTGTGTGTGAGCGGTATGCGCGTGGAGCAATCTACGCCAGGATTTCGTGGTAACGGCCCGATCGCGGCGCTGGCCAATACGTACGGGCCCACTGCGCCACGCACAACCGTAGCAAGGTCCGCATTGGAGCCCACTCCCGAGCTGGAGGAGTTTGTTCGGAAATGCTATAAAGCCTACTGTGAGCATGTGATCGAGGAGGTTCAGCTGTTACAGAGCGAACGTCAGCACTCGATTACATGGGCGACAGAGGAAGCTGTGTTCATTTCCGGACCCCTAAGAGGTCGGGCAGGAACTAACCCGGTTTCGCCGCTAGCGTTGAAAGAGGAAATCCAGCGCATTCCGTTCTTCCTCATCGAGGAGGAAGGTGTGAGGAATCGTGTAACGGCCCGTGAGTTGCATAAATTCGATCAAATCGAAACCACGGAAAGTGCTGTAACCGAGCATGTGGAGTACCTGCTTCGAGAGCTACCTGGCGGCACACGAGAGTCGGTAGTTAATCTCCTCAGCGTCCGACAGCGAGAGACCACGGGCCCTAAACTTCCCGTGCTGTGCTCCCGGCTCGGGCGAAATGACGAGATGGATGACCAGTTTCTAACGAGTTGGGAGATCGGCAAGATTAGGGGGGATATCGGGAACCGTAGCTGCAACGTCACCTGGGTCAAAAGGGGCGATGCTCCGCGGTGGACAACCCGATTCCTAGTTGGCACTGCTCTCGAGGGGCTCGACGGAGAGCGCGAGAGCTACTCTGGCCAGCCCATGGGGCTTGTCCGGCTGCCAGTCAGTGGGATTGAAGTTGCCGGATTCAATGACAGCATGCGGGGATTCATCGTGGGGGATACTCGTTATCTGTTGCCTGGGCACCCTTGGCAGGAAATGGTTGACGCGCTCACTCTTGGGTCAGATGCGGAAGTAGCGGAATTCCGTTTGCCGCTCCTCTGCTGGCTCATTTCACTGCGCGTTCTCTCCAATGAACGCCACTTCCCTACGGGGAGGAGGCCTTTCTCGGTTGCGGAAACCCAAGAAACGTTGCAACGCCGAGGCCTCCTGGATCTGGTCGACTGGCCAGAATTCGCCAAGATTGCTCGATCTGACGACAGTTCCATCGAATTTTTTGATACGCGGAAATGGCAAAGGTGGGGTGGTGGCTACTATGGGGGCTTCTAGGGAGGAGGGTGGTGGGTCTCACAGCGGCCGCTACTCTGCTGGCGACTTGCGGGCTATAGGTTTCCAGGGCGTGTCAGCGCACGATGCCCCCGAAAAAGTCCTCAAGGACCTCTTTGCGTGGGTAGAGTCCTTCGCTACCGAATCCATTAACTGGTACACCCGGGAAAAGGTTTCGAAGGCGCGGTGGTCACGATTCCTTCGGTTGGCGGCTGTGTCGTGTTTTACCCTAGGGACAGTAACGCCGGTGGTAGCCGTCGGGATGGGATGGTCTAAAGAGTCGATCTGGGGATATGGGCTCATAGGTCTCGGTGCGTGCTGCCTCGCGATTGACAGAGTGTGTGGTTTTTCCTCCTCGTGGATGAGATACGTCTCGACGGCCATCTCTCTTAATCGTCGACTGCTCACTTTCCAAGCATCGTGGCCGAGGATAGAGGCCCGAGTCGCCAGAAACCCTCATGCCGATGAGTTCTCCGATGCAGTACAGGAGCTGGTTGATTTCGTGGACGGCTTCGCCATGCTTATGGAAACAGAAACCCTCGCATGGGTGTCAGAGTTCCAGAACCATGTCTTACAGCTGGAAACAGGCACGACGCCGGCGTTGCCGTCTCGTTCCCAATGAGGGATGGCAGGATGCGTCTGTTGACTCCGCTGAAGGCAGGGCGAGGGAGCTCGGCGGACCGGCTTTGGGATTTGGCTGCTCTGGCGTGAGTGATCACGGCCCCAAAATTTTCGGAGCGCCGGGAGTCTGCGGACCTGCCCGGTAAAGCACGACGTTTGGGCCGTGGTCTTTGAGGCTCGCGCCAAAGTGGTTGTACAAAAAAGCGTGGAGCCGACCGCCATTAGCCCACCATGGCGGCCTGTGAGGATCCCCGGACGGTGGGGCGTGTGCTCAGCGCCCTGGCTCTGCGACCGCAGCGAGTTCCGTCAAGCGGCCGGATCCTGAACGTGGCCATGGAGTGCGCCGCCAAGCAGGATGTACTGAAGAGCAACCCTCTGCCGAAGGGCCGAGGGACAGCCCGAAGACACCGGCCGCCGTCGACAAGCGGTCTCTCGTCGGGAAGGGTCAAGCAGCCCGGTTGCTCGCGCGTGTCCGCCGGCGGTCACGGGGCGGGCCTCCGCTGCATGCCTTCTTCGGCCACCATGTACTACGCGGCGCCCCGGCTGGAGGAGGTCGTCGCCATGCGGGTGATGGACGTCCGTCTGCCTGATGAAGCGGACGACGACCAATGGGGTGAACTCCACATCCACATGGCACGGTCCGAGGTCGGTAAGCACTGGACCGACACCGGCGAGATCGACGAAGAGCTGGGCCTCAAGGGACGAGCCAAAGACACATGAGGGTTGTCCCGTGTGGGCCCGCGCTGACGAGGATCCTCCGCGAGGACATCGAGGCGGAGGAGCTGAAGTCGGGCGACCTGCTCTTCCAGGGCGAGAACGGGGGCACCCTCGCCGGCTCGGTCATCCGCCGGGCGTGGACGACGGCGCGCAGACACATGCTGACACTGGAGGAGGTGGCGTCGCCCCTCGGGAAGCGGGTGTACGACTTGCGCCATACCTGTCTGACGAATTGGCTGAACGACGGCGTGCCGTCGGGGCAGGTGGCCGACTGGGCAGGCAACAGCGATCTCAAGCGGCGGATTGAGGACGGCGGCGACCTGCCCGAGGCCCTGGAGACCGGCTGAACACCACGGAGAATTTCGCCGCGTATTCTCCGTGGCCACCCGCAGGAACCCGGTGACAGCCGGACAGCCCCGGACTCACCGCAGGAGACTCCGGGGCTTACGGCGGCGCTACGCCAGTCACGCTAGGGTCCCTCTGACCTGCACGAAAGCCCTCCCGGAGGGAGGGCTGACGGTGGTGTGGAAAGAGTGCCCCCGGCAGGACTCGAACCTGCGGCCAAGTGCTTAGAAGGCACCTGCTCTATCCACTGAGCTACGGGGGCCGGAAGGTGGCCGTGGTGGGCCTGGAGCCCCTGGTGGGGGTGGGACTGTGGTCCGTGCCGGGTCAAGGATAGGGCTCCGGCCGCCTTGTCCCGGTTGCTTCACTCGCGGGCCACGATGTGGAGGTTCGGTGAAGCGGTCCCGATAATCGCAGGCAGGTGCGATTCTCGCATCGCTTTTGCGCCGCGGCGCTCTGGGTGTTGTGCACTCGTTATGCCTGCGCCCCACTCGTCCGTCGTGTCCAAGATGTCCCACTGGAGTAGCGCTCGGCGCGCAGAGGACGTATAAGCTTCAAAAATGGTCCTAAATTGGGCATTCTTCGCATGTGGTGACCTTGGATGTTCGGCCTCAGCTGCTCGATGCCCTGTCCGCCCTGCGCGACCGGGTCGCGTCCGTGCGTCTGCCGCTGCCCCTGCCCGGCGCTCCGCGCGCCCGCCAGACCAGAGCCGAGCTGCTCGCACAGCTCGATGACTACCTCGTACCCCGGCTGAAGGCGCCCGAGGCGCCGATGCTCGCCGTCGTCGGCGGGTCCACCGGCGCCGGCAAGTCCACCCTCGTCAACTCACTCGTCGGACGGCAGGTCAGCGAAGCCGGGGTGCTGCGTCCCACCACGCGTACGCCGGTGCTCGTCTGCCATCCGGATGATCATCACTGGTTCGCCGGGATGCGGGTACTGCCCGACCTCATGCGGGTCTGGGTGCCGCACGGCGAGGAGGAGTCGCCCCCCGCCGCCAGGACCCGGCCCCGCGAACGCGGCCACCCGGGCGGCCACGGTCACCCCAACGGAGGCGGCCACAGCCACAGCCACGCCACCCGCGAGATGCGGATCGAGACCGTCTCCACGCTCCCGCGCGGACTCGCCATCCTCGACGCCCCCGACATCGACTCCCTCGTGGTCGAGAACCGGACACTCGCCGCCGAACTCATCTGCGCCGCCGACGTCTGGGTGATGGTCACCACCGCCTCGCGGTACGCCGACGCCGTCCCCTGGCACCTGCTGCGCACCGCCAAGCAGTACAAGGCCACCCTCATCACCGTCCTCGACCGGGTCCCGCACCAGGTGCTCGCCGAGGTCTCCCGGCAGTACGGGGCCCTGCTCACCCGGGCCGGGCTGGGCGACGTACCGCGCTTCACCGTGCCCGAGCTCCCTGAGTCGGCCGGCGGCGGCGGGCTGCTCCCGGCGAGCGCCGTCGCGCCGCTGGCCGCCTGGCTCGCCCACCACGCGCAGGACCCCGCCGCCCGGCAGCACGCCGTCGGGCGGACCGCGCTCGGCGCGCTCGACTCCCTCGGCCGCCGGATGCCCGAACTCGCCTCCGCCGTCGCCGCCCAGTACGCCGCCGCCGTACGGCTCACCTCGGCCGTGGAGGACGCGTACAAGAGGGAGGGCAAGCGCGTCCGCAACCGCCTCGACCAGGGCGCCGTGCTGGCCGGCGACGCGTTGACGCGGTGGCGCGGCTACCCCCTCGACACGAGCGCCGACGAACTCCTCGACTCGCTCGCCGAATCCCTCGCCGCGCTGCTCCAGTGCGCCGTCGCCGCCGCCGACGAGCGCATCGCCCAGTCCTGGCGGCGCGAGCCCGCCGCCGGCGCCGTACCCCTGCCCACGCCCGACAGGGAGGCGGGGGAACGCATCGGGATGGCCGTACGGCGCTGGCGGCGCGTGCTGGAGGAACTCGCCGAGGAGGAGGTCGCGCAGCTCGACCGGCAGCCCGCTCCCGACCCCGACGCCGTCGCGGCCCTGCTCGTCGCCGCCCTCCTCGGCGGCAAGCGGGCCCGGCCCGCGGGGGAGAAACTCGCCGAACGGATCGGCGCCCAGGCCGCCCTGCGGCTGCGCGACCGGGGCGCGGAGCTGGTCGGCGACCACCTCGACCAGGTGCTGCGCGCCGAACGCGACCGCCGGCTCGCCCCGCTGGAGGCGCTAGAAGTGACCCCGGAACCACAGGCCGAGCTGATCGCCGCGCTGTCCGTACTGCAGAAGGAGAGGTGACACGGTGACCGCCCTGACCGACCGCACCGACGACCGCTGGGACGACGGACTCATCGCGCGCTCGCGCCCCCAGGCCGTCGAGGGCGACGGCGACGACGGCAACGAGGGCGACGAGGCACTCGTCCGGGCCGTCTCCGGCGCCGGCAGCGACGGCGGCAAGGCGGCCGCGCCCCCGCTCAGCCCTGAAGGACGGGCCCTGCGGGCTCGCCTCGACGCGCTGCGCCAGCTGGTCGGGCTGTCCCGGACCCGGCTCGACGGCAAGACCCTCGCCGAAGCGGGCCGGGTACTGGACGAGGCGGCCGCACGGCGCGGGCTGTCACCGCAGCACACGGTCGTCGCGATCGCCGGAGCCACCGGAAGCGGCAAGTCCACACTCTTCAATTCACTCGCGGGGGTGCAGATCTCCGAGACCGGGCTGCGCCGCCCGACCACCGCCGCCCCCATCGCGTGCAGCTGGTCGGACGGAGCGGCCGGCCTGCTGGACCGGCTGGAGATCCCGGGCCGGCTGCGGCGCCGGCCCCGCGAGACCTCGGAGGCGGGCGCGCTGCGCGGGATGGTCCTCGTTGACCTGCCCGACCTGGACTCGGCGGTCGGCGCGCACCGCGACCACGTGGACCGCGTACTGGCGCTGGTCGACGCGGTGGTGTGGGTGGTGGACCCGGAGAAGTACGCGGACGCGGTGCTGCACGAGCGGTACCTGCGGCCGCTGGCCGGGCACGCGGAGGTGACCTTCGTCGTGCTCAACCAGGTGGACCGGCTGCCCGGGGAATCCGCCGACCTCGTACTGGACGACCTGCGCCGGCTCCTCGACGAGGACGGCATCGCGCTCGGTGAGCACGGCGAGCCCGGCGCCACCGTGCTGGGCCTGTCCGCGCTGACCGGGGAGGGCGTCGGGGAACTGCGCGAGCTGCTCGGACAGTTCACCCAGGAGAAGGGCGCCGCGACCCGGCGGATCTCCGCGGACGTCGACCGCGCGGCCGTGCGCCTGCGGCCGCTGTACGTGGCCGACGGGCATTCCGGGCCGGAGATCGGGGAGGCAGCGCGCGCCGAGTTCGAGGACCGGCTCGCCGAGGCCGTCGGGGCGTACGCGGCCGGGCTCGCGGCCGAGCGGGCCTGGCGGCGCAACGCCGGAAAGGCGTGCGGGACGCCGTGGCTGCGGCTGTGGCGGTGGTACGAGAGCCGCCGCGCGCCGCGCACCCTGGCGGGCCTGGCCGCCCTCGCGGCGATCGGCGGGCGGGGCACGGCGGTCGCCGCGCCGCCCGTCGAGGAGGAGGTGACCGCACGTCAGAAGGTGGAGCAGGCCGTACGGGCGGTCGCCGACGAGGCGGTCACCGGCCTGCCCGAACCGTGGGCGCAGGCGGTACGGGAGACGGCGGTGCGCGGCGCCGATCGGCTCCCGGAGGCGCTGGACGAGCTGGCGGTGACCCTCGGGGCGGCGGTCGCGGTGCCGAGCGTCAAGCCGCCGCGGCCCACGTGGTGGCCGGCGGCGGTACTGGGGCAGGCGGCGATGACGCTGCTGCAGATCTACGGCGGGCTGTGGCTGGCCGGGCAGATCATCGGGGTCCTGGAGCCGCGGCTGATGCCGCCGGTGCTGCTGATGGTGGCGGGCATCGTCGGCGGGCCGCTGGTGGAATGGGCCTGCTCGATCGCGGCCCGCGGCCCGGCGCGCAGGTACGGGCAGGACGCGGAGCGGAGGCTGCGGCAGGCGGCGGCCGGGTGTGGACGGGCCCGGGTGCTGGAGCCGGTGGCGGCGGAGCTGCTGCGCTACCGGGAGGTCCGGGAGCAGTACGCCGCCGTTGCCGCAGGGGGGACGAGGTTGTCCACAACCCGCCAGTAGTCCACAGGCCGGAGCGGGGATCGGCGGGCGGCCCCAGCATGGTCGTACCTCGTGCGGATGGTCCGTACGGGTGCGAATCACGGGGGAGGGCGGCCGGGATGAACGACACCCAGGTGACGCTGGTGGGGTACGTGGCGACGCAGATCGACTACAAGGAGACGGTAGGCGGTCCTTCGGCGAGGTTCCGGTTCGCCGTGACGCCGAGGTACTTCGACCGGCGCAAGGAGGCCTGGACGGACGGGTCCACCAGCTTCTACACGGTGTGGGCGCGGCGCACCCTCGCGGTGAACCTGGCCGGTTCCGTGTCGGTCGGCGAACCGCTGGTGGTGCACGGCCGGCTGCGGGTGCGGGAGGACCCGCCCGACGGGGCGGGCCACCGGTGGGTCTCGGTGGAGATCGACGCGACGGCCGTCGGGCACGACCTGAACCGCGGGACGGCCGCGTTCCGCCGCGTCGTCAAGACGGATACGCCGCTGATGGGCACTCAGAAGGCGGCGGTGGTCTGAGTGTTCGAGCCCGATAGGATTCGCCGGTACTCACGGGCACCTGGGTCTTTGGCCCGAAGGGGAAGACTGTGTCGATTGCCGTTCCCGCATCCTCCGTTCCTGCTTCCGTTCCAGTTTCCGCCGGCTCCGCCGCTCGCTCCGCCGGGTGCTCCTCCGGTGGCTCCTCCGCTCCTTCTTCCGCTCCTTCTTCTGCTTCTCCCTCTCCTTCCTCCGTTCCTGAGCCGGTTCCCGATTCCGGTCCGGTACGGGGCTCCGCGCGCCGACCGCTGGCGGTGGCCCTGCTGGCCGCGGCCCTCGCCGCCGCGCCCGGCGCGCAGGCGGCCGCCGACTCCGACCCGGCGGTCTCCCGGGCGCCGGAGGGCGCGAGCGCCGTGCTGGACGGGCTGAAGACCTACGGGCAGGCGGTCCTCCACTCCGGGGACGGGTCGGTCCGGCAGATCCCGGCCGGCCTCTACGAGATGCGGGTCGACGGCGGGGGGATGCTCCAGACGTACGGGGTCGGCGTCGCGGGCAACGCGCAGCCCCAGGCCCGGTACACCGAGAGCGGCTGGGCCGGCAGCCCGCTGGCCGGGAACAGGGAGGCGGGCCGGATCCGCTGGGTCCTGGAGCACTCCTATCCCCAGCTGAACGACCTGGCCGGGCTCGCCAAGGCGGCCGGGGCCGGGGCGCTCACCGCGGAGAGCGCGGCGGCCGGGACCCAGGTGGCGATCTGGCGGCTGGCGGACGGGGTGCAGGTCGAGGCTGCGGACCCGGCGGCGGAGAAGCTGGCCGACTATCTGCAGCGGCAGGCCGGGCAGCTGCCGGAGCCGCCCGCCTCGCTCGGGCTGGACCCGGGCGGTGTGACCGGGGCGGTGGGCACCCGGCTCGGCCCGGTGACCGTGCGGACCGGGGCCCGGAGCGTGTCGGTCATCCCGGACGCGGCGGCCGTCGCGATGGGGGTACGGGTGGTGGACGCCGAGGGGCGGCCGCTGGAGTCCGCCGGCAACGGCAGCCGGCTGTACTTCGAGGTACCCGCGGGCACATCCGACGGGACGGCTTCGGTCACCGTCCAGGGCGCGACCAAGGTGCCGGTCGGGCGGGTGTTCAGCAGCGGGGTGCCGGCCCAGGCGCAGATCGTGGCGGGCTCCAGCGAGTCCTCGGCCGCCGCCACGGCCACGGCGGTCTGGCCGGAGCCCCCGGTGGTCCGGACGGCCGCCACCGAGGGCGGGAATGCGGTCACGCCTGCCGGGCAGCCGGGCATCCAGTCCGCCGCCGCCCAGACCACGCCGGACTCCCCGGACGAGGAGCGGCTGGCCACCAGCGGCAGCTCGGCGGCCACCCCGGTCATCGCCTCCCTGGCGGTCGGCCTGGTGGTCCTGGGCGGCCTGGTGGTCCTGCTGCTCCGCAAGCGCCCCCTGGACGAGGAGGACGGCCAGGCCTGATTTCGGATCCCTGCCCCGGGGTAGGGGCAGGCAATGGCGGATCAAGAACTGACCTGGCAGGGCGCGGTCGTGCGGTGGGACCGTCAACTGTTCGACATGGTGGCCCGGCGGCACTGGCCCGGCGCCGACCGGGTGCTGCCGCGGCTGGGACGGGCCGCGAACCACGGGGTGCTGTGGGGCGGTGCCGCCGCGGCTCTCGCCGCCTTCGGATCGGCCCGGGCCCGTAAGGCCGCCGTGCGCGGGGCCGCCTCGCTGGCGCTGGCCTCCGCGACCATCAACACCGTCGGCAAGTGGTCCGTACGCCGCCCGCGGCCGCTGCTGGACGGCGTACCCGCGGTGCGGCAGCTGGCGACGCAGCCGCAGACCACCTCCTTCCCGTCCGGGCACTCGGCGTCGGCCTTCGCCTTCACCGCCGGGCTGGCGCTGGAGTCCCCGGGCTGGGGCGCCGCGCTGGCTCCGGTGGCCGCGTCCGTGGCCTTCTCCCGGGTGTACACCGGCGTGCACTACCCCTCCGACGTGCTTGCGGGGGCCGCGCTGGGCGTGGCGGCGGGCTTCGTCGTGGACCGGCTCGCGCGGGACGCCCAGGAGGCCAGGATCGTGCCGGGCGACGAGCGGACCGCCTCCGGCGCGCCCGCGCTGCCCGACGGGGCGGGGCTCACCGTGGTGGTCAACACCGGATCGGGGACGGCCACGACCGCCGGACTCGACGTACTGCGCACCCGCCTCCCCAAGGCCGAGGTGATCGAGTGCGGGAGCCCGGACCTGGCCGCTCGGCTGGACGAGGCGGCCTCCCGCGCAACCGTCCTCGGGGTCTGCGGCGGCGACGGCACCGTCAACGCGGCCGCCACCGCAGCACTGCGCGCCGGGCTGCCGCTGGCGGTGTTCCCCGGCGGCACCCTCAACCACTTCGCGATGGACCTCGGCCTCGGCGGCCCCGAGGACACCTGCCGCGCCCTGGCCTCCGGCGACGCCGTCCACATCGGCGTGGGCCGCTTCACCCCCGGACCGGAGGGCCGGCCCGGCTATTTCCTGAACAACTTCAGCATCGGCGCCTACCCGGAGCTGCTGCGCCACCGACTGCGCTGGGGCCCGCGCATCGGCGGCGGCCCCGCCGCGCTGCTGGCGGCCTGGCAGGTGCTGCGCGCCCAGCGGCCCGTGCGGCTGCGGCTGGCCGGGCGGCCCCGGAGCGTATGGCTGCTCTTCGCGGGCAACGGCACCTACCACGGGACCGGCCCCACCCCCCGGCGCCGCGACAGCCTCGGCGAAGGCCTGCTCGACGTCCGGCTCGTCTACGGCGGCGGCCGCCCCGGCCCCCGCCTGCTGGCCGCCGCCTTCGCGGGCCCCCTGACCCGTTCCCCGGTCCACACCGCGACCCGGCTGCGCAGCCTGCGGATCGGGGACATCCCGGCGGGCACCCCCCTCGCCTACGACGGCGAGTACGCCGAGGCCCCCACGTCCCTCGTCCTCGACGAACTCCCCGACGCCCTCACCGTCTACCGGCCACGGACATGACCGTTCCGGCGGACGGCACCCCGGGCCGGACAGCTACCGTCCGCCTGGGCCGTCTGTGGGCCGTGAGGAGCGGAGGGACAGCTCTCAGGAGCCGGACGCAGCTAAGGGCTGTCCCGTAATCCCCGGCGGGCGCACGACGCCAGCTACGGCACCTCGCTGCGTTGTCGGAACGCCCGAATACGCCCAGTATGTGGGCGCCCCTCCGCCTTGCGATGCACCGCATCTGACGCCGTGCGCTGATCCACCGGGGATTACGGGACAGCCCTTAGCTCGGTCGGATTGTTTTCCACACCAAGATCAGCCCGCATTGCGCTGAGCATCTTCTCCCACTGCTCCCAGATCCGAGCGAAGTCCGCCCGAATCTCGTCGAACGATCCGTCCGGATCGGGATCTCCTTCTTCCAGGCACATGATCCGGCGATAGGTCTCCGACAGTGACTTCGTCATGTCATTCAGCTCGACCAACACCTGTCCGGACGCCACCATCTGAGCTTCAGCCAAGACTGAGTGGTGATCGCGTCGGGCCTCTTCGACCGCTTCCCTCGCTTCGGCGGTCACTGCTCCCTTGTGCACGATCCACAGAAAGTTCAGCAGGTGAGTTCGATAGCGGCGGAAAGCCGCGTTGACGTTCGTGTAGCCCTCGCGTCGGCGAGTCAGCCCGACCACCTGTTGCTCGCGGAGCCATTGCGTTTCGGCTACCTGTTGCTGACGCGTGAACTGTTCCGACTGCACGCGAGCCGTCAGGCGTTGCGACAGGACAGATGCTATGAGCGTGCCTGTGACTCCCACTACCGCGGCTGCTAACCCGATGAGCGCGCTTCCCACTGAACCCCCTGGCTGACCGCTGCCGTCATGTCAGCGGCATCCTGCCCCGTGGTGAGGCGGTGGCGGGCGCCTTTCGGGCACATCGGCACCGCCTCCGGACGGTTCTCAGGCAGCGAGGTCGGTGTCCCTCCCGGGCGTCGTGGCGCCTGACCTTGTGAACACGCTGTCGACTGCCCTCCTGGTTCGCCACTCCCGGCGATCGGACGCCTCACTTGTGGGCGTGATGTAGGTGGACCACATGCATCTACTCAGCTCATGCATCAGGGTGAGCGGGCAAGTCGGTGGCCGAATGACGAGAGCGACGGGGTACATCCAAATACGTCCGTACCGGGGTGGTCGGGAAATCTGAACGGGGTCAATGGATGGTAAGCAACGGTGACGCCGGGAAGGTCGAGTCGGCGCCGGACGGTTCGGATCGGTACAAACTTGCCTACGAAGCTGCCATGCATTCGCTGTCCCAGCAGGACGGCACTCTGGGAAACCTGCGGAACCGTGCAACGGGACTCGTCACGATCGCAACAGTGATCGCTTCCTTCGCGGGCTTCTTCGGCGTGGGGACAAAGGATAAACCTCTGCCAGCCGAATATGCAGTGGGTTTGGTCATTTTTATCGTGCTGATCGTCGCGGCCGTCATGTACGTCCTTATGCCCAAAAAAGATTGGGCGTTCGGCCCCGACGCAAAGGATATCCTCGATAGTGAATATGGAGGAAGTGAGCTGTTGTGGTCACAGGCGCTCGGGATGCACGATTCCGTTGCCGACAACGACAAGGAAATTAATCGGAGGGCTAAAGCGTACAGTGTGGCGGTTGTCCTGCTTGGCCTCGAAGCCGTGTATACGGTGATCGTCTCCCTGGTCTCCAGGTAACGAGAAAGCGAAACCCCATGGAGCAGCCTCCGATGCCTGATGATGCAGCGCAGCCAGGCGATCAGTCGCCCAAGCCCGGGCGGCCCTCTACGGGAACGAACCTCTGGGATCCCGAGCCGGGCAGTCCCCGTACGGGTACGAGTTTCAGGGCGGCAGCACCGAAGCCGGGCAATCCACGCAAAGGGCCAAGCCGCACGGTAAAGGAACCTGTGCATGGAAAGCCCCGCAAGGGAGTCAACAAGGCGGACCTCGCCGCCGTGATTACAGAAAGGCTTGGCAGCCGCCAGGCTGCGGTCGACGCGGTCGAAGCTGTCCTGGATGCGATCGTTCGCGCGGTTGTGGCGGGCGACCGGGTATCGATCACAGGATTCGGCTCGTTCGAGAAGGCTGAACGACCGTCCCGCTACGCCCGTAACCCGCAAACCGGCGAGCCCGTCCGCGTCAGGAAGACATCGGTACCCCGCTTCCGCCCGGGCCAGGGATTCAAGGACCTGGTCAGCGGCGCGAAACGGATGCCGAAGCGCGGCGAGGTAGCGGTGCGGAAGGCTCCGAAGGGCAGTCTGACAGCCGCAGGCGAGCCTGCGAAGAAGACCACGCCCGCCAAGAAGGCGGTGGCGAAGAAGGCCACGCCCGCCAAGAAGGCGGTGGCGAAGAAGGCCACGCCGGCCAAGAAGGCGGTGGCGAAGAAGGCCGCGCCGGCGAAGAAGGCCACGCCGGCCAAGAAGGCGGTGGCGAAGAAGGCCGCGCCCGCCAAGAAGGCGGTGGCGAAGAAGGCCGCGCCCGCCAAGAAGGCGGTGGTGAAGAAGGCCGCGCCCGCCAAGAAGGCCACAGCGAAGAAGACCGCCGTACAGAAGGCCGTGGCGAAGAAGGTCGCCGGGGAGACGGCCGCTGCCAAGAAGGCCACGTCGCCGAGGGGCACGGCCAAGAAGGCGCTGGCGAAGCAGGCCAACGGCAGGGGAGACACGCGGTAGCGATTGGCCTCCCGATGCGTGATCTTTGCGGCCCGCCCGCTCGGGGCGGGCCGTACCTTCTTCAGTGATGCCTACGACGAGATCCTGGTGGCGCGGAAGGCCGCCGGCGGCCGGCGCTGCCCCCGCCTGCATGGCCGATCCGACATGATCAGGGAAGGGCCTCGTAGCTCCTTGACCTGGATAGATCGGCTGAAGCGAGGCCGTCCCTGGGCCGTCCCTGGGCCGTCAGAGGGGGCCCGGGGACGGCCAACGGCGACCGATGACGGCCATGACCGGCAGGCCACCTGTGGCCAGTGCCCAGGTCAGGGCTCCGGGACCATACGCGTTTCCCCCGTGGGGTGGACGTCAGGCAAGATGGGGTGTATCTGCCCACACTCGATCTGCCGGACGGTTTCTCTTGGCTGAGTTCATCTACACCATGCGCAAGACGCGCAAGGCGCACGGCGACAAGGTGATCCTTGATGACGTCACCTTGAACTTCCTGCCCGGCGCGAAGATCGGTGTGGTCGGCCCGAACGGCGCCGGTAAGTCCACCGTTCTGAAGATCATGGCGGGCCTGGAGCAGCCGTCCAACGGCGACGCCTTCCTGTCGCCCGGCTTCACCGTCGGCATCCTCATGCAGGAGCCCAAGCTCGACGAGTCGAAGACCGTCCTGGAGAACGTCCAGGACGGCGCCGCCGAGATCATGGGCAAGCTCAAGCGCTTCAACGAGGTCGCCGAGGAGATGGCGACCGACTACACCGACGCGCTCATGGACGAGATGGGCAAGCTCCAGGAAGTCCTGGACCACGCCAACGCCTGGGACCTCGACGCCCAGCTGGAGCAGGCCATGGACGCCCTGGGCTGCCCGCCCGGCGACTGGCCCGTCACCAACCTCTCCGGTGGCGAGAAGCGCCGTGTCGCGCTCTGCAAGCTGCTGATCGAGGCCCCGGACCTGCTCCTCCTCGACGAGCCCACCAACCACCTCGACGCCGAGTCGGTGAACTGGCTCGAGCAGCACCTGTCGCAGTACAAGGGCGCCGTGGTGGCCGTCACCCACGACCGGTACTTCCTCAACAACGTCGCCGAGTGGATCCTCGAGCTCGACCGCGGCCGCGCCCACCCCTACGAGGGCAACTACTCCACCTACCTGGAGAAGAAGGCCACCCGTCTCAAGGTCGAGGGCCGCAAGGACGAGAAGCGCCAGAAGCGCCTCAAGGAAGAGCTGGAGTGGGTCCGCTCCAACGCCAAGGGCCGCCAGACCAAGTCCAAGGCCCGTCTGGCCCGCTACGAGGAGATGGCGGCCGAGGCGGACAAGATGCGGAAGCTGGACTTCGAGGAGATCCAGATCCCGCCGGGCCCGCGTCTCGGTTCCATCGTCGTCGAGGTCAACAACCTCTCGAAGGCCTTCGGCGACAAGGTCCTCATCGACGACCTGTCCTTCACCCTGCCGCGCAACGGCATCGTGGGCATCATCGGCCCCAACGGCGCCGGCAAGACCACGCTCTTCAAGATGATCCAGGGCCTGGAGGCGCCGGACTCCGGCTCCGTCAAGATCGGCGAGACCGTCAAGATCTCGTACGTCGACCAGTCCCGCGCCAACATCGACCCCAAGAAGACCCTCTGGGCGGTCGTGTCGGACGAGCTGGACTACATCAACGTGGGCCAGGTCGAGATGCCGTCCCGCGCGTACGTCAGCGCCTTCGGCTTCAAGGGCCCGGACCAGCAGAAGCCGGCCGGCGTCCTGTCCGGTGGTGAGCGCAACCGCCTCAACCTGGCGCTGACGCTCAAGGAGGGCGGCAACCTGCTGCTCCTCGACGAGCCCACCAACGACCTCGACGTCGAGACCCTGTCCTCGCTCGAGAACGCGCTCCTCGAATTCCCCGGTGCGGCCGTGGTCATCTCCCACGACCGCTGGTTCCTGGACCGGGTCGCCACGCACATCCTGGCGTACGAGGGCGAGTCCAAGTGGTACTGGTTCGAGGGCAACTTCGAGTCGTACGAGAAGAACAAGATCGAGCGTCTCGGCGCGGACGCGACCCGTCCGCACCGCGCCACGTACAAGAAGCTCACCCGAGGCTGAGGTCCGCACCATGGCCAGACACCACTACCGGTGCCCCCTGCGCTGGTCGGACATGGACTCCTTCGGACACGTGAACAACGTGGTCTTCCTCCGTTACCTGGAGGAGGCGAGGATCGACTTCATGTTCCGGCTGGCGCCGGGGGAGGGCAGCGAGTCCTTCACGGGCGGGTCCGTCGTGGCCCGGCACGAGATCGACTACAAGCTGCCCCTCGTGCACCGTCACGAGCCGGTGCTCATCGAGTCCTGGGTGACCCGGATAGGCGCCGCGTCCCTGACCATCGGCTACGAGGTCAAGGACGAGGCGACCGGGGACTCGCCCGAGAAGGTCTACGTGCGCGCCTCGACCGTGGTCGTGCCCTACAACCTCGCCGAGGGGCGGCCCCGCCGCATCACGGCCGAGGAGAAGCACTTCCTGGAGAAGTACCTCGACGAGCCGGTCGGCTCGGAAGGACGCCTCGCGGCATGAACGAACGGCTGCACTTCGCCGACTCCGGGGAGGCGGCGGACCTCGCCGCCTTCCTGGGCCGGCTGGTGCACTACGACCGCGCCGCCGCCGTCCGCCTCCAGGGGGGTGGCGGCGCGCTCGCCGTTTTCGGGCGGCCGCCGTCCTTCGAGGTCCTGGCCATCCGTACGGTGCGGCTCGCCGCACCCGTCGAAACGCCGCTCGACCTGACGGTCTCCGCCGGTGAGCTCCTGGAATCCGTGGACGAGGCCTCGGCCGCGGCCACGGTGCCCGGGCCGGTCACCGGGCCGCCGTGGACCGGGGTGCTCCCGCCGCGCGGCGGCTGGCGGCAGCTGCCCGGGCTGCCCGGGCCCGAGGAGATGGGGGCCGCCGTCGCGGACGCCGTCGCCGAGTTCCGCGCCCGCGACGAGGCCCTGCCCGCACAGCACCGGACCCGGTCCGAACGCGACCGCATCGGCCGCGAGATCTGGTCCCGGACGCTGGGCGACACCGAACTCCCGCTGCGCGCCGTGCACGCCGCGCAGTCCCTGGGCTTCCTGCGGCCGGTACGGTCCACCGTGCCCGCCGCCACCCCGCGTACGGCGACCGCGCCCGACCCGGTGGCGCTGCTCGCCGCCGGGAGCTGGCTGCGGCTGCGTACCCCGTACGGCTCCGTCGCCATGCGCCGCCCCGGCGTGGGCGGCGGCCTGGGCGCCCTCCAGGTCCGCCCGGTCCGGACCTCGGGCTGAACCGCAGGCCCGGCTAACCCGCCGTGTTGATCATCGACGCGGCGGCGTACGTGAGGTACTTCCACAGCTGGGCCTCGTGCTCGGGCGCCAGGCCCAGCTCGTCCACCGCGACCCGCATGTGGCTCAGCCAGGCGTCGTGCGCCGCCGCGTCCACCTGGAACGGGGCGTGCCGCATCCGCAGGCGCGGATGGCCGCGGTGCTCGCTGTAGGTGGTCGGGCCGCCCCAGTACTGCATCAGGAACAGCGTGAACCGCTCCTCGGCCGGGCCCAGGTCCTCCTCCGGGTACATCGGGCGCAGCAGCGGGTCCTCCGCGACCCCCTGGTAGAAGCGCCGGACGAGGCGGCGGAAGGTCTCCTCGCCGCCCACCTGCTCGTAAAAGGTCTGCTCCTGAAGCGTGCCCCGCGGAATCTCGTTCACCCGACCATCGTCTCAGACGCCCGGACGGAGGACCGGGGTCCTAGGACCCCGCGGACTCCGCTGTGTGGACTCCGCGAGGTCGCACCCGAGGTCCGCCCGCAGGACAGTTGAGTCATGGGCGCACACACCTCACGTACCACCGGCGTACGGGATCTGCGCGAGACCGCGCACGCCGCCCAGGTGCGGGAGCTGACGGCGGCCGGGGTGCTGGACGACCCGGCCTGGCGGGCGGCGTTCGCCGCCGTGCCCCGGCACGTGTTCGTCCCCTATTTCTGGACCGGCCGCGGCGCCGGCCACGAACGGCTGTGGGCCGAGGACCCCGACCCCGAGCAGCGGGCCCGCTGGCTGCGCGGGGTCTACGAGGACACCCCGCTCGCGACCCGGCTGCGCGACGGCGAGCTGGTCTCCTCCAGCAGCCAGCCCTCGCTGATGGCGAAGATGCTCCGGGCGCTGGACGTGCGCGACGGCGACAACGTGCTGGAGATCGGCGCGGGCACCGGCTACAACGCCGCCCTGCTCTGCCACCGGCTCGGCGACGACCTCGTCACCACCGTGGACCTCGACGAGGAGATCACCGAGTCCGCGCGGACACACCTGGCCGAGCTCGGCTACCACCCGACGGTGGTCACGGGCGACGGGGCGCGCGGCTGCCCCTCCCGGGCCCCGTTCGACCGGATCATGGTGACCTGCACGTTGCCGCTGGTCCCGCACGCCTGGCCGGCCCAGTGCCGGCCCGGGGCGCGGATCCTGGCCCCGCTGTCGACCGGGCTGATCGCGCTCACCGTCCGGGACGCCGACTTCGCCGAGGGCCGTTTCCTGCACAACCCGGCGTACTTCGTCCCGCTGCGCGGGGCCACGGCGGCGCCGCAGCCGCCGGCCGGGGTGCCGTACGGGCTCCCGTACGAGCTGGTGGAGAACGAGCGCTTCCAGTTCATGCACGTGCTGACCGCGGGCGTCCTGCACCCCCGCGAGGCCCTGGACCTGTGGCGCAGTGAGGACCGTCCGGCCCGCGAGCGCTTCGGGGTCACGGTGACCGACGAGGGCCAGTGGGCGTGGCTCGACGATCCCCAGGGGCCCTACACATGGCCCCTGGGAGAGGGGTGAATCAGCCGCGGCGGATGGTGATCGTGGTCCAGGCGCCGACGTGGACGCGGTCGCCGTCGGTGAGCGGGACCGGGACGTAGGGCTGGATCGGCTCCTCGCCGCCGTTGATGGTGGTGCCGTTGGTGGAGTTCTGGTCCACCACCGCCCAGCTGAGGTCGGGCTGCTGGACGAGGACCGCGTGCTGGTGGGAGACGCCCGGGTCCTCCGGGGGCACCGACAGGTCGATGTCGGGGGACTCGCCCGTGGAGGCACGGCGGCGGCCGATGGTGATCTGGCCGCCGGAGAGCGGCAGATGCTGCTCCGGGGAGTACGCGGGCAGGTTGAGCGAGGCCGCCTCGGGGCCGCTGCGCTGCATCATCGCCATGAAGTACGAGCGGTCGGGGCCGATCGTCGCGGTCCAGGAGGCGCTCTGGGGCGGGTAGGACTGGTGCTGCTGCTGTGCCGGAGGCTGCTGCTGATACTGCGGCGGCTGGTGCTGCTGGTACTCCTGCTGGTACTCCCGCTGCTGAGGCGGCTGCGGGGGCTGCTGCTGGTACTGGGGCTGAGCAGGCTGCTGGTACTCCTGCTGCGGCTCGTGCGCGGGAGGCGGCAGCAGCCAGTCGTCCTCGCGCTGGAGCGGCTCGGCCGGCCGGTTGACCCGGGACGGCCGCGAGCCCTGGTACTCGAAGTGGTCCTGGGAGTACGCCCCGGGCGCCTGCACGGGCGGCGGCGGAGGCGTGGACGGAGGCGTGGACGGGGGCATGGACGGGGCCATCGACGGCGGCGTGGCGCCGGTCCCCTGGGGTCCGGAATCCGGGGCGAGCGGGGTGTACGAGGTCGCCGTACGCGTCAGGAAGTTGTACCGGCACTCCTCGCAGAACGGCGCCATGGCCTCGCGCGGGGTCCGGCACTGCGGGCAGAGCTCCGCCTGGGCCGTCGGCTCACCGGCGGTCGGGGGGAAGCCGTAGCCGTAGGAGGGAGCCGGAGGGGGACCCTCCGAGGCAGCCATGCGGTGGCCGCAGACCTCGCACCAGTCGTCGGAGGCGGACTGGTGCCCGTTCGGGCAGGTCGGCATGGCGGCGCTTCCCCCTTCTTCTCCCTGCGTCATCGCGTCAGGTCTTCTCAGGTCTTCTTCACTCGGACGGTCTGCGTCGAACGCGTTTCGAGGGTCATCTCGTCGGCATCCGCGACCTTCGCCTTCAGCCGCACAGTACCCGCCGCCGCATCCACGACATCCACCACCTTCGCCAGGAGTTTCGCGGTGTCGGCGTTTCCGGAGGCACTCGCCAGCTGCACGGCGCGGCCGAGTTTGGCCGTGGCGCCGTCCACATCGCCCAGTTTGCGGGCTTCCAGTCCCTGCTGGATGGCCTGCGCGAGCTCCGCCTGTCCGGTGTAGTGGGCGACCTGCGGGTTGATGGCGGTGGAGGCGGCCAGATCGTCCGTCCACACCGCGCGCACCAATCCCTGTGCGAGCACGGCGGGCGGCTCGCCAGCCGTCCCCGGCAGGACGAGCGTGGCGCGGGCGGCGAGCATCTCCTGGCCCACGGACGCACTCGGGACGCGGACGCACACGTGGTACTCACGGGACTCGTCGCCCCAGGAGCCGGTCGGGTAGTCCCCGGCTCGCGGGCCCGCCTCGGTGCGGCGGTCGGTCAGGTCATGGACGGCGGGCGCGACCTGCTTGACGTACTGGATCTCCACCCCGACCGGGGTCCACAGGCGCAGCGCGACGTCCGCGACCTCCTTGCCCATGACGTTCTCCATCATGCGCGTGAAGTCCTCGGTGAGGTGGGCCGGATCGGCCACGATGTCGGCGGAGCCGAGCAGCGCGCTCGCGATGCCGGTGACCTCCTTGACCTCCCAGTCGGTGCCCACCCCGCGGGCGTCGCAGGTGAAGCGGCCCGCGCACGCGTCGAGGGTGGCGCGGAGCACGGCCGGCTCCTCGTGCTCGTTGCGGCCGTCGGTGAGCAGGATCCCGTGCCGTATGGCGGCGGGGGACTGGCGCAGCAGTCCGTCGGCGAGGCGCAGCCAGGTGCCGATGGCGGTGCCGCCGCCGGAGCTGAGGCCGCGCAGCGCCTCCTTGGCCTGGGCGCGGGTGACCGGGTCGGCGACGGCGAGGCGGCCCTGGCCCGGGTAGACCTCCTTGGCCACGTGCGTACCGGCGATCACGGCGAAGGAGGTGCCGTCGCGCAGGGTGTCGACGGCCGCGGCCGTGGCCTCGCGGGCGCCGCGCATCTTCTCCGGCGGGTACTCCATGGAGCCGGAGCAGTCGACCATGATCACGACAGCCGCCGTGCCCTGGGCGGCCGTCGCGCGGGTGGCGGTGGCACCGCCGGTGGAGGTGACCGTGACGATGGCGTGGACGTCCCGCCCGCCCTGCGGGAGGAACTCGTTCTGGTACACCTCCACGCTGAAGCGCGGGGCGCTGGGCTTGGCGAAGTTCGCCATCGGTTGGACTCCTAGGGGCTGGCTCGGGCAGGCGGGTCAGGCCTGAGGGCGCGCTTCCGGTTCCGTTTGTCTCCCCGGGCCCGGTTCCGGTTCCGTGCCCGGTTCCGGTTCCGGTGCGGTCTCCGTGTCGGGCGCGGCGGCGAACGGCACGACGGCCACGGTGACGTTGTCGTGTCCGCCGCCGTCGAGGGCGTGCCCCACCAGGACCTGCGCGCTGTGCAGGGGTCTGACGGCGGCGTCCGCGGGCAGCACCTGCGCCATCTCCCGGGCGGACTCCGCGTAGTTCCACAGGCCGTCGGTGCAGACGACGACCACACCGGGGTGGTCCGGCTTGAAGATGGCGGTGTGCGGTTCGAGGTCGTACGCATCGGCCCCGAGCCAGCCGGTGATGGCATGGGCGCGGACGTCGGCGTAGGCCTCGGCCTCGCCCATCAGCCCGGCCGCGACCATCTGGGCGGCCCAGGAGTCGTCCTCGGTGAGCCGGCGGGGCAGGGCGGCACGGTCGTCGGGGACCCAGTAGGCACGGCTGTCGCCCACCCAGCCGATGGTCAGCAGCCCGCCGCTGACGACGGCGCCGACCAGGGTGCAGGCGGGGGCGTTCTGCGCGCCGGGGGTCTCCGGGGCCAGGGCGTTGACCGCGGCCGCCGCGGCCAGGATCGCCTCGTGCATGGCCTCCTGGGGGTGGGCGCCGCGCGGGAGCGCGTCCAGCAGGGCCTCGTTGGCGGCGGCGGCCGCGGCCGCCGATGCCTCGTCGGGGCGGCTCGCGGAGGAGACGCCGTCGCAGACGATGGCCACGGTGGCGGCGGAGCCGTCGGGCAGGGCCGTGGCCGCGACCGCGAACGAGTCCTCGTTGCGGTGGTGGCGCAGCCCGCGGTCGCTGACGGCCGCGACGCTCCCGAGCTCCTCTTCGAGGTGGTCCCGCTCCCGGGGCTGGGCGTGCCCGCAGTGCTCGCAGTACCCGTCGGTGTCCACGTAACCCGACCGGCAGGCGACGCAGGTCTTGCCGCCCTCCGCCTGTCCCTGCGGGGCTCCGTACGGGGCCTCGTGCTCGGGGGCGGCGCCGCCTCGCGGGGTCCCCTCCGGGGGCGTGGCGGCGCCGCCGGGCAGGTCGTACCGGGCCTGCGGGCCGTCCGGCCCGCCGCCGTGCGCGTGCTCCGGCGAGCCCCACGGGGTGCCCTCCGGCGGGGTGCCGATGCCGTACGAGGCTTCGGCCGGGCGCGGCTCCGGCTGCGGTTCCGGTGCGGGCGTGGTCCAGTCGGCCGGACCGTCGACCAGGGTCGGCGCGGCCGCGGCCACGCTGCCCCACCCGGGCGCCGGCGCGGGCGCGGGCACGGCGGCGGCCGGTGGCGCCGTCGGCAGGGGGATCGTCGGATGGTCCACGGACGCGGCCGGGGGAGGGGCGGTGACCGCGTAGCCGCAGACACCGCAGAAGCGGTCACCCTCCTCCAGCGGTTCCGCGCAGCTGGGGCAGCCCGACAGCCGATGCATCGACATCAATCACACCCACGTCCGGGGACGGAAACGGTTTGCCCGCTCCACCAGTTCGATCCTCTCCTCGCCCCGCTGCGCCAGCCGTGCGAGTACGCGGTACGAGCGCTCCATTCCGAAGCGCAGGCCCCGTTCGTCCAGTTGGCTGCCGAGCAGCGAGGTCCTTCCGGGGTCGGAACCCCGGCTACCCGACAGTACCCAGTCGAGGGCCGAGCCCAGAACTTCCGTCGTGAGCCGCTCGTGGCGCTCCGGGTCCAGCCCGAACCGCCGCAGCGCCTCCACCTGGTCGGCGGCGGCCGCCAGATCGGCGAGCAGGGGCTCCTGCGGGGACCGGTCGCGCAGACGTGCGCGTACGGCCGCCACCCGCGCGGCGGTGTAGTGGATGGACGCCTCCGGTACGGACTCCAGCGTGCGCACGGCTCCGGCCCGGTCGCCGGCGGCCAGTCGGACCCGGGCCAGCCCGAAGGCCGCGCTCACGAACCCGGGGTCGGTGCTCCAGACGAGGCGGTAGTACTCGGCGGCGTTGTCCAGCTGGCCCAGGACCTCAGCGCACAGCCCGAGGGCCAGCTTCGGCGCGGGCTCGCCCGGGAAGGCGTCGTAGATCGCGTCGAAGGACAGGGCCGCGATCTCGTTCTCCCCGGTGGCCAGCGAGGCGATCCCGCGGGCCCACACCACCCGCCAGTCGTCCGGGTGCCGGGCCTCCAGCTCGGCCAGGGTGCGGCCGGCGGCGGCCAGTTCGCCCAGCTCCAGGCGGGCCCGCAGCTCCCGCAGCCGCAGCTCGGCCGAATCGGCCGGCGCCGAACCGAGGGCGCCCAGGAGGTCGCCGGGTGCGGTGGCCAGCAGGCCGGCGAGGAAACCGGCGTTGGGGTCGGCCGCGTCCACCAGCGGTACGGGCAGCGCCAGCGCGGTGTCGCGGGCGTCGAGCGTCGTCGCTCCCGCGGGCGGCGGCGGGGACACGGGTGCGGCCACCGGGCCCCCGGCCGGAGCCGACGCCATCGCCGTGGACACGGGCGCCGACCGGGGTCCCGGCACCGGCGCACCCGCCACATGCGTGGCGGTGGTTCCGAGCCCGGGCAGCGGCGCCCCGGCGGAGCCCGCGGGCAGGGCGGTCCCGCCGGGCGGGGTCCCGCCGACGGGCGGCTGCGGCCACGGGCCGGGTGCGCCCGCGGGCAGGGCGGCGCCGCCGAGCGGGGCACCGACGGGCTGTCCGCCGGGGCCGGGCGGACCGGCTGCGGCGGCGGCCGGGGTGCGGCGGCCGGGGCCGAACAGCCTGCTCCGCCGGGAGGCGGCGACCCGTTCGCCCAGCCGGGAGACCTCCGCCCCCGGCGCGTCGGTGAACAGCCGGGTGTCCGGAACGCGCAGCTCCGGGCCGAAGAGCGTGGACAGCTGCGGCCGCGGCCGGCCCGTCTGGAGGGCGACCACCTCCCGCAGCACGCCCGTCAGCTGGTCCGCCATCTCCTGCGCGGACGAGAACCGCCGCCCGGGATCCGGGTCGGTGGCCCGTACGAGCAGCCGGTAGAAGGACTCGTACCGCCCGAACACCTCGATGTGCTCCGGGTCCGGGAGCGAGTCCACGAACACATTGGTGTAGCCCTGGAAGTCGAAGGTCAGGACGGCCAGCGTGCGCGCCACCGTGTACAGGTCGGAGGCGACCGAGGGACCCAGCTCCGCGACCTCCGGGGCCTGGTAGCCCACTGTGCCGTAGATGGCCGACTCCTCGTCGTCCATCCGCCGCACCGCGCCCATGTCGATCAGCTTCAGCTGGTCCTGCTGCTGGATCGCGTTGTCGACCTTGAAGTCGCAGTACAGAAGGTTTCTGCTGTGCAAGTGGCCGAGCGCTTCCAGGGCCTCGATGCCGTACGCGCAGGCCTGCTCCACCGGCAGCGGATCACGCCGGCCGTCCGGCCGACGTCGCTCGTTCGCTATCTCCTTCAGCGACTTGCCGCCCACGTACTCCATGACGATGTACCCGTCCAGCGAACCGGTCCGCTGGTCCAGGTGCTCCACGAAGTTGTAGATCCGCACGATGTTGGAGTGCTCGATCTCCGCGAGGAAGCGCCGCTCGGAGATCGCGGCCTCCATCGCGTCCTGGTCCCCGGTGTCCAGCAGGCCCTTGAGCACCACCCACCGGTCCGAGACCGCCCGGTCCACCGCGAGGTACACCCAGCCGAGCCCGCCGTGCGCGAGGCAGCCGGCCACCTCGTACTGGCCGTGCACCACATCGCCCGCGCGCAGCTTGGGCACGAAGGAGTACGGGTGCCCGCACTTGGTGCAGAAGCCCTCCGTACGGCCCGGCCGCTCGCCCCGGGCCCGTCCCACCGGGGCCCCGCAGTCCGAGCGCGAGCAGAACCGCTTGCGCTCCGGCACCTCCGGGTTCTCCAGCACCGCCGCCGAAGGATCCGGACGGGGCACTTCCGGTACGTTGACCAGCCCGGCCCCGAGCCGGCCGCGCCCCGAGGACGACGGCGCCGAGCCCGAACTGCGCACCGACACCGACCGGGTGGAGGCGCTGCCCGACAGCGAGCGAGAGAGCCGCCCCGACACCGAGCGGCGGGACGACGACGAACGCGACGAACGCGAGGACCGCGCCGAGGCCGAGGACCGCGCCGAACCGTGCGAGCCCTGAGACCCCTGAGACCCATGCGATCCGTGCGACCCCTGCGACCCGTGTGAACCGAACGACCCACGGGACCCGGCGGACCCCAGGGAGCCGCGCGCCGCGCTCGTCATCCCCGTCGGCGGCGACACCAGCTCCTCCGCACCCGCCGCGACGGAGCCGACGGGCGCCAGCCCGCAGGTGTCGCAGTACAGCTCGCCGCCGCCCATGTCCTCGTACGTCCCCGGGCAGCCGGGGCGAACGCACGCCGTTCCGATCAGGCTCATGCGCCGTCCTTTCCGGGAGTCCCCGTGCCCTGCAACGCCTCGGCCGCCGACTGCTGGTAGCGCAGGACGGCCTGTTCGGCGGCCCGCAGGTCGCAGGGCGCGCTCCACAGCATCCGCCGGGCCGTGTCGTACCGCTCCATCAGCAGCGGGTCCTCCGCCAGCCCGTGCCGGGCCACCTTCGCCTTGTACGCGTCGAGCCGCCCGCGCAGTTCGGCCCGTACCGCCAAGGGTGCCGTCACCGCTGTCAACGATTCACGGGCCCTGCGCAGTTCCTCCTCGGCCCGTTCCTCCAGCGACTCCAGCAGCGGTGACAGCCGGTGCCAGCGGGACCGCCGCCGGTGCTCGGCCGCCGCCGCGAGCTGCTCCTGCAGCACCGTCGGCGGGCCGCTCACCGCGGGCACCTCCGACGCGGCGATCTTCGCCAGTACCTCGCCGCGCGCGGTCCGCGCCTCCGCCAGGGTCCGGTCCGCCCGCGAGAGCACGTCCCGCAGGCTGATCAGCCGCTGCTCGGCGTCCTGCCGTACGTCCAGCACGGCCTCGACCTCCCGGCGTACGTCCTCCAGCGCGAGCGCGGCCCGGTCGTAGCGCCTGGTGTCGGGGCGGCCGCCGCCGGGCGCGGAACTGCCCGTCGCCGGCACCCAGAACGCCAGCGGGTCCGCGATCACCTGCGCGCGCAGCTCCGCCAGCTCGGCGGTGATGGCCTCCAGGTCGTCGCCCGAGGGGTGTTCACCCGGGCGCACGCCCACGGAGTGGGCCAGGGAGCGGGTGCGGTGCAGCTCGGCGGCGAGCAGGTCGATCCGCGCGGGCAGCGCCGACCACACCGCGTCGGCGGCGACCACCACGTCCAGCGAGCTCGCGTACAGCTCGTTCATCCGGGCCACCAGCTCGGCGAGCGAGAGGCGCTCCGCCAGCGCGACGCCCTCCACGGCGGCGCCGGCGATCAGCACTCCGGGCCCGCGCAGCCGCTCGGTCAGCTCGACCAGGTCCTCGCGGTTCGGCCAGCGGCGCCGCTCGCGGACCTCCCGGGCGGCGCTCAGGGCCCCGCTGTAGGCGTCGAAGTACCTCCACAGCCGGGTGATGTCCGCGTCGGCGGCCGCCCACCGCTCCTTGGTGATCCCGGTCAGCCCGGCGCCTTCCAGCAGCCGGCGCCCGGCGTGGTCCTGGAGGGCGAGCAGGGACGTCTCGACGGCCTCGTGCTCCGCGCCCAGCCGGGACAGGGCGCGGTCGACGTCGTCCCGGTCCATCACTGCCGACCACGCCTCCACCGACTGTGCCTCCGCTTCCGCCTCCGTGCCCGACCCGGTGTCCGATCCGGTGTCCGAATCCGTGTCCTGCTCCGTGTCCGGTCCTCTGCCCGCCACCGGCCTCAGCCGTCCCGGTACTTGGGCGCGGGCGGTCCGGTCACGCCGGGCAGCACGGGCGCCAGGTGCTTGAGGTACGACTTCATCCACGGACTGTCGTTGCCGCCCGCACGATAGCCCTCCAGCACCTTGTTGACCCGGCGTACCAGGTCGGAGGCGTCCTTGTTCATCGCCACGCCGTAGAACTCGCGGGTGAAGGGCGAGCCGACCAGCTGTACCGCGGGGTCCTGCGCGGCCTGGCCGGCGGCGAGGGCGTTGTCCGTGATGATGCCGTCCACCTCGCCCAGCTGGAGGCGGACCAGGCAGTCCAGCTGGTTGGGCACGGTGACCGGCACCGAGCCGTACGACTGGGACTTCAGCGCGGCCTCCGCCGTGGAACCGGAGGCGAAGCAGATCCGCTTGTCCTTCAGGGAGGTGTCGTACCCGGTGATCGGCGAACCCTTGGGGGCCAGCACCTGCTGCCCCGCCTCGAAGTAGGCCGTCGAGAAGGCGACGTCCTCCAGCCGCTTGCAGTTGATGGTCATGGTCCGCACGACGATGTCGACGCGGCCCTCCTGGAGCGCGGGGACGCGCTGACTGGTGGGGATGGCCCGGTAGATCACCGCGTTCGGGTCGCCCAGGATGTCCTGGGCGATGGCCTTCACCAGGTCGATGTCGAAGCCGTCGAGGCCGCCGCCCTCCTTGGCCTGGTTGCGGTAGCCCCAGCGGAAGCTGTTCTGGTCCACGCCCGCGACGAGTTTGCCCGCCGCCTTGATCCGGGCGATGGCCGCGCCGTCCAGACCGGACGGGCGCAGGCTGGCCTCCGGGTCCGGGCAGGTGTCGGTGAGCACCCAGGGCGCGGCCGGGGCCACCGCCATCGAGGCGGGCTCGCGGACCACCGGCGGGTGTCCGGCGTCCGGTGTCGCCCGGGCCAGCGGCAGCAGCACGGCCCCCGCCGTCACGGCGCAGGCGGCGGCCATGGCGGTCACCCCGCCCCAGCCGCGCAGCCGGCCCGTCAGCCTCCGCACCCCGGACACCCCGGACACCCCGGACACCCCGGACACCCCGGACACCCCGGACACCTCGTTCCCGCCGCTCTTGCCGTTCCCGCCGTTCCCGTGACCTTCGGAGGCCCGCATCGCTCGTATCCGCATCGCTCTCACCTGTACTCCGAAAGCCTGCGCCCGATACCGAGCAGCGCCGCCGCCGCGCCGACGACCACGAGGGCCGCCGTGCCGGTCAGCAGGCCGCCCAGAGCGCCGAGCCCGTCCCCGGCCGCCCGGGTGAACTCCTGCTGCTCGTGGGCCACCGCCCGTTCCAGCGAGGCGTCCACGATGTCGAAGGCGGCCCCGCTGCTGTCCTTGTGGTCCTTGTCCCCGACGACCTGGGGCAGGGCGGCCTCGTAGTCCCCCTTCAGGTCCGCCTCCCGGGCCGCCGTGTGCCGCTGCTTCCACTGCTTCACGCCGTCCGCGGCGCGGGTCACCGGCTCCCGGCCCGCCTCGTCGTCGGCCAGCCGCAGCGCGGTCGCCAGCCCGGCGTCCAGCTCCTTCATGTTGGTCGTGAAGTCCACGTCGTACTTGTCGGACTTCTTGTCCTCGGCCAGTACGGCGCCCCGGGCGATCAGCGTCAGGTTCTCGCCCGCCCGCGCCTGGAGGGAGGCGATCCGCGCGTCGTTGAGCACCTTCAGGGACTCCTGCCCCTGTGCGCGGGCCTCACTCAGCGAGGACCGCGCCACCGTGTGCCCCACGGCCAGCCACAGCAGCACCACCACGGACGCGGCCGTCGCCGCCAGCAGACCGTGGTTGAACACCCTGTTCGTCCGCCGGTAGTTGCGCCACTGCGCCCACGCCAGGCCGGCGAGCGCGACCAGGCCCGCGGCGAGCGAGGCCAGCGGCCAGGACCGGGCGTCGTCGTAGTCCGTGTAGAGCCGGCCCGTCTCGGCCTCGTACAGCCGCTGCGCGGCCGGCAGCAGCTGCGTGGTCATCTGCTCGTTGGCGTACCGGAGATAGGCGCCGCCCAGCGGCAGGCCCTGCCGGTTGGCGGCCCGGGCCTGCTCGATCAGGCCGGTGTACCGCGGCAGCTGCTCGCTCAGCAGGGTGATCTGGGCGCGGGCGTCCTCGCTGCCCCCGGTGTTGGCGGCCGCGCTCACCAGCAGCCTGGAGGCGTTCGCTATGTCCTTCTCGTACCGCTGGCGGACCTCGTGCTCGTCCTTGGCGCCCAGCAGGAAGCCGCTGGAGGAGGCGGTGTCGGCGTCCGCGAGGGAGCGGTAGATGCTCGCCGCGTCCGCGCTCAGCGGCTGGCTGCGGCCCACGACGTCATCGGCGGCGGCGGACCGGCCGGAGATCTCCCAGAGGGCCACCGCGCCGAACAGCAGGATCAGGGCGGCCAGCGCGGCGCCGATGATCCGCAGCCGGCCGGGCTCGGTGGTCGCCGCGGCACGCAGCCGCTCCACGCCCTCGGCCCAGGCGGTACCCCGCCCCGGCGGGGCACCCGGCGGCATCGCCGGCGGCCCGGCGGGCGGCACGGCGAGACCGCCCCCCGGCGCGGGCGCGCGTGATGTGATGGCCACCGTGACCTCCCCCTCGGTCCTGTCCCTGCTCCGCAGCAGTATGGCCGTAGCGACGGTCGACCACAGCACCCGGTGCTGGATCTCGGGTGAGCCGCCCCCTGCGGCCGCCCCCGCCACCCCTTCACCGTCAATACGTCCCTACGACCTCCACGGTTCCAGAGATGCCGCCCCCCGGGGCCGGTTCACCCGAAATGGGCACGGAGTTTCGCGCCGGCCGAGGGCGGGGAGCCGAGCGCGTCCAGGCCCAGCAGCGCGGCACCCAGCACCGGCGGGGCCGTCACCACCGACACCCGGGCGCGCGGGGCCCGTTCGGCCAGGAGCTCCTCGATCCGCCCGTTGAGCTGCGGATGCCGGGCCGTCAGCACGCTGCCCCCCAGCACCACCGGCACCTCCTCGGACAGCAGGTCCAGGCGGCCCAGGGCCACCGTCGCCATGGTCGCGATCTCCTCCGCCTGCCGGTGCACCAGGGACAGCGCCACCGGGTCCCCGGCGGCCGCCACCGCGAACAGCACCGGAGTCAGCTCGTGCCGCCGCCCGCCCGGGATGCGGTCCAGATGCAGGGCCTCGATCAGCGCGTACATCGAGTCGAGGCCGAAGTGTGCGGGCAGGGCCCGGGCCAGCTCCGTCGCCTCGCCCCGGCCGTCCTCGGCGCGGGCCGCGAACCACAGGGCCTCCTCGGCCAGTCCGCCCCCGCCACCCCAGTCGCCGGAGATCCGGCCGATCGAAGGGAAGCGGGCGGTCCGCCCGTCCGCCGTCATCCCCACGCAGTTGATGCCCGCCCCGCACACCACCGCCACACCGCGCGGCCCGGCGCCCGAGGGCAGCCCGGCCCGCAGCAGGGCGAACGTGTCGTTGTGCACCGCCGTCGTGCGGCCCCAGCCCCGGCGCTCGATCTCGCGGGCCAGCGTCCACTCCTCCACCGGGAAATCGGCGTTCGCCAGACAGGCCGACACGTGATCGACACAGGGCCCGGCCTCTTCCCCGACGTACATGCCGACGGAGGCCATCGCCTCCGCGATCACGTCGACGGCCGCGGCCACGCCCGTGCGGAAGGGCTGGAAACCCCCGGCCCGCCCGGTGCACATCACCGAGCCGTCCGGGGCGACCAGTGACACGTCCGTCTTGCTGTTGCCCGCGTCGACGGCCAGCACGGAACGGAGCTTCACGCCCACGGCAGGTGCTCCTTGTTGTGCGCGAGCAGCCGGTCCGTCAGCCCCTCCGCGAGGTCGAACCGGCCGACCAGCGGATGCGCCAGCAGCGCCCGGAAGACCCGGTCGCGGCCGCCGCGCAGCGCCGCGTCCAGCGCGAGGTCCTCGTACGCCGTCACGTGCGAGATCAGCCCGGCGTGGAGCGGGTCCAGCCGCGGCACGGCCAGCGGCACCGGACCGGAGGCGTCGACGCGGGCCTGGACCTCGATGACGGCGTCGTCCGCGAGGAACGGCAGCGTCCCGTTGTTGAGCGTGTTGACCACCTGGACGGCCGGTCCGCCGTCGCCCAGCAGCGAGGCCGCCAGGTCCACGGCCGCCTCCGAGTAGAAGGCGCCGCCCCGCCGGGCCAGCAGTGCCGGCTTCTCGTCCAGCGCCGGGTCCGCGTACAGGGCGAGCAGCTCCCGCTCCATCGCGGCGACCTCGGCGGCCCGCGAGGGCTTGGTCGCGAGCTCCCGTACGACCTCGTCGTGCGCGTAGAAGTACCGCAGGTAGTACGACGGTACGACGCCCAGCCGGTCCAGCACGGCGCGCGGCAGCCGGATGTCCCCGGCGATGGCCTCGCCGTGCTCGGCGAGCAGCCGCGGCAGCAGGTCCTCGCCGTCCGGGCCGCCGCGTCGCACGCCCCGCTCCCAGGTGAGGTGGTTGAGGCCCACGTGGTCCAGGTGGATGTCGGCCGGCGCGAGGTCCAGCAGGGCCGCGAACTTCCGCTGGAAGCCGATGGCGACGTTGCACAGGCCGACCGCCTTGTGCCCGGCCCGGAGCAGGGCGCGGGTGACGATGCCGACCGGGTTGGTGAAGTCGATGATCCACGCGTCGGGGTTGGCCCGCCGGACCCGCTCGGCGATGTCGAGGACCACCGGGACGGTGCGCAGCGCCTTGGCGAGCCCGCCCGCGCCGGTGGTCTCCTGCCCGACGCAGCCGCACTCCAGCGGCCAGGTCTCGTCCTGGAGCCGGGCCGCCTGCCCGCCGACGCGCAGCTGGAGCAGGACGGCGTCCGCGCCGTCGACCCCCGCGTCGAGGTCGGAGGTGGTGGTGATCAGGCCCGGGTGCCCCTGCCGGGCGAAGATCCGCCGGGCCAGGCCGCCGATCAGCTCCAGCCGCTCGGCCGCGGGGTCGATCAGCACCAGTTCGCCGATCGGCAGGGTGTCGCGCAGCCGCGCGAAGCCGTCGATCAGCTCGGGGGTGTAGGTGGAACCGCCACCCACCACTGCGAGTTTCATCCGTCGCTAGCCTTTCACTCCGGTGAGGGTGACTCCCTCGACGAACGCCTTCTGGGCGAAGAAGAAGAGGACGATCACGGGCGCCATGACCAGTACGGTCGCGGCCATGGTCAGGTTCCAGTTGGTGTGGTGCGCCCCCTTGAAGGACTCCAGTCCGTAACTGAGGGTCCAGGCGGCCGGGTTGTCGGAGGCGTAGATCTGCGGGCCGAAGTAGTCGTTCCAGGCGCAGAAGAACTGGAACAGCGCGGCGGCGGCCATCCCGGGCTTCGCCATCGGCAGTACGACCCGCAGCAGGGTGCGCACCTCGCCGCAGCCGTCCACGCGGGCCGCGTCCAGGTACTCGCCTGGGATGGTCAGCAGGAACTGGCGGAGCAGGAAGATGGTGAAGGCGTCGCCGAACGCCATCGGGATGATCAGCGGCCACAGGGTGCCCGACAGGTCGAGCTGCTTGGCCCAGAACAGGTACATGGGGATGACCACCACCTGCGGCGGCAGCATCATCATCGCGATCACCAGCAGCAGGGAGAGCCGCTGCCCGCGGAAGCGGAACTTGGCGAGCGCGTACGCGACGGGCACGGAGGACACCACGGTCAACAGGGTGCCGAGCCCGGCGTACAACAGCGTGTTGCGCCACCAGGTCAGGAAGCCCGGTGTGTTCCACACCTGGGCGTAGTTGTCCCACTCCCAGGTGTCCGGCCACAGGTCGCTGGTCAGCGCCTGCCGGTCGCCCATCAGGGAGGTGAGCAGCAGGAACACGAAGGGGAGGACGAAGAACAGGGCGGCCGCCACGCCCAGGGAGTGCACGGCGATCCAGTGCAGTACGGGCTTGCCGCCGCGGGTGCTCGTGGTCGTGCTCAACCGCCCGCTCCGATCAGTCCGCCACGGCGGCGCATCAGGAGCGCGGTGAAGGCCATGGAGAGGGCGAACAGGACCAGTGCCACGACGCAGGCGGTGCCGTAGTCGAAGCGCTGGAAGCCGAGGTTGTAGACGAGCTGGGGCAGGGTCAGGGTCGACTTGTCGGGGTAGCCGGGCTCGAACTGCTGGCCCGAGCCGCCGATCACCCCGGCCGCCACCTTCCCGGCCACCAGCGGCTGGGTGTAGTACTGCATGGCCTGGATGACCCCGGTGACCACCGCGAACAGGATGATCGGCGAGATGTTCGGCAGGGTGATGTGCCGGAACCGCGCCCAGGCCCCGGCCCCGTCCAGCTCCGCTGCCTCGTACTGCTCCTTCGGTACGTCGAGCAGCGCGGCCATGAAGATGACCATCAGGTCGCCCACCCCCCACAGCGCGAGGGCGGTCAGCGCGGGCTTGGACCAGGCGGCGTCGGTGAACCAGCCGGGGGTGGGCAGCCCCACCGCGTCCAGCAGGCTGTTGACGGGTCCGGTGCCGGGGTTGAGCAGGAAGACGAAGGCGAGGGTCGCGGCGACCGGCGGGGCCAGGTAGGGCAGGTAGAAGAGGGTCCGGAAGATCCCGGCGCCCGTCTTGATCTTCGTGATGAGCAGGCCGGTGCCGAGGCCGAAGACGACCCGGCAGCTGACCATCACCACGACGAGCCACAGGGTGTTGCGCATCGCCGGCCAGAACAGCGGGTAGTCCGTGAAGACGTAGGTCCAGTTGTCCAGGCCGTTGAGGGCGGGCTGCCGGAAGCCGTCGTACCGGGTGAAGGAGAAGTACACGGTGGACAGCAGCGGGTAGGCGAAGAAGACCGCGAACCCGATCAGCCAGGGGGACATGAAGGCTGCGGTCCGCAGTGCGGACCGCAGGTGCTTCGTCCGCAGGGTGTGGGTGGTCGTCGAGGGCATCGGAGGCTACTCGGCCTTCGCGATGTCCGTGTCGATCTGCTGGTCGGTCCTGGCGAGCCCGGCCGGGATGTCGGTGACATCGCCCTTCTCGACCCCGTACGCGAAGTCCTCGAAGGTCAGCTGGTAGGTGCCGCCGTCGGCCCGGGCCGGGGTGGTGCTGGACTTGGGGTGCCGGGCGATGTCGAGGAAGGTCATGAACTCCGGGGACACCTGGAGGCTCGGGGACTCCAGCGCCGCCAGCGTGGACGGCACGTTGTGGATGGCGTTGGCGAAGGCCACCACCGCCTCGGTGTCGGTCGTCATGTACTTCACCAGCTCCCAGGCGGCGTTCTGCTTCTTGCTGCCCGAGGCGATGCCCATGATCGTGCCGGAGAGGTAGCCCTTGCCGTAGTCGGCGGCCTGGTCGTCGGGGACGGGCAGCGGCGCGGTGCCGATCTCGAAGGGGACACCGGCCTCCTTCGCCATCGAGGCCCGCCACTCGCCGTCGATCTGCATGGCCACCTGGCCGGTGTGGAAGGGGTGTTCGGCACTCCACTCGTCACCGAAGGTGTTGCGGAACCGCTCCAGCTTCTCGTAGCCGCCGAGCTTGTCGACCAGGTCCTTCTGCGCGGTCAGCATCTTCGCGAAGGCCGGGTCCTTGGCGAGGTTGGACCTGCCGTCGGCGCCGAAGTAGGTGGGGCTCCACTGCGCGGCCAGCCGCATGGGGGTGGTCTCGTAGCCGTGGTAGGTGGGCATGAGGCCGACCTGCTCGTACGAATCGCCCTTGGGTTTGGTCAGCTTCTGCGCGACCTCGGTGAACTGGCTCCACGTCCTGGGGGGCTCGGTGATGCCGGCGGCCGCGAAGGCGGTCTTGTTGTAGACGAGGCCGTAGGCGTCGTTCAGCAGCGGCAGCGTGCACTGGTTGCCCTTGAACTGGGTGTATTCCAGCAGGGTCTTGGGGAAGACCTTCGCCTTGTCCACCCCGGACTTCCGGAGGAAGGGGTTCAGATCGGCGAAGGCGCGGGAGTTGCAGAACTTGCCGACGCTGTCGGTGGTGAAGGAGGCGACCGCGTCGGGAGCCTTGTCGCCGCCCGCGCGCAGCGCCTGGTTGATCTTGTCGTCGGTCATGTTGCCCGTGACCTGGACCTTGATGTTCGGGTGCGCCTTCTCGAACCGGGCGATGTTCTCCTCGATCGCCTTGGTCTCGCCCGGCGCGGACCAGCCGTGCCAGAAGTTGAGGGTGACGTCCTTGTCGGGGTCGTCGGCGGCCTCGGCGCCGCTCTGGCCGGTACAGGCGGTGGCGAGGACGGATATCGCGGCGAGGAGGGTGGCGGTGGCGGTCAGGCGTCCGGTTCTGGGCATGGCGGGGCTCGCTCTCTGAGGGAGGAACTTCCTGTGGGGGTGCCTGTGCGGGGTGTGGGGGGTCCGGGGTCGGGGCGCGGGGCGGGCGGGCGGTTCAGCGGGAGGTGTCGAACACCTCGTCGCGGGTGGCGGCCAGCGCGCTCTCCAGCGCACCGCGCAGCACCGGCCGTTCGGGCACCTCGCCGGAGACCAGCCGGGGCCGGGACGGGGCCAGTTCGGCGAGCTCGGCCTCCAGCAGGCCGCGCAGCGGGTCGCCGCCGGCGGCGATCACGGCCCCGGACAGCACGACGATCTCCGGGTCCAGCACGGCGACGAGCGAGGCGAGGCCGGTGGCCAGCAGGGTGGCGTACGACTGGAGGAAGCGCAGGTGCGCCCCCTCGGGCGTGGCCGCGGCCTGCACGAGCAGCGCGACGGCGGCGGCCACCTCCGCGCTGTGCGGGCCCTCGGAGGCGGGGAGCGGCGGGATCTCGACGCCCTGTTCCGCGGCGAGCCCGGGAACCACCTGTACGCCGGCCAGCTCCTGGTAGCCGCCGGTGTTGGCCCGGGTGACCTGGCGGACGAGGGGATGGCCCGGCACGGGCAGGAAGCCCACCTCGCCCGCGCCGCCGGTCCAGCCGCGGTGCAGCCGGCCGCCGAGCACCAGGGCGGCGCCGAGGCCCTCCTCGTTCCACAGCAGGACGAAGTCCTCGTGGCCGCGCGCCGCGCCGAGGCGCTGCTCGGCGACGGCGGCGAGGTTGACGTCGTTCTCGTACTCGACCGGCATCGGCAGGGCGGCCGCCAGCTCGTCGAGGAGGGTGGGGGAGTGCCACCCGGGGAGGTGGCTGGCGTACCGCAGCCGGCCGCTCTGCGGGTCGAAGGCGCCCGGGGTGGCGATGACCGCCCGGTGCAGGTCGGAGAGGTGCAGCCCGGCGGCCTTGACGGCGCCGCCGAGGGCTTCGGCGACCTGCTCGACGGCGCCCTTGCCCTCGGTGTACGGGACCTCGTGCGTGCCGGTCACCGTGCCGGTCAGATCGGCGACGGCCGCCAGCACGCGGCCCGGGGTGACGTCGATGCCGCCGACGTACGCGGCCCGGGGGTTGACCGCGTACAGCTGGGCGCTGGGGCCGGGGCGGCCGCCGTCGGTGCCGGTGGCCACGACGAGCCCGGCGGCCTCCAGGCGGGCCAGGAGCTGGGAGGCGGTGGGCTTGGACAGCCCGGTCAGGTGCCCGATCCTGGTCCGGGACAGCGGGCCGTGCGTCAGCAGCAGCTCCAGTGCGGCCCGGTCGTTCATGGCGCGCAAGAGGCTGGGCGTTCCGGGCGTGGCGGCGGGCATGGTGTGCTCTCTCCCTCACCGAGGTGAACTGTTAGGTAAGTTTCCTATCACCGTTCGGGCCGTGTCAATGCCGCTGCCCCGCAGGTCATTCACGAATGACCTGCGGGGCAGCGGCGACGACTTCCGGGTTACTTGGTGATCCGCGGGCCGGCCGGCTGCGGGATCGGGGTGGTGGCCAGCGACTGCGGGGAAGCCGGGTTCGCCAGCGCGGACGGCGCGGCGACGGCGGCCGAGGGGTCCGGCGCCTCCTCGTCCTCCTCCGCGGCCGGCATGCCGCCGATGATCCGGATGCCCGCCGCGTCGAAGGCTTCCTTGATCCGCCAGCGCAGCTCCCGCTCCACCGCGAACTGCTGGCCCGGCATCGTCTTCGCCGACACCTTCACCGTCATCGAGGCGAGCAGCACCTCGTCCAGGCCCAGCACCTCCACCGGACCCCACAGGCGCTCGTCCCAAGGGGACTCCTTCGCGAGGGTGTCGGCGACCCCCTGGACCACCTCGCGGATCCGGGCCAGGTTCTCCGACGGCTTCACCTGGACGGCCACGCCCGCGGTCGCCCAGCCCTGGCTGAGGTTGCCGATCCGCTTGATCTCGCCGTTGCGCACGTACCAGATCTCGCCGTTGTCCCCGCGCAGCTTGGTCACGCGCAGGCCGACCTCTATGACCTCGCCCGAGGCCACGCCCGCGTCGATCGTGTCGCCGACGCCGTACTGGTCCTCCATGATCATGAACACGCCGGACAGGAAGTCCGTCACCAGGTTCCGGGCGCCGAAACCGATCGCCACACCGGCCACACCGGCACTCGCCAGCAGCGGGGCCAGGTCGATCTTCAGCGCGGCCAGCACCATCAGCGCGGCCGTGCCGAGGATCACGAACGAGGCAACCGAACGGAGTACCGAACCGATCGCCTCCGAACGCTGGCGGCGCCGCTCGGCGTTGACCAGCAGCCCGCCGAGCGCGGTGCCCTCGACCGCCTCGGCGCTGGTGTTCATCCGGTTTATCAGCTTGGTCAGCGCCTTGCGGACCACCGAGCGCAGCGCTGCCGCGATCACGACGATCAGGAGGATGCGCAGACCGATGCTGAGCCAGGTGGCCCAGTTCTCCTCGATGAAGCTCGCGGCCTCGGTGACGCTCTCGTGCGTCTCCTTGAGCTTCGTGGACGCGTCCGGGGTGTCTGTTGCCAGGGGCAGCAGGGCGGCAGGCCAGGGCACGGCGAAAAACCTCCAGGTGTAGCGGTCTGCCCGCCGGGGGTCCCCCCGGACGGAGTCCGGGGGCGGTGGTGCGGGCAGACCAACCACACTAACGGGGCATTCCCTTCGCCGTATTTGTCGAGGGGGTCGGTGTTCGAGGGAGAGACCAGGCTCACCTGGGGATGACCCGGGTGTGGTTGAAAACACCTCGGACCCGTTACGGGCTCGTGGTGGCGCTTCGACCAGCCATAAGGAGAGACTGGAGAGCAGATCGTCCCGGCGCGAGCCACGCGCCGCCGGCGTACAAGGAGGCAGTCCGTGCCGCACGTCCTGGTCCTCAATGCGTCGTACGAGCCCCTCGGCGTCGTACCGCTCCGCCGCGCGCTCGTCCTCGTCCTGGAGAACAAAGCGGTCTCCCTGGAGGAATCCGGCGCCTATCTGCACAGCGCGACCAGAGCCGTCCCCGCGCCCAGCGTGGTCCGGCTCAAGCGGTTCGTGCGGGTCCCCTACCGGGGGCCCGTTCCGCTCACCCGGCGCGCCCTGTTCGCACGGGACGGGGGCCGCTGCATGTACTGCGGCGCCGTCGCCACCAGCGTCGACCACGTCATCCCGCGCAGCCGGGGCGGCCAGCACGCGTGGGACAACGTCGTCGCCGCGTGCCGCCGCTGCAACCACGTCAAGGCCGACCGGCACCTGCTGGAACTCGGCTGGCGCCTGCGCCACCAGCCGGCGCCCCCGTCGGGCCTGGCCTGGCGCATCATCGGGACGGGGCACCGGGATCCGCGGTGGATGCCGTACCTCCAGCCGTACGGCGCCGAGGACGCGCTGGAGCGGATCGGCGTCGCGGCGTCCTGACCCGGCGGCCCGTCGTCCTGGGGCGGAGCCCCAGGACGACGGGCCGCGGCTACGGGGTGACCGCGTAGGCCTCCGCCGACCAGAGGGAGCAGCCGTAGCGTGTCGCGCGCCGCTCGCACGTGACACGCAGGAATCGGGTTCCGGGGGCGTCCACCCGGAGGGATTCGCGGCCGCCCGCCGAGGCCGACACGGTGGCGGCCGGGTACCAGGTGTGGCCGTCCGGCGAGGTCTCGACGCGGTAGGACGAGGGGTGGGCCTCCTGCCAGTGGAGGTCCAGGCGGCCGATCCGGGCCGGGGCCGGGAGTTCCGCCTGCCACCACGCGCCGTCCACCGGCGGTGAGGACCAGCGAGTGGCCGGGGAGCCGTCCACGGCCGCCGAGGCCGGGAAGGCGGGCGTCTCGTCCGCCGACGAACGCGCCCGCGCCGTGCGCAGCAGGTCCGGGCCGCCGGTGCGGAGCACCGCCCGTACCGTCAGGGTGCGCGCCTCCCCGTCGAAGACCACCGGCACCTGGTAGGTGCCCGGCGGCACGTCCCGCGCGACCGCGACCTCGAACGGGATCGACACCCGCCCGCCGCGCGGCGCCACGGCGCGCTCCGGCAGCCGGACCTCGATGCCCCGCGGCGCCCGCGCGGACAGCGGCCCCCGGACCTCGCCCGGCCCCAGCGCGGTCAGCTCCGCCACCACCGGCCGCGCGGCGCCGCCGATCTCGGCGTCGACCGCGCCCCCGTCCGCCAGTTCGAAGCGGGCCCGGGGCCCGTCCCCGAGCCAGGGCACCACCCGGTGCACGGTCGGCGCGGTCCCGGCCCAGGACAGCCGTACCGCGTCGGCGCGCAGCCCCGCCGTGTCCACCTGGGTCCAGCCGGACGCCGCGGCCGCGCCCACCGTGCGCCAGCCCTCGCCCGGTACGTGGGCCTCCACCGCCGCGCCCCGGACCCCGGCCGGGAACGGGTCGGTGGCCACCGTCACCGCCGCGACCGGATGCTGTGCGTCCAGCCGTACCGTCCAGGCGCCCGCGTCCTTGGTCACCTCGCCCGTCTGCCGGCCGGCCCCGGTCCACGCGTCCGCCTCCGCCGCCGCCTTCGTCAGGAAGGGCTCCAGGACGGCCTTGTCCACCGTGGCCGCGCCCGGCTCGGCCAGCGCCTGCCGGGCGCGCGTCAGCGCCTGCGCGGCCTGCCAGGCGGCCGCCCCGTCGCCGCGGGCCTGGGCCCGCAGCGCGTCGACCGCCAGCTCGCCCGCCGCCCCGTAGCGCGACAGCCGCTCCAGCCAGGGCCCCGCCTCGTCCGTGAGGCCCGGGAGCCGGCCGGGGGCCTCGCGCAGGACCGTGAACGCCTTGCGCAGCTCGGTCCCGGCCGCCGGGTCGCCCGCGGCCCGCGCCTTCCAGAACTGCTCGACCAGCGGCCCCAGGTATGCGGACTCCTGCTGCTTCAGACCCGACGAGGCCGTGTTCCCGGCCAGCGCCGCCACCGCCTCGCGGGTGCGCGGGTCGGGGCCGGACAGCTCGCGCACTGCCGCCGCCCAGGACTCCCCGGGCCGGTAGCCGCGCGGATTCCAGGCGAAGTCGGCCGCCGTGAAGACCGGGATGCGGGACAGGGTGCCCTGCGGCATCGCGTTGGTCAGCAGCGCCGCCGAGCCGCCCGCGACCGCCGGCTCGCGGCCCGCGTACGGGCCGAGGAAGATCCGGTCCGGATCCCAGTCGTTCACCGGGTAGTTGTCCATGGTGACCAGCGGGTGGCCCAGCGCCGAGCGCGCCCCGGCCAGCTCCCTGCCGGTGATGGTGCGCGGTACCACGCCCACGCCCGTCCAGGCCACCTCCACCCGCGGGTCCAACGCGCCGGACAGGGCCGTCCGGTAGGTGGTGGCGCCCTCCTGGTAGAACTCCGTCGGCAGCAGCGACAGCGGGGCCGCCCCCGGATGCCGTGCGGCCAGGTGCGCCGCCAGTTCGCCCGCGACCTCCGCGTGCGCCTTCGCGGCCGCCGCCGGGCCCTTCCCGAACCGCTCCCGGTCCGCCGAACAGCCCCACTCGGAGTAGCTGATGTCCTGGAACTGCACCTGGAAGGCCCGGAAGCCCAGCTCCCACATCGCGTCCAGCTTGCGCGCGAGCGCCGCCCGGTCGGCCGCCGAGGACAGGCACATCGACTGCCCCGGGGTCACCGCCCAGCCCAGGACGACCCGGTTGGCTCGGGCCCGTTCGGCCAGCGCCCGGAACTCCTCCTGCCGTTCCGCGGGGTACTCCTGGCGCCAGGCCGTCGTCCGGTACGCGTCGTCGCCCGGCGCGAGCAGCAGCCGGTTCTGCTTGGTGCGTCCCATGAAGTCCAGCTGCGCCAGCCGCTGTTCCTGCGTCCAGGGCTGCCCGTAGAAGGCCTCGGCGATCCCGCGTACCGGCGCCGTGGGCCAGTCCCGCACCAGCACCCCGGGCGCCTTCCCGCCACCGGCCGCGAGCAGCTGTCGCAGCGTCTGGGCCGCGTGGAACAGCCCGTCCTCCCCTACGCCGGCCAGTGCGACCGTGGCCCGGCCGCCGGGCCGTCCCACGGCCAGCCGGTAGCCCCCGTCCGGCAGATCGCGGGCCTCGGCCGCGCCCAGCGCCCGCAGCGCCTCCTCCGCGTCCCGGCCCTGGAGCCGTACGACGGTGCCCCGCCCGGGCAGCGGCGCCCCGGGGGCCCGCTCGTGCAGGGTCCGTACGCCCGCCGCGCGCAGGGCGTCCCGGACCGTCTGGACCGCGTGGGGGTCGGCGTCGGACGGTGCCACCAGTACGGCCTCCGCGCCCAGCGGCACCTCGCGCGCCGGGTCGGCGGCCATCGACTGCGGCCGGGGCCACACGGCCGGGCCCTCGGCCGCGGTGCGCGGGGTGTCGGCTCCCGGGTCGAGGACGGGCCCGGGGGCGGCGACGGGTGCCGGATCCTTGGCCGGGCCGCCCGTGGCGGACGGTCCGGACGGTCCGGACGGCGCCGCGAGGAACCCGGGAGGCGCGGACGCCACGGCCCCGCCCAGCAGTGTGCCGAGCACCGCGACGGCGGCGGCCGTCGTCCGCTTCCTGCCCCTGAGCTGCACCGAGTCTCCTCGTCCCGAGACGTCCCCCGCTCGTACGAATGAGCCCGAGCCCACCACCCGTGCGGTCGGAGTGTCAATCCTGGTGGGTGATCTGACCGGGATACGCCAGGAATGCGATGCCCCCGAGTGGGTAGAGCTGCGGTGTTTCCCCGGCGGTGTCCCACCCTTCTGCACCACGCTTCTGACTCACCCTCATGCACGAAGGAGTGCCCGTAGATGGACGACGACCTGGCCCGGCTCGCGGACCTGCACGGCATCGCCACCGCCTACCAGCCCGCCGCGGACGTCACCGTCCAGGTGCCGCGGGCGACGGTCGCCACCGTGCTCGGGATGCTGGGCGTGGTCACCGACACCCCCGAGGACGTCCGGGGGGCCCTGGCGGCCGCCGAACACGAGGCCGCGGCCCGGCTGCTGCCGCCCGTACTGGTGCACTGGGCGGGCGAACCGCCGCCGGACGCGCTGGCCGCCCTGCCCGCCGGGACCCGGATCCGGCTGGAGCCCGAGGAAGTACCGGACGAGGCGCCCCACGGGGCGCCCCACGAGGCCGTCGCGTGGGAGACCGGCCCCGGCGGGCCGCTGCCCGACGGGCTGCCCCTGGGCGTCCACCGGATCACCGCCGCCCTGCCCGACGGCCGCACGGCCGAAGCCACCCTGATCGCGGCCCCTGACCGGGCCCCCGCCGCGCCCGAGCGCGCCCACGGGCTGCTCGTCCAGCTCTACTCCCTCCTCTCGGAGCGCTCCTGGGGCATGGGCGACCTGGGCGACCTCGCCGACCTCGCGCGGTGGGCCGGGCACACCCACGGCGCCGGCTTCATCCAGGTCAACCCGCTGCACGCGGCCGTGCCCGGCACCCCCACCGACCCCTCCCCCTACCGGCCCTCCTCCCGCCGCTTCCCCGATCCGGTCCACCTGCGCGTCGAGGACGTGCCCGAATACGCCCGCTGCCCCGACCGCGAGGCCCTCGCCGAACTCGCCGCCCGGGGCGGGGAGCTGCGCCGCGAGGTGCTGGAGAAGGGCGCGCTGATCGACCGGGATGCCGTCTGGGCGCTCAAGCGGGCCGCTCTGGAGCTCCTGTACGCCGTCCCGCGCACGCCCGAACGGGAGGCCGCCTACGGTGAGTTCCGCGCCGGGCAGGGCCCGCCGCTGGACCGGCACGCCGCCTGGTGCGCGACCGCGGTCGGCGAGGACCCCGAGCAGCGGCTGGACTTCCACCGCTGGCTGGTCTGGCTGACCGACACCCAGCTCGCCGCCGCCCAGCGGGCCGCCCGTGAGGCCGGCATGGCCGTCGGCATCGTGCACGACCTGGCCGTCGGGGTGCATCCCGACGGCTCGGACGCCCGTACCGGCCCCTTCCACGCCCGGGACATCTCCGTCGGGGCCCCGCCGGACGCCTTCAACGCGCGCGGCCAGGACTGGGGGCTGCCCCCGTGGCGCCCCGACCGGCTGGCGGCCACCGGCTTCGCCCCCTTCCGGGCCCTGCTGCGCGGGGTGTTCCGGTACGCGGGCGCCCTGCGGATCGACCACGTCATGGGCCTGTTCCGGCTCTGGTGGATCCCGGAGGGGTGCCCGCCCGGCGAGGGCACGTACGTCGGCTACGACGGCGAGGCCATGCTGGCGGTCCTGGTGCTGGAGGCCCACCGCGCCGGGGCCCTGGTCATCGGCGAGGACCTCGGCACGGTGGAGCCCCGGGTGCGCCGGGCGCTGGCCCGGCGCGGGGTGCTCGGGACCTCGGTGCTCTGGTTCGAGCGCGACTGGTCGGGCAGCGGGAACCCGCTCGCCCCGCAGGACTGGCGGGCCGACTGCATGGCCACCGCCACCACCCACGATCTTCCGCCCACGGCCGCCAAGCTCGCCGGCGGCCATGTGGAACTGCGCGACCGGCTCGGTCTGCTGACCCGTCCCGTCGAGTCGGAACGGGCCGAGGACGCCGCCGACACCGCCGAGTGGCTGGCCGTACTGGACCGCCTCGGCCTGGACACCAAGGGCGAGGAGGCCGCCGTACGGGCCCTGTACGCCTTCCTGCTGCGCACGCCCGCGCGGCTGGTCGGCGTGTGGCTGCCGGACGCGGTGGGGGACCGGCGGCCGCAGAACCTGCCGGGCACCTGGGACCAGTACCCCAATTGGCGGCTCCCGGTCGCCGATGCCGCGGGGCGCCCGCTGACCCTGGAGGAGCTGACCGCCTCGCCGCGCGCGAACGCCCTGCTGAGCGCGGTGCGCAAGGGGCTCGCCGAGGACGGGTGGCGAAGAGGGTGACCCCGTACGGCACCCCCGGGCGCGCGGCCCGTTCGGGTGTTCGCTACGTTTGCACCGTGGACAAGAAGAACGCTCTGCGCGCCGCCGCCGTCACGGCCGGAACGACGCTGATGATGCTGCTGATGACGTCTCCCGCCCTGGCGGTGACCCGCGACGACGGCGACGACCCGGGCACGGGCCTGAGCATCGGCGAGACGATCGGCCTGTACGTGGTGACGCCGATCGTGCTGTTCCTGGTCATCGCGGGTCTCGTGATGGTCGGCGACAAGTCGCGCAAGCAGCAAGGCTGACCTGGTCCGGCCCACCGGGCCGGCACCGCAGGACTTCCCGGGCGCCGGGGGTCCGCACGACCGAGGTGATGCGGTCGTGTGGCGACCCTCGGCGCCTTGTTGTGTCTTCCGGCCGTGTCGGCTGTGCCGGCCGTGTCCTCAGACCCCGGCCATCAGCTTGCGGAGCAGGCCGGTGAGCACCTTGACCTCCTCGTCGCTGAGCCCGGTGAGCGCGGCGCGCTGCACCTCCAGGCCGGCGGTGACGGCCTCGTCGATGAGCGCGAGGCCCCGGTCGGTGATCGTGACCTGGAGCCCGCGCCGGTCGTGGGGGTCGGGCTTGCGGCAGAGCAGCCCGGCCTTCTCCAGCTTGTCCAGACGCCCGGTCATACCGCCCGTGGTGAGCATGAGCGTGGCCGACAGCTGGCGCGGTGAGAGCGTGTACGGAGCGCCGGAGCGGCGCAGCGTGGCCACGACGTCGAACTCCCCGCGCGAGATGCCGAAGCGGGCGTAGGCCTGCTCGATCGCGTCGCCCATGGCCCTGGCGATCCGGTAGATGCGGCCGAAGACGGCCATGGGGGCCGTTTCCAGGTCGGGGCGTACCGCGTACCACTGGGCGGTGATCGCGTCGACGGCGTCCTTCTCGTCCTTCATGGCTGGAGTATCCGATTCCACTCGGTCGTTCGCAAGAAAGTAGCTTGACGGAAAGTAGCTTAGCGATAAGCTACTTTCGAGCAAGCGATTCGTGTGGCGATTCTTGGCGATGCACAGGGGGGACACCATGAAGGCAGTCGGCGAGGTACGGGTGACGGGGGAGCGGTCCCTGCTCCTCGGCATCGGGATCAGCGCGGTCGGGATCGGCATGTACGTCCCGTTCTCGCTGGTCTTCTTCCACCACGTCACGGGGCTCTCCTTCACCCTGGTCGGCCTGGTCATGACCGTCACGGGGGTGGCCGGGCTGGTCTTCATGCCGCTGGCGGGCACGGCCGTCGACCGGTTCGGTGCCAAGAAGGTCAACCTGGTGCTCTACGGGATACGGGCGCTCGGCTTCGCCCTCTATCCCTTCGCGGGCTCCCTGCCCGCCTTCGCCGCGGTCGCCCTCGTCACCGCCCTCGCCGACCGGTCCTTCTCCGTCGTCCAGCAGTCCCTGATCGGGGAGGTCGCGCACGGCGCCGCCCGCGACCGGCTCCAGGCCTCCACCCGGGCCCTGCAGAACGCCGGGATGGGCGCGGGCGCCCTGCTCGTGTCCGGTGTGCTGGCGCTGTGGGGCACAGGCGGATTCGCGTACACCGCCTGGGGCAACTCCCTGGCCTTCGCCCTCGCCGGACTGCTCGTCAGCCGGGTCCGCTCTGTCCGCTCGGTCGGCTCGGTCCGCGAGGCCGCGGCAGGTTCCACCGGGCGGGCGCCCGCCGGCTACCGGATGGTCCTGCGGGACCGGCCCTTCCTCGGACTCACCGCCGCCAACTTCCTCACCGCGCTGGGGTACTCCGCCCTCTCCGTGCTCTTCCCGCTCTACCTCTCCACCTGGCTGACGGCCCCCGACTCCCTCACCGGAGCCGCGTTCACCGTCAACACCGTCCTGTGCGCGGGCGTCGGCGTCCTGATCGCGGGCCGGGTCCGGCGCTCCGGCGCCCGCCGCACCCGCTCCGCGGCCCTCGGCGCGCTGCTCTTCGCCGCCGCCTTCGTCGGGCAGATCGTGCTCGGGACGCTCCGCCCCGGACAGACCGCCACACTCGTCGCCCTGCTGGTCATCGTCGTCGTCTACACCCTCGGCGAACTGGTGCACAGCCCCTCCGGCGGCGCCCTGTCGGTCTCCGCGGCCCCCGAGGCCGTCCGCGGCCGCTACCTGGCCACCTACCAGCTGTCCTACTCGCTGGCCACCGCGCTGGCCCCCTCCCTCTTCACGGCCCTGCTCGCCGTCGACGGCCGCCTGCCCTGGGCCGTCCTGACCGTCACCGCGCTCGGCGCCGCCCTCGCGCTCCTCCGGCTGGAGCGGCACCTGCCCGCCGAGGCCGTGTACGCCGAACCGCCGGCCGTCGCCGCCCCGCGCCCGCCGGTGCCCGCCGCGGCCTGAGCCGCCTCCGCCCGGTCCCGCCTTCCCGCTCTTCCTCCTTTCCTCCCCATCGAGGAGCCGTCCACCATGAAGCGTTTCGCCACCGTCGCCCTGACCGCCCTCGCCCCCGTCTCCTGGGGCTCGACCTACTTCGTGGCCACCGAGCTGCTCCCGCCCGACCGGCCCCTGTTCACCGGGGTGATGCGGGCCCTGCCCGCGGGGCTGCTGCTGACCGCCCTCGCCCGCACCCTGCCCAAGGGCCAGTGGTGGTGGAAGTCCGCCGTCCTCGGCACGCTCAACATCGGCGCTTTCTTCCCGCTGCTGTTCCTCGCCGCGTACCGGCTGCCCGGCGGGGTCGCGGCCGTGCTCGGCGCCGTCGGCCCGCTGTTCGTCATCGGACTCGCCGCCCTCGTCCTCGGAGAGCGGGCGAGCCTGCGCACCGTACTCGCCGCCGTCGTAGGGGCGTTCGGCGTGAGCATGGTCGTCCTCACCGCCGAGGCGAAGCTCGACCTCGTCGGCGTCGTCGCCGGCGTCATCTCGTCCGCCTCCATGGGCGCGGGCACCGTGATGACCAAGCGCTGGGGCCGCCCCGAGGGCGTCGGCCCGCTGGCGATGACGGGCTGGCAGCTCACCGCGGGCGGGCTGGTCATCATCCCGGTAGCCGCGCTCGTCGAAGGGGCGCCGCCCGCGCTCGACGGCCAGGCCTTCCTCGGCTACGGCTACATGATGCTGATCAACACCGGGATCGCGTACTGGCTCTGGTTCCGCGGCATAGGGCAGCTCACCGCCACCTCGGTCACCCTGCTCGGCCCGCTCTCCCCGCTCACCGCCGCCGTCATAGGCTGGGCCGCCCTCGGGCAGGCGCTGTCCCCCGTGCAGCTGGTGGGCATGGCGATCGCCTTCGGTGCCACCGTCGCCGGTCAGCTCGCTGCCGCCCGTAGCGCCGGGAAGGACCAACCTTTCAGCTCAGCTGAACAGATCAATCAAAACATTTCGATAGACCTGAGCGATGAGCGGGTGCGACGGTAGGTCCCACGACAAACAGACCCGACCCCGAGGGGGAGACACACAGTGGCCGTCATGGACCGCGTCCGTACCGTTTCGCAAGGCAAGCCCGCAGCCACGGGGAAGACGGGAGCCGCCGGACTCGGCGTACTCCTCGCCCTGCTCGCGACGGTCGTCTGGTCCGGCAGCTTCGTCGCCACCCGGGGGATGGCCGACAGCGTCCCGCCCGTCCAGGCCGTCTTCTGGCGCTGGATCATCGCCACCCTCGCGGTCACCCCCTTCGCGGCCCGTCAGGCCTGGCAGCAGCGGGCCCTGATCCGCGAGCACTTCGGTTTCATCGCCCTCGCCACGCTGTTCGGCGTCGCCCTCTACAACACCCTCGTGCACCAGGCCGGACTGACCACCTCCGCCTCCAACATGGGCATGATCATGGCCGCTTCGCCGGTCATCATGGCGCTGTACGCCCGCATCGGCGGCGAACGGCTCGGCGCCCGGCGCACCTTCGGACTGCTGCTCGCCGCCGTCGGGGTGCTGCTGCTGGTCGGCGACGGCTCGATCGGCTTCGACTTCGGCGCCGGCGACCTGTGGATGTTCGGCGCGGCCCTCTCCTTCGCCACGTACAGCGCACTGCTCAAGCGCAAGCCCGCCGAACTGGGCGGCCTGGCCTTCCTGATCACCACCTTCGTGCTCGGCGCGCTGATGCTGGCACCGGCCTACGCCGTCTCCGTCTCCGTCCAGGGCGGCTTCGAGATCACCGCCGGAACGGTCGGACCGCTGCTGTACGTCGGGGTGTTCTCCTCGGCCGTCGCCTTCTTCGCCTGGAACAAGGCGATCTCGATCATCGGCGCGGCCCGCGCCGGAGTCGTCTACTACCTTCAGCCGGTGTGCGTGGCGGGACTCGGCTTCCTGCTCATCGGCGAGGCGACCGGCCCGGCGCAACTGCTCTGCATGGCGCTCATCCTCGGCGGTGTGGGGCTGGGTGCCCGGCGGTAGGTTCGGCCCCATGACCGAGTGGGACATCAAGAAGCTGCGGATCCTGCGGACCCTCGCCGAACAGGGGACCGTGACCGCGACGGCCGAGGCGCTGCACATGACGCCCTCGGCCGTTTCGCAGCAGCTGACGAACCTCGCCCGGCAGCTGGGGGTGGTGCTGCTGGAGGCCCAGGGCCGCAGGGTCCGGCTCACCGACGCCGCGCATCTCGTACTGCGGCACGCGGAGGCCGTGTTCGCGCAGCTGGAGCGGGCCGACGCGGAGCTGGCCGGGTATCTCGCCGGGGACGCGGGGGAGGTGCGGATCGGGGCCTTCTCCACCGCCGTGCCGGCGCTCGTGGTCCCGGCGGTGGCGGCGCTGCGGCGGACGCACCCCGGGGTGGAGATCCGGGTACGGGAGACGGAGGCGGCGGAGTCGTACGAGCTGCTGTCGGCCGGAGCCGTGGACGTGGCGCTGTCGCTGGCGGCCCACGCGCCGAGTGCGCGCGATGCCCGGTTCACCCGGATGACGCTCCTGGAGGACCCGCTGGACGTGGCGCTCCCGCCGGGGCATCCGCTGGCGGCCGCGCCTGACCTGCGGCTGGCGGACCTGTCCGGCGACCCGTGGATCTACGGGGGCAGCGGCCCGTGGCAGGAGATCGCCCGTACCGCGTGCGAGGCGGCCGGCTTCGTCCCGGAGCAGGCGCACTCGGCGTCCGGGTGGACCGCGATCCTGGCCATGGTCGAGGCGGGGATGGGGGTGGCGCTGGTGCCGCGCATGGTGTCGAGCCGGGCCTCGGGGGTGGCGGTGCGGGTGCTGGCCCGTGACCGGCCCACGCGGCACGTCATCGCGGCGGTCCGGCGTGGCGGCGAGGCCGCGCCCGCGGTGGCCCACGTCCTCACGGCCCTGCGGGCCGTCGCCGCCGAACGGGTCTAGCCGGGCCCGCCCGCTGCGCGGAGCCGTTCCCCGGACTCCGCCTCAATCGCCGGCGCGGCTCAAAGACCTGGGGCTCCGCCCCAGACCCCGCGCCTCAAACGCCAGCGGGGCTGGGTTTGGCAACCTCAGCCCCGCCGGCGTTTGAGGCGCTGGGGGTACCCCCGGACGGAGTCTGGGGGAGGGTCCGGGGGCTGGTCCCCGGCAGCGGTGCCGCACCCGGAGGACGGCCTCGCTCCCGCGGGTGCGGGCGCCCCCGCCGGAGGGGCAGTCCCTCCGGCGGGGGGCCGGGCGGAGCCCGGGAGGCTCCTTAGGCCCGAGCGGCAGCGGAATCCGCAGCCTGGGCCTTCAGCGCGCGCTCGACGCCCGCGCGGGACTCCGAGACCAGGCGGCGCAGGGCCGCGTTCGGCTCGGCCGAGGCCAGCCACGCGTCCGTCGCGGCCAGGGTCTCCTCGGAGACCAGCAGGGACGGGTAGAGACCCACCGCGATCTGCTGCGCGATCTCGTGGCTCCGGGTGTCCCAGACCGCCTTGACCGCCGCGAAGTACTTCTCGGAGTACGGGGCCAGCAGCTCGCGCTGGTCGGTCTGGACGAAGCCCCCGATCACCGCCTCCTGCACCGCGTTCGGCAGGTCGGCGGACTCCACCACCGAGGCCCACGCCTCGGCCTTGGCCTCCGCCGTCGGGCGCGCGGCCCGGGCGGTCGCCGCGTGGCGCTCGCCCGCCGCCGTGGAGTCCCGCTCCAGCTCGGCCGCGATGGCCGCCTCACCGGCGACACCGGTGGCGGCGAGGCGCTCCAGGAAGGTCCAGCGCAGCTCGGTGTCGACGACCAGGCCCTCGATCTCGGCCGCGCCGTCCAGCAGCGCCGACAGGTAGGTCAGCTGACCCTCGGTGCGGGCCGTGGCCGCGAAGGCACGCGCCCACGCCAGCTGGTGGTCGCTGCCCGGCTCGGCCCCACGCAGGTGCTTCAGCGTGGCCTCGGTCCAGGTCGCCAGGCCCTCCTCGCGCCACGCCGGGTCGGCGTACAGGTCGATGGCCAGCTTCACCTGACGGTGCAGCGACTGGACGACGCCGATGTCGGACTCCTTGCCGATCCCCGAGAGGACCAGCGCGAAGTAGTCGCGGGTGGCGAGCTCGCCGTCCCGCGTCATGTCCCAGGCCGACGCCCAGCACAGCGCGCGCGGCAGGGACTCGGTGAAGTCGCCGAGGTGCGCGGTGACGTTCGCGAGGGAGGCCTCGTCCAGACGGACCTTCGCGTACGACAGGTCGTCGTCGTTGAGCAGCACGACGGTCGGGCGGGTGCGGCCCACGAGCTCCGGCACCGCCGTCAGCGCGCCGTCGATGTCCAGCTCGATCCGGTCGGTGCGCACGAGGCGGCCGTCCCGGAGCTCGTACAGGCCGACCGCGATCCGGTGCGGACGCAGGACCGGCTCGCCCTTCGCGCCCGTCGGCAGGGCCGGGGCCTCCTGGCGGATGGCGAAGGCGCTGATGACGCCGGCGTCGTCGGTGGTGATCTCGGGCCGCAGGATGTTGATGCCGGCCGTCTCCAGCCACGCCTTCGACCAGGCGGCCAGGTCGCGGCCCGAGGTCTCCTCCAGGGCGCCCAGCAGGTCGGACAGGCGCGTGTTCCCGTACGCGTGCGCCTTGAAGTACGCCTGCACGCCCTTGAAGAAGGCGTCCATGCCGACGTAGGCGACGAGCTGCTTGAGCACCGAGGCGCCCTTGGCGTACGTGATGCCGTCGAAGTTGACCAGGACGTCGTCCAGGTCACGGATGTCCGCCATGATCGGGTGGGTGGACGGCAGCTGGTCCTGCCGGTACGCCCAGGTCTTCATGGAGTTGGCGAAGGTGGTCCACGCGTGCGGCCACTTCGAGCCCTCCGCGTAGGCCTGGCAGGCGATGGAGGTGTAGGTGGCGAACGACTCGTTCAGCCACAGGTCGTTCCACCACTCCATGGTCACCAGGTCGCCGAACCACATGTGGGCGAGCTCGTGCAGGATGGTCTCCGCGCGCACCTCGTACGCCGCGTCCGTCACCTTCGAGCGGAAGACGTACTGGTCGCGGATGGTGACCGCGCCCGCGTTCTCCATGGCGCCCGCGTTGAACTCCGGGACGAAGAGCTGGTCGTACTTGGCGAACGGGTAGTCGTACGCGAACTTGTCCTGGAACCAGTCGAAGCCCTGCCGGGTCACGTCGAAGATCGCGTCGGCGTCGAGGAACTCGGCCAGCGAGGGGCGGCAGTAGATGCCGAGCGGCACGGACTGCCCGTCCTTGCCCTCGTAGGAGCTGTGCACGGCGTGGTACGGGCCGACGATCAGCGCGGTGATGTACGAGGAGATGCGCGGGGTCGGCTCGAAGGCCCACACCCGGTCCTTGGGCTCCGGCGTCGGCGAGTTCGAGATGACCGTCCAGCCCTCGGGGGCCGTCACGGTGAACCGGAACGTGGCCTTCAGGTCGGGCTGCTCGAAGCTGGCGAAGACCCGCCGCGCGTCAGGCACCTCGAACTGGGTGTACAGGTACGCCTGCTGGTCGACCGGGTCGACGAAGCGGTGCAGGCCCTCGCCGGTGTTGGTGTAGGCGCAGTCGGCGACGACCCGGAGCTCGTTCGCCCCGGCCGCGAGGCCCGCCAGCGCGATGCGGGAGTCCCGGAAGACGGCCGCGACGTCCAGCGCCTTGCCGTTCAGGACGACCTCGTGCACGGCCGGGGCGACCAGGTCGATGAAGGTCTCGGCCCCGGCCTCGGCCGACTGGAAGCGCACGGTGGTCACGGACGGGTACGTGCCGCCCTCCTGCGCGCCGCTGAGATCGAGTTCGATCTCGTAGGAGTCGACGGTCAGCAGCTTCGCCCGCTGCTGAGCCTCTTCACGGGTGAGATTCGTGCCTGGCACGCGGTCATCTCCTTCGATGGTGACGGTGCCCGCCATCTTTCCACGAGGCCCGGGGCGGCGCGTCGGAGTAACCCACAGGCGAACGCGACGTCGGAAACCCGCCGGACACGGCCGCCGCCCACGGGGAGGCTGGAGGGCATGAGCATCAGACACCAGGTGAGGCCCATCGGGGCGGCGGCGCTCAAGGAGCTCCGCACACGTGACGACGCGGGGCGGAACTGCGCCCCCTACACCGATGACGAGGGCGGCGCGCCGCTGCGGTGCTGCCTGCGGCCGAGCGCGGCCGGTGAGCGCATCGCGCTCGTCGCGTACGCACCGCTGCGGCGCTGGGCCGCCGAGACCGGCGCGGATCCGGGCGCGTACGACGAGCAGGGGCCGGTCTTCATCCACGCCGAGGACTGCGGCGGGCCCGCGGACGGCGGGGCGTACCCGTTCGCCCGGCCGGGCGTACGGCGCACCGCCCGGCGGTACAGCGCCCGGGGACACATCCTCGGCGGCCGGGTGCTCGACCTCGGCGACGACCCGGACGGCGTGGTCGGGCAGGCCCTGGACGAGGCCTTCGACGATCCGCAGGTCGCCCTCGTGCACGTCCGGGCCGCCGAATTCGGCTGCTTCCAGTTCGAGGTGCGCAGGCCCTGACGCGGACGAGGGGCGGCACCGTCACGGTGCCGCCCCCTCATCTCATCCGTGCGAGCGGGGTCAGCCGCGCAGCTCCTCGGCGACGAGCTCCGCGATCTGGACCGCGTTCAGGGCCGCGCCCTTGCGCAGGTTGTCGTTCGAGAGGAACAGCGCGAGGCCGTTCTCGACCGTCTCGTCGGCGCGGATGCGGCCCACGTACGAGGCGTCCTTGCCGGCGGCCTGGAGCGGGGTCGGGATCTCCGACAGCTCGACGCCCGGGGCGTCCTTCAGCAGCTCGTAGGCGCGCTCGACGCTGATCGGGCGGTCGAAGCGGGCGTTGATCTGGAGGGAGTGCCCGGAGAAGACCGGCACGCGCACGCAGGTGCCGGAGACCTTGAGCTCCGGGATCTCCAGGATCTTGCGGGACTCGTTGCGGAGCTTCTGCTCCTCGTCGGTCTCGAAGGAGCCGTCGTCCACGATCGAGCCGGCGAGCGGGACGACGTTGTAGGCGATGGGCCGCTTGTAGACGGCCGGCTCCGGGAAGTCCACCGCGCCGCCGTCGAAGGTCAGCTGGTCGGCGGCCTCGGAGACCGCGCAGGCCTGGGACTTGAGCTCGGCGACACCGGCCAGGCCGGAGCCCGACACGGCCTGGTAGGTGGTGGCGATCAGCGCGGACAGGCCGGCCTCTTCGTGCAGCGGGCGCAGCACCGGCATCGCGGCCATCGTCGTGCAGTTCGGGTTCGCGATGATGCCCTTGGGGCGGTTCCTGATCGCGTGCGGGTTGACCTCGGAGACGACGAGGGGGACCTCGGGGTGGCCGCGCCAGGCGGAGGAGTTGTCGATCACGACGGCGCCCTGCGAGGCGACCTTCTCGGCGAGGACCTTGGAGGTGGCGCCGCCCGCGGAGAAGAGCACGATGTCCAGGCCGGAGTAGTCGGCCGTCGAGGCATCCTCGATGGTGATCTCCTGGCCCTCCCATTCGAGGGTGGAGCCCGCGGAACGGGCCGAGGCGAACAGCCGCAGCTCGTCCACCGGGAACTTCCGCTCGGCGAGGATGCCGCGCATGACTCCGCCGACCTGTCCGGTGGCTCCGACGATTCCGACCCTCACGGTGACTCCTTCTGGTACCTACGACGCGGGCGCGCGTGAGGCCATCATGCGTTCGACCCCACGAGCCTTGTCCAATCCATTGTCCGAGGAACGGACGGTGTCCGGAATATGAACCCCCGTGGCGCGTTCGTGGCGGGCGTGCCGCATAACCCCCCGTACACCCGTTTTGCCAGGTCAGAGCCGGTTGGTGCGCCGGAAAAGACCGAAGGGCCGGTGCTCTGACGAGCACCGGCCCTTCGGTTTCGTACTACGGCAGGACCTTCTCGATCTGCACGCTGCCGGTGCCGGCGGCGGTGCCGCGGGCGTTCAGCAGCTGGACCTGGCCGAAGAACTGCCGGCCCTCGGGGGCCGCGCTGTTGACCAGGACGTTCGCCGAGACCTGCGCGGTGGCGCCGGTGGCGAGGTTCACCGCCGCGGCCTCGTCGACCTGGACGGAGCCCAGGGCAGCCGAGAAGTACACGTCGCGGTAGTCGTACGTGGTGGAGCCGGACGGGATCGCGTAGCCGAACACCTGGATGGTGTAGGTGCCCGCGGCCGGGTTGGCCAGGCTCACGGCCTCCTCGGAGTCGCCGTCGGCCGAGGAGCCGACCTTGACGCCGTCCTTGTACACGTCCAGGTCGAGGTCGGCAGCGGTGTCGGACACCTTGCCGATCGCGATGTCGAGGCGGGAGACGCCCTCGCCGATCGTGACCTCGGTGGTCTGGGTCTCACCGGCGGCGATGGTCGGCTTGGCGACCTTCGCGGAGCCGAGCGGGCCGCCCTTGAGCTTGCCGGCGGAGATGGCCGCGGCGTTGTTCTTGATGGACCACTGGACCGGGGCGGGGGTGCCCAGCTTCACCTCGGGCAGGACCTTGACCGCGGGGTCGAAGGCCGCGCCGAGCACGGAGACGTCCAGCTTGAACGGGTTGTCGAGCAGCGGCGACGTACGGCGCGACTCGACCTCGATCTCCCAGACGCCCGGCTGCGGGTCGGCGTACGAGCGCAGGTCGGGGCGGCACGCGTTCGCCGGGTTGTCGTAGTTCGGGTAGCACTGGGTCGTCGCGCTGTCCTCTACGCCCACACCGTACGGGTGGATCGAGATGAAGCGCGTCTGGCTGCCCGCCGCGAGACCGCCGAGGGCGACCTCAAGGGTCTTCGCGCCCGCCGGGACGGTCACGAAGTACGACTTGTGGCTGTTGCGCTGCACGGAGGAGGTGTCCGACATCGTGTACGACGGGGCCGCCAGCGGGGTCGCCGCGACGACGGTCGTCAGGATCTGCTTGTCGATGCCCTCGGTGGTCTCGTCGTCCAGCTGCAGGATGCCGCTGTGGACGCCGCCCGACTTGGCGTTGGCCTCGACCTTGATGGTGACGGGCTTGTTCAGCGGCAGGGTGACGTAGTCGTAGCCGCCGATGACCTTGAAGGTGCCGTCGTTGTTGCGCCAGCTCAGGTTGTGCCGGGTGCCGTACTTGACGCCCGTGGTGCGGGTGACGACGACGTCGTAGACCTTCTTCTGGCCGACCTTGAGGCCGCCCTCGCGGTCGTACACGCCGGTGCCGAAGCCCGGGGTCTTCAGGAACTGGTCGATCGCGGTGTCGACCGGGGCCTTGACGGTGAACTCGTTGGCCTTCGCGTCGCGCTGGATGGACTCCCACGCGTCGACGACGTTGATCAGGCCGGAGCCCTGGGCGTGCGCCGGGACGTCGTCGATCTTCTTCGCGGTGCTGGTGAGCGCCACGCGCAGGCTCGCCGGGGTCAGCTTGATGTTCTGCTGCTTGGCGGCCGAGATCAGCAGGGCGCTGGCGCCCGCCGCCTGCGGCGAGGACATCGAGGTGCCCTGGAGCATGCCGTAACCGGCCGGGAGGTTGTAGCCGGCCTCCTTCACCGGGGCGCCGGGCAGCCAGGTCTGGATCGTGTTGATCGAGGCGCCGGGGGCGGTGATGGTCGGGGTGAACCCGCCGTCCTCACGCGGACCGCGCGAGGAGAAGGGGAACATGTTGTACTTCTTGGTCACGCCGGAGCCGTAGTTGGCGGCCCAGGTCTCCTTGGAGACCGCGGCGCCCACGGAGATGACCTTGTCCGCGAGGCCGGGGTCGCCGATGGTGTTGACACCGGGGCCCTCGTTGCCCGCCGAGATGACGAGCTGGACACCGTAGGTGTCGATGAGGTTCTTGTAGAGCTCGGAGCGCGCGTTGTTGCCGTCGTTCAGCGCCGGGAGGCCGCCGATCGACATGTTGACGATGTCGACGCCGCGGTTGACGACGAGGTCGATCATGCCCTCGGTCAGCGCGATGTTGGTGCAGCCGCCGGACCAGGTGCAGGCGCGCGAGGAGACGATCTTCGCGCCGGGCGCCTCGCCGTTCATCTTGCCGCCGAACAGGCTGTTGGCGGCGGTGATGCCGGCGACGTGCGTGCCGTGCTCGGACTCGATGATGCCGACGTTGACGAAGTCGGCCTTCTTGCCGACCCAGTCACCGCCCAGCGGGTCCATCGGGACGTCCTTGCGGATCTCGATCACGAACGGGATGCGCTCGGCGACGTCGGTCGCCGGGTTGTCCGTGCCGAAGTAGCCGATCTGGTAGCCGTCCTTGTACGGCTTCATCGGCTCGTTGTTCGTGAAGTCGCCGTCCTGGTCGGTGTCGACGCGGACGGTGCCGGCGGCGACGTCGTAGAGCAGGCCGAACCGGTCGGTGGTGTCCCCGTCCCGGTTGACGTCGCCCTTCATGTCACCGTTGGCGGTGATCGACTCGCTGAACCGGCTCCACTGGAAGCTGCCCTCGGGCGCCTTCCAGCTCTGGCCGCCCGCCGTGAAGGTGCCGCCGGCGGCCGTGACCGGGGTGATCTGGGCGCGCCAGGTGGCGTCGTTGTCCGTGATCGGGTCGGTCGCGGTGACCCAGTCGACGATCTTGCGCTCGCCGGTGGTGGTCTTCTGCAGGGCCGGGTGGCCGAGGTCGACGCCCGAGTCCATGATGCCGATGGTCACGCCGCGGCCGTCGGCCTGCGGGTTCTTCGCGACGAAGTCGACCGCGCCCGTCTCGAAGGACGGGTTGTACGGGTTCTTCGCCGGGGTGTTCTTGTCCGGCGCCGCGTACGTCTCGGCCGCGGTCTTCTTGACCGCGCCCGACTCGCCGTGGGTGTCGGGGCGCGGGTCCGGCAGCTGGATCTCGTGCCGCAGGTCGATGCCGTGCACCGAGGACAGCTTGGCGGCCGCCTTCAGCGCGGCCTCCGCCTTGCCGGTGGGCAGGGTGGCGCGGACGTAGCCGAGCTTGTCGTACGTCTGGCCCACCGAGGCGCCCTGGACGGCGTCGAGCTGGTCGGCCACCTGCTTGGTCTGGCCGGGGGCGGTCGCGACCATGACGGTGACGGTCGCGTCACCCTTGGCCTTGGCCTCCTGGAGCAGCTCGGCGTCGGCCGAACCGATCTTCTGATCGGCGGACTTCACGGCCGGGTTGGTGCCCGGCTTGTCGGCGCCCGAGGCGGCGAACACGGGCGCGGCGCCGGTGGCCGCGAGGGCGGCGACCAGGCCGGCCGCGGCTGCGACGCGCGCCGCGCGTCTGGCCCCGGGTATGGAGCTGGGGGATTCGAGGGTCATCAGCATCCCTGGTAAGTGAAAGAAACGGTCCGGATTTCGGTGCCGGATGACCGGTCAGCTTTCCTCACGTGACAGCTCTTTGGGGAGGCTTGTCATTGACCGAGACCTGCCATGGCGCACTCTCGCCACTGCGGTATATCCGCCAACGCGGCCGTACCGGGGCAGACTCGTACGAATCCCATCGGTTGATGAGTGGATTTGTCGACTTCCCGACTGCATGTCAGGACCGGACCAGGACTCCGTCCCAGATCGGGTGTGACAACTTCCGGGGTTTCAGCGCTCGCGCGTGCGCGCGTAATGACGGGAGGCTTTCGCCCGGTTTCCGCAGGCGGCCATCGAGCACTAGCGCCGGGTGCCGTTGCGCGAGGTGTCGTGGAAGTGCAGGACGCACGTCTCGGAGGCGCACGCGCGGATCCGGTCGGGTGCGGAGTCCAGCAGCTCCAGGTAGTTCCGGGCGGCCGTCCACGCCGGACCCCAGGTCCGATCGTCGAACTCGGTCCGCTCGCCCGGGCCTTCGGCGGTCAGGGTGGGCCGGATCCGGCCGTGCTCCAGTACCGCGTCGACCAGGGCGCGCGCGCTCTCGTCGGCCGGGTCGGCCACCGCGCGGGCCAGCGCCTCGCGGGCGGTCAGCAGGTGGATGAGGGCCGGGGCGTCCGCGCGGAAGCGGCCGGCCAGGCCGGTGCTCTCCAGCCAGACCGCGAGCCCTTCGACCCGGGTGAGTCCGGTGGCGCCCGCGAAGAGGTCCAGGGGCTCGCCGTCCATGACCCAGCGGGTGTTCAGCAGGTCGAGGGCGACCGGCTCCCCGGTCAGGGGTCGTGGATCCGCCGTCATCTCTCCGACCCTTCTTCGCGCTCCCGCTAACCCCTCAAGGGTATGTGACCGGTTGTGCCCGGACCGGGAGAGCGGTGCGGTGCTCCGGCTCAGCGGCCGGGCGGAGACCCTGCTCGGGGCCGACGGGGAGCGGCGCGTTCGCTTCCACGGGGAATCGGTGGTGGAGAGCGGGCATCCGGGGCGGCTGCGGTGGGGCGCCCCGGAGTGCTCCCCGGCCGATCCGTCGCTGCCGCCTCACCCGGGGAGCACCACCAGATAGGCGGCGGGCTCGCGGTCGCCGGACGACGCCAGGGCGGTCCGGACGACCGCGGCCTGCTGCTCGGGCCAGTCGCGGAGCTTGCGCGGGGTGATGTGGATGACGGTCACCCCGAGCCGCTCCAGCGTCTCCCGCTTGCGCACGCACTCGGACCACTGGTCGTCCTCGCCCTGCCGCGGGGCGCGGGTGTCGATCTCCACGGCGACGGCGTGCTCGGGCCAGTACGCGTCGACCCCGCCGAGGTGCGGGCCGCCGGGCAGCCGCAGGTCCACGTTCCACACGGGCTCGGGCAGGTCGTAGCCCCGTACGAGGTGGTAGAGCCGGTCCTCGGCCATGGCCCGGCCCTCGGCGAGCAGTGACTCGACGGCGTCGACCACGTGCGGGCGGTTCAGCAGCCGCGCCACCGTCAGCTCCCGTACGACGGCCGCCGGTTCGCAGTGTCCGCCGCGGACGGCCTCGCTGAGCAGACGGCGTACGGTGCCCGCGTCGGACAGCTGGCCGACGGCGTCGGCGACGGCCCGCGCGACGGGGGCCACCGGCAGTCCGGTCACCTCCTGGGGGCGCGGCGGGGTGTGCGAGCGGATGATGCGCACGTCCCCGGTGGAGCGCAGCCGCCGGGTGCCGGGCACGAGTACGTCGATGTGGGAGAGGGCGAGCAGCGGGGGCGTGGAGGCGAAGCGGTGCAGCGCGAGCGCCGCCATTCCGGTGATCATGGCCTCGCCGCCGCGCCGTCCCGCGTAGAGCAGCGCCGCGTGCAGCCGCTCCTCGCTGGTCGCGGGCCCGGCGTGGAGCAGGAACACCCCGGGCAGGACCTGCTGCCAGAGCCGCTCGGCGGCGTCGGAGGCGGTCACGCCGTGCTCGCGCAGCTGGGCCAGGGTCAGCACGCGGGGGCGGCTGCCGGTGAGGTGGGTGAGGGGGAGGGGCGCGTTGTGGTTCATGACGCGGTGATTCCCTCAGGCCATGGCCTTGCTAACCCCTGTTACACGCCCGTCGGCAAATCGGGACAAGCCGGGGCTAAAGTACGGGCGTTCGACCGCCGATAGGCTGCGCCGCCGAACAGGCCCGCCGTCGCTGCCGGGGCTCCGCCCCAGAACCCGCGCCTCAAGCGCCGGCGGGGCTGGATTTGGCTCGGGTCGGCCCAGAAGTGCGCGCAGCGCAACCTTGCGCCTGGCGGGGCTGGGTTGCCCGGAGGGCAATTCCAGCCCCGCCAGGGGCCCCTCCCAGCGGTAGCTGGGGGAGTTTGAGGCGCGGGTCCGGGCAGAGCCCGGTTTCGGGAAGGGGCGGGGTGGGGGAGAGCCCCGCAGGGTCAGCCCGCCGCCGCGTCGCAGGACTGGGCACGCAGGGCTCGGGACAGGTCGTCCCGGGACTCAAGAATCAGGCGGCGAAGCGCAGGGGCCGCATCCGCGTGGGCGGCGAGCCAGGCATCCGTCGCGGCGACGGTGGACTCGGAGTCCTGCAGCGCGGGGTACAGCCCCTTCACCACATCCATGGCGATCTGGATCGACCGGTCCGCCCACACCCGCTCGATCACCTCGAAGTAGCGCTTCGTGTAAGCGGCCAGCAGCCCCCGCTGCGAGGACTGCTGCATCCCCGCGATCGTCGCCTCCACCAGCGCGTTCGACAGCGCATCCGACTCGATCACCGCCGCCCACGCCTGGTCCTTCACCGCCGCCGACGGCCGCGCCGCCAGGCACCGCACCTCGTGCCGCTTGCCCGACGCCGTGTCGTCCCGCGCCAGTTCGGCGGTGAGCACACCCTCGTCCACCGCGCCGTGCGCGGTCAGCGGCAGCAGGAAGTCCCAGCGCAGCTCCTGGTCCACCTCCAGCCCGTCGATCCGGGCCGTGCCGTCCAACAGCCCCAGCAGCAGCTGGAAGTCGCCCTCCGTCGCCGCGCTCGCCGCGAAGAAGCGGGCCCACGTCAGCTGGTGCTCCGACCCCGGCTCCGCCAGCCGCAGCTCGTGCAGCGCGCCCGCCGCCAGCTCCCGGCCGCCCTGCTCGCGCCAGTCCGGCGCCGCGTAGTGCTTGACCGCGGTCAGCGCCTGCGCGTGCAGCATCTGCAGCACGCCGACGTCCGTCTCCCGCCCCGCGTGCGCCAGCAGCAGCGAGACGAAGTCACGCGCGGGCATCAGCCCGTCCCGCGTCAGGTTCCACAGGGCCGACCAGCTCAGCGCCCGCGCCAGCGGATCGGTGAGGTCGCCCAGGTGCGCCCGCAGCGTGGCCAGCGAGGTCTCGTCGAAGCGGATCTTGCAGTACGTGAGGTCCTCGTCGTTGACCAGGACCAGGTCGGGCCGCTCCCGGCCCGCCAGCTCCGCGACCACGGTCCGCGCGCCCGACATGTCCGTCGCGGCCCGCGCGTAGCGGACCAGGGTGCCGTCGGACTCCAGCCGGTACAGGCCGACCGCGACCCGGTGCGGCCGCAGCTCCTCGCCCTCCTGCACCACCGCGAGCTCGGTCACGCGCCCGCCCGCGTCGCAGGTCACCACCGGGGTCAGCACGTTCACGCCCGCCGTCTGCAGCCAGGCCCGTGACCACTCGGCCATGTCCCGCCCGGAGACCTCCGCGAGCACCGACAGCAGGTCGTCCAGCGTGGTGTTCCCGTACGCGTTGGCCTTGAAGTAGCGCCGCGCGCCCTCCAGGAACGCCTCCCGCCCCACATAGGCGACCAGCTGCTTGAGGACCGCCGCGCCCTTGGCGTACGTGATCCCGTCGAAGTTCAGCTTCGCGTCCTCCAGGTCACGGATGTCGGCCGTGATCGGGTGCGTGGACGGCAGCTGGTCGGCGCGGTAGGCCCACGCCTTGCGACTGTTGGCGAAGGTGACCCACGCCTGGTCGAAGCGGGTCGCCTCGACCAGTCCGAAGGAGCCCATGAAGTCGGCGAAGGACTCCTTCAGCCACAGGTCGTCCCACCACTTCATGGTGACGAGGTCGCCGAACCACATGTGCGCCATCTCGTGCAGGATCACGTTCGCGCGCCGCTCGTACGAGGCCTGCGTGACCTTGCCGCGGAAGATGTACTCCTCCCGGAAGGTCACCATCCCCGGGTTCTCCATCGCGCCCAGGTTGTACTCCGGCACGAAGGCCTGGTCGTACTTGCCGAACGGGTACGGGTAGTCGAACAGCTCGTGGAAGAGGTCGAAGCCCTGCTTGGTGACCAGGAAGACGTCGTCCGCGTCGAAGTGCTTCGCCAGCCCCTTGCGGCACATCGCGCCGAGCGGGATGGTCAGGTCCCCGCGCGTGTAGGAGTCCGTCACGTAGTGGTACGGGCCCGCGACCACGCACGTGATGTACGTGGAGATCGGCCGGGTCTCGGCGAACCGCCAGACCCCGGCCTCCCGGGACTCCTCCGCGCCGTTGCTCCACACCTGCCAGCCCTCGGGCGCGGTCACCTCGAAGCGGTACGGCGCCTTCAGGTCCGGCTGCTCGAAGTTCGCGTACACCCGCCGGGCGTCCGCCGGCTCGTACTGGGTGTACAGGTAGACCTCGCCGTCCTCCGGGTCCACGAAGCGGTGCATGCCCTCGCCCGTCCGGCTGTACGCGCAGTTCGCGTCCACCACCAGGACGTTCTCGGCGGCCAGGCCGTCCAGGGCGATCCGGGACCCGTCGAAGACGGCGGCCACGTCCAGCGCGCGCCCGTTGAGGGTCACGGAGTTCACCGAAGGGGCGATCAGGTCCGCGAACGTGGAGCCGCCGCCGGCCGCTGCCCGGAAACGGATGGTCGTCACCGAACGGAAGGTCCGGGGGCCCTCGGCCGGTTCGGCCTCGTCCACCGCGGACCTGACGTCGAGGACCACCTCGTACCCGTCGACGGACAGCAGTTCGGCCCGCTCGCGGGCCTCGTCGCGGGACAGATTCTCTCCGGGCACCTGCACTCCTTCGTGCGTGATCGCGTTCTTGTGACGAATCCTCCCACGGGGAATGTGCGCGACTCCTGCCTGGTTGGCGACGTGGAAGGCGAGCCGGTGGCGCCTTTTTTCCTATTGAGGACCCAGGACTGAGGAGAGACATGACCGACACCCAGGTGCGCGAGAAGACCCCGGTCGACTTCTGGTTCGACCCGCTCTGCCCTTGGGCCTGGATGACGTCGCGCTGGATGCTGGAGGTCGAGAAGGTCCGCGACGTCGAGGTCCGCTGGCACGTGATGAGCCTGGCCGTCCTCAACGAGAACAAGCTCGACGAGCTGCCCGAGGTCTACCGCGAGCTGCTCGGCCCCAAGGGCTGGGCCCCGGTGCGCGTGGTGATAGCGGCCCAGCAGAAGCACGGTGCGGAGATCACCGGCAAGCTGTACACGGCGCTCGGCACCCGCATCCACAACGACGACCTGGGCCCGACCCGCGAGGTCATCGCCGCCGCGCTGGAGGAGGTCGGCCTGCCGGCCGAGCTGCTCGCCTACGCCGATTCCGACGAGTACGACGAGGTGCTGCGCGCCTCCCACAACAACGGCATCGACCGGGTCGGCCAGGAGGTCGGCACCCCGGTGATCTCCGTACCCGGCGCAGACGGCGACGACGTGGCCTTCTTCGGCCCGGTCGTCACCCCGACCCCGCGCGGCGAGGCGGCCGCCCGGCTGTGGGACGGCACCCTGCTCGTCGCCTCCACCCCCGGCTTCTACGAGATCAAGCGCACCCGCACCAAGGGTCCCTCCTTCGAGTAGCCCCTGCGTACCGCGCGCGGAAGGCCCCCTTGAGTCACGTCCTCAAGGGGGCCTTCCGGTGGACACGCCCGCACGCGAAAGTTGAGAAGACGATCACGAGGCTGGGGGCACCTCCCAGCGGTAGCTGGGGGAGGGGTTACGGGGTGCTGATCAGCCCTTGGCGGGGATCAGCAGCGGGGTGTTCGCCTTGGCGTCGGCGTAGCGCTTGGCCACGTCCTGCCAGTTGACGACGTTCCACATCGCCTCGATGAAGTCCACCTTCTGGTTCTTGTACTGGAGGTAGAAGGCGTGCTCCCAGGCGTCGAAGACCAGGATCGGCACGGAGGCCTGGCCCACGTTGCCCTGGTGGTCGTAGACCTGCTCGACGATCAGGCGGCCGCTGATGGGCTCGTACGCGAGCACGCCCCAGCCGGAGCCCTGCGTCGCGGAGGCCGCGAAGGTCAGCTGCTTCTTGAAGGCGGCGAAGGAGCCGAAGGACTCGGTGATCGCGGCCGGAAGATCGCCCAGACCGTCCTTCTCGTCGGGGACGCCACCGCCGTCGCCGGTCTTCGGGCTGGCCATGTTGTGCCAGTAGATGCTGTGCAGGATGTGGCCGGAGAGGTGGAAGGCGAGGTTCTTCTCCAGGCCGTTCAGCGCACCCCAGTTCTCCTTGTCGCGCGCCTCCGCCAGCTGCTCCAGCGTGGTGTTGGCGCCCGCGACGTAGGCCGCGTGGTGCTTGTCGTGGTGCAGCTCGATGATCTGCGGGTTGATCACCGGCTCCAGCGCCGCGTAGTCGTAAGGCAGTTCAGGAAGCGTGTAGATGGCCATGCGTGTGTCCGGTCCCCTCGGCGTGCCAACTGCTTATTGCAATCAATGCGCAACTGCACGCTAGCAGTATCTATTCCGAGAGGCTCGTAGGGGTGGCCCGAGCGCGCTGGAGCGCGTATCCGGTCGCCGCGAGGGCGGCGGTCAGGCCGCCGGTGAAGATCACCTGGGTACGGGTGTCCTCGCCCAGGGCCATCAGCACCAGCACCCCGGCCACCCCGGCCAGCGCCACCCAGGTCAGGTACGGGAAGCCCCACATCCGCACGACCAGCTTCTCGGGGGCCTCGCGCTCCAGCCGGCGGCGCAGCACCAACTGCGAGACGGCGATGAACCCCCAGACGACGAGGATGACCCCGCCGACCATGTTCAGCAGCCAGGCGAACAGGGTGTCCGGGTACCAGTAGGACAGCAGCACGGTGACGAAGCCGAAGCCGGAGGAGGCGAGCACCGCCCGGCGCGGCACGCGGCCGGTGACCTTGCCCAGCGCCTTCGGGCCCTGGCCGCGGGAGACGAGGGAGTAGGCCATGCGCGAGGAGCCGTAGATGTTGGCGTTCATCGCGGACAGCAGGGCGACCAGGATGACCACGTTCATGATCTCGCCGGCGGCGGGGATGCCCAGGTGGTCCAGGGTGGCGGCGTACGGGCCGTCGGCGGTGACCGCCGGGTCGTTCCACGGGAGCAGGGTGACGATCACCAGCATGGAGCCGACGTAGACGATCGCGATCCGCCACATGGTGGTCTTCACGGCCCTGGCCACGCCCTTGACGGGGTTCTCGGACTCGGCGGCCGCGATGGTCACCGTCTCCAGCCCGCCGTACGCGACGACCGAGGCCAGCAGTCCGACCAGCAGGCCGTCCACCCCGCCCGGCAGGAAGCCGCCGTCGTGCAGCAGGTTGGCGGCGCCGGGGGAGCCGGTCCCCGGCAGTGCGCCCAGGACGGCCAGCACGCCCAGGCCCAGGAAGAGTCCGATGGCGCCGATCTTGAGGGCGGCGAACCAGAACTCGAACTCGCCGAAGTTCGAGACGGCGGCCAGGTTGGACCCGCAGAAGACCGCCATGAAGACCAGCACCCACATCCAGGAGGGGGTGCCCGGGAACCAGCCGGTCATGATGTGCGCCGCGCCGATGGCCTCGATGGCCACCCCCACGCACAGCAGCGTCCAGAACATCCAGCCGGCGGTGAACCCGGCCCAGGGGCCGATCGCCCGCTCGGCGTGGACGGAGAAGGAGCCGGAAGCGGGGTCGGCGGCGGACATCTCGCCGAGCATCCGCATCACGAACATGACCAGCAGCCCGGAGGCGGCGTACGCCAGCACGATCGAGGGGCCCGCGGCGGCGATGCCGGCGCCGGAACCGACGAAGAGTCCGGCGCCGATGACACCGCCGAGCGCGATCATCGAGAGGTGGCGCTGCTTGAGTCCGTTGCCGAGGGGGGATCCGGCGTCGGTCTGTCGCGGTTCGGATGGTGTCAGGGTGCTCTGGCTCATTGAGGGTGTGCCTGTCCGGTGTGCGGGGGGACGTGATGAGGTGCCCCAGTCTCACCCCTGTCCGATCTCCGGATGGTCGATGTCCGATATCCGGACAGCCGGATGACCGGCCGTGATCATCCCCGTACGCTGCCGGCAGGACGCGGGTGACGCGACGAAAGGGGGACCGATGGACGACCGAACGGGCCACGCCGTACGGGAACTGGCCGCGACGGGCCGGGGGGTGCTCGTCACCGGGGCCTCCCGGGGGATCGGGCGGGCCATCGCCACCGCCTTCGCCGAGCAGGGCGACCGGGTCGCGGTGCACTGCACGGCCCGGCAGGCGGACGCCGAGCGGACCCTCGCGGACCTGCCGGGCGAGGGCCACTTACTCGTCACCGGCGACCTCGCCGACCCGACCCGCGTGGAAGCGCTCGCGGCCGAGACCGAGGAGGCGCTCGGCGGCGTCGACGTCCTCGTGAACAACGCCGCCGTGATGCTCGCGCACCCGCTGCCCACGACCTCGTACGCCGACTGGCAGGAGGCCTGGCGGCGGACGGCCGCCGTGAACCTCTTCGCCCCGGCCAACCTCTCCCACTGCGTTGCCCGCCGCATGATCGCCGGCCGGCGGGAGGGCCGCGTCGTCAACATCGGCTCGCGCGGGGCGTTCCGGGGCGAGCCCGACCACCCCGCCTACGGCGCCACCAAGGCGGCCCTGCACGCGCTCGGCCAGTCGCTCGCCCTCTCCCTGGCCCCGCACGGCATCGCCGTGGCCTCGGTGGCGCCCGGCTTCGTGGCCACCGAGCGGGTCGCCGGGCGGCTCGAAGGGGAGGAGGGCGAACGGATCCGGGCGCAGAGCCCGTTCGGCCGGGTCGGCACGCCGCAGGAGGTCGCCGCCGCCGTGCTGTACCTGGCCTCACCCGCCGCGCGCTGGAGCTCGGGCACCGTTCTCGACGTCAACGGTGCCTCGTACCTGCGCACCTGACGCGCGAAGGCCCCCCGCGCCGGGTGCGCGGGGGGCCTTCGCACGGGCCGTGGGGCCGTGGGCCGGTCATGACTTCGGGGTGCGCCGCTCCCGTACGAAGGCCACCACGAGGACGAGGGCGGCCGCGCCGGACGACCACAGCAGCTGCGGCCGGGCCGAGTCGTCGAACAGCATCAGGAGCAGCACCGTCGCCATGCCCAGCAGCGCGGCCCACGTCGCGTACGGGAACAGCCACATCGGCAGCGTCAGGCGCTCCGGCATGTCCCGCTCGATCACACGCCGCAGCTTCAGCTGCGAGACCGCGATCAGCGCCCACACGAACAGCAGCACCGCGCCGACCGCGTTGAGCATGTAGAGGAAGATCGTGTCCGGCCACAGCAGGTTCAGCAGCACCGACACGAAGCCGAAGGCCACCGAGGCGAACACCGCGCGGCGCGGCACCCCGCCGCCCGTGACCTTGAGCAGCGCCTTCGGCGCCTCGCCGCGCTCGGCCAGCGAGAACACCATGCGCGAGGACCCGTACAGGTTCGCGTTGAGCGCCGAGAGCAGCGCCACGAACACCACGATGTTCATGATCTGGCCGGCCGCCGGGATGCCGATCGAGTCGAGGACGGCCACGTAGGGGCTCATCCCCGGCTTCAGCGAGTCCCACGGCAGCAGGGTCACGATGACCAGCATCGAGCCGACGTAGAAGAAGAGGATGCGCCACACCGCGCTGCGCACGGCGCGGGCCACGGACCGGGCCGGGTCGTCCGACTCGGCGGCCGCGATGGTGACGACCTCCAGGCCGCCGAAGGCGAAGATGACCGCGAGCATGCCGGCGACGACCCCGCCGATGCCGGCCGGGAAGAAGCCGCCGTGGCCGGTGAGGTTGGCCATGCCCACGGCGTCCGTGTCGGGCAGCACGCCGAAGACGGCGAGGGTGCCGAGGATCAGGAACAGCACGATCGCGCCGACCTTGAGGGCGGCGAACCAGAACTCGAACTCGCCGAAGTTCCGCACGGCCGTCAGGTTGGTCGCGGTGAAGACCACCATGAAGATCAGCACCCAGACCCACTGGTCGACCGAGGGCACCCAGCCGTTCGCGATCTTCGCGGCGCCGGTCGCCTCCACGGCGAGCACCACGACCAGCAGGAACCAGTACAGCCAGCCCGCCGAGAAGCCGGCCCAGCGGCCCAGGGCCTTCTCCGCGTACACCGAGAAGGAGCCGGACGCGGGCATCGCGGCCGACATCTCGCCGAGCGCCCGCATCACCAGCATCGCGAGCACGCCCGCGAGCAGGTACGAGCAGATGATCGCCGGACCGGCGATGCCGATGCCGGCGCCGGAGCCGACGAAGAGCCCGGCGCCGATCACGCCGCCGAGGCCGAGCATGGTCAGGTGGCGCTGCTTGAGGCTGTGGCTGAGGGGTTCGGCGGGCAGGTCGCCCGTCAGGGGAGGTGCTTCGGGCAGGCGGTCGCGCATGAGGGGGTGCTCGTACTCTCGTTCGGCCCAGCGGCGGTAGGGGCTCCGCATCAGGATTGGCGGGACCCTACAGTCTCACTGAGCGGCGGCCTTCCGTGCAAAACGGACGTGCTGTCGGATCTGCCCCGTGACGCGGATCACGTCGGCGAGGGTGTGGGTCGGGGTCTTTGTGCGGTCTCCACCAAACCGGGGAGTATGCCTTTGTGCCGGGCGGCGGTGGGGCGGCGGTGGACCGCGGACTAACGTCGGTGATCGTCCCGTCATCACGATCTTCCGGAGCCTCCGATGAGCACCGCTTCCGTCTCCTTCCGGCCCGGCGCCGTCCTCGCCGATCTGCTGCCCGCGAGCCGCGTCCGCGACATCGCGCTCGTCGTCGGCGGGGCCGCGCTCACCGGGCTCGCCGCGCAGCTCGCCGTGCCCGTCCCCGGCTCCCCGGTCCCGGTCACCGGCCAGACCTTCGCGGCGCTGCTCGTCGGCACCGCGTTCGGCGCCCGCCGCGGCTTCCTCTCGCTCGCGCTGTACGCCCTGCTCGGCACGGCCGGCGTGCCGTGGTTCGCGGACGGCACCTCCGGAGCGGGCGGCGCCTCCTTCGGCTACGTGCTCGGCATGCTGCTCGCCGCCACCCTCGCCGGAGCCCTCGCGCAGCGCGGCGCCGACCGCTCGGCGGCGCGTACGGCGGGCACGATGGTGCTCGGCTCCGCGGTGATCTACGCGGTGGGCGTGCCGTACCTGATGGCCGCCACCGGCATGTCCCTGAGCGCCGCCGTCGCGGCGGGCCTGACCCCGTTCCTCATCGGCGACGCGCTCAAGGCCGCCCTGGCGATGGGCGCCCTGCCGGCCGCCTGGAAGCTGGCGGGCCGCCGCGGCTGAGCAGTCCCCGGCTGAGCAGTTCCCGAACGCACCGGAGCCCGGCCCGCCTGTGAGGCGGGCCGGGCTCCGTCGTACGTACGCGACCAGGGGTCAGCCCCGCAGCGCGGCCCGCTTGCGGCGGAAGTCCAGCACCACGCCGACGGCCACGACCAGGCCGGCGACCAGGGTGGACAGGGTGACCACCTCGCGGTTGGCGTCGTCCACGAACATGTAGCCGATCACGAACGTGATCAGTGCGGCGGTGGCCCAGGTCAGCCACGGGAACAGCCACATCTTCACGGTCAGCTTCTCCGGGGCCTCGCGGACCAGGATCCCGCGCATCTTCAGCTGGGTGAAGCAGATGACCAGCCACACGAAGAGCGCGATGGCGCCGGAGGAGTTCAGCAGGAAGTTGAAGACCGTGTCCTTGAAGGCGTAGTTGAAGTAGACGGCGACGAAGCCGAACACCGTGGAGCCCAGGATCGCGGCCACCGGAACGCCCCGGGAGTTGACCTTGGCGAACGCCTTCGGGGCGTCGCCGCGCTCACCGAGCGAGAAGGCCATGCGGGAGGCGGTGTAGAGGCCCGAGTTCAGGCAGGACAGCACGGCGGTCAGGACGATGACCTCCATGATCGTGCCGGCGTGCGCGATGCCGATCGAGTCCAGGGCGGCGACGTACGAGCCCTTCTCGGTGATCGACTTGTCGTTCCAGGGGAGCAGCGTCAGCACGATGAAGATCGAGCCGAGGTAGAAGACGCCGATTCGCCAGATGACGGAGTTGGTGGCCTGGGTGACCGCCTTGCGGGGGTTCTCCGACTCGCCGGCCGCCAGCGTGACGATCTCGCTGCCCATGAAGGAGAAGACGACCATCAGCACGCCCGTGAGGACGGCGCCGTAGCCGTTGGGGAAGAAGCCGCCCGCGTCGGTCAGGTGGGCGAAGCCCGCACCCGGGTTGTCGGAGCCCGGCAGCACGCCGAAGACGGCCAGCATGCCGATGATCACGAAGGCGCCGATGGCGACGACCTTGATGCCGGCGAACCAGAACTCGAACTCGCCGTAGGAGGCGACGGAGCCGAGGTTGGTGACGGTCAGGACCGCCATCACGATCAGGGCCCAGGCCCACTGCGGGACGGCCGGGATCCAGCCCTCCAGGATCGAGGCACCGGCGGTGGCCTCCACGGCCAGGACGACGACCCAGAAGAACCAGTACAGCCAGCCGATGGAGAAGCCGGCCCAGCGGCCGAGCGCGCGGTCGGCGTAGGCGGAGAAGGAGCCCGAGTTCGGGCTGGCGGCGGCCATCTCGCCCAGCATCCGCATCACGAAGACGACCATCGCGCCGACCAGCGCGTAGGAGATCAGGATGGCGGGGCCGGCCTTGGCGATGCCGCCACCGGAACCGACGAAGAGGCCGGCGCCGATGACACCGCCGATGGCGATCATGGACAGGTGGCGGTTCTTGAGACCGGCCTTCAGACCGTCGGAGGGCTGACCGTCACCGGTGTTGCCGATGGGGTCGCCTTCCTTCTGAAGGGTCGTCGTGGAGCTCATGGACGGATCCTTAGGTTCTCGGGTTGCGAGCCCCGGCATTCAAACCTGAGATGAACGCAGGGCGGAAGACCCCAATCCGGATCGTTGCGTAAGGACGAACGTCCAGGACCCCGGTCCGCCCTGTCCCATCTGCGGTCTTTGGGTTTACTTGAGCTTTAGAAGTGACTTACGCGACACCCTGCCGGGGTCCGACGGGGGCCCTCGTGCCACACTCGTTCCATGCGCGTGTATCTCGGATCCGACCATGCCGGCTTTGAGCTCAAGAACCACCTGGTGGACTGGCTCAAGAACAACGGCCACGAGCCCGTCGACTGTGGGCCCCACATCTACGACGCGGTGGACGACTACCCGCCGTTCTGCCTCCGCGCCGCGGAGAAGACCGCCGCGGACGCCGACAGCCTCGGCATCGTGATCGGCGGCTCCGGCAACGGCGAGCAGATCGCCGCGAACAAGGTCAAGGGCGTCCGCGCCATCCTCGCCTGGAGCGTGGAGACCGCGAAGCTCGGCCGCGAGCACAACAACGCCAACGTGATCTCCGTCGGCGGCCGGATGCACACGCAGGACGAGGCCGTCAGCTTCATCGAGGCCTTCCTGGCGACCCCGTACTCCGACGAGGAGCGCCACACGCGCCGCATCGACATGCTCTCCGCCTACGAGCAGACCGGCGAGCTGCCCCCGATCCCCGCCCACCACCCGCAGGGCTGATCCCGCCTCCCGGCCGTGCCGCCCCCGGAGGGCGGCACGGCCGTTTTCGTGTCCGTTCCGTCCGAGGAGTACCGCCGTGCCCGAGGGGCATACGATCCACCGCCTCGCCCAGGACCACACCGAGCGGTTCGCCACCCGCCCGGTCCGGGTGAGCAGCCCGCAGGGCCGCTTCGCGGAGAGCGCGGCCCTGCTCGACGGGCGCGAGCTGGAGAGCGCCGAGGCGCACGGCAAGCACCTCTTCCTGGAGCTGGGCGACGCCTGGGTCCACATCCACCTCGGCCTCTTCGGCAAGCTCGGCTTCGGCCCCGCCCCGGCGCCGCCCGCGACCGACACGGTCCGGCTGCGCCTGCTGAACGAGCAGCACTACGCCGACCTGCGCGGGCCCACCGCCTGCGCGCTGATCGGCGAGGGCGAGAAGAAGGCGATACACGACCGGCTCGGCCCCGACCCGCTGCGGCCGTCCGACGACCCGGACCGGGCCTGGCGGCGGATCTCCCGCTCCCGCACCACGATCGCGGCCCTGCTGATGGACCAGAAGATCGTCGCGGGCATCGGCAACGTCTACCGCGCCGAGGTCCTCTTCCGGCACGGCATCGACCCGTACCGCCTGGGCAAGGACCTCACCCGCGCCGAGTGGGACGCCATGTGGACGGACCTCGCCGCGCTCATGCGCGAGGGCGTGCGGAACAACCGGATCGACACCGTCCGCGACGAGCACCTGCCCGAGGCCATGGGCCGCCCGCCGCGGGTGGACGACCACGGCGGTGAGGTGTACGTCTACCGCAGGGCGAACATGCCCTGCCACATCTGCGGGGGCGAGATCCGCACCGCCGATCTCGCCGCCCGCAACCTCTTCTGGTGCCCGGGCTGCCAGTCCCGCTAGAACCGGTCCCCTACGAACTGTCCGCTACGACCGGTCCGCTACGACCGGTCCGCCACGACCGGTCCACCACGACCGGTCCACCACGACCGGGCCGCTAGAAGCCGTGCGGGAGCCAGGGGGCCACGTCCCCCGCGAACGCCCGCGAGGCCTCGGCCAGGGCGCCCGCGCGCAGCTCGCGCACGAGGCCGGCCGCCGCCAGTGAGGTGAGGGTGATCCCGCCCAGGTACGCCGAACCCAGCTCCCGGACCGACAGTGCCAGCTCCGCCGGCTCCTCGGTCCGCGTGCAGGAGGCGGCGCCCTTGGCGTCGGCGGTCAGCCGCCACCGGCCCCCGTTCCACGGGCAGAACGCGTCCTCGACGTCCAGGACCACATCCGCCGGAGCCCCGTACGTCCGCGCCTCCAGCGCGGCCGGCAGGTCGACCAGCCGTACGTGCAGCGAGTCCCGGAACCGCGGCCGCGACCGCCGGACGTCACTGACCAGGTGCAGCAGCGGGTCGTCCACCGGCCGGGAGTTCGCCCGTACCGTCCAGGTCAGATCGATCTCGAAGAGGTAGCGCCACAGCGCCGCGTACGCCGCCGGGTCGAGCGCGTCGATGCCGGTGACCTCGACCTTGCCGTCCGAACCGGTGTGGTCCCAGTCGGCCTTGACCCGGTAGCGGGCGTACCCGACCACCTCGCCGTCCTCCCGCTCGGCGACCACGCACTTCAGCGCCGACCCGCCCCCGCGCAGCGCGGGCCCGTCCAGCAGCGCGTGCCGCTCCCAGCCCGGTTGCCGGGCCGGCATCCCGGGGCGCAGGGGGACCAGCGCCGCGTAGACCCGCTCGCAGTCCGCCAGCGCCCGCTCCGGGTCGACCAGGCGCAGCCGGATCTCGTCCGTACCCGGCGGCACGGTGAGCCGGACCCGGGTCGTGTCCACGTCCACGGCCAGGGAGTACGTCGCCGTGCCGTAGCCGAAACGCCCGTAGATCGCCGGATCCGAGGCCGTCAGCACGGCGATCGGTTCGCCACCCGTCCGTATGTCGTCCAGCTGCCGGCGCATCAGGGAGGTGAGCACTCCGCGCCGCCGGTGGGTGGGGGAGACGCCCACCGTCGTCACGCCGGCCGCCGGCACGATCGCCCCGCCCGGCACGGAAAGGCGGAAACTGAAGGCGCCGGCCGAGCCCACGCACGTCCCGCCGTCCCAGACGCCCAGCGAACGTTCCGTCTCCGTCAGCGACTTGTACAGCTTTCGCTCCTGAGGGGAATCGGGCACACCGCCGAACGCCAGTTCCAGCTGGTCGTACCAGACATCCCACTCATCAGCCTGCAATACGCGCATCTCAAGGGCCATACGGTCATCCCTATCAGGGCATTCCGTCGCAGTCGACGCGTTTTCGGGTGCCAGTGGTCCCCAGGTCCAGGGGTACCCCTGCGCATCCACAGCCGGGATGGATAGGGTCCCGGTGCAATGGCCGGAGCACGCGTGGAATCGTTCATGGCCCGGATGCGCATGCTGTCGCACCGGGCGCGCACCGGCCTGCGCAAATCCGCCGTCGACTACTTCCGCGGCGACGCCTCGGACTGGCTCGCCCTCGCCGGACTGCTGGCCACCGTCCCCGCCATCGCCTGCGGCACCATGATGCTGCCCGTCTGGTTCTCGCCCTCGGCGCTCGTCCTGCCGATCGTGGCCGGCGGCCTGCTGCTGCGCCCCGCCAGCCTCCTCGCGCTGTACGCCGCCTCCGCGGGCGCGCTGATCGTCGAGGCCCTCGTACTCGGCCCCTACACCCAGGGCCCGGCGCGGGTCACCCCCGGCACCGTCCTCGTCGTCGCGGCCTGCGGCTTCTTCGGTCTGGTCATCGCCCAGTTCCGCAGCCGCGTCGGCGTGCCCTGGCGGCGCGGCGGCACCATGCTCTTCGACCTGCGCGAACGGATCCGGGTCCAGAGCAAGCTGCCCACCCTGCCCCGCGGCTGGCACCGCGAGATGGCCCTGCGCCCGGCCGGCGGCCAGTCCTTCTCCGGCGACTTCGTCGTCGCGGCCCGCACCAACGGCGGCCGGACCCTGGAGATCGTCCTGACCGACGTCTCCGGCAAGGGCATGGAGGCGGGCTCCCGGGCCCTGCTGCTGTCCGGCGCCTTCGGCGGCCTCCTCGGAGCGCTGCCGCCGCACGGGTTCCTGCCCGCCGCCAACGGCTACCTGCTCCGCCAGGACTGGGACGAGGGCTTCGCCACCTCCATCCACCTCGTCCTGGACCTGGCGTCCGGCGACTACGAACTCCTCTCCGCCGGCCACCTGCCCGCCCTCCAGCTCTCCGCGGGCACCGGCCGCTGGCAGGAGAAGACCGGCGAGGGCCCGCTGCTCGGCGTCTACGACGGCGCCGAATTCACCCCCGCCCGCGGGAACCTCCGCCGGGGCGACGTCCTGATGCTGTTCACCGACGGCCTGGTCGAGACGGCCGACCGCGACATCACCGAGGGCATCGACCGCCTCACCGGCGAAGCCGACCGCTACGTCGCCGCCGGCTGGGAGGGCGCCGCCTGGCACCTGATCGAAAAGGTCGCCAAGGACGTCAACGACGACCGCGCGCTGCTGCTGATCCGCCGCTCCCCATAGGACCTGTCCGGCCCGGGGGGTGGGGTTTGCCCCACCCCCGTTCCGCCGGGCGCCGTCATGGCCGCCGGCCCACCGTGATCCGTAGCGTCGACCCCACGAACAGCGACGTCACGGAAGGCTGCACACCATGGGGATCCGGCGAACCAAGCGGCGGCACGACGAGCCGGCGGAGGCGCACGACACCTCGGCCGCCGTGGAACTGCGCGGCGTACGGCGCCGGTACGGGCACGGGACCGGCGCCGTGCACGCGCTGCGCGGGATCGACCTGCGCCTGCCGCGCGGCAGCTTCACCGCCGTGATGGGCCCCTCCGGCTCCGGCAAGTCCACCTTCCTCCAGTGCGCCGCCGGACTGGACGTGCCCACCGAGGGCTCCGTCCGCCTCGGCGGCACCGAGATCACCGGCATGGACGAGAACGAGCTCACCGAACTGCGCCGCAGCCGCCTCGGCTTCGTCTTCCAGGCCTTCAACCTGCTGCCCTCCCTCACCGTCGAGCAGAACGTGCTGCTCCCGATGCGGCTCGCGGGCGGCCGCTCCGCGGGCCACGACCGCGCCCGGGCGGCCGACCTGCTCGCCCGCGTCGGCCTGGAGGGCAAGGGCCGGCGCCGCCCCGCCGAGCTCTCAGGCGGCCAGCAGCTTGGGGTCTCCCCAGCGCAGCGAGGGGAAGCGTCGCCATCGCCCGCGCCCTCGTCACCCGCCCCGACGTGGTCTTCGCCGACGAACCCACCGGCGCCCTCGACACCACCACCGCTGCCGAGGTCCTCGGGCTGCTCCGGACCGCCGTCGACTCCCTGCGCGCCACCGTCGTGATGGTCACCCACGACCCGGCCGCCGCCGCCCACGCCGACCAGGTGCTCTTCCTCGCCGACGGCCTGATCGCGGACCGGCTGACGCACAGCTCCGCCGCCGCCATCGCCACCCGGATGACCGCCCTCACCGCCCGTCCGGCCCCGGCCCGTGCGGGAGCGGCGGCTTGAGACCGGCGGGCATTACCGGGCGGCCGCGTCCCGCCACGGCCGTCCTGTTCCGGCGCACGCGGGTGCGGGTGGCCTGAGACCGGCGGGCGTCACCGGGCGGCCGTGTCCCGCCGCGACGCCCGTCCGGCCCCGGCCAGTGCGGGAGCGGCGGCTTGAGACCGGCGGGCGTCACCGGGCGGCCGTGTCCCGCCGCGACGCCCGTCCGGCCCCGGCCAGTGCGGGAGCGGCGGCTTGAGACCCGCGGGCATTACCGGGCGGCCGTGTTACCGGGCGGCCGCGTCCCGCCACGGCCCGATCCCCAGCTGCCCGGTGTTCCCGAGGTCGACGGGCCGGGTCAGCCGGATCGCCAGCCGCGGCGCGCCCGGCTTCGGCGTCACCTCCAGTACCCACCCCTCGACCGCCGGCACGGTCACGTCGGTGACCCGGTTCCGCCACACCATCACCATCGACGCGGCCTGCCCCGGCGCCAGCGACACCCGTCCCGGCGCGGCGTCGACGGCCGGCACCTGCGAGGTGACCGGTGCCGAGCCGTGCCCGACCGCCACCTCCACCGGCCGCTGCTCCCCGTCGAGCAGCCTGACCTCCGGGTAGCCCTCCAGCACGTACTCGTCCGTACCGCAGTTGACCAGCTCGTACCCCTCCAGCCGCAGTCCCATCGCGGCGTCCCCGGACCCTTCCAGGAGCCGCACCCCGCCCTCGGGACACGGCAGAGCCGACGTCCGCCCGGGAGCCGGCGTGGGCGTCGGCTGCGGCGCGGGCGGGGCCGGACGCGTCGCCGGCGCCCGGGTCGGCCCCGGCGCGGCCCTCGGCGCCGGCGGCGTGTCACAGCCCGCGACCCCCGCAAGCGCCCCCGTCACGACCACGCCCCCGACAAGGCCCCGCACCCACCGCTTCGTGATCATCCCTCCGACCCTACCGACGTGACGCCGCCGACTTGTGGGGCAGTGCCGGGCCAATCACCCGGGATTGGCCCGCCCCCAAGACCCCGGCGGCGCCTAACGTGCCGCCATGGACCGCACGCTCGCCGCCGACCTCGCCCGGCTCCCCGACCTCCTCGACGCCACCCGCCGCGCCGCCGCCGACGCCCTCTCCGCCCTGGACGCGCGTCCCGTCGTACCGCCCGCCGGGAAGCCGGACGGCCCCGAGCCCCTCCCGGAGCACGGCACCGGGACGGAAGCCGCCCTCGCCGCCTTCCAGGACCGGTGGGAGCCCCGGCTGTCGGCCTCCGCCGGCCCCCGCTACCTCGGCTTCGTCACCGGCGGCGCCACCCCCGCCGCCCTCGCCGGGGACTGGCTCACCGCCGCCTACGACCAGAACTCCAACTCGGCCCTCGACGGCGCCGGCCAGGACCTCGAACGCGAGACCGTGGGCTGGCTCCGCGAGCTCTTCCACCTCTCCGCCGCCCACACCGGCACCTTCGTCAGCGGCGCCACGATGTCCAACACCACCGGCCTCGCCATCGCCCGCGAATGGCTCGGCGAACGCTTCGGCGTCGCCCCGGCCGAGGACGGCGTCGCCGCACTCGGCCCGGTCCGCGTGCTCTCCGGCGCCCCGCACTCCTCCATCGCCAAGGCCCTCTCCGTCCTCGGCCTGGGCCGCGGCTCCCTCGTCAAGGTCCCCACCCTGCCCGGCCGCGAGGCCGTGGACCCGGCCGCGCTGGAGCGGGCGCTGGCCGACACGCCCGGCCCGGCCGTGGTCGTCGCCAACGCCGGCACCGTCAACCTCGTCGACTTCGACGACCTCCGGGCCGTCGCCGCGCTGAAGGCCCGCCACGACTTCTGGCTGCACACCGACGCCGCCTTCGGCGCCTTCGCCGCCCTCTCCCCGGACCACGCGCACCTCGCCGATGGGCTCGACGCCTCCGACTCGCTCTGCGTCGACCTGCACAAGTGGCTCAACGTCCCCTACGACAGCGCCGTCCAGTTCACCCGCCGCCAAGACCTCCAGGCCCGCGTCTTCCAGAACGCCGCCGCCTACCTCGGCCCCCTCGGCGACCACCCCGACCTGGTCCACCTCACCCCGGAGAACTCGCACCGGCTGCGCGCCCTCGCCGCCTGGTTCACGCTCCGCGCGTACGGCCGCCAGGGCCATCGGGAGATCGTCGAACGCGACATCGCCTGCGCCCGCGCCCTGGGCGAGCGCCTCTCCCGGGACCCCGCCTTCACCCTGCTCGCCCCGGTCCGCCTCAACGTGGTCTGCTTCACTCTGGCCGCCGACCCCACCCCGGCCCGGCTGACGGCCCTGCGCGAGGCCGTGGCCGACGAGGTCTTCGTCACTCCGACCGTGTACGGGGGAACCCCCGCCCTGCGCGCCGCGTTCTCCAACTGGCGTACCACGCAGGCGGATGTACACCGGGTCGCGGAGGCCCTCCGGACAGCGGCAAGGGAGATCGCATGACGAGCAGCCCCCTGACCCTCATCGAGGTAGAGGCCCTCGCCCGCACCGCGCACGAGGGCCAGACCGACAAGGCCGGCCGGCCGTACGCGGAGCACCTCGCGGCCGTGGCCGAGGGCGTCCGCGTGCGCGGCGGCAGCCCCGAGCAGCAGGCGGCGGCCTGGCTCCACGACGCCATCGAGGACGAGGCCCTCAGCCTCACCTGGCTGGATTCCGCCGCCCTCCCGCAGCACGTGAAGGACATGATCCTGGCGGTCACCAAGCGCCCCGGCGAACCGGTCGAGCAGTACGCGGCCCGCATCCTCGCCACCCCGGGCGCCCTGCTGGTCAAGGAGGCCGACCTCGCGCACAACGCCGATCCCGCACGGCTCGCCGTACTGGACGGCCCCACGCGCGAGCGGCTGTCCGCGAAGTACGCCTATGTCCGCTCCCTGCTCGGCCTCACCGCGCCGTGACTCCCGCCCCGCGCCCGAAATATGACTTGTGCACGTGTGGTTGGCGGAAACGGAACGATGGTGATTCGTCACGGGGCGGATAGGCAGGGTCCGTTGGTGGGAGGATGGTCCATGTGGGGGTGTGCGTGGCCGTGCGCCCCGGGCCGACCAGGGGACGACCGAAGGTGTGATCAGTAGTGGCCATTTCGCTGTCAGTGGTGGTTCTGTTGGCGGTCATCCTGGTGGTGCTGATCCGCGGCAACCACATCAAGACAGGACCCGCCATCGTCGCGGCCCTCTTCGGTTTCTTCCTGGCGTCCAGCTCGATCGCGGACGACGTGAACCGTTTCCTCAACTCCCTCGCGACGATGATCGCGAACATCAAGCTCTAGGGGGAGCCCTAGGGGTCCCGGCGTTCCTGCCTGGCCTCGGGGATGACGCACTGGGCCTGAAGGTCGGCGTTGACCTGCCCGCCCAGGGTCATGACGTTCAAGGTGGCGGAGTTCTCGTTGGCGATGGCCTTCTCCACGCGCGCGACCAGCCTCGTGAAGGACTCGCCGTCCGAGAGGCCGGCGTACGGGCCCACCCTGGTCTCGAAGTAGACCCGCTCGTGGCCGAGGAGTTGCTCGGTCGACCGGTAGTTCTTCCACATCTCGCGGTACCGGTACACGCTCTCCAGCGACACGGAGCCGACGACGACCAGGCTGAGCACCGTGGCGGTGATCCTGGCGAACGGCAGGTCGATGTTGACGAGCACGGGAACCAGCGCACCGCCGACCACGGACACGGTCCGCATCCTGAGATGCATGGCCTTCATCCTGACGGCTTTCCGGTCGTACCACTCCTGATACTGGGAGAGCCTGTTCTCCAGGTACCGCTGGGTCGTATCCGCTTCGGCGTCCGCATCCGGCATGCGTGGGAGTACACCGGCGAACGCGGGCGGCGTCAATCGAAAGCCCGGAAAAGCCCGGAAACGACTCAGGGCCAGGCGGAGGAAACATCCTCTGACCTGGCCCTTGAGTGTTCAGAGCGGGCGACGGGAATCGAACCCGCGTAGCTAGTTTGGAAGATCGCGTACCCGCCTGCGGCCTGACCTGCCAAGAAGCTGACCAGCTCGTTAATGGCGCTCTCGCTGCCGTTCCCCGCTGCACCCCGCGCGACCCCGGCTGATCGGGCACGTGGCGGGCACGCAGCCAGTTGGTCCCGTGTCGTACTGGCCCGCTCGGTCCGGGACTGGCATGCCAGCCGCATAGCCGGACCGGAGCCAGGCGAGCACTGAGGTTCGCTCCGCGTATCGTTCGAAACGCCTTCAGGCTGTGGGTGCCGTAGGTCACACTGGGCGTCTGCGAAGCCAAGGGAGGACCATGACCAGTCCACACATCAATGTGCCATCCAGGCTCGCATGTACGCGAACGCAGTGCACAAGGTGGTCTGGGTCGTCGCGGTCGTGGCGTCGGCCGGCCTTCTCGCGCCGCCCCTGTTTTTCATCGCGGCCAAGAAGCGTGTCGTCAGCATGGCTGTGCCAGCGGTGTACGCGGCGATCATCTACGGGTCGGCCGTTCTGGGGTCGATCCTTGGCAACCCGAAGAACTGGATGGGTGGCGTCCTCGCTATCACGATGATTGTTGCCGCCGTGCATGCTGCCATCCTCGATGCGGACTGGAAGCCAGGCCGGTAGCAGTCGAGACAACGGCGCCCACTTGCTAGTGCAGGGAATCGGGCGCTACCGAGGCTAAGACGGTCCGGCGTAGGGCCGAACCGTCTTAGCTTGGCGTGATCTTCTGATCCGTAGCTAAGAATGGATCGGTCATCCAGAGTCATTACGGCCGCTTTCGGGCCGCTGTCGACTTCATGGCGGGCGCTGTCGGTTGCTGTCGCTGCTGTACTTCACTGCTGTACGGAGGGGGGCGTGCGCCTCATCATCACCAGAACCACCAGTGGGGTAAGTGCCCTTGACCTGCCGTGGTGGTGCTTGTCGCGGTTGCTGGTCCAGGGCGGGGGAGCCCGTAGATGGCCGCGACTTACCAACCGGTCGGGCACGCATCGGACACGCGTTCAGCTGCACGGGTTGACGCAGTCCAGGCCATGATCCTTTTGTCCGCCTTGCGCGTGGTTGCAGCCGACGGCAATGAAAGCCGACCGGATTCTGACTAATGCCGAAATCTGAGTAAGTGAGGGTAGTCGTGGGGGTGCTGCTCTCGTACCTGGTCCTTTTCCTTATTGAATTCGGCTTGATGGTGCTGCAGATTGTCGGCGCGTTCCTGCTCATGTTGAGTGCCGCTCTGTTTATCCGACGCTTCGCTATTGCGCGCAAGCGTCGACCCGATGGCCACTTCCCGAAAGCGACGCCAGTGGCACCATATGTGCTTGGCGGCATCGGCATTTGCTTGCTGGTTCCTACTTCGGCAGCGCTCTTCATCGGGAAGAAGTTGGGCGTTTTTGAAACCTGGGCGATATAGGCCGAAACCGTTGTGGTCTGCGGGGGCATCGTCGGCCTGTCGAGGCTGGTAGCGGTCGGCTGCGGGCGCGGTGGTTGCTGCACCTTGCTGCTGTACTCGCCAGTTTGGAAGATCGCGCACCCACTCCATCCCTGACCAGCCACCCCGCTGACCTGCGCGTTCCCAGCCACAGCCCCGCAGCTCCCCGCGACTCCCCGCCCACTCCCACCCAACCGGGGCACGTGGGAGACGCACCGGCGCTGAGCATCGGCTGGTACTTCATCCGGTGCGCGAGGACGCCTGCACTGGCCGGCGACTGGGTCACCCACCGAAACTAGAGGCTGCCCGGTCGATCACGAAACTGCGCCGCGAGAGAGGCCTGCGTCGGCCATGCGTGTCCACGCCCGGCTTCAGCCCGTTCCAACAGCGTGACCTCACAGATGATTTGGACGATCACGGCATACTGGTTCGCGGCAGTGGGAGCACTCCTGGCTCTGTGCGGTTCTGCCTGGAGGGCCTGGTTTACGTTTCGGGAGTACCGCGACGTACGCGATGCCTTCTCAGTGTCGCCGCAGGACGTCGAGCAAGCCTTCGAGCCATCCGCGCTCGACGCCGCTGTCACGAGGTTCTTCGAACGCGCCAAGCTCCCAAGGGTCCTAGGGGCGACGCGCCTCGTGTTGAATATCTATCAGGATATTGGCATCTCGGCCCTAGACCGCGCTTTTGGGAACAAGTCACGACAAGAGGAGCTCGCCAATCAGTTCGGCGCCTGGGGGTTGGTGCTCCTTGGATCCTTTGGAGCATCGGTGTCCTCAGTGATCAAACTGGTAGTCGCGTACACGACCTGATCCATGCTGCGACCACCGAGATACCGACCCCTGTGCGCGTGGACTGACTGCGGGCCCCCGGGGTTGCATAGCAGACGCAACGACCGGCTAGTTCGCCCAAGCGTCCGCGTGCAGTTCCACGCGAAGAGGCTGAACAGCCGGGCGATCTCGCGGCGAGGCAAGAGGGTCGCGGGCAGAGAACCACCAGCGAATCTCCGACTCAGGTCACTAGCGGGTGATCGGCACCTCGTACACGATCTCGCACAGTGTGGCGGGGATGACGATGTCGGCCGTCTCCACCGGTAGCCCTTGGTCGCTGTAGTACGTCCGCCGGATGTGCGTGACCAAAGCGCCCTTCTGGATCCCGAGGAGCGATGCCTCCTCGGAGGTCGCCTGCCGCGGCTCCGGCTGCTCCACGGCATGGCTGACCGTAGTCCCGATCTCGGCCATCCGGTTCACGACGCCGACACCCGCGTGTGGCCCACCCTCCGGTAGGACGACGAGCGTGCCGGCGGTGAGTTCGTACGGCTCCCAACTCGTCGACAACTGCACCGGCCGACCATCAGCAAGGAACTCGTAGACAGTACGCACGCACAGGTCGCCCTCGGCGATACCGAGCCGCGCCGCGATCTCGGCCGGGGCGGGCACCTTCGCTTCGGTCCGGCTCTCCCAGTTGCCCTGCTTACCCAAGGCCTGCATGTCAGCCCGGAACGGGGAACCGCCCGGCTGCTCGCGTGCCGAAGAGCGGACCACCCGCACGCGCCGCCGGGGCTCCGCGACATACGTACCTGAACCCGCGCGCCCCTCAAGCACGCCCTGGGAGATCAGCAGCTCCTGCGCCCGGCGCACCACGTTCTCGCCGACACCGCACTCCTCGGCGATCTGAGCACGCGACGGCAGTCGATCTCCGGCCGTCCACACGTGCTCCGCGATCCGCTGCCGCAGGACGTCGGCGATGCGGAGATAAGGCGGCTGCTCAGGCATGTGGAAAATCTAGTCCACTAGCTCTAATCTAGTTAACTAGCTTCACTCAACGTGATCAATCGGCGACGGAGGCCCTCCTGTGCCCGCTTCGGAAGCAAGGGCCAAGGACCTCGCCGCCCGGTTGTCGGCCCTCGGGCTGACCACGCGTGTGGAGCCGCACGCCACCTACACGTCGATCGAAGCGGAGGTGCCGGAAGCGCTGCCCGCCGAATCGTGGCGGGAGGTCTTGGAAGTGGTGGCGGAGGCCGACCGATTCGGGCTCCTCGCCAGCAGCTTGACCGGCCGCACCCTCTGGGCCGCCGTACACAAAGCGGTCCCCGCGACGGGCGACGTCCGGGGACCTGGCCATCAGCGATAGGAGCTGATCAGCGTGCACAACCGTATGGGCCCCACCGCCGCCCGCACCAGTGGGCTGCACCTCCCCGCACTCTCCTATGCCACGCACGCGACGACCACCTACCGGTCGAGCTCGTGCGCGATCGGCACACACCGCGAGTGCGCCCAGTTGTCCCCCGCCACAGCACCGGTAGGTGTCCCCGTGATCTACGAGGCCTGCGTCTGCTCCTGCCACACCACGGACGACGCGCCGGAACCGCGGCAGGCGAACCAGTGAGAGGACGGGCCCCCAGTGGCTCGCTTGCCGCCAACGTCGAAATCACATCGATCAGGGTGCAGTGCGGCGACGTCATCCAGATCGGCGGCCAGCCGTGCCGCGTCGCCGACCTCGTCCAGCTGCCCGCTGGTGCCAAGCGGCTGTTCTTCGAGTCGGGCGAGGCGCTGACGATGCACGCAAGGAGCCGACTCATCGCCCTCCGAATGATGAGGAAGTGGTGATCCGGCCCGTGCCTTCCCGCCGCCACGCCATCGCCGAAGACCTCCGGAACCAGATCTCGACGGGCCGCTTGAAGGCCGGCGAGCGTCTCCCCTCTGAGGCTCAACTCGCCGCCCGCTATACGGTCAGCACGCCAACGCTGCGGAACGCCCTCGCGCTCCTCCAGGGCGAAGGTCTCGTGGAGAAGATCCACGGCAGCGGCAACTTCGTCCGCCACCCCCTCCGCAGAATCACGTACGTCGGCGGCGGACGCCCGCCGGGCGCACAGACCCCAACCGAGGAGGCTCTCCACACCACCGTCCGCACCACCCACCTCCGAGCACACGGCCACTTGACCGCCCTACTGAAGGTCTCGCCCCGCAGCCCCCTGACGGAATTCCTCTGCCTCAGCCACGAGGGCAAGTCGCCGCACAGCCTGGCCCGCATCTACGTCCCTCGTGACCTAGCGCCGGCCGACATCCCCGGAAGTTCGTTAACCGCACGACTGGCCGAGCTGCGCCCGCCGCTGGCCGAGGTCCAGGAGAAAGCCAGCGCCCGTCTCCCGACCACGGAAGAAGCGACGGCCCTTCGCATCAGCTCGGCCCTGGCCGTTCTCTCGATCACGCGCGTGGCGACCGACATCACCGGCCGCGTCGTCGAGGCGGCTCTCCTGGTACTCCCTAGCGACCGTGCCGACGCAGTCTTCACCACCCACCACACGACCGATGCCAGGAGGGCGGAAGGATGACACCTCACAGCGAGCTGCGACTCCTGCCGTGGTCGGGCCCGGACGGCAAACCCTGCTTCCTGAGCGCCGACGACAACGCCGGCTACCTGTCCCGTCTCGCCGACAACACCGAAGCGGTACAACTCGGCTTAGGAACCGAGCTCCTGGACCATGCGCTCCTAGTCCTCGCTGACAAGGAGGCGGACCCGGATGAACTCCGCATCCTGGTAACGGACCTGACCGGAGCCCTGCGAGACGCAGTCCGCGTAGCAACCAGCCGCGGCCACCGCCTACCGATACCAGCCCTTTCCACTCCCGGAGAACGCGGCGTCACCCCTCGTTCGCTGGCGGCCTCCGGCTAGTAGCACCGCACAACGACAGCGAAGCCCCCAGGTGATCTCTGGGGGCTTCGCTGCTCATGTGTAACTGCGACCAAAAAACGGCTCCGGAGGCCCCGTGCGTCTCAGGTGTAGCAGCAGGTCAAGAGCCTAGAAGCGGTCTGTCATGTCCCGTGGGTCCACAAATAGCCCGTGAGTACGCCGCCCTGTCCTGCGGTCGGTGACAGCTGCTTTGTAAGTTCGCCCAGTGGGCCCTACTCCGGTGCGCTCGTGGCCAGTTCGCCGAGAAGTTCAGCCCACCACACCTGGCTGGATCCTCCAGCGTGCGAAGACGTTGCCGTCGACTGCTGCCCACGGCGACGACGGACATCAGAGTTCGTCACACACGGCTTGGCTGGAGGCACGACGATGTACGCACCACCGCGAGAGGCCACACATGAATACCACCACTCTTGCCAAGGGCGGCAACGCCCCCTTGCCCGCAGGGATCGTCCGAGTCACCCTCACCTCGCTTACTACTGGCATCGACGTCTCCGCCGTTCTACTCGGGCAGGACGGCAAAGTGCGAAGCGATGACGACCTTGTCTTCTACAACCATCCCTCGCAGGACGGGGTCGCCCTGGAAGGGCAAACCACCGTTGTGGACCTGGTCGCAGTCCCCGCCACAGTCGACCGCATTGCGGTTGTCGCCAGCATCGATCCTGAACTGCAGGCCCACCACTTCGATGTCGACAACACCCCTCAAGCGGACATCGACTGCGGCAGTGCTCGATTGACTTTCGTGCCCCCGCCGTTCACGCATCGGGAGACGGTGGCCATCCTGATTGAGCTCTACAGACGTGCTGGCGGGTGGAAGACACGAGCCGTGGGCCAGGGGTGGGACACGGGGCTTGCAGGCCTGGCCGCAGACTTCGGCATCGTGGTGGACGATCCAGGGACACCCTCGCCTCAGCCCCCGCCTGGCTCGGCAGCCACTCAAACCCGGCCGTCATCCGCTGTGCCACCGCCACCCACCCACTCGCCCGCCCGCGCTTCGGTAGCTGCATCGGCCCCACAGCCCGCACAGATAGCACCGCCTGGCCCTCCTGTCCCCCTGGGCAAAGTTGCGCTCACTAAGGCTGGCCAGGCAACGATCAGTATGTGCAAGGACGACCCAAGTCTCGTTGTGACGGCCACGCTCGAATGGAACGGCGGGAGCGCAGCCCGACGACGAGCTGGCGCCGACCTCGATCTATACGCACTCTACGTCCCTGGCAGTCTCGTCACCCCACACGGTAAACGCCCGAACAAAGCAGATCAGGTCGTCTATTACCGACAGCTCGGATCCCCCTTCGCCCCGCCGTACATTGCCCTGGACGGCGACTCCCGAGCACCCGGGCGTGAAACAGTTACTATCCGTCGGCCCGACCTTCAGGGCTATGTCCTCTTGTGTGCCTACAGTGCGGTAGAGAACGGCACTGGGTCCTTCAAGTCCTACGGTGCCCAGGCAGTTATTACGGACGGACGAGGTTCCACTGTCACGGTTCCTCTGTTCAACAACCGCAACTTGTCCTACTGGGTTGCCATTGCTCTGATCGACTTCACCGTTGCCAGTGGGGTGCAGATTCGACACGTGGAGAAGTACAGCGGAAATCACGTTGAGGCTCGCCCCACGCTGTACTCAAACGGGAATTTCCGAATGAGCACCGGAAAGGTCGAATTCAAGACCAGATAGCTGGGAGAGCCTCCGTCGGCGAGGGCCCGGTGCAGGCCGGACTGACCGTGGAGGGTGCTTGGGGCATCTGATCCGTAGCTCTAGACGGAACGGTCAACGACGGCCATACCGGCCGCTACCCAGCGTCCGCGAGACGGTAACGGGTTGGCTACGGTTGCCGTGGTTGCGGTACTCCGCTGCTGTGCAGCGGAGTACCGCAGGCTCGAAATGCCTTGGGATCAGCACTGACATACCCGCTACCGTCCGGCCAGCTCGCCGCGCAAGCCAGGGGCCTTGGCGAGGGAGCGGACCGCGGTAGGCCCCTCCCACCCTGTTAAGGCGCTCCTGCCTCTCCGTCGGCCCGGCTGCCGGTCGCACGCCACGGCGAGGACCCGTAAGACCTCTCCTTTGGTTGGGCCGGTCGCCTCCTGCTGCACTGGAGTGCCCATCAACGGTGACAGCCTTTATCGCCCTCACCCATTGGACGGCAGAGCGATATTGGTCGAAGTGCTGAGCGACACGCAGTTGCGCCACCTTCCCAAGAGCAACTGAAAGGACCATTATTTCCCGCAGCGAGGTTCGCGCTTGTGTCGTGCCGGGATGGTGATGATGGTTTCTGAAACGCGCACTGCGGATCGAATTAAACAAGCAGCCGAGAGTGTGTCACAAGAAGACGGGGTTGCATTTCTGGAACACGTGCACGAATCATGGACGGAAGTTTCTAAGGCGCTTAGTCGGTCAATCATCTTATATCTACTGGTGGTCGCACTCTTTGAGCTTCTGGTCGGCAATAAGGAGGACCTGAGATTCACCGTTGCTGGGTTCCAGTTTGTAAACTCGGCAACATTGCAAAAATGCCTCCCAGCCCTAGCCGGATACCTCTACTATGAGTCGGTCATGCAAATGTGTCGATGGCTCGATTGTGAGCAGGCATTCGATCTCTTCTATAAGAAATTTCATGAGCCGCTGTATGGGCAAGGTATGCATTTGCTGCTAAAGCCCAGCGGTGGAGTTTGGAATATTGGGACAAAATACTCAGGCCATAGTACCGCGGGGAAGTTGGGGGCTGCCGCCCAGGCGGTAGTGGGATATCTATGTCTGATTGTTATCCCGGTGATCTTCCTGGGGCATGCGTCCTATTTGCTCATCGATAGGTACGGATGGTCGGATCCCCTGACTGTGGTGTCATTCACTTTATCTAGTGCGTTCTTGCTATTTGGCATCGTGTTTTCACAGTTCTGGCGCTCCTCCTGATCCGAGACTCTGCTCCGAGTCGCACCGCACCTGGCCCATGGAGACGCCCCCGGCTTGGAATGACCGGTGCTGACCGAGTCGACTAGAGCTATCAATCAGGAGAAGGAGCCCCTGAGCCACTCAGGGCCGGAGAACCACGGCGCTTTGACGTACGTCAACCCGCACGCCTAGAGCAGCGCACAACAGTGTCCTAGGGAAACTCACACTGCATATCGTGATCAGGTGTCGGCGAGATCAGACACCGCCTGCGCAGCGGACGTTCAGTGAATCGGGCTGCTGGGTCGCTGTGAGTCATGTGCGGGCCAACGCAGGCATCTGAGCCGGGGTCGCGTTTCCATGCAGGTCAGACCTCGCGCAGCCAAAGCGCCGTGCCTTACCCACCAACCACCCAGCTCCCATCCCGTCTGCCGTCGACCCACACGTATGTGGAGCGGACGTCAGGACCCATGTCTGCTGGCTTGCCTGGGTCGACGGTAGACGGGATGGGAGCCTCCCCACCCTCACCACGACGTACCTGCACCCGCGTACGGCGTCCCCGCCATCGTCTGGGGGTGGCTGCCTGATGGCCGGGAAGCGCCGACAGTTCGGCCGTGTCCGCAAGCTGCCTTCCGGCCGTTACCAGGCTCGCTACGTCGGTCCGGACGGACAGCTTCGGCCGGCGCCCGAGACTTTCCGCACCAAGAAGGACGCGGACGAGTGGCTCGCCGACAAGCAGACCGAGATGCGCCGCGGGGACTGGCACGACCCGGATGCCGGGAAGATCGCCTTCGGTCCGTACGCCGTCTCCTGGATCAAAGAGCGCGAGCTCACCAGCACCACCCGGCAGCTCTACGGGTCCCTGCTCAAGCACCACCTTGAGCCGACATTCGGCGCCGTCAACATCGCGGAGATCTCGCCGCCGCTCGTTCGGCGCTGGCGTGCCGACAAGCTCGCCGCCGGAACCGGGCCCACCACCGTGGCCAAGGCCTACGCCCTGCTCCGCGCCATCATGGGCACGGCGGTGTCAGACCAACTGATCAGGCGGAATCCCTGCCAGGTCAAAGGGGCCAGCAGTGTCCACACCCCGGAGCGGCCGACCGCCACGGTCAAGGAGGTCTACGAGCTGGCCGACGCGATCCAGCCGCGCTATCGCACCCTCGTACTCATGGCCGGATTCCTCGGGCTGCGCTGGGGCGAGCTGATCGGTTTGCATCGCCGCGACATCGACCTGGACCACGGGACCGTTCGTGTCCGGCGTGCCGTCGCCGAGCTCGGCAACGGGCAGCGGGAGATCAAGGCGCCCAAGAGTGCTGCGGGCAAGCGGACGGTCTCCATCCCGGGCGTGATCCTCCAGGACATCCACGATCACCTGAAGCGCTACGCCGAACCGGGCGCGGACGGGCGTGTCTTCATCGGGGCCAAGGGGGCGACCCCGCGCCGGAATCACTTCAACCGGCTGTGGCACAAGGCCTGCTGGGAGACGGGGATCAAGGGGCTGCATTTCCATGATCTTCGGCACACCGGCAACACCTTGGCGGCCTCCACGGGAGCCAGCACACGGGAGTTGATGTCCCGTATGGGCCACAGCACCGCCCGCGCCGCGCTGATCTATCAGCACGCGAGCGCCGACCGGGACCGGCTGATCGCCGACGCGCTCAGCGGGCTTGTGAAGAAGGGCCGGCAGGGAGCGAGGAAAGGCACGAAGCAAGATCCGCAGCCCAAGGGGCACGTGGGGGACACGGAGGGCTGATCACAACCCCCGGGAACGACTAAGGGCCAGGCGGAGGAAACATCCTCTGACCTGGCCCTTGAGTGTTCAGAGCGGGCGACGGGAATCGAACCCGCGTAGCTAGTTTGGAAGACTAGGGCTCTACCATTGAGCTACGCCCGCATTGCGTGCGCCGCAGGTCCGGGGACCGCGGCATGGACAGCATCCTAGCGGGTCGAGTCGCGGGAACGCACACCACATTCGCGCCCGCGCCGAGGACCTGTCGGAAACCGGTCGGGAAACCCAGCGCATCAGAGGGTCTCCGGGCATGTACCCTACGTGTCGCACCGACGGGGTGTGGCGCAGCTTGGTAGCGCGTCCGCTTTGGGAGCGGAAGGTCGTCGGTTCGAATCCGGCCACCCCGACCACCAGCAGTGTCTCCTTCGACTCCCGTCGAGGGGTCTCCACAAGATCGCGTTGTGGGCTGATTGCCGCTTGCGGTTACTATGCAAGCTGCGTGCCCGTGTGTCTGATGTACCGGGCCGAAGTCCGCTGAACCGCTGAATCGCAGCGTGACGGCAGAACCCCCAGCAGTCAGCCACAAGGAGACCGAACCGTGAAGAGCGCCGTGGAGACCCTGAACCCGACTCGGGTTCGGCTCACTGTTGAGGTGCCCTTCGAGGAGCTCAAGGACAGCCTCGACGCGGCGTACAAGAAGATCAACCAGCAGGTCACGGTGAAGGGCTTCCGCAAGGGCAAGATCCCGGCCCGCGTCATCGACCAGCGCTTCGGCCGCGGTGCGGTGCTGGAGGAGGCCGTCAACGACGCCCTCCCGAAGTTCTACACCGAGGCGGTCAACGAGGCCGACCTGAACCCGCTGGGCCAGCCCGAGGTCGACATCACGGAGCTGAAGGACGGCGAACTGCTGGCCTTCACCGCCGAGGTCGACGTCCGCCCCGAGATCGAGATCCCGGACTACTCCGGCATCGAGGTCGAGGTCGACGCCATCGAGGTCTCCGACGAGGAGGTCGAGAAGTCGGTCGAGCAGCTGCGCGGTCGCTTCGCGTCCACCAAGGACGTCGAGCGCGCCGCCCAGGACGGCGACGTCGTCACGATCGACCTGGAGGCCAAGGTCGACGGTGAGGTGCTGGAGGACGGCGTCGCTTCCGACGTGTCCTACACCATCGGCTCGGGCGAGCTCCTCGAAGGCATCGACGAGGCCGTCAAGGGCCTGGAGGCCGGTGGCGAGGCCACCTTCACCTCCCAGCTGAAGGGCGGCTCCGCCGAGGGCAAGGACGCCGAGGTCACCGTCAAGGTCACCAAGGTCTCCGCCCGTGAGCTTCCCGAGCTGGACGACGAGTTCGCGCAGATGGCGAGCGAGTTCGACACCCTCGAGGACCTCAAGGCGGACAGCCGCAAGCGCCTCGAGAACATGAAGCAGTACGACCAGGCCACGCAGGCCCAGGAGCGCGTCCTGGAGAAGCTGCTTGAGCTCGTCGAGGTCCCGATCCCCGAGAAGCTCCTCGCGGACGAGGTCCAGACCCGCAAGCACAACCTGGAGCACCACCAGCTCGGCCAGATGGGTCTGACCATCGAGAAGTACCTGGAGTTCCAGGGCAAGACGGTCGAGGAGTTCGACGCCGAGACCTCCGAGCAGGCCGTCAAGGGCATCAAGACCCAGTTCGTCCTCGACGCGCTGGTCAACAAGGAGAAGCTGGGCGTCAACCAGGAGGAGCTCACCGAGCACCTCATGCGCCGTGCCCAGTCCTCCGGCATGTCCCCCGACCAGTTCGCCCAGGCCGTCGTCGAGGGTGGCCAGGTCCCGATGCTGGTCGGCGAGGTCGCCCGCGGCAAGGCCCTCGCGGTCGTCGTCGAGGCCTCCAAGGTCGTCGACACCAACGGTGAGGTCGTCGACCTCTCCGACGAGGACGAGGAGCAGGCCGTCGAGACGGTCGAGGCCGCCGTCGAGGGTGACGCCGAGGCCGCCGAGGACAAGGCCGACGAGGCCAAGTAACACCCCGGGCGAAGCCCACTGAGCAGTGCCCCGAAGGGCCCGGACGCAGCCGCGTCCGGGCCCTTCGGCACAGGCCCCGAAAGGCCCCGGGACCTTGCGCTCCGAGCGAACAGTTCGGGAAGCGGGATGGCGTTGTCCTACCTGCGCGTTAGGGTCCATGAATACGAGGGCACGTGAGTACCCGGATGCCGGCGGACTTGTCCGCACAGGCCGGACCGCGCCCCAGAACGAGACGCTGAGACGGCACATGGCCGTCGGAGACGAGCAGGTGGATACGTGACGAATCTGAAGCCTTACGCCGCGGGTGAGCCGTCCATCGGTGGCGGCCTCGGCGACCATGTCTACAACCGGCTGCTCGGCGAGCGCATCATCTTCCTCGGCCAGCAGGTCGACGACGACATCGCCAACAAGATCACCGCGCAGCTGCTCCTCCTGGCCGCCGAGCCGGAGAAGGACATCTACCTGTACATCAACAGCCCGGGTGGCTCCGTGACGGCGGGCATGGCGGTCTACGACACCATGCAGTACATCCCGAACGACGTCGTCACCATCGGTATGGGCATGGCGGCCTCCATGGGCCAGTTCCTGCTCACCGGTGGCGCCAAGGGCAAGCGCTTCGCCCTCCCGAACACCGACATCCTGATGCACCAGGGCTCCGCCGGCATCGGTGGCACCGCGTCGGACATCAAGATCCAGGCCCAGTACCTGCTGCGCACCAAGCAGCGCATGGCCGAGATCACCGCGTTCCACTCGGGCCAGTCCGTCGAGACGATCATCCGCGACGGCGACCGCGACCGCTGGTTCACCTCCGAGGAGGCCAAGGAGTACGGCCTCATCGACGAGATCATCTCGGCCGCGTCCAACGTGCCGGGCGGCGGCGGCACCGGGGCCTGATCCCGGCGCGCGACCTCGCGTACGCCCGCCCCGTACAGGCAAGCCTCAGCCCGCAGAACGCCACCAGGATGGTGAACACCCAGATGCACATGAACAACCTCTCTCCCGCGAGCGGCCTCTACACCGGCGCTCAGGTGGACAACCGCTACGTCATCCCGCGCTTCGTCGAGCGCACCTCGCAGGGCGTGCGCGAGTACGACCCGTACGCGAAGCTCTTCGAGGAGCGCATCATCTTCCTCGGCGTGCAGATCGACGACGCCTCGGCCAACGACGTCATGGCGCAGCTGCTGTGCCTGGAGTCGATGGACCCGGACCGCGACATCTCGATCTACATCAACAGCCCCGGTGGCTCCTTCACCGCGCTGACGGCGATCTACGACACGATGCAGTTCGTGAAGCCGGACATCTCGACGGTCTGCATGGGCCAGGCGGCCTCCGCCGCCGCGGTCCTGCTCGCCGCCGGCACCCCCGGCAAGCGCATGGCCCTGCCGAACGCCCGTGTGCTGATCCACCAGCCCTCCGGCGGCACCGGCCGTGAGCAGCTCTCCGACCTGGAGATCGCGGCCAACGAGATCCTGCGCATGCGCGACCAGCTGGAGACCATGCTGGCCAAGCACTCGACGACGCCGATCGAGAAGATCCGCGACGACATCGAGCGCGACAAGATCCTCACTGCGGAGGACGCTCTCGCGTACGGCCTGATCGACCAGGTCGTCTCCACCCGCAAGAGCTCGCACTGATCCTTGCCGCCAATTGGCGTGGACACGCCGTCGAATTCGGCGATGTGAACCACGTCAAGGGGGCCCCGCTCGGGGCCCCCGGCAAGGTACCGTCGGATATGAGGCACCAGGAGCGCTGAACCAGGCGTCTCCCAGGCGAAGGGGAAGCACCTCGTGGCACGCATCGGTGACGGCGGCGACCTGCTCAAGTGCTCGTTCTGCGGAAAGAGCCAGAAGCAGGTGAAGAAGCTCATCGCAGGACCCGGTGTGTACATCTGCGACGAGTGCATCGACCTCTGCAACGAGATCATCGAAGAGGAACTCGCGGAGACCTCCGAGGTCCGGTGGGAGGAACTCCCCAAGCCCCGTGAGATCTACGAATTCCTGGAGAGCTACGTCGTCGGCCAGGAGCCGGCGAAGAAGGCGCTCTCCGTCGCGGTCTACAACCACTACAAGCGCGTCCAGGCCGGCGAGAACGGCGGCGCGCAGGGCCGGGACGACGCGATCGAGCTCGCGAAGTCCAACATCCTGCTGCTGGGCCCCACGGGCTCGGGCAAGACCCTGCTGGCCCAGACGCTCGCGCGCATGCTCAACGTCCCGTTCGCCATCGCCGACGCGACGGCGCTGACGGAGGCCGGGTACGTCGGCGAGGACGTCGAGAACATCCTGCTCAAGCTGATCCAGGCGGCCGACTACGACGTCAAGAAGGCCGAGACCGGGATCATCTACATCGACGAGATCGACAAGGTCGCCCGCAAGAGCGAGAACCCGTCGATCACCCGCGATGTGAGCGGTGAGGGCGTTCAGCAGGCCCTCCTGAAGATCCTGGAAGGCACGACGGCTTCCGTCCCGCCGCAGGGCGGCCGCAAGCACCCGCACCAGGAGTTCATCCAGATCGACACGACGAACGTGCTCTTCATCGTGGGCGGCGCCTTCGCCGGCCTGGAGAAGATCATCGAGTCGCGTGCGGGCGCCAAGGGCATCGGCTTCGCGGCGACGATCCGCTCGAAGCGCGAGATCGAGGCGAGCAACCAGTTCCAGGAGGTCATGCCGGAGGACCTGGTGAAGTTCGGGATGATCCCCGAGTTCATCGGCCGCCTCCCCGTGATCACCTCGGTGCACAACCTGGACCGCGAGGCCCTGCTCCAGATCCTCATCGAGCCGCGTAACGCCCTGGTGAAGCAGTACCAGCGGTTGTTCGAACTCGACGGTGTCGAGCTGGACTTCGAGCGCGAGGCCCTCGAAGCCATCGCCGACCAGGCGATCCTCCGCCAGACGGGCGCGCGCGGCCTGCGCGCCATCATGGAGGAGGTCCTGATGTCGGTGATGTACGAGGTCCCGTCCCGCAAGGATGTGGCCCGCGTGGTCATCACCGCCGAGGTCGTCCGCTCCAACGTCAACCCGACGCTGGTCCCGCGGATCGTCCCGAAGGACCAGGGCCCGCAGGAGAAGTCGGCGTAGCCGCCGCCAGGCAGCGCGCAGAAGGGGCGCCCCGGTCGGGGGCGCCCCTTCTGCGTGTCCTGCGAGCCGCTACTTCTTGACGCGGGCCGTGTTGTAGAGCTTCGCGGCGAGTTCCGCGGCCTGCTCCTGGGTGTAGCCCGGCTTGCCGGCCAGGATGGAGGCCACGTCCGAGGCGCTGACCATGCTCAGGGTGCTGTAGTCACCCCAGATGCAGAACGGGAGCGTGGCCTCCTTGGGCCCCTTGGTGCTCGTGTCCTTCGAGGTGAACTTGACGTCCTGGCACTTCATGACGGCGCCCTTGAAGTTGGCCGGGGACATCGTCTTGGGGCTGCCGACGAGCTCCACCTCCGACTTGCCGTCCTTGGCGGCCTCCATCCTGGCCCTGGCGAAGTAGCCGTCCACTGCCTTTTCGGGGTCGGCGATTTCGCCGTAGACGCCCGAGAAGTTGAGTCCCTTGGCCGTCAGCGGGTTCTTCGGGTCGCCGGCCACGTAGTTCATGCCCACCTGGGTCGCGTTCTTGACGCCCGCCGCCTCGGCCTCCTTCTTGTCCTCGTCGGTGAAAGGCTTCTGCTTGTACTTCGGGTCCTTCTTGAAGTCGTCCACCGACTCCGGGGCGACAAGCTTGTAGCCCTTGGTGTCGGCGGACACGGCGCCGCCCGCGCCGCCGCCCAGGAAGTACCAGCCGCCGCCCGCGATCACCGCTACCGCGACGACCACCGCGATGATGACGCCCGCCTTCGACTTCTTCGGGGGCGTTCCGCCGTACGGGGGCTGCTGCGGGTAGCCGTACGCGGGCGTCTGCGGCTGCTGGGGGTATCCCTGCGGCGGGACGCCCGGCTGCTGCGGGTAGCCGTAGCCCGGCTGGGGCGCGGGCTGGCCGTACGGGCCCGGCGGCGGCGGGGGCTGCTGCCCGTACGGACCCGGCTGCTGAGGCTGCTGCCCGTACGGACCTGGCTGGTTGTAACTCATCCCTGCGTCCCCCTTAGGAACTTCTTTAGGAACTTCTTATGTGGCTCACATCCTTGCGGAAGATCGATCGCGTCCGGGCTCCGGGGTCCCAGGCGTTACGGAACTACTACGACGCGGAGACCTCCATCACGGCCCGCAGCTCGCGGGCCCGCGCGGCGAGCGCGTCGATGGTCAACGGCTTGTTCTCGATGGGGACGCTGACCGTCACCAGGGAGCTGTGGTCGGCCCACATGCACATCGGCATCGACCCTTCGGCCATCACGACCGTGCCGCAGCGCATCGCGCCGCCCGCGGGGGTTCCGGCCTCGTGCGTCGTGATCTCCGCCTCCTTGAGGCCCGCCCCCTTCAGGGTGCTGGTGAGTTCCGCGCCCGGATCCTCGTCGTGGAAGCTGCCCGCCACGCCGCTGACCACCAGTTGAGCGGTGCCCTCCTGGTCGGCGTACACCACGGCCACCCTCGTCATGCCCGGCTTCGCGGGGCCGGACTGGTTCTGGCCCTGCTTGATCGCGTCGACCCGCGGTCCGTCGACCTGCAGGGTCAGGCTCTGGAAGGACGCGGGCGGTACGAGCTTGTAGCGGCCGGCGTCCGCCGGGCCGTCGGCCCCACCGAGCGAACCCAGGGCGAACTTGACGGCGAAGGAGCCCGCGGCGAACCCCAGCACCAATCCCACGACCTTGAGGACGCGCTTGTTCTTCGACGGGACGGGCGGCGTGACCTGCACGTGGCCGTACTGCGGGGTGATCTCGTTCATGCCCCGCATGAGACGGGTCCGGCACGGTCAAGGTCAACGGGCGGCTGCTGTGCGGTATCGATTCGTAACGGAGGTGGGGCCGCCCTTATCCTTTGGCTCGTGACCGAGAACACGCAGACACCCAGCAGCCCCAACTCCGAACTGCCGACCCAGTACGCGCCGGCCGAGGTAGAGGGGAAGCTCTACGAGCGCTGGGTAGAGCGTGGTTATTTCGAGGCCGACGCGAAGAGCGAGAAGCCGCCGTACACCGTCGTCATCCCGCCGCCGAACGTCACGGGCTCGCTCCACCTGGGCCACGCCTTCGAGCACACGCTGATCGACGCCCTGACCCGCCGCAAGCGCATGCAGGGCTACGAGACGCTGTGGCAGCCCGGCATGGACCACGCGGGCATCGCCACCCAGAACGTCGTCGAGCGCGAGCTCGCCAAGGAGGGCAAGTCCCGCCACGACCTGGGCCGTGAGGCCTTCGTCGAGCGCGTCTGGCAGTGGAAGGCCGAGTCCGGCGGTCAGATCTCCGGCCAGATGCGCCGCCTCGGCGACGGCGTCGACTGGTCCCGCGAGCGCTTCACCATGGACGAGGGCCTCTCGCAGGCCGTCCAGACGATCTTCAAGAAGCTCTACGACGACGAGCTGATCTACCGCGCCGAGCGCATCATCAACTGGTGTCCGCGCTGCCTCACCGCGATCTCCGACATCGAGGTCGAGTACCAGGACGACGAGGGCGAGCTCGTCTCGATCCGCTACGGCGAGGGTGACGCGTCCATCGTCGTCGCGACCACCCGCGCCGAGACGATGCTCGGCGACACCGCCGTCGCCGTCCACCCGGAGGACGAGCGCTACAAGCACCTCGTCGGCACCGAGATCGAACTGCCGCTGACCGGCCGCCGGATCCCGGTCGTCGCCGACGAGCACGTCGATCCCGAATTCGGCACCGGTGCCGTCAAGGTGACCCCGGCGCACGACCCGAACGACTTCGAGATCGGCCAGCGCCACAACCTGCCGAACCTCGCGGTCATGGACGAGCACGCCATCATCACGGCCCACGGCCCCTTCCAGGGCCTGGACCGGCTGGAGGCACGCTCCGCCATCGTCGCCGCACTGCGCGCCGACGGCCGGATCGTCGCCGAGAAGCGCCCGTACACCCACTCCGTCGGCCACTGCTCGCGCTGCAAGACCACCATCGAGCCGCGCCTCTCGATGCAGTGGTGGGTCAAGGTCGGCCCGCTCGCGAAGGCCGCCGGTGACGCGGTCCGCGACGGCAAGGTCAAGATCCACCCGCAGGAGATGGAGAAGCGGTACTTCGACTGGGTCGACAACCTGCACGACTGGTGCATCTCGCGCCAGCTGTGGTGGGGCCACCGCATCCCGGTCTGGTACGGCCCGAACGGCGAGATCGTCTGCCTCGGACCCGACGAGCAGCCGCCGAGCGGCGAGGGCTGGACCCAGGACACGGACGTCCTGGACACCTGGTTCTCCTCCGGCCTGTGGCCGTTCTCCACGCTGGGCTGGCCGGAGCAGACCGACAGCCTGGCGAAGTTCTACCCGAACTCCGTCCTGGTCACCGGCTACGACATCCTCTTCTTCTGGGTCGCCCGGATGATGATGTTCGGCCTGTACGCGATGGACGGAACCCCGCCGTTCCACACCATCGCCCTGCACGGCATGGTCCGCGACCAGTTCGGCAAGAAGATGTCGAAGTCCTTCGGCAACGCGGTCAACCCGCTGGACTGGATGGACACCTACGGCTCCGACGCGGTCCGCTTCACCCTGGCCCGCGGCGCCAACCCGGGCGTCGACGTCCCGATCGGCGAGGACTGGGTCCAGGCCTCCCGCAACTTCGCCAACAAGATCTGGAACGCCACCCGCTTCGCGCTCATGAACGGCGCGACGATCGAGGGCGAGCTGCCGCCGGTCGAGCAGCTGTCGGCCACCGACCGCTGGATCCTGTCGCGTCTCAACAAGACCGTGGCGGAGGTCGACGCGTTCTACGAGGACTACCAGTTCTCGAAGCTGTCGGACTCCCTCTACCACTTCGCGTGGGACGAGGTCTTCAGCTGGTACGTCGAGCTCTCGAAGACGACCTTCTTCGCGGGCGGCGAGCAGGCCAAGGTCTCCGGCCGGGTCCTCGGCGAGGTCCTCGACGTCATGCTGCGCCTGCTGCACCCGGTGGTCCCCTTCGTCACCGAGACGCTGTGGACCACGCTGACCGGGGGCGAGTCCCTCGTGATCGCCGACTGGCCGAAGGACAGCGGCTTCCGCGACGAGGCCGCCGAGGCCGAGATCGGACTCGTCCAGGCCGTGGTCACCGAGGTCCGCCGCTTCCGCAAGGAGCAGGGCCTCCAGGACGGCCAGAAGGTCCCGGCCCGCCTGGACCTGTCGGGTACGGCGCTGGCCGCGCACGAGGGTGCCATCCGCCAGCTGCTGCGCCTCCAGCCGGAGGGCGACTCCTTCAGCGCCACCGCGACCCTCCCGGTCGCCGGCGCCACGGTCGCGCTCGACCTGTCGGGCACCATCGACGTGGCCGCCGAGCGCAAGCGCCTCTCCAAGGACCTCGGCGCCGCCGAGAAGGAGAAGCAGCAGGCCGAGGCGAAGCTCGGGAACGAGGCGTTCATCGCCAAGGCCCCCGACAACGTCGTGGACAAGATCAAGGGCCGCCTCGCCAAGGCCGAGACCGACATCGCGCGGCTCCAGGCCCAGCTGGACGCGCTGCCGGCCGGCTAGCCGCCGCGAACGAACGAGTGAAGGCCCCCACACCGTCGGTCGATGTGGGGGCCTTCCCCGTATGCCTTCCCCGCGCGGGGGCCGATGTCACAGAGACCTCCGGCCTGTCCGAAGTGCCCTAAATCACTCGTTATCCGGTTCCGGGGGATCCGATTCCGCAGCGCCGACCACGGATGATGGAGGGCATGCACGTCCAGCCCGTCGCCTCGGCGCTCCACCGGGCCGTGGCCTCCGGCCGCCGGCTCACCGAGAGCTGGGCCGGCTCACGGCGGGCGCTGGACGTGCTCACCGCCCTCAGCTGCCTCGCCCTGATGGCGCTGGACCTCCCCGGCCTCGCCGCCGCCGACAACTCCCTCAACGGGCCGCTCGCCGCCGTCGTGCTCGCCGTCGGCTGTTCGACCCTGCTGCTGCGGCGCCGGGCGCCGTGGATCTCGTACCTCGCCGCGCTGCTGTTCATCGGCTGGCTGCACGAGCTCACCCTGATCCAGTTCGCCCTCTACTCGGTCGGCCGCTACCGCGGCCGCCGGGCCGGCATCCTCGCCACCCTCGGGTACGTGGCCTTCGCGCTGCTGGTGTTCAGCGTGCCGGGCTGGCCCGAGCCCAGGGTGGAGAGCCTGAGCTCCTTCCTCAGCCTGGTCGTGCCCATCGGGGTGCTCGCCTCCGCCGTGGGCATCGCTGCCTACCGGCACGACCTGGTGGCGGAGCTCACCGCCCGGCGGGCCGAGTCCGCCGTGCTCCAGGCCGTCCAGCAGGAGCGCACGTTCGTCGCCCGCGACGTGCACGACTTCGTCGGGCGGGAACTGACCCTGCTCACGGTGCGCTCCGAGGTGCTGTCGACGCGGGCGCGCGAGACGGCGTACGCCAAGGACTTCGAGGAGCTGGCCGACACCGCGCGCCGGGCCCACCTGGTGCTCAACGAGATCATCGTCCAGCGGGGGGAGCGGGCCTCGACCCCGGGGGTGGACGGGCTGCCGGCGCTGGCGGAGGAGAGCGGCCGGGCCGGTTCGCCCGTACGGCTCGCCCTGGATCCGGACGCGCACGCGCTGTCGCCGCTGCGGCAGGCGGCGGTCTACCGGGTGGTCCAGGAGTGCCTGACGAACGCCGCCAAGCACGCGCACGGCGAGACCATCGAGGTGTCGATCGAGACGGACGGCCCGCGGCTGCGGATCGCCGTCAGCAACGCCCTGCCCGCCCGGACCCCCGGCCGGGCCCCGGTCTCGGCGGGCTCGGGCACGGCGAGCATGTCCGAACGCGTGCGCAGCCTGGGCGGCGAGCTCACGGCGACGCGTACGGAGGACTCGTACGAGGTGGTCGCGACCCTGCCCCGCGGTGAGGCCTAGTAGTGCTTTGTCGGGTTCCGCTGACCAGGGGCGATGCGACGGGGCTGGCGCTTTGGCAGCGGCGGGCCGACGCCCTCAGCCGCAGGTCGCGGGCATAGCCCGGCGCCGCCGAGTGAGGGCGCCGGGGGCCGAAGCCCAGACCCGACAAAGCACTACTAGGGGGTGTCATGTCGATCGGGCCGGATCAGGGAGCGGTGTCTGGTGCGTGCGATCGCAAGGCGGAGGATGGGGGTCCCCCCGGACGGAGTCTGGGGGAGAGTCGACGCGGTGGGGGCACCTCCCAGCGGTAGCTGGGGGACGTCGGCGACTGACGACAACGCGGCGAGCGTGCGTGCCAGGCGACGCGAGCCCGGCCTGATCGGCAAGACACCCCCTCAGGGCTTCGCCGGGGCCAGTAGGCCGCCCAGGGTGTCCAGGTCCTCGACGCAGCGGCCCGAGCCCAGGGCCACGCAGTCCAGCGGGTTGTCGGCGACGAAGACGGGGATGCCGGTCGCCGAGGCCATCCGCAGGTCGAGGCCGGGCAGCAGCGCGCCGCCGCCGGTCAGGACGATGCCGTGCTCCATCACGTCGCCGGACAGTTCCGGCGGGCAGTCCTCCAGGGTGGCGCGCACGGCGGCGATGATCGCCTCCTTGGCCTCCGCCCCGACGGCCAGCGCGGTGGTCGTGCCCGCTTTCACGGCGACCACGGACGGCTCATTGAGGACGATTCCGTGCCCCCGTGCGTAGACGAGGGTGTTGGCGGTCCCCAGGTCCACCCCTATGTCGCGGCTGGAAGCTGTCGTGTTGATGCTGGCCTGCGGCATTTGTTCCCCAATCTCCTGCCCGCAAGGCTTCCATAACGATCTGGTCGCCCCGCTCGCCGAAGGGCCCGAAACGCCCGGGCCGAAGGTCCCGCGGGTCCTCGTCCGTAGACTGGGCTCCGTGAGTGAGCAGCAGCCCGATAGCCCTGATAGCCACGACAGCCCCTTCGATGGATCTGACGAATTCGACCAGATCATCGCGGAAGAGTCCGACCGCGACCCCGACCTGGCGGTGATCGAGGCCGGCAGCCGCACCCTGCGCGCGCAGGCCGGTCCGCCCCAGGGCGACCCGGTGCCCGCCCCGCCCGTCGACCCGGAGGTCGCGAAGGCGCTGCAGGAGGTGGAGCAGGAGCTCGCCACCCGCTGGGGCGAGACCAAGCTGGAGCCGTCCGTGTCGCGGATCGCCGCGCTGATGGACGTCCTCGGCGAGCCGCAGCGCGCGTACCCCTCCATCCACGTCACCGGTACGAACGGCAAGACCAGCACGGCCCGCATGATCGAGGCCCTGCTGAACGCCTTCGAGCTGCGCACCGGCCGCTACACCAGCCCGCACGTGCAGTCGGTCACCGAGCGGATCAGCCTCGACGGGGCGCCGATCACCGCCGAGCGGTTCGTCGAGACGTACCAGGACGTCAAGCCGTACGTGGAGATGGTCGACGCCGCCCAGGAGTACCGGCTGTCGTTCTTCGAGGTGCTCACCGGAATGGCGTACGCGGCCTTCGCGGACGCTCCGGTGGACGCGGCCGTGATCGAGGTCGGCATGGGCGGCACCTGGGACGCGACCAACGTCATCGACGCCTCGGTCGCCGTGGTCACCCCGATCAGCCTGGACCACACCGACCGGCTCGGCTCCACGCCCGGCGAGATCGCCCTGGAGAAGGGCGGCGTCATCAAGCAGGGCGCCACCGTGATCCTGGCGCAGCAGCCGGTGGACGCGGCGCAGGCGCTGCTGAAGAAGGCCGTCGAGGTCGACGCGACCGTGGCCCGCGAGGGCATGGAGTTCGGCGTGGTCTCGCGCGAGGTCGCGGTCGGCGGGCAGCAGCTGACGCTGCGCGGTGTGGGCGGCGAGTACGACGGCATCTTCCTGCCGCTGTACGGCGCGCACATGGCGCGCAACGCGGCGGTGGCGCTGGCCGCGGTCGAGGCCTTCTTCGGGATCGGCCAGGAGCACGCGCGCGTGCTGGACCTGGACACCGTACGGAAGGCCTTCGCCTCGGTGACCTCGCCGGGCCGGATGGAGGTCGTGCGGCGCAGCCCGACGGTGGTCCTGGACGCGGCGCACAACCCGGCGGGCGCGGTGGTCACCGCGGAGGCGGTCACCGAGTCGTTCGGCTTCAGCCGGCTGATCGGGGTCGTGGCCGCGAGCGAGGGCAAGGACGTCCGCGGGGTGCTGGAGGCCTTCGAGCCGATCTTCGCCGAGGTGGTGGTGACGGAGAACTCCAGTCACCGCTCGATGGGCGCGGACGAGCTGGCGGCCGTCGCGGTCGAGGTCTTCGGCGTGGACCGGGTGCAGGTGGAGCCGCGGCTGGACGACGCCCTGGAGGCGGCGATCACCCTGGCGGAGGAAGAGGCCGAGTACGGAGGGGCCGGGGTCCTGGTGACCGGTTCCGTGATCACGGTGGGCGAGGCCCGCCTGCTGCTGAAGAGGGGCTGAGGATGCGCACGCTGTGTGCGAGCACGCTGATCGGCGAGTTCTTCGTGATCGGCTTCGCGGGCCTGGTGGCCATGAAGGACCCGGACCTGACCCAGGCGGCGGTCTGGACGGTGTGCGGGGTCAGCATGGTGCTGTCGGTGCTGCTGTGCGGGATGCTGTCGCGGCCCGGGGCGGTCCAGCTGGGCTGGGCCCTGCAGATCGGCCTGATCGCGAGCGGGTTCGTCGTCCCGACGATGTTCTTCCTCGGTGCGGTGTTCGCCGCCCTGTGGTGGTGCTCGGTGCACTACGGCCGCAAGATCGACACGATCAAGGCCCGCTGGGCGGCCGCGCAGGAGGCGCCGGCGGCCCCCGGGGCGCCTGACGCTGCGTGACGGGTCACCCTCACGGCCCTGTAGATTCGTCCTACCGCACCCGTATGCCGCAAGGAGCCGCAACATGACCCAGCGCACCCTCGTCCTGCTGAAGCCCGACGCCGTCCGTCGCGGTCTGGTGGGCGAGATCATCGGCCGTATCGAGCGGAAGGCCGGCTGGACCATCCCCGCGCTGGAGCTGCGCACGCTGGACCAGGACACGCTTGAGGCGCACTACGGCGAGCACAAGGGCAAGCCGTTCTACGAGCCCCTCATGGGCTTCATGGCCAGTGGTCCGGTCGTCGCCCTGGTGGTCGAAGGGGAACGCGTGATCGAGGGTGTCCGCCAGCTGGCCGGACCCACCGACCCGATCGCCGCGGCGCCGGGCTCCATTCGGGGTGACTTCGGGAGCATCGTCCGGGAGAACCTGATCCACGCCTCGGACTCCGAGGAGTCCGCAGAGCGCGAGCTGAAGCTGTTCTTCCCCGCTCTCTGACCATTCCGTGAATATTCCGTGAGCACTCTTTTCTGACGTGACATCAGCCAAACAGCGCTCATGACCTGGGGCGACCGAAGTAATTTCGGTCGCCCTGCGGTATTTCCGGGCGATACCGGGAACGCCTGGGCAGGACACGTCGTCACCAGTAAGGGGGCGGGTATCCATTCCGGCGGGATTGCCGGAGTCCCGTCGCGCGGTGTCCGTACTCCCGGCACTACGATGGGGCCTCCACCCACACACCCACCTCGCCGACCTGACAGCAGCCGCTATCAACTGGAAGGCCAGACGCTCCTCATGGGGAACAAGGGGAACAACATGTCGTTCATCGGCCGTGACATGGCGATCGACCTCGGGACCGCCAACACGCTGGTGTACGTGAGGGGCCGGGGGATCGTCCTGAACGAGCCGTCCGTGGTCGCCATCAACACGAACACCGGCGGCATTCTGGCGGTCGGCTCCGAGGCGAAGAAGATGATCGGGCGCACGCCCGGCAACATCGTCGCCGTACGGCCCCTCAAGGACGGCGTCATCGCCGACTTCGAGATCACGGAGCGTATGCTCCGGTACTTCATCCTCAAGATCCACAAACGCCGTTACCTGGCCCGCCCGCGCGTCGTGGTCTGCGTCCCCTCCGGCATCACCGGAGTGGAGCGCCGCGCCGTCATCGAGGCGTCCACGCAGGCCGGCGCCCGCCAGGTGCACATCATCGAGGAGCCCATGGCCGCCGCCATCGGCTCGGGCCTGCCCGTCCACGAGGCCACCGGAAACATGGTCGTGGACATCGGCGGCGGCACCACCGAGGTCGCCGTCATCTCCCTCGGCGGAATCGTCACGGCACAGTCCATCCGGGTGGCCGGCGACGAGCTGGACAACGCGATCATCCAGCACATCAAGAAGGAGTACTCGCTCCTCCTCGGCGAGCGCACCGCCGAGCAGATCAAGATCACCATCGGGTCGGCGTACGACCTCGACAAGGACGAGCACACCGAGATCCGCGGCCGCGACCTGGTCTCCGGGCTGCCCAAGACGGTCGTCATCTCGGCCGCCGAGGTCCGCAAGGCCATCGAGGAGCCCGTCAACGCCATCGTCGACGCCGTCAAGACCACCCTCGACAAGTGCCCGCCGGAGCTCTCCGGCGACATCATGGACCGCGGCATCGTCCTGACCGGTGGCGGCGCCCTGCTGCGCGGCCTCGACGAGCGGCTGCGCCGGGAGACGGGCATGCCCATCCACATCGCCGAGGACCCGCTCGACTCCGTCGCCCTCGGATCCGGCAAGTGCGTCGAGGAGTTCGAGGCGCTCCAGCAGGTCCTGGACGCCCAGCCCCGTCGCTGACACACGCCCCTCCGAGCCGGAGGGACCATGCGGAACACACAAGGATCCGCCGTACGGGCGCTACCGGGCCCGTGCGGCGGATCGTTGATATACAGGCAAAACAACATTCCGACGAGGAAGGCACGGCCGCCGCACGTGAGGGACACACGAGAAAGCCGGCTGCTCCTGGTGCTTCTGATCGCCATCGCGTTCGCATTGATCACGGTGGACATCAGGGCAGGCGAGGAGTCGCCGGTCGACGGTGCCCGGCAGGCCGCGGCAGCGGTCTTCGGCCCGGTCGAGAAGGGCGTGGCCACGGCCGTCGACCCGGTCGCCAACGCCATAGGGGCGGTACGGGACTCCGGCGAGCGCCACAACCGCATCGCCGTGCTGGAGAAGCAGAACGCGGCCCTGAAGGCCAAACTGGGCAGCGACGAGCAGACCCGCAGCCGCATCCACGAGCTCGACGAGATGCTCAAGCGGGCCGGCGCCGGACAGTACGGCATCAAGGGCGCCGAGGTCATCGCCATAGGAGCGGCCCAGGGCTTCTCCTGGACCGTCACCATCGACGCCGGCAGCAAGGACGGCATCGAGCGCGACATGACCGTCCTCAACGGCGACGGACTCGTCGGCCGGGTCAGCACCGTCGGCCCCGACACCGCCACCGTCGTCCTCGCCAACGACCCCGACTTCACCGTCGGCACCCGCCTGGAGAAGACCGGCGAACTCGGCTTCGCCACCGGCCAGGGCGACCGCGCGCTGTCCGTCCAGATGCTCAACGGCAAGGCCAAGGTCAGCCCCGGAGACCGCCTGGTCACCTTCGGCTCGCGCGGCAACAAGCCGTTCGTGCCCGGCGTGCCGATCGGCGAGGTCGTCAAGGTCGACCCCTCGCGCGGCGACCTGACCCGCACGGTCTGGGTGCGCCCGTTCGTCGGCTTCTCGCGCCTGGACATCGTCGGTGTCGTGGTGATGCCGCCGCGCGAGGACCCGCGCGACGCCGTCCTGCCGCCCAAGCCCGAGGCTCCCAAGCCCACCCCGACGGTCACCGTCACGGTCACCCCGTCCGGGTCCGCCAGTGTGCCCGGCAAGCCGGACGACGAGTAGGAGCAGACCGACCATGCGCTTCAACCGGATCCTGCTCTCGGCCACCCTCGTCGTGGTCGCGCTCGTCGTCCAGGTCACCGTCCTGGGCCGGCTCCAACTCCCCGGCGCCGTGCCCGACCTGGTGCTGCTCACCGTCGTCGCCCTCGCACTCGTGTACGGGCACGTCAGCGGCGCCCTCATCGGATTCTCCGCAGGCCTCCTCGCCGACCTGGCACCCCCCGCCGACCACGCCGCCGGACGGTACGCACTCGTCCTGTGCGTCATCGGCTACGTGGCCGGCCTGGTCCGCCCCGACAGCGGGCGGTTCCGCTCCGCCTGGGGCCCGATGCTCACCGTCGTCGCCGCCGCGATCGGCTCCACCCTGCTGTACGCGAGCGTGGGCGCCCTCGTCGGCGACACCGCCGCCCGCCACGTGGGGCTGACCGGGCTGCTGTTCACCGCCACCCTCTACGACCTGCTGCTCGCGCCGTTCACCGTGCCGTTCATCATGGCGCTGGCCCGGCGCGCCGAGAACGACCCGATGGCCGTCGAGGCCGGCGGCGGCCCCTCCAACAAGGCCGCCGACGTCTCCTCCGGCTGGCTGGCCGGCGGTACCGGCCTGCGCATCGGCAGCCAGCGCGGCGGCCTGCGGATGAAGACGGCGCGCGTCCGCGCCAACCGGGCCGGCCGGATAAAGGGCGTCAAGGCGGTCAAGGGTGTGAAGAGCATCAAGAAGCTGTGAGGGAGGAGCAGGCGTGACCAACGTTCCGGAGACCGGCCGCACCTCCCGGGTGCAGATCCGGCTCGTCATCATCCAGGTACTCGTCCTCTCGATGCTGGTCACCCTCGGCGGGCGCCTCTGGTACCTGCAGATCCGCAACGGCGCGGAGTACTACCACGAGGCGAAGAGCAACCACGTCCAGCGGGTGGTCCAGCCCGCCGTGCGCGGCTCGATCCTCGACGCCCGCGGGGTCCCGCTCGCCGACAACGAGACCCGCCTCGTCGTCTCGGCCAGCCGCACGGCGCTGATGAAGATGAAGGACAGGGGCAAGGGAGTCATGACCCGCCTCGCCGACGTCCTGGACATGACCCCCAAGGAGGTCATCGAAAAGGTCCGGCTCTGCGACTCCACGACCCCCAAGCCCTGCTGGAACGGCTCCCCGTACCAGCCGATTCCGATCACCCTCGAAGCCACCACGCAGCAGGCGCTGCAACTCCGCGAACGCCCCGAGGACTTCCCCGGGATCACCGCGGAGCCCACCGCCGTCCGCCGCTACCCGGCCCCCGGCGGGGGCCGCACCGCACAGGTGCTCGGCTACCTCTCGCCGGTCACCGACGAGGAGATCCAGAAGGCCAAGGACACGGACTCGCCGCATCTGCGCTCCGATCAGGTCGGCCGCTCCGGACTCGAACGCACCTTTGACAAGCAGTTGCGCGGCAAGGCGGAAGTCACCTCGTACGAGGTCGACAACCTCGGCCGGGTCATGCATCAGACCAAGTCCGACCCGGGCGTGCCCGGGTCCACCCTCGTCACCAGCATCGACGCCCGGGTCCAGGCCGTCGCCGAGTACGAGCTCCAGGAGGCGATGAAGACGGTCCGCCACGAGACCGACAACATCACCGGCCGCAAGTACGAGGCCGACTCGGGCGCCGTCGTCGTCATGGAGGCCAAGACCGGCCGCGTCGTCGCGATGGCCTCCCAGCCCGACTACGACCCCAACGCCTGGGTCGGCGGCATCTCCGGCAAGGACTACGCCAGGCTCACCAGCAAGGGCTCCAACTACCCGCTGCTCAACCGGGCCATCCAGGGCCAGGCCCCCGCGGGCTCCATCTTCAAGGTGGTGTCGGCGAGCGCGGCCGTGCGGGCCGGCTACGCCTTCGACGACAAGTACAACTGCAGCGCTTCCTACAACATGGGCGGCCGGAGCTTCGCGAACTTCGAGTCCAAGGGGCACGGCCCCATCACCCTCGCCGAGGCCCTCAAGTTCTCCTGCAACACCGTCTTCTACGCCCTCGGGCACAAGGAGTGGCAGCGTGACGGCGGCCTCAAGCCCAGGAAGGACGCCCACGACTGGTTCTACCGGACCGCCCGCGAGTTCGGCTTCGGCTCCGAGACCGGGATCGACCTGCCGAACGAGGTCACCGGCCGCATCCCCGACCGCCGGTGGAAGAAGAGCTTCTGGGCGGCCAACAAGGACTCCTGGTGCAAGCAGGGCAAGAAGGGCGGCACCTACGTCGAGCAGATCGCCTACGAGAGCTGCCTCGAAGGCAACCAGCTGAAGGCCTTCGACAGCATCAACTTCGCGATCGGCCAGGGCGACGTTCTCGTCACCCCCATCCAGATGGCCACCGCCTACTCGGCCATCAGCAACGGGGGCACCCTCTACGACCCCACGGTCGGCAAGGCCGTGGTCAGCCCCGACGGCAAGCGCATCGACATGATCAAGCCCAAGGCCCACGGCAGGCTGCCGATCGACGCCCAGACCATCGGCGACCTCGACAAGGGCCTGCGCATGGTCGTCGAGCCCGGCGGCACCGCCGCCTGGCGGTTCATCGGCTGGCCGCTGGACAAGATCCCGATGCGGGCCAAGACCGGCACCGCACAGGTCTACGGCAAGCAGACCACCTCGTGGCTGGCGACCTACACCGACGACTTCACGATCGTCATGACGATCTCCCAGGGCGGCACCGGCTCCGGGGCCTCCGGCCCCGCCGTCCGCAACATCTACAACGCCATCTACGGCCTCGACATGGAAGGCAAGCAGGACCTGAAGAAGGCCCTGCTGCTGAAGCCCGAGGCGAAACTGCCCAGGATCCGCCCCGACGGCTCCATCGACTCCCCCGAGATCCGGCCGTACGTGCCGCCGTCCCCGGAGGAGCTGGCGCCGCCCGTGCTCGCCGGGCCGCCCGCCCCGCCCCCCGTGCGGCAGGACTGAGGGGGTGTCTTGCCGATCAGGCCGGGCTCGCGTCGCCTGGCACGCACGCTCGCCGCGTTGTCGTCAGTCGCCGACGTCCCCCAGCTACCGCTGGGAGGTGCCCCCACCGCGTCGACTCTCCCCCAGACTCCGTCCGGGGGGACCCCCATCCTCGGCCTTGCGATCGCACGCACCAGACACCGCTCCCTGATCCGGCCTGATCGGCAAGACACCCCCTAGGACCGAAACCGACATGCAGACCGCCAACAAGTTCTCCGTCTCCCGGTACGCGCCCGAGCGCGGGGGGATGGCCAAGCTCACCGCCCGCGACTCGGTGGTGCGCCGGCTCGACTGGCCGATACTCCTCTCCGCGCTCGCCCTGTCCTTCATCGGCGCCCTGCTGGTGTGGTCGGCGACCCGCAACCGGACCTCCCTGAACCAGGGGGACCCGTACTACTTCCTCCTCCGGCACGCGCTGAACACCGGCATCGGCCTCGTGCTGATGATCGGCACCGTCTGGCTCGGCCACCGCACCCTGCGCGGCGCGGTGCCGGTCCTCTACGGGCTCTCGCTCGTGCTGATCCTCGCCGTGCTCACCCCGCTCGGCGCCACCATCAACGGCGCCCACGCCTGGATCGTGATCGGCGGCGGATTCTCCCTCCAGCCCTCCGAGTTCGTGAAGATCACGATCATCCTGGTCATGGCGGTGCTGCTGGCCACGCGGGTGGACGCGGGCGACCTCACCCACCCGGACCACCGCACGGTCGTCAAGGCGCTCTGCCTGGCGGCCGCCCCGATGGGCATCGTCATGCTGATGCCCGACCTCGGGTCCGTCATGGTCATGGTCGTCATCGTGCTCGGCGTGCTGCTGGGCTCGGGCGCCTCCAACCGCTGGGTGCTGGGCCTGATCGGCTCGGGCGTGGGCGGGGCCGTCCTGATATGGCAGCTGGGCGTCCTGGACGAGTACCAGATCAACCGCTTCGCGGCCTTCGCCAACCCCGAGCTCGACCCCGCGGGTGTCGGCTACAACACCAACCAGGCGCGCATCGCGATCGGCTCCGGCGGGCTGACCGGATCCGGACTGTTCAAGGGCTCGCAGACCACCGGCCAGTTCGTGCCGGAGCAGCAGACCGACTTCGTCTTCACGGTGGCGGGGGAGGAGCTGGGCTTCGTCGGGGCCGGGCTGATCCTGCTGCTGCTCGGCGTCATCCTGTGGCGGGCCTGCATGATCGCCCGGGAGACCACCGAGCTCTACGGGACGATCGTGTGCGCCGGGATCATCGCCTGGTTCGCCTTCCAGTCCTTCGAGAACATCGGGATGAACCTCGGGATCATGCCGGTGGCCGGGCTCCCGCTGCCCTTCGTCTCGTACGGAGGTTCGTCGATGTTCGCGGTGTGGGTGGCCGTCGGGCTGTTGCAGTCGATCAAGGTGCAACGGCCATTGTCGGCCTGATGCTCCGTTCACCCTGCCGCCGTGATCCGTTCAGGACTAAGTTCGGTCTATGGCGGACACGAAGCGCGAGATCGAGCGGAAATTCGAGTTCTCTCAGGCGAAGTCGGCCCGGCGGGGAGTGCCGGACCTGACGGGTACGGCCGCGATCGCGGCCGTCTCCGACCAGGGCACCGTCGACCTCGACGCCGTCTACTACGACACCCCCGACCAGCGGCTCGCGGCCGACGGTCTCACCCTGCGGCGCAGAACGGGCGGCGCCGACGCCGGCTGGCACCTCAAACTGCCCGTCTCCCCGGGCGTGCGCGACGAGATCGGGGCCGCGCTCAGCGACACGGTCCCACGCCCGCTGGCCGCCCTGCTCCGCTCCCGGGTGCGGACCGCCGGACTGGAGCCGCAGGTCAGGCTCCTCTCCTCGCGCCGGGTCAGCCACCTCCTGGACGCCGGCGGAGCCCTGCTCGCGGAACTGAGCACCGACACGGTCCGGGCCGAGCGGGGCGAGGCGACCGCCGCCTGGACCGAGGTCGAGGTGGAACTCGCCGACGGGGTCGATCCCGGGCTGCTCGACGCGGTCGAGAAGACCTTCCGCAAGGCCGGGCTCAAGGTCTCCGACGCCCCCTCGAAGCTCGGCCGGGCGCTGGCCGAGACCGGCTCGGCGCCGCCGGCCCGGCCCGGGCAGCACGGCTCCGACGGCACGGCGGGCGCGTACGTGCTGGCGTACCTGCGCGAACAGCGCGACGCCCTGATCGCCCAGGACCCGGCCGTGCGGCGCAACCTCCCGGACTCCGTCCACCAGATGCGGGTCGCCACCCGGCGCCTGCGCAGCGCCTTCAAGACGTACCGCAAGGTGCTGGACCGGACGGTCACCGACCCGCTCGGCGAGGAACTGCGCTGGCTCGCCGCCGAACTGGGCGTCGACCGCGACCAGGAGGTCCTGCTGGAGCGGATCCAGACCCGCCTCGACGAGCTGCCGCGCACCCTCCTGCTCGGCCCGGTCCGCGGTCGGCTGCGCACGTGGAACGCCACCCGCCGCTCCGGATCGCGCCGCCGGGCCCTGGCCGCGCTCGACAGCGCGCGCTACATCACCCTGCTCGACTCCCTCGACGCCGTGCTGGACGAGCCCCCGCTGCGCAAGGCCGCCCACGGGCGGGCGGAGCGCGTCCTGCCCAAGGCCGTCCTGCGCGACTACGAGCGCCTCGCCGACCGGGTCGGCACGGCGCTCGCCCTCGCCGAGGGCCACGAGCGCGACCTGGCCCTGCACGAGGCCCGCAAGGCGGCCAAACGCGCCCGGTACGCGGCGGAGGCGGCCACGCCCGCGCTCGGCAAACCGGCGAAACGCCTGGCCAAGGCCATGAAGGCGGTCCAGTCCCTGCTCGGTGACCACCAGGACAGCGTGGTCGCCCGCGACGCCCTGCAGGGCCTCGCCGTCCAGGCGACGGGCGCGGGGGAGTCGGCGTTCACCTGGGGCGTGCTCTACGCCCACGAGGAGTCCCTGGCCGCGCGGCGCGAACGGGAGCTTCCGGACATCTGGGCGAAGGCCTCCGAGCCGGGGCTCAGGGCGGCGCTGGGATGATCATGTGGGTGGGGGCGGCTGAGCCTCGGGGTACGCTTGAGAGCTGCCCCCTGCCCGCTTCACGAAAGTCGCGTGATGACCGAGTCGGTCTTCCCTCAGCTTGAGGCCCTGCTTCCGCACGTGCAGAAGCCCATCCAGTACGTCGGCGGTGAACTCAACTCCACGGTGAAGCCGTGGGAGAGCTGCGACGTCCGCTGGGCGCTGATGTACCCGGACGCGTACGAAGTCGGGCTGCCCAACCAGGGCGTCATGATCCTCTACGAGGTGCTCAACGAGCGCGAGGGCGTGCTCGCCGAGCGCACCTACAGCGTGTGGCCCGACCTCGAAGAACTGATGCGCGAGCACAAGGTGCCGCAGTTCACCGTGGACAGCCACCGCCCGGTCTCGGCCTTCGACGTGTTCGGCCTGTCCTTCTCCACGGAGCTGGGCTACACGAACATGCTCACCGCGCTGGACCTCGCGGGCATCCCGCTGGAGGCCAGGAACCGCACGGTCGACCACCCGATCGTCCTCGCGGGCGGCCACGCGGCCTTCAACCCCGAGCCGATCGCGGAGTTCATCGACTGCGCGGTCATCGGCGACGGCGAGCAGGCCGTCCTCGACATGACCGAGATCATCCGCACGTGGAAGGCCGAGGGGCGGCCGGGCGGGCGCGAGGAGGTCCTCTTCCGGCTGGCCAGGACCGGCCAGGTCTACGTGCCCGGCTTCTACGACGTCGACTACCTGCCGGACGGCCGCATCGCCCGCGTCGCGCCCAACAGGTCGGGTGTCCCGTACCGGGTGTCCAAGCACACCGTCATGGACCTCGACGAGTGGCCCTACCCCAAGCAGCCGCTGGTCCCGCTCGCCGAGACCGTCCACGAGCGGATGTCGGTGGAGATCTTCCGCGGCTGCACCCGCGGCTGCCGTTTCTGCCAGGCCGGCATGATCACGCGCCCCGTGCGGGAGCGAAGCATCACCGGCATCGGCGAGATGGTGGAGCGCGGCCTGAAGGCCACCGGCTTCGAGGAGGTCGGCCTCCTGTCGCTGTCCTCCGCGGACCACACCGAGATCGCCGACATCGCCAAGGGCCTCGCGGACCGCTACACGGACGACAAGGTGGGCCTGTCCCTGCCGTCGACCCGTGTGGACGCGTTCAACGTGGACCTGGCCAACGAGCTGACCCGCAACGGCCGCCGCTCCGGTCTGACCTTCGCCCCCGAGGGCGGTTCCGAGCGCATGCGCAAGGTCATCAACAAGATGGTCTCGGAAGAGGACCTGATCCGGACCGTCTCCACCGCCTACGGCAACGGCTGGCGTCAGGTGAAGCTGTACTTCATGTGCGGCCTGCCGACCGAGACCGACGAGGACGTGCTCCAGATCGGCGACATGGCGGTCAATGTCATCGCCAAGGGCCGCGAGGTCTCCGGCCAGAACGACATCCGCTGCACGGTGTCCATCGGCGGTTTCGTGCCGAAGCCGCACACCCCGTTCCAGTGGGCGCCGCAGCTGTCGGCCGAAGAGACGGACGCCCGTCTGGGCAAGCTCCGCGACAAGATCCGCGGCGACAAGAAGTACGGCCGCTCCATCGGCTTCCGCTACCACGACGGCAAGCCGGGCATCGTCGAGGGCCTCCTCTCGCGCGGTGACCGCCGCATCGGCGACGTCATCCGCGCCGTGTACGAGTCGGGCGGCCGCTTCGACGGCTGGCGCGAGCACTTCTCGTACGACCGCTGGATGGAGGCGGCGGAGAAGACGCTGCCCGCGTACGGCGTGGACGTCGCCTGGTACACGACGCGTGAGCGCACGTACGAGGAGGTCCTGCCCTGGGACCACCTGGACTCCGGTCTCGACAAGGACTGGCTCTGGGAGGACTGGCAGGACGCCCTCGACGAGACCGAGGTCGACGACTGCCGCTGGACCCCGTGCTTCGACTGCGGCGTGTGTCCTCAGATGCAGACCGAGATCCAGATCGGCCCGACCGGCAAGAAACTGCTGCCGCTGTCGGTCGTGAAGTGACCTCGGGCTGACTGCGCCCGCGAGATGCCCCTCACCGGGAACGGTGGGGGGCATCTTCATTCGGCTGATCGCGGGGTCCCGCGTGCAACGGCACGGGCCCCTCGTGCGTCGTCACGTGCATGGACCTGGAAAAACACGGCCGGCACGAACCCGAACCCGACGGCCGAGGGTGCGTCTTCGCGGTGGTCCGGATCCCGGTGCGGATCCTGGCCGTCGTGATCGTGCTGCCGCTGCGGATGGCCTGGGACCTGCTGGTCCTCGGGGCTCGCGGCGTGCACCGCCGCGCCCTGCGCCCGGCCGGCGACGCGGTGGCCTGGCTGTTCGCCCGGCTCTACCGGTACGTCCTGACCCCGCTCGGACACGGACTGGCCTGGCTGGCCCGGGGCACGGGACTGGTCCTGAAATGGCTCGCCCTCGCCGTCTTCTACTGGCCGTGGGCCGCGCTGGGGCGGTACGTACTCGTGCCCGTCGGCGCCGCCCTGTGGCGCCGGGTCCTCGTCCCCCTCGGGCTGGCGCTCGGCTGGCTGGCGAAGGCCCTGTTCGTGTGGCCGTGGGTGGCGTTGTGGCGGTACGTGCTCGTTCCCGGCGCCGCCGCGCTGTACCGGTACCTGCTGCGGCCGGTCGGCGGCGCGGTCGCCTGGACGCTCACCGCCGCGTACCGGTACCTGCTGGTGCCGCCGGCCCTGGGCGTCGCCTGGCTGGCGCGCGGGCTGTACCGGTACGTCCTCACCCCGGCCGGCCACGCCCTGGCCTGGCTGGCCCGGAGCGCCGGGGTCGCGTCCGGCTGGCTGGCGAAGGCCGTGTTCGTGTGGCCGTGGGTCGCGCTGTGGCGGTACGTCGCCGTCCCGGCCGCGGTCGGGACGTACCGCTATCTGCTGACCCCCCTCGGACACGGCCTGGCCTGGGTGGCGCGGGGCCTGTACCGGTACGTGCTCACGCCCCTCGGGCACTTCGTCGCCGCCGCCTGGCACCTCGCCGGCCGCGTCAGCCGCGCCATCGGCCGCGGACTCCTCCGGCTGTGGCGCGGCCTCGTCGCCCGCCCCGCCGCCTGGGTCCACCGGCACGTACTGACTCCCGCCGGACACCTCGTCCGCGAGGTGTGGCGCAGCTCGCGCCTCGCGGTGCGGGAGGCGCGAGCCTCCGTACGGCAGGCCCTCTTCGGTCCTCCTCCCCGGGAACCGGCGAGGTCACGGGCGCGTACTCTGGGTAGGACGACAGCCGCAGGCAACACGCCCGCTCCCGAGATCTCCCTCCACGAACGGCAGGGGTGAGCCGGAGGCCGGGCGTGGCCGGCAGGTCCCACAGACGCTCAGGGCGACGCGCGAGCCGCGGAGCCCCGCACAAGGAGAAGAACCACTGGGCAAGCGACAGCCCGAAGGCCCGCCTCCCGCACCGGTGGTGCAGCGCATCCGACTGCGCTACACCAAGCGCGGCCGCCTCCGGTTCACCAGCCACCGCGACTTCCAGCGCGCCTTCGAGCGGGCCCTGCGTCGCGCCGAGGTGCCGATGGCGTACTCGGCCGGCTTCACCCCGCACCCCCGCGTCTCGTACGCGAACGCCGCCCCGACCGGGACCGGCAGCGAGGCCGAGTACCTGGAGATCGCCCTCGCCGAGTCCCGCGACCCCGAGAAGCTCCGCGAGCTGCTCGACGAGTCGATGCCGACCGGGCTCGACATCATCGACGCCGTGGAGGCCCGCACCTCGGGCCTCGCGGACCGGCTCACCGCCTCCGTGTGGGAGCTGCGCCTGGACGGCGTGGAGCCCGCCGAGGCTGAGCGGGCCGTGGCGGCCTTCCTCGCCGCCGAGACCGTGGAGGTGCAGCGCCGCACCAAGAACGGCATGAGGACCTTCGACACGCGCGGCGCCGTCGTCACCCTGGAGGCCCTTCCCGCCCCGGCTGATAGGCCCCTGGACAATGCCTGTGCGATACTGCGCCTGGTTGTTCGGCATCTGACACCTGCCGTGCGACCCGACGACGTCCTGTCCGGTCTCCGAGCTGTGGCCGACCTGGCGCCGCCGGTCCCCTCAGCGGTGACCAGGCTGGCGCAGGGGCTCTTCGACGAGGAGTCCGGCACGGTGACCGACCCGCTCGCGCCCGACCGCGAGGCTGATACGGCCGCTCCACCCACGGCCGCCGTAGCCGCCGACGCGAAGGCGCCGGAAGGTCCCGCCGCGTAAGGAACGTCGTCGTCGCGCAGCCCTGGCACTCGGGAGCCACCTGGGTCGGGCCGCGCACTGACCTGAAGACTTCCGCCAGGCCGTACGGACAACACGTACGGAACCGGCGGCCATGAACTGAGCTCCCGTGTGGCGAACGCGCCCCGGAGGCCGGTTCCGCGCTCATTACGCGGAGCCGTGCCGGACCGGAAGTCAGCCGCGGCGCCCGGGAGCGTGACGGGAGAACCGCCCGCAATGCTCAACAACGAAAACGACACCACCGCCGGCAACGCCGACAACAGCAGCCCGAGTGACAACCTGCCTCCGCGCAGGCGTCGCCGCGCCGCTTCCCGGCCCGCCGGGCCGCCCGGCGCCACCGCCGCAGAGGCGACCCCGGTGACGGAGGCCGCCCAGGCCGCCCCCGTGGAGGAGGCCGCTCCGGCCGCCGCCCCCGCTCGTACCCGCCGCCGCGCGACCCGCGCCGTGGCCGCTCCCGAGACCCCCGCCGCCGAGGCCGCCGCCCCGGCCGCGCCCGTCGAGGCCCCGGCCGCCGTCGCCGAGGAGCCCGCCGCTCCCGCTCCGCGTGCCCGTCGCCGTGCGACCCGTGCGGTCGCCGCTCCCGAGGCTCCGGTCGCCGAGGCCGCGCCCGTGGTCGAGGAGGCGGAGGAGGCTCCGGCCGCTCCGGCTCCGCGTGCCCGTCGCCGTGCGACCCGTGCGGTCGCCGCTCCCGAGGCTCCGGTCGCCGAGGCCGCGCCCGTGGTCGAGGAGGCGGAGGAGGCTCCG
>NZ_JBICZH010000001.1:369086-801917 GCF_043201995.1 Streptomyces sp. NPDC048258
CTCCGGCCGCTCCGGCTCCGCGTGCCCGTCGCCGTGCCACCCGCGCCGTCGCCGCTCCGGCCGCCGAGGCCGCAGCAGCCGCCGAGGTCGTCGAGGCTCCGGTCGCGGAGGCCGCGCCCGTGGTCGAGGAGGAGGCTCCGGCCGCTCCCGCTCCGCGTGCCCGCCGCCGTGCCACCCGCGCCGTCGCCGCCCCGGCCGCCCCGGCCCCCGTCGAGGACGAGGTCCCCGCCGAGGCCGAGGAGGCCCCCAAGGCCGCCGCCCGCGCCTTCACCGTGGCCGACGCCCTGGACTCCCCGAAGCGCGGCGGCCGCCGCCGCGCCACCCGTTCCACCACCGCCCCGGCCGCCCCCGCGCAGCCCGCCGCCGCCGAGACCGAGGCGCCCGCCGCCCCGGCCCGGGCCCGCCGCGCCGCGCGTCCCGCCGTGGCCGTCTTCCAGGCCCCGGTCTTCGCCGAGCCGATGTTCCAGACCCCCGAGACCGCGGCCATGGCCGCCGCGGCCGCCCGCGCCGCCGCCCCGGCCGACGAGGTCGAGGAGGAGGAGACGGAGGTCGAGGCCGAGGTCGTCCAGACCCCCGCCCCGCAGCCCGCCGGCCGCCGCCGTCGCCGTGGGCGCGGCGCCGCCGAGGCCGCCCCGGTCGCCGAGTCCGCGCCGGTCTCCCTCCCCGAGGTGCTCGCCGAGGAGGAGCCCGAGGCCGAGCTCGAAGAGGAGTCCGCCGAGTTCGAGGAGGGCGACGAGTCGGGCGAGCGCCCCTCGCGCCGCCGCCGTCGCGGTGGCCGTCGCCGCCGTCGTGGCGAGTCCGCCGACCTCGACGAGTCCGCCGAGGAAGAGGCGGAGGCCGAGGCCGCCGAGCAGGAGGCCGCCGAGGAGGAGGAAGAGGACGACGAGTCCGAAGAGGCCCTCGGCTCCAGCTCCAGCCGTCGTCGCCGTCGCCGTCGCCGTCGCAGCGGTGACACCGCCACCGAGTCCGCCGAGGCGGCCGAGGAGGACGGCGTACGCACCGTCGTCAAGGTCCGCGAGCCGCGCCCGGCCCGTGAGAAGGCCGAGCCGTCCGACGAGGTCCAGTCCATCAAGGGCTCGACCCGCCTGGAGGCGAAGAAGCAGCGCCGCCGCGAAGGCCGCGAGCAGGGCCGCCGCCGCGTGCCCATCATCACCGAGGCCGAGTTCCTGGCCCGCCGTGAGGCCGTCGAGCGCGTGATGGTCGTCCGCCAGGCCGGCGAGCGCACCCAGATCGGCGTCCTCGAGGACAACGTGCTCGTCGAGCACTACGTCAACAAGGAAGAGGCCACCTCGTACGTCGGCAACGTCTACCTGGGCAAGGTCCAGAACGTGCTGCCGTCCATGGAGGCCGCGTTCATCGACATCGGCAAGGGCCGCAACGCGGTCCTGTACGCCGGTGAGGTCAACTTCGAGGCGCTCGGCATGGCCAACGGGCCGCGCCGCATCGAGTCCGCCCTCAAGTCCGGCCAGTCGGTCCTGGTGCAGGTCACCAAGGACCCGATCGGCCACAAGGGCGCCCGCCTGACCAGCCAGGTCTCGCTGCCCGGCCGCTACCTGGTCTACGTGCCCGAGGGCTCGATGACCGGCATCAGCCGCAAGCTGCCCGACACCGAGCGCGCGCGCCTGAAGACCATCCTCAAGAAGATCGTCCCCGAGGACGCGGGCGTCATCGTGCGCACCGCCGCCGAGGGCGCGAGCGAGGACGAGCTGCGCCGCGACGTCGAGCGTCTGCAGGCCCAGTGGGAGGACATCCAGAAGAAGTCGAAGCAGATCTCGACCTCTTCGCCGAGCCTGCTGTACGGCGAGCCGGACATGACCGTCCGCGTCGTGCGCGACATCTTCAACGAGGACTTCTCGAAGGTCATCGTCAGTGGTGACGGTGCCTGGGAGACCATCCACGGCTACGTGAACCACGTGGCCCCGGACCTGGCCGACCGGCTGTCCCGCTGGACCTCCGAGGTCGACGTCTTCGCGACGTACCGGATCGACGAGCAGCTCGCCAAGGCGCTCGACCGCAAGGTGTGGCTGCCCTCGGGCGGTTCGCTTGTGATCGACAAGACCGAGGCGATGATCGTCATCGACGTCAACACCGGCAAGTTCACCGGTCAGGGCGGCAACCTCGAGGAGACCGTCACCAGGAACAACCTGGAGGCGGCCGAGGAGATCGTGCGCCAGCTGCGGCTGCGCGACCTGGGCGGCATCGTCGTCATCGACTTCATCGACATGGTCCTGGAGTCCAACCGCGACCTGGTCCTGCGGCGCATGCTGGAGTGCCTGGGCCGCGACCGGACCAAGCACCAGGTGGCCGAGGTCACCTCGCTGGGCCTGGTCCAGATGACCCGCAAGCGGGTGGGTCAGGGCCTGCTGGAGTCCTTCTCCGAGACCTGCGTCCACTGCAACGGCCGCGGTGTCATCGTGCACATGGAGACCCCGACCGCGATCGGCGGCGGCGGCAACGGCAAGCGTTCCAAGCGCCGCGGCGGCAAGGCGGAGTTCGACCAGCACGAGCACGAGATCGAGACCGTCGACGTGGAGTTCGAGTCCGAGGCCGAGGTGGCCGCCGAGGCCGCCGCGCCGCGGGCGCTGCCCGAGCCCGAGTTCGTCGCGGACGAGGAGCTGTACAGCAGCCCCGCCGAGGCGGAGGCCGCGGCGGGCCTGAGCGGCCGTCGCAACCGTCGCCGTGCCACCCGCAAGGCGACCGCTCCGGCGGGCGCCCCGCGCGGTGCGGCCGCTCCGGCGCAGGCACCGGCCCCCGTGGCCGAGGTCGTCGCCGAGCCGGTCGCCGAGCCGGCCGACACCGTCCTGGAGCCGGCCGCCGAGGTCGTCACCGAGGCCGTGGAGGCCGTGGAGACGGTCGAGGCCGCCCCGGTCGAGGAGGCCGCGCCGAAGGGCCGTACCCGTCGCCGCGCAACCCGTAAGGCCACCGCCCCGGCGGGTGCCCCGGCCCCCGCGGCCGAGGTGGCCCCGGAGCCGGCCGTCGTGGCGGAACCCGAGCCGGAGCCGGTCGTCGTGCCGGAGCCCGAGCCGGTCGTCGCCGCGGTCGAGGAGGCCCCCGTGGCGGAGGCCGCGCCGGCCCGTCCGCGCCGGCGTGCCACCCGTAAGGCCACCGCACCCGCCGGTTCCCCGGCAGGTGCGACGGAGGCCGCCGTGGTGGTCGTGGAGGCCCCCGTGAGCGAGCCGGAGCCGGAGGCCCCGGCCGAGGAGGCCGCTCCGGCCAAGAAGGCCGCCAGGAAGGCTCCGGCCAAGAAGGCGACCGCGGCGAAGAAGGCCACCACCGCCAAGAAGGCGACGGCGGCCAAGAAGACCGTGGCCAAGAAGGCGGCCACGACCAAGAAGACCGCGGCGAAGCGGGCGACGAAGAAGACCGCGGCGGCCGAGCAGCAGACGCTGCCCTCCGTCTCGGCTCCGACCGAAGCCTGATCCGCTCCGTGACCGTGGGCCCCGCCGCGAGGCGGGGCCCACGGCCGTGCGGGGCCCGGTTTGACCCCTAGGAACCGGCCCCGTAACCTAGACCGTCGGCGTGTCTTGAACGAATACCGTTCTGTGCGCCGCGCTCCTGAGCACCTTCCTCCCGCCGCGTACGCGCAAGCGTCGTACGGGAGAGGCCGCTCGTCCATTCCGGATCAGTGCGGGCCCCGGCCCGACTGAGCGGCTGGCTTCAGGAGCATCCGCCCCGAGTGAGAGAGAGATCCGCGTGTACGCCATCGTGCGCAGCGGTGGTCGCCAGCACAAGGTTGCTGTTGGTGACATCGTTGAGGTTGACAAGATTTCCACTGCCAAGGTTGGCGACACGGTCGAGCTCTCGACCCTGCTCGTTGTCGACGGCGACGCCGTGACCAGCGACCCGTGGGTCCTGGCCGGCATCAAGGTCACGGCCGAGATTGTGGACCACCACAAGGGCGCCAAGATCGACATCCTGCGCTACAAGAACAAGACCGGCTACCGCCGTCGCCAGGGTCACCGCCAGCAGTACACGGCGATCAAGGTCACCGGTATCCCCGCGGCTGCGAAGTAAGAGGGACTGAGACATGGCACACAAGAAGGGCGCATCGTCCACCCGGAACGGGCGCGACTCCAATGCCCAGCGGCTCGGCGTGAAGCGCTTCGGCGGTCAGGTCGTCTCCGCTGGTGAGATCCTCGTCCGCCAGCGCGGCACCCACTTCCACCCGGGTTCGGGTGTCGGTCGCGGTGGCGACGACACGCTGTTCGCGCTGCAGGCCGGTGCCGTCGAGTTCGGCACGCACCGTGGCCGCAAGGTCGTCAACATCGTTCCGGCCGCCTGATCCAGCTTCGGCTGATCAAGCGTTCGTAACTTCCCGAGGGCGGATCTCAGCTCTTTCCGGCGCAAGCCGGGAAGAGAGGTCCGCCCTCGGCGCGTTGGTACGTACAGACGTTTAATGGGCGGCAAGGCCTGCCCGGGACATTCCCGCATGTAACTGGAGGAACAACCATGACCACCTTCGTGGACCGCGTCGAGCTGCATGTCGCCGCGGGTAACGGGGGCCACGGCTGCGCCTCCGTTCACCGGGAGAAGTTCAAGCCGCTCGGCGGCCCCGACGGCGGCAACGGCGGCCGTGGCGGCGACGTCATCCTGGTGGTGGAGCAGGCGATCACCACCCTGCTGGACTACCACCACAGCCCCCACCGCAAGGCCACCAACGGCAAGCCCGGCGAGGGCGGCAACCGCTCCGGCAAGGACGGCCAGGACCTGGTCCTGCCCGTGCCGGACGGCACCGTCGTCCTCGACAAGGAGGGCAACGTCCTCGCCGACCTCGTCGGCCAGGGCACCACCTACGTCGCCGCCGAGGGCGGCCGCGGCGGCCTCGGCAACGCCGCGCTCTCCTCCGCCCGCCGCAAGGCGCCCGGCTTCGCGCTCCTCGGCGTCCCCGGCACCACCGGCGAGATCGTCCTGGAGCTCAAGACCGTCGCCGACGTGGCGCTGGTCGGCTTCCCGAGCGCCGGCAAGTCCTCGCTGATCTCGGTGCTCTCCTCCGCCAAGCCGAAGATCGCGGACTACCCCTTCACCACCCTCGTCCCGAACCTGGGCGTCGTCACGGCCGGCTCGACCGTCTACACGATCGCCGACGTCCCGGGCCTGATCCCGGGCGCCAGCCAGGGCAAGGGCCTCGGCCTGGAGTTCCTGCGCCACGTCGAGCGCTGCTCGGTCCTGGTGCACGTGCTCGACACCGCCACGCTGGAGTCCGACCGCGACCCGGTCGCCGACCTCGACGTCATCGAGGAGGAGCTCAAGCTCTACGGCGGCGGCCTGGAGAAGCGCCCCCGCCTCGTCGTCCTGAACAAGGTCGACATCCCGGACGGCCAGGAGCTCGCCGACATGGTCCGCCCGGACCTGGAGGCGCGCGGCTACAAGGTCTTCGAGGTCTCCGCGGTCGCCCGTACGGGTCTGAAGGAGCTCTCCTACTTCCTCGCCGAGGTCATCGCCAAGGCCCGCGCCCGCAAGCCGAAGGAGGAGGCGACCCGCATCGTCATCCGTCCGAAGGCCGTGGACGACGCCGGCTTCACCGTCACCTACGACGAGGCCGAGGACGTCTACAACGTGCGCGGCGAGAAGCCCGAGCGCTGGGTCCGCCAGACCGACTTCAACAACGACGAGGCCGTGGGCTACCTCGCTGACCGCCTCAACCGCCTCGGTGTCGAGGAGGCGCTGAAGAAGGCCGGCGCCCGCGCCGGCGACGGCGTGGCCATCGGATCCGACGAGAACGCGGTCGTCTTCGACTGGGAGCCGACCATGATGGCCGGCGCCGAGATGCTGGGCCGCCGCGGCGAGGACCACCGCCTGGAGGCTCCGCGCCCGGCCACGACGCGCCGCAAGGAGAAGGAAGCCAAGCGCGGGGACTCGGCGCAGCAGGAGTACGACGAATTCCGGCCGTTCTAGTCCCGTTTCCCCGGAGGGCACCCGGGCGGCTTTGAAGGCGTCTTTACGCGGGTCGCCTAGGATCCTTCGGGTGAACAGCACCAACCTCCCCACCGTTTCCGTCGTGGTGATCGCGTACAACGACGCCGGGCTCGTGGGCGAGGCCGTCTCCTCGGCTCTCGCCCAGGGCCCGGTCGTCGCCGAGGTCATCGCCGTGAACGACGCCTCGTCCGACGGCACCGCGCGGGTGCTGGACGAGCTGGCCGCCGTACACCCCCGCCTCAAGGTCGTTCACCGTACGGAGAACAGCGGGGGGTGCGGCACCCCGCGCAACGACGGGATCGCCGTCGCGACCGCCCCGTACGTCCTGTTCCTCGACAGCGACGACATCCTGCCATCGGGCGCGGCCGAGGCCCTGGTGCGCGCCGCCGAGGAGCACCGCGCGCAGGTGACCGTCGGCGCCGCCGTACGGCGCGAGCTGCCGCAGCACCACGACGTGCCGTGGATGCCGGGGCTCTACACCCCCGGCGACGTGATCGAGCGCCCGGCGGACCGCCCGGAGCTGGTCCGGGACACCCTCTGCGTCAACAAGCTGTACGACCGCGCCTTCCTGGAGAAGCACGGCCTGCGCTTCCCCGACGGCCGGTTCGTCTACGAGGACTTCGCCTTCACCGCCCGGGTGCTGGCCGCCGCCCCGCGCATCGCCGTCATCGGCGACCTCGTGTACGTCTGGCACGTGCGCCGCAGCGCCGCCCAGGTGTCGATCTCCCTGGACCGCAAGGACGTCTCGAACTGGCGTGCCCGCGTGGAGGCCCACCGCACGGCCTCCCGGACCCTCGCCGCCGCCTCCCCGGCGCTGGGCAGCGCCTGCCAGGTGAAGTTCCTGGAGTACGACCTGCGCATGTACCTGCGCGAGCTCGGCAAGGACCCCGACTACCAGGCCGCCTGGTGGAACCTGACCCGCGAGTACGTCGACACCTTCGCCGAGGCCGACATCGAGTCCGCCGCGGCCCACGCCCGCTGGATCGTCGCGTTGCTGCGCGCCACCCCGACCCCGCCCGCCGACATCGAGCGGCTCACCCGGCTGGCCGCCGAGCCGCCGCGCCTGCTGCCCCCGTACGCGGCCGACGCCGGCGGGACGCCGGTGTGGAGCGAGGAGCTCCCGGTCCCGCTCGACGGCCTGGCCACGCTGCCGACGGCCGGGCTGCCCGTCACCGTCGACGCCGAGCCGGCCGGCCGGGCCGCCGTCCGGATCCGCGTGCACGACCTGTACGGCCGCCTCGCCGAGGCCGGCCCGCGCACCGCGCAGCTGCGCTTCCTGCCCCGCGCGGGCGGCGACCCGGTCCTCGCCCAGCCGGTGGAGCTGCGCCCCGACCGCAACGGCGGCTGGGTCGCGCTGCTGCCCTTCCGCCTCGCCGACCTGGCCGCCACGGGCCGCCGCCAGGGGCTGCGCCGGATGCAGGCGTGGAACGTCGGGGTGGGCGTGGAGTGCGCCGACGGGACCTCCGTGTTCACGTCCCTGCGCCCCCGGGGCCGGCTGCTCCGCCGCCGGGCCCTGCCCAGCAGCCGGTACGGTGTTCTGCTGGCGCAGCCGTACCGCACGGGGGCCGGCGCCCTCGCGCTGCGCCTGGCGCCCGGCGCCGAGGGCGCGCTGTACCTCGTACGCAACCGCCTCCGCCGGGCCCGGGCAGGCCGCGGGACGGGCTGAGGGCCCTCTCACACCTTTCACACCGAAGTCGGACAGGACCAGGAGATACACATGACGTTTCTGATCACCGGTGGCGCCGGATACATCGGCGCGCACGTCGTCCGGGCGATGCTGCTCGCGGGCGAGAAGGTGGTCGTCCTCGACGACCTCTCCACGGGCAACGAGGACCGCGTCCCCGAGGGCGTACCGCTGGTGGTCGGCTCGGTCCTGGACCGGCTGATCCTCGAGAAGACCTTCCGCGCGCACAAGATCACCGGCGTGGTGCACCTCGCGGGCAAGAAGCAGGTCGGCGAGTCCGTCGAGAAGCCGCTGTACTACTACCACGAGAACGTGCAGGGCCTCACGGTCCTGCTCCAGGCCGTGGCCGACGCGGGCATCCGCAACGTCCTCTTCTCCTCCTCCGCCTCCGTCTACGGCATGCCCGACGTGGACCTGGTCACCGAGGACACCCCGTGCGCGCCGCTGAGCCCGTACGGCGAGACCAAGCTGGCCGGCGAGTGGCTGATCCGCGCCGCCGGCAAGGCCCACGGCATCGCCACCGCTTGCCTGCGCTACTTCAACGTGGCGGGCGCCGCGACCCCCGAGCTCGCCGACACCGGCGTCTTCAACCTGGTCCCGATGGTCTTCGAGCGCTACGACGCGGGCCAGGGCGCCAAGATCTTCGGCAACGACTACCCGACCCCGGACGGCACCTGCATCCGCGACTACATCCACGTCGAGGACCTCGCGGAGGCTCACGTGGCGGCGGCCCGCAAGCTCGCCGAGTGGGCCGCGGCCGGGGAGTACAAGGACCTCACCGTCAACATCGGGCGCGGCGAGGGCGTCTCGGTCGCCGAGATGGTCGAGCTCCTGAACACCCACACCGGTCACGACATCCCGCCGGTGGTCGTTCCGCGCCGCGCCGGCGACCCGGCGAAGGTCGTGGCCTCGGCCGACAAGATCACCGCCGAGCTGGGCTGGAAGGCCCGGCACGACGTCCGCGAGATGGTCACCTCCGCATGGGCCGGCTGGGAGGCCGACAAGGCCGCTCGCAAGGACGCTCACCGGGACGCGCACAAGGACGTCCACAAGCCCTGATCCCCAAGGTGCCCACGACGAAGCCGCCCGCCCCGGACCTGTCCGGGGCGGGCGGCTTCGTCGTGGCCGTGGGGTGCTCAGCGCTCCAGGAAGGAGAACAGCGCTTCCCACCGGTCGGTGATCTCGGCGCTGGAGTACCGCTTGACCGACTGGAAGGCGGTGTCGCCGAGCCGGTCGCGCAGCTCTCGGTCCGACATCAGCGCGTCCAGGTGCCCGGCCAGCTCCATCGTGTTGCCCAGCCGGGCCAGCAGCCCGTCCTCGCCGTGCTCGACGATCTCCCGTACGCCTGGCGCGCAGTCGAAGGCGGCCACCGGCACGCCCGCCGCCATCGCCTCCAGCAGCGTGATCGGGAACCCCTCGGCGCGCGAGGCCTGCGCGAAGACGGAGGCTCCGCGCAGCGCGCCCAGCACGTCGTCGGTGCTGCCCATCCACTCCACGGAGTCGTCCAGGCCCAGCGAGGTGCAGTGCGCCCGCAGGGCCGGCTCCTCCAGGCCCGCCCCGTAGATCCGCAGCACCCACTCGGGGTGGTGCGGGGCGGCGTCGGCCCACGCGTCGAGCAGCAGGTCCACGCCCTTCTCGAAGGCGAGGCGGCCGACGCTCGCGACGACCTTCTCCGTGCGCGGTGCGGGGGAGTCCGGCATGAAGGGCAGCGGGTTCGGCATGCTCCCGACGTTCTCCATGCCCGCCCGGATCCACAGGTCCGCGTCCTCGGCCGTCAGCACCAGCAGCCGGTCGACCTCGGGGTAGTGGCGGCGGACCCGCTCACCGCGGGTGGACTTCCGGCTGGCCTCGAAGGACTCGTGGCTCATGCCGATGACGCTGAGCCCCTTGGTGTCGGCGAGGGCCACCCACTCCATCGCCCAGACCTGGGTGACGATCACGACGCCGCCCGGGCGCGCGTCCCGGAAGAGCTCGCTCAGCTTCTCCGCCTTGGCCCGCATCCCCGCCCGGCGGGCCGCCTGGCGGCGCCGCTCGGGCGCGTTCAGCCGGCCCTTGATCCCGTGCAGCCGGCGCGCGGCCGGCGGGTGCGCGTCGTACAGCGTGGTCATCTCGTACGGCAGGTCCTGCGGGAGCTTCTGCCGGATCTCCTCGGCGACCGGGGCGATGCCGACGATGTGCACCTTGTGCCCGCGCTCGGTGAACAGCCGCGCCATCTGGTGCGACCAGGTGGTCACGCCGCCGAGCTCGTCGACGTTGTTGGAGACGAGGAAGATGTCACGGCCGCCCGGGGTGGCGGTCTGCTGGCTCACTTGCCGCTCCTGGTGAAGAACTTCTCGACGATCTGGCGGGCCGCGTCCCCGCGGTCGTACTCGCCGAACTCGGTGAGGAAACGCTGCCGCGCCTCCGCGAACTTGGCGTCGGCCTCCTCGAAGGCGGAGAGCGCCTGCAGGAGTTCGTCCGCCGTCGCCACCACCGGGCCCGGGGCCTTCTCCTTCAGGTCGAAGTAGGTGCCGCGGATGTCGTTGGCGTACTTCTCGTAGTCGTACGCGAAGAACACCATCGGCCGGTCCAGGACCGCGTAGTCGAACATCACGGACGAGTAGTCGGTGATCAGTCCGTCGGCGAGGGCCAGCAGCGGGGTGATGTCGTGGTGCCGGGACACGTCGATGACCCGGCCCGCGACCGACGGCGGCAGCGAGACGCTGTTGAGGTAGTGGGTCCGCACCAGCAGCGTGAAGCGGTCGCCGAGCCGGTCGGCGAACTCCTCCACGTCGAACGGGAAGCTGAAGCCCTCGACCGCGCCGTCCGCGCCGGCCCGGAAGGTCGGCGCGTACAGCAGCACCTTCTTGTCCGGGTCGATGCCCAGCTCGGCCGCCAGCGGTCCGCGTACCCGCTCACCGCTGTCCGCCTCACCGAGGTGCGCCTCGACGAGGGCGTCGTTGCGCGGGTAGCCCGTGCGCAGCAGCACCTCGTCGCGCAGCCGGAAGCCCTTGGCGAGGGTCCGCGCGTCGTGCTCCGAGCGGATCAGGAAGTGGTCGAAGCGGTCGACGGCCGCCTGGAAGCGGTTCTGGCCCGCGCGGCCCTGCGCCTTGGTGCGGGGCTCGTGGAACCCCATCCGCTTGAGCGCGGAGCCGTGCCAGGTCTGGATGTACGTGGTTCCCGGGCGCTTGGCGAGGGCCAGGGGGAAGCCCTGGTTGTCGACCCAGTACTCGGCCTGGGCCAGGGCGCGCAGGTACGGCCAGCTCCAGCGCCGCACCAGGGTGGCCTCCTTGGGGAAGCCGGTGGGCTTGGCGCCCGCGTACGACCAGATCGCCTCGAACGGGGCGCCCTGGCGGACCAGCTCCTCGTAGATCGCCTTCGGGCTGTCGCTGTACTGCTTGCCCATGTGGCTCTCGAAGACGACCGTGCCCTTCTTGATCGGCAGCTTCGAGAAGACCTCGTGGTAGAGCTTCACCTTCTGCTCGCCGGAGCCCATGCTCCGGCGGACCCGCAGGGCCTTGCGCAGGCCCCGCTTGACCACGTTGGCCGCCTTGCCCTGTATGGCGTTGTTGATCAGGCTCTGGGTACGGACGGCGGCGGCGCTCTCGGCGGTCAGGACGTAGGAGAGGTTGCCCTTCTTGGTGACCTCCGGCTCGAAGCGGTCGGAGACCAGCCGGGTCAGCCGGGGCCGCACGCGCAGGCGGGCCGCCGACTCCAGGTCGACACCGCCGACCGAGACGCGGGTGGTGACCCGGTCGCTCCCGGCGGTCAGCTTCAGCCGGACGTCCCAGACGGCGTCGATGATGCCGAGGGGGCGGACGGTGCTGCCGACGTCGGCGGTACCGGACCACTCGATCGTGTCACCGGCGTGACGCACGGTTGCCACCGGGAAGCTGAACGAACGCACGCCGATCTGCCGGCGGGCCCGGAATTCGAGCGAGGCCTTCAGCTCCGCGTCGGCCGCGATCCGGCCCAGCGGGTTCACCACGGCGCCGGACAGCGTGACGGTGCCGCGCCCGTCGTCCTCGTACGAGGTGAGACGGTTGCCCAGCTGGAGCGAGGCGAGCGGGGCGGTGTGGAAGCCCTGCTCGGTGACGTCCAGTATCCGGCGGGCCTCGGCGGCCTCGGCGGTGTCGGGGCTGTCGATGTGCTGAGCGCACCAGTAGACCCGCCCGTCCCGCTCGGCGAGCGGGGAGGAGAGCCGGCCCTTGTTGGTCATGGCGTCGGCGGCCGGGAGCAGGTTGTCCCAGTCCTCCTTGCCGAGCAGATAGGCGCAGATGGCCTGGAGGTACGTGACGTTCTCGTACGCGGCCGGGTCGATGCCGGCGAGGTAGCCGTTGGCGAGGCGGGCGAACTCCTGCCGGTACGCGTCGCTCAGCAGAGGCAGGTCGCGCAGGTGCAGGACCAGGTCGTGCTTGAGGAACTTGGCGTCCTTCGCGGACTTGATGTCCGTGTGGCCCTTGGCCGCGAGCAGCTGGTCGACCCGGCGGTGGATCTCCATCCGGTGGACGAAGTTCGCGATCTCGTGGCGCCGGTTGCTGATCGACTTCGCCGCGGCCTTCTCGACCACGTTCCAGAAGTAGACGTGGTTCGGGATCAGCGTGATGCGGCGGGCCGCCACGTACGCCTGGGCGGAGAACAGCAGGTCCTCGTAGTGGATGCCGACCGGGAACTCCAGGCCCTGCTCCAGCAGGAACGCGCGCCGGTAGCACTTGTTCGTGGAGAGGGTGTCGTAGACCAGCAGGTCGGGGAACTCGGTGATCGACTCCAGCGTGCGGGTGCGCGAGTAGATCCAGGGGTACCACTCGGTGGTCTTGCCCCACCGGTTGTCGAGGTGCACGCGTACGCACATGCCCGAGACCAGGTCGGAGCCGGTCCGCTCGGCGGCGTCCAGCATGTTCCGGCAGGCGTTGCGCTCCAGTACGTCGTCGCTGTCCAGGAACATGACGTACTTGCCGGTGGCCTGCTGGATGCCGTGGTTGCGGGGCGCGCCGCAGCCGCCGCTGTTCTCGGGCAGGCGGAAAGCGCGCACTCTCCCCGGGTGCGCGGCCTCCAGTTCCTGGGCGACCCCGTACGAGCGGTCCTTGCTGCAGTCGTCGACGATCACGACTTCGACCCCGTGCAGGGTCTGGTCCAAAACCGACTGGACTGCTGTCGACAGACGCTCTGCGTCGTTGTAGACGATGACGACCACGGAGACGTCGGGCACGTGCACCTCGATCCCTTCGTTTCGTTGCGTTTCGTTCAGCTCATTCCGTTTATCTCGTCCACGCTACCGCGTGCCGCCCTCGACTCAGGCAGGCCGACTCTCGCCGTGCATACTTCTAAGGAAGAGGTGAGTGGCGGGTCCGGTCGCCGACAATCACCCGTTCGGACCCAGCAGGAAGTGTTCATGACGAAGCTGTCCGTAGTTGTCCCTTGCTACAACGAAGAGGCCGTCATCGACAGCTTCGACGTCGAGATCCGCAGGGTCCTGGACGCCCTCCCCGTCGAGTACGAGGTCTGCTACGTCGACGACGGCAGCCGCGACGGCACCCTCGGCAAGCTGCGCAAGATCGCCGCCGAGCACGGCGAACAGACCCGGTACGTCTCGTTCAGCCGCAACTTCGGCAAGGAGGCCGGCATGCTCGCCGGCCTGCGCGAGGCCACCGGCGACGCCGTCGTGATCATGGACGCGGACCTGCAGCACCCGCCGGAGCTCATCGCGACCATGCTCGACCTCTACCGGCAGGGCCACGACCAGATCATCGCCCGCCGCACGCGCGAGGGCGACAAGAAGCTCCGCTCCGCGCTCAGCCGCCTGTACTACCGCGGTGTGAACCGCTGGGTCGACGTCGAACTCACCGACGGGGTCGGCGACTTCCGCATGCTCTCGCGCCCCGCCGTGGACGCGCTGCTCTCACTGCCGGAGTACAACCGCTTCTCCAAGGGCCTGTTCTCCTGGATCGGGTTCGACACCGTCCACTTCGACTACCAGAACGCGCAGCGCGAGGCCGGCGAGACGAAGTGGAAGTTCGGCTCCCTGCTGAACTACGGCATGGACGGCCTGATCTCCTTCAACAACAGGCCGCTGCGGATCGGGATCTGGCTCGGCGTGTCGCTGGTCGCGCTGACCGGCCTGTACGCCCTGTGGATCACGATCATGGCGATGACCCACGGCGTCGACTCGCCCGGTTACGTCACCCTGGTCGCGATGATCGCCGGCATCGGCGGCGTACAGATGATCATGCTGGGTCTCATCGGCGAGTACATCGGCCGCATCTACTACGAGACCAAGCGCCGCCCGCACTTCCTGGTGAAGGAAGCGCACGGCGCCGACCCGCTCCCGCGCGCCGACCGGGCGCCGCGCGTGGCAGAGCCGACGATCACGGAGCGCAGCACACGATGAGCCGCAAGGACCAGCTCGGCCAGATCTTCCGCTTCGCCCTCGTGGGCGGGGTCAACACCGGCACCTTCTTCGGCATCTACCTGCTCCTGCACCCGTGGATGCCGTACTTCGCCGCCTACTCCCTCGCCTTCGTGCTCGCGATGGTCGGCTCGTTCTTCATGAACACCTACTTCACCTACCGGACGCGGCCGACGTGGAAGAAGTTCCTCCTCTTCCCGCTGACCAACGTCACGAACTACGTCATCCAGTCGGCCGGCCTCTACGCCCTGGTGACCTGGGCCGGGATGGACACCCGGATCGCCCCGCTGGTCGCGGCGGTCGTGGCCATCCCGTTCACCTTCCTGCTCTCCCGCAAGATCCTCGTCCCGGGCGCCGCCCGGGCCGCGGAGCCGGAGCCGGCCAGGACCTCGTCCACGGTCTGAAACCCCTGAGCGGCCGCTGTCCGCCACCCCGTAGATTGAGGTGGCAGGCATTTCGGCAAGGGGCAAGGGGACAGACGTGTCAGCGGCTAGGCAAGGTGTCGTGGACGCCCGCAGGATCGTGGTCAAGGTCGGCTCCTCCTCCCTGACTACCGCGGCCGGCGGACTCGACGCCGACCGGGTGGACGCACTGGTGGACGTCCTGGCCAAGGCCCGCAGCGGCGGGGAGAAGGAGATCGTCCTCGTCTCCAGCGGAGCGATCGCCGCCGGGCTCTCCCCGCTCGGCCTGCGCCGCCGCCCCAAGGACCTGGCCCGGCAGCAGGCCGCCGCCAGCGTCGGGCAGGGACTGCTCGTCGCCCGGTACACCGCCTCCTTCGCCCGGTACGGCGTCCGCGTCGGCCAGGTGCTCCTCACCACCGACGACACCAGCCGCCGCGCCCACTACCGCAACGCGTACCGCACCCTGGACCAGCTGCTGGCCATGGGCGCGCTGCCCGTCGTCAACGAGAACGACACCGTCGCCACGGACGAGATCCGCTTCGGCGACAACGACCGCCTGGCGGCCCTGGTCGCCCACCTCGTCCGCGCGGACCTCCTCGTCCTCCTCTCCGACGTGGACGGCCTCTACGACGGCGACCCGTCGCAGCCCGGCACCACCCGCATCGACGAGGTCCGCGGACCGGAGGACATCGCGCACGTCTCCATCGGCAGCGCGGGCAAGGCGGGCGTGGGCACCGGCGGCATGGTCACCAAGATCGAGGCGGCGCGGATCGCGGCGGCCGCCGGGATCCCGGTCGTCCTGACCTCCGCGAGCCAGGCCGCGGACGCGCTGGCCGGCCGGGGGACGGGCACCCTGTTCCACTCCACCGGGCGCCGCTCGGCGGACCGGCTGCTCTGGCTCCAGCACGCATCGACCCCGCAGGGACACCTCGTCCTCGACGACGGCGCGGTGCGCGCGGTCACGGAGCGCGGAAGCTCGCTGCTGCCGGCGGGCATCGCGGCGGTCGAGGGCGACTTCGTCGCCGGGGACCCGGTGGAACTGCGGGCCGCCGACGGCCGCGCGGTCGCCCGGGGACTGGTCAACTTCGACGCGAAGGAACTCCCGCAGCTCCTCGGCCGCTCCACCCGCGAGCTCGCACGGGAACTCGGACCCGCGTACGAGCGGGAGGTCGTCCACCGGGACGATCTCGTCCTGCTCCAGGGCTGAGGTTCGGTAAAACCGCCGCGCGGCGGCCCGGGGACTGGTCAACTGTGAGAGGCGGGCGGACACGCGCGGCGGAGACAGGAGGCGGCTGGTGAGACGAGCGCTGACCAGCGTCGGGCCGGGGGACGGTGACGGCGGCGGTGGCGGGGATGAGCAGGACCACGACTCCCGCCTGTGGCACGTGACCCTGAGCGTCTCCGGCAAACCGGCGCCGCTGTCCGAGGTCCGGCGCGGGCTGGAACAACTGGCCCATGACCACCCCTTCCTGCTGACCAGCCGGTACGCCGACGACCACGCGGAGATCCGCTACTGGGAGGAGGCCCGCGACCTCCACGACGCGGCGGCCGTCGCCCTGCGCCTGTGGGGCGAACACCGCTCCTCGGCGCAGCTCCCGCCCTGGGAGATCGTCGGCCTGGAGGTCATCGACCGCGCCACCTACCACCAACGTGTGGCAGAGGGCTACGGCCCACCCCCGGCCCACCCGGTAGGCGTGCACCCCTATTGAACGCGCGGAGCCCTTTCCAGCCCCGCCGGAGTTTGAGGCGTGGGGGTCCCCCCGGACGGAGTCTGGGGGAGGGTCCGGGGCGGAGCGCCAGTTCATTCAGCCCGTCCGGCGTTTGAGGACCGGGTCCGGGCGGAGCCCGGTTTCGGGGAGGGGCGGGGTGGGGACAGGCCCCGCCCCAGCGCAGGCCGCGACGGCCGTCTCGCGGGGTGAAACCCCGTCGGCCGGGGCACGGCCGGGGATTACCCTGGGCGGCATGACCTCGCTCGATGCCGCCACCTCGCCCGTCCTCGCCACCGCGCAGCGGTCCCGCACGGCGGCCGCCACCCTCGCCCCCCTCCCGCGGTCCGCCAAGGACACGGCCCTGCTGGCGATCGCCGACGCGCTGGAGGCCCGTACGGCCGAGATCATCGAGGCCAACGCCACGGACACGGGCAAGGCAAGGGCGGCCGGCACCAGCGAGACCGTCATCGACCGCCTCACCCTGACCCCGGAGCGGGTCGCCGCCATCGCCTCCGACGTACGGGACGTCGCCGCCCTCCCCGACCCCGTCGGCGAGGTCGTCCGCGGCAGCACCCTCCCCAACGGCATCGACCTCCGGCAGATCCGCGTCCCGCTCGGCGTCGTCGGCATCATCTACGAGGCCCGCCCCAACGTCACCGTCGACGCCGCCGCCCTCTGCCTCAAGTCCGGCAACGCGGTCCTGCTCCGCGGCAGCTCCTCCGCCTACGCCTCCAACACCGCGCTCGTCACCATCCTGCGCGATGCCGTCGAGAGCGCCGGCCTGCCCGCCGACGCGGTCCAGCTCGTCCCCGGAGAGTCCCGCGACTCCGTCCGCGAGCTGATGCGCGCCCGCGGCCTCGTCGACGTGCTCATCCCGCGCGGCGGCGCCTCCCTCATCAAGACCGTGGTCGAGGAGTCCACCGTCCCGGTCATCGAGACCGGTACCGGCAACTGCCACGTCTACGTCGACGCCCAGGCCGACCTGGACATGGCCGTGGACATCCTCATCAACTCCAAGGCCCAGCGGCCCTCCGTCTGCAACTCCGCCGAAACCCTCCTCGTCCACCGCGACATCGCCGATGCCTTCCTGCCGCGCGCCCTCGACGCCCTCGCCGACGCCGGCGTGACCGTCCACGGCGACGCCCGCGTGCTCGCCGCCGCCGAGGGCACCAAGGCCACCGCCCTGCCCGCCACCGACGAGGACTGGGCCGCCGAGTACCTCTCCTACGACATCGCCGCCGGCGTCGTGGACTCCCTCGACGACGCCGTCGCCCACATCCGCCGCTGGACCTCCGGCCACACCGAGGCCATCGTCACCACCTCGCAGGCCGCCGCCCGGCGCTTCACCCAGCTGGTCGACTCGACCACCGTTGCCGTGAATGCCTCCACCCGGTTCACGGACGGTGGCCAGTTCGGCTTCGGCGCCGAGATCGGCATCTCGACCCAGAAGCTGCACGCCCGGGGCCCGATGGGCCTGCCCGAACTGACCTCCACCAAGTACATCGTCACCGGCGACGGTCACATCCGGTAGTCGCGGGCTGAACACGGTGTGGCCGGATTTCGGCGCACACCCTGCCCAAAGCAGCCCCCCAGGTCTACGCTGGTCCTGTGCCGGACGACGTGGGGGGCAAGCCGTTCCCGGACGACGGGGAGCCCGACGACGACCGCGGAGGCGCGGACAAGGACTTCGCCTCCGTGGTGTTCGACGAGGCCTTCGTCCGGAACGCCGAGATCCATGAACCGAGCGCCGCCGAGCGCCAGCGGGCGGCCGACCGGGCACGCGCGGAGGCCGAAGCCGCCCGCGCGGTCGCCGGCGGCTGGACGGGCGACGACGACTACGACAGCTACGGTTACGGCCATCCCGACGGGTACGGCCACGACGACGACGGCTGGGAGTACGACCGCGGCCACGGCAGTGCCGACGGCCCCTACGGGGCCTACGGCGGCACTCTGCGTCCCTACCGCGGCCGCTCGCCCTGGCTTCGTCCCGTCGCCTGGGTGCTCGCCTTCGTGATGGGCCTCGGCATGGTCGCGCTCGCCTTCAGTGCCGTCTACCGCAGCGCCGCGGGCGAGGCGGAGCCCGCCCCGGCGCCCGCCAGCACCCCCCTGAGGGAAGTCACCGGCGTCGGCGCGTTTACGTACCCCTCCGACCGCCAACCCTGAAGGTACGACCCCACGCGCATACGCAGGAGCTGGGGGCTTCTCTGAAGCGGGGACAGCGGGGAGAAGCGATGGCCGTGCCAGGAGATCCACCCAACGGCACCCCGGAGGGCATCGGCGGGGGTGACGACGAATTCCGGTCGGACGAGTACCGCTCGGTGGTGTTCGACGAGGACTTCGTCCGGGCTGCCCGCCTTCAGGAGTACTCCGCACAGGAACGCATGGGTGAGCACGCCCGGGCCGTCCGCAGCCGCTCCCTCTGGTCGAACGGCGGCTCCCGCTCCCGGACCAGCACCCCCGGCCGTGGCGCGCGCCAGGGCATGCTGCTCGTGCTGCTCATCGCCACGGCCTTCGCCACCGCCGTCTACCTGGGGCTGCGCAACCCGTACGTGCCGCCGCCCGGCGGCCCCGCCGAGCCGCTCAGCAGCACCGTCGTCCCGCTCGCGCCCAGCTCCGCCGTGCCCGGCGGGCGGCCCGCCGACCTGTACGCGCAGAGCCCCGCCGCCGAGTACCGCGTAGGGGCGGCCGGAATCACCCTGCCCGCCGTACGCCGTACGCACCACTTCACCGACGCCCAGGTCGTCGCCGCGCTGTCCATCGCCAAGGACTACCTGGTGCAGTCCTCCCTGGACCCCGACATCCTGGCCGGCACCGCCTCCCGGCCCGTACGGGTCCTGCTCGACCCCGACCAGCTGGCACAGTTCGACCACAGCATGACCACGCCCTCCGGCGACGGCCGGCACGCGGCCACCGGCTGGCTGGTCCGCTTCGACCCGGGTACCGCCGTCGTGGCCGACTCCCGGGTCCGTGTGAGCGGCACCCTCACCTTCCAGGAGGTCACCCCCGACATGCTGGAAGTGACCACCGACCACACCTTCGTGTACGCCGTACGCCCTGCCACCGGAGCCCCGGCCGCGGCGGACGGCGCCTCGCTCTTCACCGTCCGGCGCGAGCTGCGGCTGCGCTTCGACCGGGAGGACCTGGGCGCCCGGCGGACCGAGCTGGTCTCGGCCTATGTGATGGCCGGACCGCAGGCCTGCTCCGACGACCCGGCCGTGGGCTTCCGCCCGCTCCTGGCCGGAGCCGGCCCGACCACGGTGGGCCCGGCCGCCAGCGACCCGTACGCCAGCGGCCAACCGCGGCGCGCCACCGGACTGTGCGGCGTGCTCGCGCAGCCCGCGGGCCCGGTGGCGACCCCGGTCAGCCCGGTCAGCCCGGTCAGCCCTGCTCCGTAGCCCCGCCCTTGCCCTCCGGGCCGCCACCGGAACCCGTACCGGCGCCGGTGAACTTGTCGCGGAGCTTGCCCCCCAGGTCGCCCGCGCCGCCCGCGATGTCGCCCACGAGCTTCATCAGCGGATCCTTGCTCGTACGCACCGAGTCGGCGTAGTGCGCGGCGGACTGCCGGAAGGAATCGGTCACCGAGGTGTCCTTGTCCTCGTCCCGCCGCGGGTAGTGGCCGTCCATGATCCGCTGGAAGTCGCGGTTCTCCGACCACTTCTTCAGCTCGGCCGCCCGCACCGTGGTGAAGGGATGCGTCCGGGGCAGCATGTTCAAGATCTTCAGCACGGAGTCCCGCAGATCGCCGCCCGCCTCGTACTCCTCGGCCTGGGCCAGGAAGGCGTCCACATTCATCTCGTGGAGGTGGTTGCCGCCCGCGATCTTCATCAGCCCCCGCATCGAGGCGTGCACGTCCTGCCCCACCAGCAGCCCGGCCCGGTCCGCGGAGAGCTCCGACTTGCGGAACCACTCCCGCAGCGCCGTCACGATCGCCGTGATCGCCACATTGCCCAGCGGGATCCACGCCACCTTCAGCGCCAGACTCGTCAGGAACAGCAGGACCGTGCGGTACACGGCGTGACCCGACAGCGCGTGGCCCACCTCGTGGCCCACCACCGCCCGCATCTCCTCCTCGTCGAGCAGCTCGACCAGGCCCGTCGTCACCACGATGATCGGCTCGTCCAGCCCGATGCACATGGCATTCGGCTTCGGGTCCTGCTGCACGTACATCTGCGGGACCTTCTCCAGGTCCAGGATGTAACAGGCGTCGCGGAGCATCTCGTACAGGTGCGGGAACTGCGTCTCGCCCACCCGCACCGAGTCCGACAGGAACAGCAGCCGCAGGCTGCGCTCCGGAAGCAGCCCGCTCAGGGCCTTGAACACCGTGTCGAAGCCGCTCAGTTTGCGCAGCGCGACCAGCGCCGAGCGGTCCGCCGGATGTTCGTACGCCCTTGAGGAGATACCGGGGAACCTCTTTCGGTCCCGCGCCGGTACCTTCTCGAACCCTGTCTCCGTCATAGCGCCCTCCCCTGGATCGGCCTGACTGGCACTGCGTCTATCCTCTCCAACGCCTGAGTCGGCGTGAGCGTGCCCCAGGCCCCCGCATACGATGTGAGCGAAGTCTCCGCCCGCTCCCCGACTCGATAGGTACCTGCCTGATGAGCCTCTCCTCCACCGCCCACAACCTGGTCGTCCTCGCCTCGGAGGGGGCCGAGCAGCACAGCGGCAACCACGACAGCCTCAACCCCTACCTGACCGGCGGCGGCGCGTTCCTCATCCTGTGCCTGATGCTGTGGGTCACCACGCGCCTGAACCGTGACCGCTAGGCCCGTGATTTAGCACTCTCGCCGAGGCCTCGGAGTCCGCCGGGCCAGTAGGCTCTGCGCTCATGGGAGAGCAGGAGATGCCTACCGGCCCGGTCAAGCGCCGGCTCGGCGTGATGGGCGGCACATTCGATCCGATCCACCACGGACACCTGGTGGCCGCCAGCGAGGTGGCCGCCCTGTTCCACCTCGACGAAGTGGTGTTCGTGCCGACCGGCGAGCCGTGGCAGAAGTCGCAGCGTGCCGTGTCGCCCGCCGAGGACCGCTACCTGATGACGGTCATCGCCACCGCCTCGAACCCGCAGTTCTCGGTGAGCCGCATCGACATCGACCGCGGCGGGCCGACGTACACGATCGACACCCTGCGCGACCTGAAGGCGCTGAACGACGACGCCGACCTGTTCTTCATCACGGGCGCCGACGCGCTCGCCCAGATCCTGACCTGGCGGAACGCCGACGAGCTCTTCTCGCTCGCCCATTTCATCGGGGTCACCCGGCCCGGCCACGTGCTCACCGACGACGGGCTGCCCGAGGGCGGCGTCTCCCTCGTCGAGGTTCCCGCCCTGGCCATCTCGTCCACGGACTGCCGTGCACGGGTCGCCGAGGGGGATCCTGTCTGGTACTTGGTGCCGGACGGCGTCGTGCGCTACATCGACAAGCGTGAGCTGTACCGGGGAGCCTGAGCTTCCGGAGAGAGGGGCCCCGCGGTGAACGACCGACAGGAGCCGTACGACCCGTACGCCACTCACGAGCAGCAGCTCATCGGCTACGACGCGTACGGGCGGCCGGTGTACAGCCAGGCGCCCGCGCAGCCCGCCCAGCCCGCCCCGGAGTACGGGCAGCAGCAGTACGGCTACGACTACCAGGCCCAGGGGTACGGCCGGCAGCAGCCGCAGCAGTACTACGACCAGCCCGCCCAGGACTACGACTACGGGCAGGGGCAGCAGCAGTACTCCCAGCCTCCCGCCGCCCCCGCGGCCCCGGGCTACGGGTACGACACGCAGCAGACCCAGCAGTGGATCCCGCAGCAGGCCGCCCAGGAGCCGGCAGTCGAGCGGCAGCGGACCCCGCAGGTCCCGGAACCGCGACGGCCCGACACGGGCGCCGGCGCCGAGCCCGAGCGCGAGGCGGGTCGGGACTACCGCACCGAGATGTTCGCCTTCATCGACCAGCCGGACGAGGACTCCGAGGACGTCATCGACTGGCTCAAGTTCACCGAGAGCCGGACCGAGCGCCGCGAGGAGGCCCGCCGGCGCGGCCGCAACCGGGTGGTGGCGCTGATCGTCGTCCTCGCCGTGTTCGCCGTCGGCGGCCTCGGCTACCTGTGGTACGCGGGCAAGCTGCCCTTCCTCGACGGTCCCGGTCAGAGCAAGGCCCCCGCGACCGCCGACGCCGGGGCACAGAAGCGCGACATGATCGTCGTCCACGTGCACAACACGAAGAAGGGCGGCACCTCCTCGGCGCTGCTCGTCGACAACGTCACCGCCAAGCAGGGCGCCACCGTCCTGCTGCCCAACACCCTCGGCGTCCCCGGCACCGACGGGACCGCCACCGGCCTCGGCAAAGCGGTCGAGGAAGGCGGCCTCGGCACCCGCGAGGCACTCGACTCGGTGCTCGGCACGCACATCGGCGGCACCTGGCGCCTGGACACGCCCTTCCTGGAGAACCTGGTCGAGCTGGTCGGCGGCATCGAGGTCGACACCGACACCGCCGTCCCGGCCGACGACGCGGCCAAGGCCCCGGCCGTGGGCCAGGGCCAGAAGCAGAGCCTGAGCGGCCCGATGGCCGTCGCCTACGCCACGCACCGCGCCCAGGGCGAACCGGAGGCCAAGCAGCTGGAGCGCATGGGCAAGGTGCTGTACGCGGTGCTGCGCAAGGTCCCGAGCGACCCGAAGGCGGCCGCGCTCACGGTCGAGAGCATGGGCCAGATCCTCGACCCGGCCCTGAACGCGCAGACGCTCGGAGCCCTGCTGTCCCGGCTGGGCGCGCACGCCAAGGTGGGCGCGTACCGCACCGACGTCCTGGCGGTGAAGCCGGACGGCGGCGTGACGGACGATGCCACGAAGAAGGTCGTCAAGGAGGTCCTCGGCGGCTCCGTCACCGCGGGGCAGCCCGGCGCCGCCCCGCGGGTCGGCCTCAAGGACGCCACCGGCGACGAGAAGACGCAGGTCGCGGCCAGGGCGGCGCTGCTCAACGGCGGCTACGACTTCGTGGACGGCGGCAAGGCGGACAAGACCGCGGCCACCTCGCAGATCACGTACCAGGACGACGCCCAGCGGGACCGGGCGATCGAGGTCGCCAAGACGCTGGGTCTGCCCGAGACGGCCGTGAAGAAGGCCGAGAACGCGGTGAACGCGGACGTCGTGGTGCTCCTCGGCAAGGACTACAAGGCGTCCTGAGGCGTCCTGACCCGGCTCCGACCTGTGGCTCCGCCCGCGCGGGACGTTCCGCGCGGGCGGTGTCGGCGGTACATGAGACCCTTGTATGGATCTGCCCGCCAACCCGAAAGCATGGCCAGTGACCGCCACGGACCGCTCCATCGAGCTCATCACCGCCGCCGCCCAGGCCGCGGCCGACCGGCTCGCGCACGACATCATCGCGTACGACGTCAGCGACGTGCTGTCGATCACCGACGCCTTCCTGCTCGCCTCCGCGCCCAACGACCGCCAGGTCAAGTCGATCGTGGACGAGATCGAGGAGCGCCTGCTCAAGGAGCTCGGCGCCAAGCCGGTGCGCCGCGAGGGCGACCGCGACGCCCGCTGGATCCTGCTCGACTACATCGACATCGTCGTCCACGTCCAGCACAGCGAGGAGCGGGTCTTCTACGCGCTGGAGCGCCTGTGGAAGGACTGCCCCGAGATCGAGCTCCCCGAGGACGCCAAGCTCACCATCGGCAAGGCCGAGGAGCACGCCAAGCTGCGTGAGGCGGCCGGCGACGACGAACTGGACGGTGATCTGTTCTGAGCGCGAGCACCTCGGGAACGTCAGGCAACAAGTCCGGCAGCAAGTCCGGCAGGAAGATCGTCCTCTGGCGGCACGGCCAGACCTCGTGGAACCTGGAGCGGCGCTTCCAGGGCTCCACGGACATCGGGCTGACCGAGGCCGGAGTGGCGCAGGCGCGCCGCTCCGCGCGGCTGCTCGCCTCGCTGAGGCCGGACGCCATCGTGGCCTCCGACCTCCAGCGGGCCGCCGCCACGGCCGCGGAGCTGGCCGCCGTCACGGGGCTGCCCGTGGCGCACGACGCGGCGCTGCGCGAGACCTACGCCGGAGAGTGGCAGGGCCTCACGCACGACGAGATCCTCGGGAAGTACGGCGAGCAGTACGCGGCGTGGAAGCGCGGCGAGCCGGTCCGACGGGGCGGCGGTGAGCTGGAGACCGAGGTCGCCGACCGCGCCGCGCCGGTGGTGCTGGAGCACGCCGGCCGGCTGCCGGAGGGCGGCACGCTCGTCGTGGTCAGCCACGGCGGCACCATCCGTACGACCATCGGCCGCCTGCTGGGCCTGGAGTCGTACTACTGGGAGGGCCTGGGCGGGCTCTCCAACTGCTGCTGGTCCGTCCTCGGTGAGGGCGCGCGCGGCTGGCGTCTGATGGAGCACAACGCCGGCACGCTGCCGGAACCGGTGCTCGGCGACGACGACTGAGCGGCTCCTCCGCAGCTCCTCGGCCGGTGCTCGGGCCGGTGCCCAGCCGGTCCTCCGCCACTCCTTCGCCGGTCCCTGCCGGGGCTGCCACCCGGATTTCACTTTCCGGCTGGTCACAGGCTAGAGTTCTTCTTGTTCGCAGCGCGGAACACCGGAGACGGGGGGAGCGCGGCGGAGAGCGGGGCTATAGCTCAGTTGGTAGAGCGCCTGCATGGCATGCAGGAGGTCAGGAGTTCAATTCTCCTTAGCTCCACAATCAGGATCCCGTCCCCAACAGGGGGCGGGATCCTTGTTTTTGCCCCCTTTGCGTTTGCTGACCGGGCCCGCACCGGCATGGCAGAATCGGACGGCCGGAGGGGGGAGACGACGGCCCGATGCGGGAGGGAGTCGCTGACGGATGGGTGCACACCGGCGCCGGTGCGACTGGTGCAACAACGGCACGCCGATCGTGCGGGACATGGACCCGGTCAACCCCGACTACCAGTACTGGTGCGAGGAATGCGCGCGGGCGCTGATCATAAAAGGCGACCCGATCGAGACGTACCGCGAGCTGGAGGGGGAGCCGATCTACGGCCGGCTGCTCGACGAGCACTGCACGCTCAAGCGGTTCTATCAGTTCGCAAGAGCGTGACTAAATAGGTCAAATCGGGCATGGCCTGCGGTCGACGGAAACCGATTTTTGGACCAGGGCCATGACCGTGTAATGTTTGGGACGTCGCCAAGGGGAACCGGAAACGGAAGCCCGGGCGGCAGGCAAGACAAGGGGCTATAGCTCAGTTGGTAGAGCGCCTGCATGGCATGCAGGAGGTCAGGAGTTCAATTCTCCTTAGCTCCACAGTGAAGAAGCGGGCCACCCGGATCGGGTGGCCCGCTTCTCGTTGTGCCCACCCCATCGTTGTGCACACCTCTCGTTGTGCCCACCGGTCGGAACGGCTGAGCGTCGGCAGGGGCCGCTGCGGTACCCTGACGCCATGCGTGCCGTACGCCTTCTGCTTACCGAGCCGCGCTGATCAGTACCGACCCTTCGAGACGGTCGGCCTCGGCGCGGCGTCCCCTCCTGTGCGAGGGGTTTTTTCGTTTGGGCAGGCAGAGACGGCAGAGACGATCGATGGAGCTTCAGAAATCATGAGCGAGACGAACACCCCGGCCCCCGAGGCGGCCGAGGGGCACCGTTACACGGCTGCCATGGCCGCCGACATCGAGGCACGCTGGCAGGACGTATGGGACGCGCAGGGCACGTACGAGGCCCCGAACCCGTCCGGTGACCTGGCCGGGGACCCCGCGGTGGTCGCACGGCCCAAGAAGTTCATCATGGACATGTTCCCGTACCCGTCCGGCGCGGGGCTGCACGTCGGCCACCCGCTCGGGTACATCGCCACCGACGTCTACGCCCGCCACCAGCGGATGACCGGCCACAACGTCCTGCACACCCTGGGCTTCGACGCCTTCGGCCTGCCGGCCGAGCAGTACGCCGTGCAGACCGGCACGCACCCGCGCGTGTCCACCGAGGCGAACATCGAGAACATGAAGGTCCAGCTGCGCCGGCTGGGCCTGGGCCACGACAAGCGCCGGTCCTTCGCGACGATCGACCCGGACTACTACAAGTGGACCCAGTGGATCTTCCTGCAGATCTACAACTCCTGGTACGACGCGGACGCGCGCAAGGCCCGGCCGATCGACGAGCTGGTCGCCGAGTTCGAGGCCGGCACCCGTGAGGTCCCCGGCGGCCGCGCGTGGGCGCAGCTGACCGCGGGCGAGCGGGCCGACGTACTGAACGAGTACCGGCTGGCGTACTCCTCGGACGCGCCCGTCAACTGGTGCCCCGGGCTGGGCACCGTACTGGCCAACGAGGAGGTCACCGCGGACGGCCGGTCCGAGCGCGGCAACTTCCCGGTCTTCAAGGCCAAGCTGAGCCAGTGGAACATGCGCATCACCGCGTACGCGGACCGGCTGCTGGACGACCTGGACGCGCTGGACTGGCCCGAGGCCATCAAGCTGCAGCAGCGGAACTGGATCGGCCGCAGCGAGGGCGCGCGCGTCGACTTCCCGCTGGGCGACCAGGCGATCACCGTCTTCACCACCCGCCCGGACACCCTGTTCGGCGCCACCTACATGGTGCTGGCGCCCGAGCACCCGCTCGTGGACGAGTTCATCCCGGCCGCCTGGCCCGAGGGCACCCACGACGTGTGGACCGGCGGGCACGCCACGCCGCTGGACGCCGTCACCGCCTACCGCAAGCAGGCCGCCTCGAAGTCCGACGTCGAGCGCCAGGCCGAGGCCAAGGACAAGACCGGTGTCTTCACCGGTGAGTACGCGATCAACCCGGTCAGCGGCGCGAAGGTCCCGGTCTTCATCGCCGACTACGTGCTGATGGGCTACGGCACCGGCGCGATCATGGCCGTTCCGGCGCACGACAGCCGCGACTTCGAGTTCGCGCGCGCCTTCGAGCTGCCGATGCGCTGCGTCGTGCAGCCCGGCGACGGGCGGGGCACCGACCCGGCGGAGTGGGACGACGCCTTCGTCTCGTACGACGCCGAGCTGGTCAACTCCACGGGCGAGGGCATCGCGCTGGACGGCCTGGGCGTCGTCGAGGCCAAGGCCGCGATCACCGACTGGCTGGCCGAACGCGGCATCGGCGAGGGCACGGTCAACTTCCGGCTGCGCGACTGGCTGTTCAGCCGTCAGCGCTACTGGGGCGAGCCCTTCCCGATCGTCTACGACGAGGACGGCGTCGCGCACCCGCTGCCCGAGTCGATGCTGCCGCTGGAGCTGCCGGAGGTCGAGGACTACTCGCCGCGCACCTTCGAGCCCGACGACGCGACCTCGAAGCCGGAGACCCCGCTGTCCCGCAAGGCGGACTGGGTCGAGGTCGAACTGGACCTGGGTCGCGGCGAGGGCGTCAAGCGCTACCGGCGCGAGACCAACACCATGCCGAACTGGGCCGGTTCCTGCTGGTACGAGCTGCGCTACCTGGACCCGAACAACTCCGAGGCGCTGGTCGACCCGGCGATCGAGCAGTACTGGATGGGCCCGCGCGAGGGGCAGCCGCACGGCGGCGTCGACCTGTACGTGGGCGGCGCCGAGCACGCGGTGCTGCACCTGCTGTACGCCCGCTTCTGGTCGAAGGTGCTGTTCGACCTGGGACACGTCTCCTCGGTCGAGCCGTTCCACAAGCTGTACAACCAGGGCATGATCCAGGCGTACGTCTACCGTGACGAGCGCGGCTTCCCGGTCTCCGCGACGGAGGTCGAGGAGCGGGACGGCAAGTTCTTCTTCGAGGGCGAGCCGGTCAAGCGCGAGCTGGGCAAGATGGGCAAGTCCCTGAAGAACGCCGTCACGCCCGACGAGATCTGCGAGGAGTACGGCGCGGACACCCTGCGCCTGTACGAGATGGCGATGGGTCCGCTGGACGTCTCGCGCCCGTGGGACACCCGGGCCGTGGTCGGCCAGTACCGGCTGCTGCAGCGCCTGTGGCGCAACATCGTGGACGAGGAGACCGGCCGGGTCACCGTGGTGGACGGGGAGCCGGGCGAGGACACGCTGCGCGCCCTGCACAAGGCCATCGACGGGGCCGGTTCGGACATGGCGGGGCTGCGTTTCAACACGGCCATCGCGAAGATCACCGAGCTGAACAACGCCCTGACGAAGGCCGGCCGGCCGCTGGAGCGCCCGGTCGCCGAGGCGCTGGTACGGCTGGTCGCCCCGCTGGCCCCGCACATCGCGGAGGAGCTGTGGAACCGTCTGGGCCACAGCGACTCGGTGGTCCACCAGGACTTCCCGGTCGCGGACCCGGCGTACGTCGTGGACGAGAGCGTGACGTGCGTTGTGCAGGTCAAGGGCAAGGTCAAGGCGCGTCTGGAGGTGCCGCCGACGATCTCGGACGCGGAGCTGGAGCAGCTGGCCGTCACCGATGAGGGTGTCGTCGCGGCGCTGGGCGGTGCGGAGATCCGCAAGGTGATCGTGCGCGCGCCGAAGCTGGTGAACATCGTCATCTGACGTCACCCGCTCCCCATGGGGGACATCCCGTACGGGCAGGTTGGGGGTTCGATTGGAACCCTCAACCTGCCTGTGGCGTTTACGGTGGAGGGGACGGACAAGAGCTGCGGGGACTTGGGGAAGGGACACTCATGGAGGCCGCGTTGATCATCTTCGCGCTGATGGTGCTTTTCGCCTTCCTGGGGCTGGGCTTGTACGCGACCGTCAAGGTGGTGGGAGCAGCCAAGCGCGGCGTGGACCGTACGATCACACAGGCCCGCCGGACGGTGGAGGACACCACGCTGCGGGCCAAGAGCCTGGGCCAGGTGGGGGTCGCGGGGGCGCTGGCGCAGCTGCGGCTGGACCTGCGGACGTCGATGCGGGCGACGCAGCAGGCGCTGTCCGACGGAGTCCGGACGGATGCCTCGCTGAAGGAGTCCATCGGGCTGTTCCAGCGGCTGAGCGAGCACGGGCAGGAGCTGGACGCCGAGCTGAAGCGGCTGGAGCAGGAGCCGGACCGGCGGCGGATCGCCGAGAGCCTGCCCGACCTGCGCGAGCGCACCGCCAAGATCACGAAGGCGGCGGACTCGCTGCGGTGGGCCGCGCGGGACCGTGCCCACCGGTTCGCGGCCGACGACCTGTCCACGCTGTCGGCGCAGATCGAGAACGAGTCCGTGGCGCTGCGGGACTGGTCGCGGGAGTCGGTGGACGACCTGACGGCGGCGGCCGCGGCATGGGACGCTGCGCAGGCGCAGGCGCCGCATGGTCAGGGGCCGGGGTCGGGGCCGGGGCCGGCGGCTCTGAACCAGGCCGCTCCGGCGCCCCAGTACCCCTGGCAGAAGGCGCGCCGGCCGGAGAGCACCACCTGATCCGGGGCGTGCGGGGCCCGGTGCCGTGACCGGGGTGCCGTATGCTCCGCCCGCTGCCCGGACACGGTCAGCGGCCCCGCCGAGGGGCCCAGGCTGCCGTCCCACCCCCACTGGCGGTAACCTCCGGCTCATGTCCCGCCATGTCGCCATCGTCACCGATTCCACGGCCTACCTGCCCCAACCGGCCATGGCGCGGCACGGAATCACCTCCGTACCGCTCACCGTGGTACTCGGCGGCGAAGCACTGGAGGAGGGCACCGAGATCTCGGCGCGCAGCCTTGCGCTGGCCCTGCAGAAGCGCCGCTCGGTCACCACCTCGCGCCCCAGCCCGGAGGAGTTCGTACGGGCCTATCAGGCGGCCGCGGACGCCGGCGCGAGCGGCATCGTCAGCCTGCACCTGTCCGCCGAGTTCTCGGGTACCTACGACGCCGCCGTGGTGGCCGCGAGGACCGCGCCCGTGCCCGTGCGGGTCGTGGACACCGGCATGGTCGCGATGGCCCTCGGCTTCTGTGCGCTGGCCGCCGCCGAGGTGGCGGAGGCGGGCGGTTCCGTCGACGATTCCGTGGCCGCCGCCGAGAAGCGCGCGGCGAACATGTCCGCGTACTTCTACGTCGACACCCTCGACTACCTGCGCCGCGGCGGCCGGATCGGAGCCGCCCAGGCCCTCCTCGGCTCCGCCCTCGCGGTGAAGCCGCTGCTGACCCTGGACGGCGGGCGGATCGAGATGCTGGAGAAGGTGCGTACGGCCTCCAAGGCCATCGCCCGGCTGGAGGAGCTGGCCGTCGAGCGCGCCGGATCGGGCAGCGTCGACGTCGCGGTGCACCACCTGGCGGCCCCGGAGCGGGCCGAGAAGCTCGCCCAGCGGCTGCGGGAACGCATCCCGGGCCTGGTCGAGCTGCATGTCAGCGAGGTGGGCGCGGTGATCGGCGCGCACACCGGGCCGGGGCTGCTGGCGGCGGTCGTCTCGCCGCGCTGATCACCGGAACGAGTGGCCCGGATATCCACAACGGGGCCGCTGTCCACCGGAATTGAACCCTCCGAACGGGCTTCGGGATCCGCCCCTACGGTCGTGGCATGACTCTTCGAGCACGTACGTCGCATCCGTCCTCCCGGCCGTCGGGCGCCACCAGCGGCCCGGGCCGGTCCCGTTTCTCCGACAGCCGTCTGCGGCACCGGCGCGGCCATGGTGCCCGCCGTGGCCACCGGGCTCCGCACGCGGAGCCGGATGCCGTGCGGCGGCGGGCCGAAGCCCTGCTGGGCGGCAGCAGTCCGCCGCCGGCTTCGCCATCGCCACCGCTATCGCCACCGCAGGCGGCCTTGGCGCCGCCGGGGGTTTCGCCATCGCCATCGCCATCGCCACTGGCTTTACAGTCGCCGTCGCCGTCGCCGTCGCCGTCGCCGTCGCCGTCGCCGTCGCGGTCGCCGTCGCCGTCGGCGGCGGCTGAGGTGGATCCCGGGGCGCCGTCCGGGGCCCCGCCTGAGGAGGCTGCCGGGCTGGCTCCCGGTCTGGCGCGGAGGCTGGCCGTGCGGGAGCGGCTGCCGGTGTGGTTCCAGGCCCGCTGCGGGGTGGAGCCGCGCACGGTGGCCGCCGTCGGGATGGTGCTGGTCGTCGCGGTCGGCTTCGCCGGGCAGCAGTACTGGTCGGCCCGGCCGCGGGCGGTGACCGCTCCCGCCGTGGTCTCCCCGGGGGCGGTACCGGCCGCGGCCGCGGCACCGGGCCCGACAGCGGGCTCCGGTGGCGGCGCCGCGCGGATCGTCGTCGACATCGGCGGCAAGGTGCGGGACCCGGGCGTGCGGCGGCTGCCCGCCGGTTCGCGGGTCGAGGACGCGCTGGCCGCGGCCGGGGGAGTGCGGCCCGGTACGGACACCACGGGACTCAACCGGGCCCGGGTGCTGGTGGACGGCGAGCAGGTCCTGGTGGGCGCCCCGGCGCAGCCTCCGCCGGTCGGGGGCGGGCCCGGCCAGGGCCCGCTCAGCCTCGGCTCGGCCACCGTCGAGCAGTTGGACGGCCTGCCGGGGGTCGGGCCGGTGCTGGCGCAGCACATCGTGGACTTCCGCACCGCCAGAGGCGGCTTCCGTTCCGTGGAGGATCTCCGGCAGGTCAACGGCATCGGCGAACGGCGCTTCGCCGACCTGCGCGCGCTGGTGCGGCCGTGAACCGCCCCGACGCCCCGGGAGCGGCGGACCTGCGGCTGGTGGCGCCCGCCCTGGCCGCCTGGGCGGCGGCCGCCCTCGCGCTGGACGCGCCCGCCCGACCCACCGCCTCCGGGGTGGCCGTGGGAGTGGCCGCGGCGGGGCTGTTGATACTGGCCGGGTGCCGGCGTCCCGGGCGGCTGTGGGGGGCCGCTCCGGCGTTGGCGGCGGCCCTGCTGTGCGCCTGTGCCGGAGCCGGGGTGGCGGGGCTCCAGCGGGCCGAGGCGCGGGCCGGGCCGGTGGCGGATCTGGCCCGGGACCATGCCCGCGTCCTCGCGGAGATCACCGTCGGCTCCGATCCACGGGTCGCCCGGAGCGGGAGCGGACCGCCGGTGGTGGTGCTGGACGCGCTGGTGACCGGGGTGACGGGGCCGGACGGGGCGCGGACCCGGGTCGAGACCCCGGTGCGGGTGCTGGCCGGGCATCCGGACTGGGCCCGGCTGCAGCCTTCCACCCGGGTGTCGGTGGTCGCCCGGCTGGCCCCGGCGCGCGGCGGGGAGCGGGCCGTGGCGCTGCTGCGGCCCGCCGGTGACACCCCGCCCGGGGTGACCGGCGGCCCGGACACCGCACAGCGGCTCGCCGGGCGGCTGCGGGCCGGGCTGCGCGAGGCCACCGAGGGGCTCGCGCCGGATGCCAGGGCCCTGCTGCCCGGGCTGGTCGTCGGAGACACGTCCCGGGTGCCCTCCGATCTGCAGGAGGCGTTCCGGGCCACCGACCTGCTGCACCTGCTGGCCGTGTCCGGGTCCAACCTGACCGTGGTGCTGTTCCTGCTCATCGGGCCCCCGGCCCGCGCGCAGCAGGCCGAGCGGCGCGGGCTGGCGCCTCGGCTCGGGCTCTCCCTCCGGACGACCGCCCTGTGCGGCGCGGCCCTGACGCTGGCGTTCGTGGTGGTGTGCCGGCCGGAGCCGAGCGTGCTGCGGGCCGCCGCCTGCGGGTCGGTGACCCTGCTGGCCATCGCCACCGGGCGTCGCAGATCCCTGATCCCGGCCCTGGGCGCCGCCGTGCTGCTGCTCGTCCTCTACGACCCGTGGCTGGCCCGCAGTTACGGCTTCCTGCTCTCCGTCCTGGCCACGGGCGCCCTGCTCACGCTCGCGCCCCGGTGGAGCGATGCCCTGACCCGGCGCGGGATGCGGCCCCGGCTCGCCGAGGCGCTGGGGGCCGCCGCGGCCGCCCAGGCGGTGTGCGCGCCCGTGGTCGCCGTGCTCGCCGCCCGGGTCAGCCTGGTCGCGGTGCCGTGCAACCTGTTGGCCGAGCTGGCGGCCGGACCGGCGACGGTGCTCGGCTTCGCGGCTCTCGCGGTGGCCCCGCTGTGGATGTCCGCCGCGAAGGTGCTCGCCTGGTGCGCGGGGGTGCCCGCCGGGTGGATCGCCGTCGTGGCCCGGGCCGGGGCGCGGCTGCCGGGAGCGGAGCTGGCCTGGCCGGGCGGGCTCGCCGGAGGGCTGCTGCTGGCCGCCGCCACCCTGGCCGTCATAGGCCTCGGCGCCCGGTTCGGCCGGCGGCGCGGGGTCTGCTCCGCCCTGGCGGTGCTGCTGATCCTGGCCGTACTGCGGCCGCCGCAGCTCACCCGTACCCTCACCGGCTGGCCGCCGCCCGACTGGAGCTACGTGCAGTGCGCCGTGGGCCAGGGGGACGCCGCGGTGCTCGCCGTCGGGCCGGGCGAGGCCGTGGTCGTGGATGCCGGACCGGAGCCCGGCCCGGTGGACGCCTGTCTGCGTTCCCTGGGCGTGACCAGGGTGCCGATGCTCCTGCTGACGCACTTTCACTCCGACCACGTGGCGGGCCTGTCCGGGGTGCTGCGGGGCCGGTCGGTGGGTGTGATTCAGACCACCGCGCTGGAAGAGCCGCCGGGGCAGGCGCGGTTCGTCCACCGGACCGCGGCGGGCGCCGGCGTACCCGTCGTACGGGCGGTGGCGGGGGAGCGGCGGCGGGCCGGACCCCTGGAGTGGCAGGTGCTCTGGCCGCCGGCGGCCGGGGCGCCGCCCGAGGGGCCCAACGACGCGAGCGTCGCCCTGCTGGTGCGCGGTGCGGGGCTGACCCTGCTGCTGCTCGGCGATCTCGAACCGGCCGCGCAGCAGGCCCTCTTGAGGGACCATCCGGAACTGGGCCCGGTGGACGTGCTCAAGGTCGCGCACCACGGCTCGGCGCACCAGGATCCCGTGCTGTACGCCCGGGTCCGGCCCCGGCTCGCCCTCGTCCCGGTCGGCGCGGGCAACCGCTACGGGCACCCCGCACCCGGTACGCTCGCCCGGCTGCGGGCGATGGGGGCGACCGTGCTGCGCACCGACACCGACGGCTCGATCGCCGTCTCCGGCAGCGGCTCGCGGATGCGCGCGTTTCCGGCCGGCCGGGGGCGCAGACGACACGCCCATACCGGGCGCGGTCATTCTGTTTGCCCACAACCCGACAGCATGATCGAATGCGTCTTCGCCAGAGCGGTCCAAATCCACACAGCACGGGGGTGCATCAGCCATGTTCGGTCGCCGACGGGGGATGGAGACGGCCGGAAGTTCCAGTCCGCATACATCCGCGACACTGACGCTGCCGCCGACGGCACGTCTGCTCAGCTGCCGGGTCCTCGACACGGTCCACCAGCCGATCCGGCAGGCCGCGTTCGAGGTGACCGACCCGATCGGCCGACGGATCGTCAGCGGCGAGACCGACCCGTACGGCGGGTTCACGGCGGCCGTACCGGAGGGCGAGTACCGGCTCTCCGTCACCGCCGAGGGGTACGCGCCGTTCCACGGGGCGACGCTCGTGGGGGACCCGGCACAGCCCGGTACCGGGGAGATCGTCCTCGACGCGGTGGAGCCTCCGCTGCTGCCGCAGCCCGGCCACTGGGAGCTCGACCCGACCCACTCGTCCATCGCCTTCACGGCCCGGCACATCGGCTTCGCCCGGATCGGCGGCCGGTTCAACACGTTCGCCGGCGCGGTCCGGATAGCCGAGCGCATGGAGGACTCCTCCATGCACGTGATCATCGACGCGGCGAGCATCGACACCGGGGTGCGGATGCGCGACGACCACCTGAGGTCCGGCGACTTCCTGGACGCGGTCCGCCACCCGACGGTGGAGTTCTACAGCGAACGGTTCATCCACCGCAGCGGCAGCCGCTGGGCCGTCGCCGGTGCCCTCACCCTCCACGGGGTGAGCCGCTCCGTCACCCTGGACACCCAGTACCTGGGCCTGGGTACGGGCCTGGAGGGCGAGCCGCGGGCCGCCTGCCGGGCCACGGCCGAACTGCACCGCGAGGACTTCACCCTGAACTGGCAGTCGATGCTGGCGCACGGGATCGCGGCGATCGGATCGAGCGTGGAAGTGGCCCTGGACGTGCAGATCGTCCACAAGGCCTGAGCCCTCAGGAGTCCCTCAGGAGTCCCTCAGGAGTCCCTCTGGTCCCTCAGGTACTAGGGGGCTTCCAGCCAGCCCTCGTACTCGGCGGCGAGGGCGTCCAGCGAGGTGGAGTCGAGCCGTTCGCGCGGGTCCTCGACGACCACCAGCCACTGGGCGTCCTCGGCGTCGTCCTCACCGGCCAGGGCGTCTCGGACCAACTGCGGTTCCTCGGGGAGGCCGAAGCGGTCGACGGCTTCCTGTGCCACCTCCTCGGCGGCGTCGCGGTCGGGCAGGACGAGTACATGTCGCACGTTCACGCGACCATTCTCGGGCACGCGGCGAGGAGGGCTGTCGGTGCGGCGTGGGATGCTGGAGCCGATGGCCACCAGGAAGAACTCCACCGACGATCCGCTCGCCCCGCTCACCCTCGCGGTGGGGCAGGAGGACCTGCTGCTCGACCGTGCCGTACGGGAGGTGGTGGCGGCCGCCCGCGCCGCCGACGCCGACACGGACGTCCGCGACCTCGCCTCCGAGCAGCTCCAGCCCGGCACGCTGGCCGAGTTGACGAGCCCCTCGCTCTTCTCCGAGCGCAAGGTCCTGGTCGTGCGGGGCGCCCAGGACCTGTCCGCGGACTCGGTCAAGGAGGTGAAGGCGTACCTCGACGCGCCCTACGAGGAGATCATCCTCGTCCTCCTCCACGCGGGCGGGGCCAAGGGCAAGGGCCTGCTGGACGCGGCGCGCAAGGCGGGTGCGCGGGAGATCGCCTGCCCGAAGATGACGAAGGCGGCGGACCGGCTCTCGTTCGTCCGCGGAGAGTTCCGCACGCTGGGCCGCTCCGCGACCCCGGAGGCGTGCCAGACCCTGGTCGACGCGATCGGCAGCGACCTGCGGGAGCTGGCCAGCGCGGCGGCGCAGCTGTGCGCGGACGTCGAGGGAACCATCGACGAGGCCGTGGTCGGCCGCTACTACACGGGCCGCGCCGAGGCCTCCAGCTTCACGGTCGCCGACCGGGCGGTCGAGGGGCGGGCGGCGGAGGCCCTCGAAGCCCTGCGGTGGTCCCTGTCCACGGGGGTGGCGCCGGTCCTGATCACCAGCGCCCTGGCCCAGGCCGTGCGCGCGATCGGCAAGCTGGCCTCCGCCCCGCGCGGAGCCCGCCCGGGCGACCTCGCCCGGGACCTGGGGATGCCGCCCTGGAAGATCGACCGGGTCCGCCAGCAGATGCGCGGCTGGTCGGCGGACGGAGTCGCGGACGCCCTGCGCGCCGTGGCCGCCGCCGACGCGGGGGTCAAGGGCGGCGGCGACGACCCCGAGTACGCCCTGGAGAAGGCGGTCGTCGCGGTGGCCCGCGCGGCCCGCCCCCAGCGCCGCTAGCGCTGTGGCCGGACAGGTTGCCGGGCGTCGCGACCCGGTGAACCGTGCCGGTCACAGCGCCAGACCCTGCCCGGACCCGTCCGGGCAACACGAAGGCCCCGGCCGTCACCCTGGGGAAGGGTGGTGGGCCGGGGCCTTCGGTCACTGCTTTTGTTGCGCCGCACCCGCGTGGCGAACGCTTCGTGTGCGGCGCGGGGTGCCGGTCAGGAGCGGGAGAGAGGGCCCGCTGGGTCCGTTCCGGCGATCACATCAGAGCTCAGCCCTGCAGGGAGGCAACCTTGGTGGCCAGCGCCGACTTCTTGTTGGCGGCGGCGTTCTTGTGGATGACACCCTTCGAGACAGCCTTGTCGAGCGCACGCGCGGCGGCGCGAGAAGCCACGGTGGCCTTCTCGACGTCACCGGCGACGACGGCCTCGCGGGCCTTGCGGATCGCGGTCTTGAGCGAAGACTTGACGGCCTTGTTGCGCAGGCGCGCCTTCTCGTTCGTCTTGTTCCGCTTGATCTGGGACTTGATGTTCGCCACGAAAGAGCCTTTTCAGGTTCAGAGATTTGATCTTCGGATTGTGCCTCGACAGCTGAGAGGGCATACGAGACACAGCTGCCCAGGCTACCAGGCACGCTCCGGGCGGCCCAAACCGAGCGCACTGCCCCGTCCATGGGACCATGGGAGTCTGCGTATAGATCCGACATCGCGCCGCCGAGAGCGACGGGAGCCGGACTTTCGCTCCGACCGACGCTCCGCAAACGCTTCCGACTGCGACCGAGAATCAGGACACTGCGTGCCCGCGATCCCCAGCCACGTGCCCGAGCCGAGCCGTACCGACCCGGCGCTGATCCGCAACTTCTGCATCATCGCGCACATCGACCACGGCAAGTCGACCCTTGCCGACCGGATGCTCCAGCTCACCGGTGTGGTCGACCAGCGGCAGATGCGCGCCCAGTACCTCGACCGCATGGACATCGAGCGTGAGCGCGGCATCACGATCAAGTCCCAGGCGGTCCGGCTGCCCTGGGCGCCCACCACCGGCGAGGGCCAGGGCAGCACCCACATCCTCAACATGATCGACACCCCCGGGCACGTCGACTTCACCTACGAGGTCTCCCGCTCCCTCGCCGCGTGCGAGGGCACGGTCCTCCTGGTGGACGCCGCGCAGGGCATCGAGGCGCAGACCCTCGCCAACCTGTACCTGGCGATGGAGAAGGACCTCGCGATCGTCCCGGTCCTGAACAAGATCGACCTGCCGGCCGCCCAGCCGGAGAAGTTCGCCGAGGAGCTCGCGAACCTGGTCGGCTGCCAGCCCGAGGACGTGCTGCGCGTCTCGGCGAAGACCGGTCTCGGTGTGGACGCGCTGCTCGACAAGATCGTCGCCACGGTCCCGGCCCCGGTCGGCCCCAAGGACGCCCCGGCCCGCGCGATGATCTTCGACTCGGTCTACGACTCGTACCGCGGCGTCGTGACGTACGTGCGTGTGGTCGACGGACAGCTGAACAAGCGCGAGCGCATCCGGATGATGTCCACCGGCGCCACCCACGAGCTGCTGGAGATCGGTGTCTCCTCCCCGGAGATGACCCCGGCCGACGGCATCGGCGTCGGCGAGGTGGGCTACATCATCACCGGCGTGAAGGACGTCCGTCAGTCCAAGGTCGGTGACACCATCACCAGCCTGCACAACGGCGCGACCGAGGCCCTCGGCGGCTACAAGGACCCGAAGCCGATGGTCTTCTCGGGCCTGTACCCGCTCGACGGCTCGGACTACCCGGACCTGCGCGAGGCCCTGGACAAGCTGCAGCTCAACGACGCCGCGCTCGTCTACGAGCCGGAGACCTCGGCGGCGCTCGGCTTCGGCTTCCGCGTCGGCTTCCTCGGCCTGCTCCACCTGGACGTGGTCCGCGAGCGCCTGGAGCGAGAGTTCGGCCTCGACCTCATCGCCACCGCGCCCAACGTGGTCTACCGGGTGGTCATGGAGGACGGCAAGGAAGTCACCGTCACCAACCCGAGCGAGTTCCCCGAGGGCAAGATCTCGGACGTGTTCGAGCCGGTCGTACGGGCCACCGTGCTCGCGCCCACCGAGTTCATCGGCGCGATCATGGAGCTCTGCCAGCAGCGCCGCGGCACCCTCCTCGGCATGGACTACCTCTCCGAGGACCGGGTCGAGATCCGCTACACCCTCCCCCTCGCGGAGATCGTCTTCGACTTCTTCGACCAGCTGAAGTCCAAGACGCGCGGCTACGCCTCCCTCGACTACGAGCCCACCGGCGAGCAGTCCTCCAGCCTGGTCAAGGTCGACATCCTGCTGCACGGCGACAAGGTCGACGCCTTCTCCGCCGTCACGCACAAGGACGCCGCCTACGCCTACGGCGTGCGCCTGGTCGCCAAGCTGCGCGAGCTCATCCCGCGGCAGGCCTTCGAGGTGCCGATCCAGGCCGCGATCGGCTCCCGCGTCATCGCCCGCGAGACCATTCGAGCCATCCGCAAGGACGTCCTCGCCAAGTGCTACGGCGGTGACATCTCCCGTAAGCGGAAGCTGCTGGAGAAGCAGAAGGAAGGCAAGAAGCGGATGAAGATGGTCGGCTCCGTGGAGGTCCCCCAGGAGGCCTTCATCGCGGTGCTGTCCAGCGACGAGTCCGGCGGCAAGAAGAAGTAGCCCGGCACCGGGCGTTGCGTACGAAACAGGCCCCCGCGCGGAAGCGCGGGGGCCTGTTTCGTTATGAATCGGCCGCTCGGGGGCTCTTACGCACCAGGCGGAGGGCCCCTAGTCTGATCACTGCTCGATGGTTACTCGCCAGTTACAAGCCTAGAGTCACCGCCCCCAATGACAGGCCCTGCCGCGTGGTCCGGAGGACGTCCGTGAGCGATACACAGACCTTGATCGAGAACCGCCCGCCCACTGTGGCGGCCCTCTTCCTTGAGCGTGTCTCGGCCACGCCGGATGCCGAGGCCTATCGGTACCCGGTGCCGGCGGCCGACGGCACCGGCGGCCCCGACGACTGGAAGTCGCTCAGCTGGGGCCAGGCGGCCGAGCGGGTCTTCTCCATCGCCGCCGGGCTGATCGATCTCGGCCTCCAGCCGGAGCAGCGGGTCGCGCTCGCCTCCAACACCCGCGTCGAGTGGATCCTGTCCGACCTCGGTGTGATGTGCGCGGGCGGCGCGGTCACCACCGTCTACCCCAGCACCAACGCGGACGAGTCGGCGTTCATCCTCTCGGACTCCGAGAGCCGGGTGCTCATCGCCGAGGACGGCAAGCAGCTGGCGAAGGCCCGCGAGCGCCGCGCCGACCTGCCGAACCTCGCCCACGTGGTGGTCCTGGAGGCCGCCGACGCGATCGCCGAGGACGGCGACCCCGAGGGCTGGGTGCTCTCCCTCGCCGATCTGGAGAAGCGCGGCGCGGAGTACCTCGCCAAGCACCCCGAGGCCGTCAAGGAGCGGATCGGCGCCATCACCGCCGACCAGCTGGCCACTCTCATCTACACCTCCGGCACCACCGGCCGCCCCAAGGGCGTCCGGCTGCCGCACGACAACTGGTCGTACATGGCCAAGGCCACCGTGGCCACCGGCATGATCCACTCGGACGACGTCCAGTACCTGTGGCTGCCGCTGGCCCACGTCTTCGGCAAGGTGCTGACCTCCGGCCAGATCGAGGTCGGGCACGTGACCGCCGTCGACGGCCGGATCGACAAGATCATCGAGAACCTGCCGATCGTGCAGCCGACGTACATGGCGGCCGTCCCGCGCATCTTCGAGAAGGTCTACAACGGCGTGGCCGCCAAGGCGCGGGCCGGCGGCGGAGCCAAGTACAAGATCTTCCAGTGGTCGGTCGGCGTCGCCCGGGAGTACGCCAAGGTCACCCAGGACAACTTCCGCCGCACCGGCCAGGCGACCGCCCCCTTCGGCCTCTCCACCAAGCACAAGATCGCCGACGCGCTCGTCTACTCCAAGCTCCGCGACGCCTTCGGCGGCAAGCTGCGCGCCGCCGTCTCCGGCGCCTCCGCCCTGGCGCCCGACATCGGCTACTTCTTCTCCGGCGCCGGCATCCACATCCTGGAGGGCTACGGCCTCACCGAGTCCAGCGCGGCCTCCTTCGTCAACCCGGGCGAGGCCTACCGCACCGGCACCGTCGGCAAGCCGCTCCCCGGCACCGAGGTCCGCATCGCCGACGACGGCGAGGTGCTGCTGCGCGGTCCCGGCATCATGCAGGGCTACCACCAGCAGCCGGAGAAGACCGCCGAGGTCCTGGAGTCCGACGGCTGGCTGCACACGGGAGACATCGGCGAGCTGTCGCCCGACGGCTACCTGCGCATCACCGACCGCAAGAAGGACCTGATCAAGACCTCGAACGGCAAGTACGTCGCCCCGGCGGAGGTCGAGGGCCAGTTCAAGGCGATCTGCCCGTACGTGTCGACCATCGTCGTACACGGCGCCGACCGGAACTTCTGCACGGCCCTGATCGCGCTCGACGAGCCGTCCATCCTCACGTGGGCGGCCGAGAACGGGCTGGAGGGCAAGACGTACGCGCAGGTGCTCGCCGCGCCGGAGACCGTCCGGCTGATCGAGACGTACGTCCAGACCCTGAACGAGGGCCTGCAGAAGTGGCAGACGGTCAAGAAGTTCCGGCTGCTGCCGCGCGACCTCGACGTCGAGCACGGTGACCTGACGCCCAGCCTCAAGCTGAAGCGACCGGTCGTCGAGCGTGAGTTCAAGCACCTGATCGACGAGATGTACGAGGGCGCCCGCGAGGCCTGACGCCTGCCGCGGGCCCTGCGGGGCGGGGCGGCAGACCGCCCCGCGAACCCCGCCCCGCCCGGGCGGGTCCGGGCGGCGGGCCCTGTCGAGCTGTCGTTCCCTGCGGGCCGCTTCCTGGGGCTCCGCCCCGGACCCTCCCCCAGACTCCGTCCGGGGGGACCCCCGCGCCTCAAACGCCGGCGAGGCTGGATTTTGCGCGGGCGGGCGGGGCGGCGAGGTGCGGGACAATGGGTGCATGCCTTCCGCACTGCCCGACGGTGAACCCATGCCCGAAGACGGCTCGCTGCCGTCGCACGCCCTGGCGGGCGCCGGCGAGCGGCCGCTCGGCTTCTACCTGCACGTTCCGTACTGCGCCACGCGCTGCGGGTACTGCGACTTCAACACCTACACGGCCACCGAGCTGCGGGGTACCGGCGGCGTGCTCGCCTCCCGGGAGAACTACGCCGACACCCTGATCGACGAGGTCCGCCTCGCCCGCAAGGTGCTGGGCGACGACCGCCGGGCCGTCCGCACCGTCTTCGTGGGCGGAGGCACCCCGACGCTGCTGCCCGCCGGGGACCTCGTACGGATGCTCGCGGCGATCCGGGACGAGTTCGGTCTGGCCGAGGACGCGGAGATCACCACGGAGGCCAATCCGGAGTCGGTGAATCCGGAGTACCTCGCCGAGCTGAGGGCCGGCGGATTCAACCGGATCTCCTTCGGCATGCAGAGCGCCAAGCAGCACGTCCTGAAGGTCCTCGACCGCACGCACACGCCCGGGCGCCCCGAGGCGTGCGTCGCGGAGGCACGGGCGGCGGGCTTCGAGCACGTCAACCTCGACCTGATCTACGGGACGCCCGGGGAGTCCGACGACGACTGGCGGGCGTCCCTCTCCGCCGCGCTCGGAGCCGGGCCGGACCACGTCTCGGCGTACGCGCTGATCGTGGAGGAGGGCACCCAGCTGGCGCGGCGGATCCGCCGGGGCGAGGTCCCGATGACGGACGACGACGTCCACGCGGGCCGGTACCTGATCGCGGACTCGGTGATGGCCGAGGCCGGGTACTCCTGGTACGAGGTCTCGAACTGGGCCACCTCGGAGGCCGGCCGGTGCCTGCACAACGAGCTGTACTGGCGCGGCGCCGACTGGTGGGGCGCGGGACCCGGCGCCCACTCGCACGTGGGCGGGGTGCGGTGGTGGAACGTCAAGCACCCGGGCGCGTATGCCGCGGCGCTGGCGGAGGGCCGGTCGCCGGGGGCGGGGCGCGAGCTGCTGTCCGAGGAGGACCGGCGGGTGGAGCGGATCCTGCTGGAACTGCGGCTGGTGGACGGCGTCCCGCTGTCCCTGCTGGCGCCGGCCGGGCTGGCGGCCTCGCGACGCGCCCTCGCGGACGGACTGCTGGAGCCGGGGCCGTACGAGGCGGGCCGCGCCGTGCTCACCCTGCGGGGACGGCTGCTGGCCGACGCCGTGGTCCGGGACCTGGTCGACTAGCTCCTGTCCGGGCGGTCGGACGCGAGCCCGCGTCCGCCCGGGGCGGCGATCCGCACCACAGCGACCTAAAATGGATATAAAGGTAAGCAAGGTGCGTCCGGCGGCTTCGAGGTGCCCCTACGGGCCGTCCGGCTGGCCCGGGAGGCGTGATGACCGTACCGTCCAACGCGTCACCGCTGCACACACAGAGCGACCCCGAAGACGTCCTCAAGCAGCTCGGAGGCTCGTGGCACTGGGCACTCGGCTTCGCCCTCGCGACCCTGATCCCGGGCATCCTGGTGCTCGTCTGGCCCGACGAGACGCTGCACATCCTGGCCGTGATCATCGGCCTGCAGCTCCTGGTGGCGGGTGGCTTCCGGTTCGTGACGGCCTTCTCGCACAGCACGGACGAGGGTGGCAGCCGACTGGCGGGCGTCCTGATCGCCGTGCTGGCGTTCCTGGCGGGCGTCCTCGTACTGCGGCATCCGATGCAGACGATCGGCGCGCTGTCCCTGATCGTCGGGGTGTTCTGGTTGCTGACCGGAGTGCTCACGGCGTACGTCGCGATCGCCGACCGCACGCTCGTGCACCGCGGCCTGACCTTCGGCCTGGGCGCCCTCGGCGCCGTCGCCGGAATCGTCGTGCTCTGCTTCCCGGTGGACTCCGCGGTCGCCCTGACACGGCTGCTGGGACTGTGGCTCGTCCTGCTCGGCGTGTTCGAACTGGTGATGGCCTTCGCGCTGCGATCCGCCCTCCGCCGGGCTCCCGTCCCGCCCCCGGGGTGAGCGCCGGGCGTTGACGGACCCGCGGAGGGTCAGGCCGTGACGTGGTCGATGAGGTGTTCCACCGCGCCCAGCAGGGTCGGCTCCAGATCGCGGTACGAGGTCACCCTCGACAGGATGTGCTGCCAGGCGGCCCCCGTGTTCTCCGGCCAGCCCAGGGACCGGCAGACGCCCGTCTTCCAGTCCTGGCCCCGGGGGACGGCCGGCCACGCGGGGATGCCCAGCGCGGACGGCTTCACCGCCTGCCACACGTCCACGTACGGGTGGCCCACGATCAGCACGTCCGGCGAGGTCACCGACGCCGCGATACGGGACTCCTTCGAGCCCGGCACCAGGTGGTCCACCAGGATCCCCAGCCGGGCGTCCGGGGCCGGGCCGAACTCCGCCACGACGGCCGGGAGGTCGTCGATGCCCTCCAGGTACTCCACCACCACGCCCTCGATCCGCAGGTCGTCACCCCAGACCCGCTCCACCAGCTCGGCGTCGTGCCGGCCCTCGACGTAGATCCGGCCCGCCCGCGCCACCCGCGCCCGCGCGCCCGGGACGGCGATCGACCCGGACGCGGTGCGCGCCGGAGCCGCCGGGGCGCGCGACGGGCGGACCAGGGTGACGACCGCCCCCTCCAGCAGGAACCCGCGCGGCTCCATCGGGAACACCCGCCGCTTGCCGAAGCGGTCCTCCAGGGTCACCGTGCCCGCCTCGCAGGCCACCACCGCGCCGCAGAAGTCCGTACCGGCCACCTCGACCACCAGATCGGGTTCCGCCGGCACCTCGGGCACGGCCTTGGGGCGCTTCCACTGCGGGGTCAGGTCGGGGGAGTACTCGCGCATCCGGCCGACAGTAGGAGAGCCGCGGCCGTCATGCCTCCGACACGCCGAAACGGGCGGCCAGTGTGGCGCGTTGCGCACGGACGAAGCCGGCGGAGACCACCGCTCCGTGACCCGGCACGTACAGCGCGTCGTCCCCGCCCAGCGACAGCAGCCGGTCCAGGGCCGCCGGCCACTGCGCCGGCACGGCGTCGTCGCCCGCCTGCGGTTCGCCCGACTCCTCGACCAGGTCCCCGCAGAAGACCGTCTCGCGCTCGCCGGGCACGAACACGGCCAGGTCGTGCCGGCTGTGCCCGGGGCCCACGTTCGCCAGCAGTACCTGCACCCCGCCCAGTTCCAGCGTCCACTCGCCCGACACCGGGTGCTGCGGCAGCACCAGCCGGTCCACGGCTTCCGCCGCCTCCGCCTCCGCCAGTCCGTGCCGTACGGCGGACTCGCGCAGCTCGTCGCGGCCCGTGGCGAGCAGCGCGTCCAGTCCGACCGCCCCGAACACCTCGGCCCCGGAGAAGGCGGCCCCGCCCAGTACGTGATCGAAATGGCCGTGCGTGAATGCGATATGGGTCACTCGCCGACCGGTCAGCCGCTCCGCCTCGGCCCGCACCCGCGCGCCCTCCCGCAGGCACGAACCGGGGTCGACGAGGAGGACGGATTCGTCCCCCACCACCAGTCCCACCGTGCAGTCCCACACCGGCAGCCGCTGCCGGCCGGTCCGCCCGGTCAGCCGTTCCCAGCCCGCCTCTTCCCAACGCACGTCCATGCCGCGACGCTACCCTGGCGGGCCTCCCTTGCCAGGGTCTTACTACCCGGCCGTACACTGAGCGGGGGATCTCTGGCACTCGAACGCCCGGAGTGCCAACGACCGAGTTCCGACAAACATGGCAACGGACCACAGCTGGAGGTGTGCGCGATGCTCAGCGGACGCAGACTCGAAGTGCTGCGCGCCATCGTCCAGGACTACGTCGGGACGGAGGAGCCGGTCGGCTCCAAGGCGCTCACCGAGCGGCACCGGCTCGGCGTCTCGCCCGCCACCGTGCGCAACGACATGGCCGTGCTGGAGGACGAGGGCTACATCGCCCAGCCCCACACCAGCGCCGGCCGGATCCCCACGGACAAGGGATACCGGCTCTTCGTCGACAAGCTGGCGGGGGTCAAGCCGCTGTCGTCGCCGGAGCGCCGGGCCATCCAGAACTTCCTCGACGGCGCCGTCGACCTCGACGACGTGGTCGGCCGGACGGTGCGGCTGCTCGCGCAGCTCACCCGTCAGGTCGCGGTCGTCCAGTACCCCTCGCTGACGCGCTCCACCGTGCGCCACGTCGAGCTGCTGTCGCTGGCCCCGGCCCGGCTGATGCTCGTACTGATCACCGACACGGGCCGCGTCGAGCAGCGGCTCATCGACTGCGCGAGCCCCTTCGGCGAGACCTCGCTCGCGGATCTGCGGGCCCGGCTCAACAGCAGGGTCGTCGGCCGCCGGTTCACCGATGTGCCCCCGCTCGTCCAGGACCTCCCCGAATCCTTCGAGGCCGAGGACCGCGGCACGGTCTCCACCGTGCTGGCGACGCTCCTCGAAACCCTGGTCGAGGAAGCCGAGGAACGGTTGATGATCGGCGGTACCGCCAATCTCACCCGCTTCGGACACGATTTTCCCCTGACGATCAGGCCGGTGCTCGAAGCGCTGGAGGAGCAGGTCGTGCTCCTCAAGCTGCTGGGCGAGGCCAACGAGTCGGGAATGGCCGTACGGATCGGGCATGAGAATGCCTACGAGGGACTGAACTCCACGTCCGTCGTCTCGGTCGGTTACGGTTCGGGCGGCGAAACTGTCGCCAAACTCGGCGTGGTCGGACCGACCCGCATGGACTACCCCGGAACGATGGGAGCGGTACGCGCAGTGGCACGTTACGTCGGACAGATCCTGGCGGAGTCGTAAGTGGCCACGGACTACTACGCCGTTCTCGGCGTGCGCCGCGACGCATCGCAGGACGAGATCAAGAAGGCCTTCCGGCGCCTCGCGCGTGAACTCCACCCGGATGTGAATCCGGACCCGAAGACGCAGGAGCGCTTCAAGGAGATCAACGCGGCTTACGAGGTGCTCTCGGACCCGCAGAAGAAGCAGGTCTACGACCTCGGCGGCGACCCGCTGTCCTCCTCGGGCGGCGGCGGTGGCGCGGGCGGATTCGGGGCGGGCGGCTTCGGCAACTTCTCCGACATCATGGACGCCTTCTTCGGCCAGGCCTCGCAGCGCGGCCCGCGCTCGCGGACCCGGCGAGGCCAGGACGCCATGATCCGCCTGGACCTGGAGCTGGACGAGGCGGCCTTCGGGACCACCAAGGACATCCAGGTCGACACGGCCATCGTCTGCACCACCTGCTCCGGTGAGGGCGCCGCTCCCGGCACCTCCGCGCAGACGTGCGACATGTGCCGCGGCCGCGGTGAGGTCTCGCAGGTCACCCGGTCCTTCCTGGGCCAGGTCATGACCTCGCGCCCCTGCCCGCAGTGCCAGGGCTTCGGCACCGTGGTCCCGACCCCGTGCCCCGAGTGCGCGGGCGACGGCCGGGTCCGCTCCCGCCGCAGTCTCACGGTCAAGATCCCGGCCGGCGTCGAGAACGGCACCCGCATCCAGCTCGCGGGCGAGGGCGAGGTCGGCCCCGGCGGCGGCCCCGCCGGCGACCTGTACGTGGAGATCCACGAGCTGCCGCACCCGACCTTCCAGCGGCGCGGGGACGACCTGCACTGCACGGTCACCATCCCGATGACGGCGGCCGCGCTGGGCACCAAGTGCCCGCTGGAGACGCTGGACGGCCTGGAGGAGATCGACATCCGGCCCGGCACCCAGTCCGGCCAGGCGATCCCGCTGCACGGGCGCGGTGTCACCCACCTGCGCGGTGGCGGGCGCGGCGACCTGATCGTGCACGTCGAGGTCACCACTCCGAGCAAGCTGGACCCGCAGCAGGAGGACCTGCTGCGGCAGCTGGCGAAGCTGCGCGGCGAGGAGCGGCCGACCGGCCAGTTCGCCCCGGGGCAGCAGGGTCTGTTCAGCCGGCTGAAGGACGCCTTCAACGGCCGCTGACCGCCCGCGACCTCATCGACGAGCCCGGCCCGGGGACGCCCCCGGCCGGGCTCGCCGCCTTCCCGCGGGGCCGCTTCCCGGCCATGCCAGGAAGCGGACTATGCCAGGCGAATGCCGTGATTCGGTCCCCTGAGCGGGACATGGCACGATGCAGTCCATGTCCACCGCACCGAACGGTCTCTCCCCCTACCCGATCGTGCAGGCACCCATGGCGGGCGGAGCCTCCTGTCCGCCGCTCGTCGCGGCCGTGTGCGAGGCGGGCGGGCTGGGCTTCCTGGCCGGTGGCTACAAGACCGCCGACGGCATGTACCAGGAGATCAAGCAGGTACGCGCCCTCACCCGGCGCCCGTTCGGCGTGAACCTCTTCATGCCGCAGACCGGTTACGTGGACCCGGCCGCCGTCGAGGCGTACCGCGGGCAGCTGGCCGGCGAGGCGAGCTGGTACGAGATCTCGCTCGCCGACGAGGACATCATCGGCACCTGTGACGACGGCTATGACGCGAAGCTCGCCATTCTGCGGGAGGACCCGGTTCCGGTCGTCTCCTTCACCTTCGGCTGCCCCGCCCCGGCGGTCCTCGCCTCCCTTCGCAAGGCCCGTACGTACACCGTCGTCACCGTGACCTCGGTCGAGGAGGCCCGCGCCGCGCAGGAGGCCGGGGCCGACGCCGTCTGCGTGCAGGGGGTGGAGGCCGGCGGCCACCAGGGCACCTTCCGGGACGACCCGCAGGCCGACGGCACGGCGGCGGTGGGCCTGCTCGCGCTGGTGGCGCAGGTACGGGAGGCCGTGGCGCTCCCGATCATCGCGGCGGGCGGCCTGATGCGGGGCTCGCAGATCGCCGCGCTGCTGGCGGCGGGCGCGGAGGCGGCCCAGCTCGGGACGGCCTTCCTGGCCTGTCCGGAGTCGGGGGCGGACCCGCTGCACAAGAAGGCCCTGACCGACCCGCTGTTCGTCCGGACCGAGCTGACCCGGGCCTTCTCCGGGCGGCCGGCCAGGGGTCTGGTGAACCGGTTCATGCGCGAGCACGGACCGTACGCCCCCGCCGCCTACCCGCAGGTCCACCACCTGACCTCGGGGCTGCGCAAGGCGGCCGCGGCGGCCGGGGACCCGCAGGGCATGGCCCTGTGGGCGGGCCAGGGGCACCGGCTGGCGCGGACGCTGCCGGCCGGGGAGCTGGTGGAGGTGCTGGCGGCCGAACTGGCCGAGGCACAGTGCACGTTGAAGGCAAGGCAGATGAGGAGTGCGTCATGACCGCCCCGGTGTTCGTGGTCGAAGAGGTCCCGGCGGGACCGGAGTTCGTCCTGGACGGCCCTGAGGGCCGGCACGCGGTGTCCGTGAAGCGGCTGAACCCGGGCGAGGCGGTGGTCCTCACGGACGGCCGGGGCGGCTGGGCGGAGGCGGTCGTGAAGGCCGCGGAAGGCAAGGACCGCCTGGTCCTGGCGGTGTCCTCGGCCGGGCTGGAAGCCGAACCGGAGGTCCGCATCACGGTGGTGCAGGCCCTGCCCAAGGGGGACCGCGGCGAGCTGGCCGTGGAGACCATGACCGAGACGGGCGTGGACGCGATCGTGCCGTGGCAGGCCTCGCGCTGCATCACGCAGTGGCGCGGCGACCGCGGGGCCAAGTCCCTGGCCAAGTGGCGGGCCACGGCCCGGGAGGCGGGCAAGCAGTCCCGCCGGGTCCGCTTCCCGGAGGTGTCCGAGGCCATGTCCACCAAGCAGGTGGCGGCACTGCTGGCCGGCGCCGACCTGGCGATGGTCCTCCACGAGGACCGCGACGCCCCTTCCGAGGCGCTGGCCTCCGCCGAGCTCCCGGCGGCCGGGTCCATCGTGCTGGTCGTCGGCCCCGAGGGCGGGGTCTCCCCGGAGGAGCTGGCCGTCTTCGCCGGGGCGGGCGCCCGCCCCTACCGCCTGGGCCGCTCCGTCCTGCGGACCTCCACGGCCGGCACCGCCGCGACGGCGGTCCTGCTCGCCCGCACGGGGCGCTGGGCCTAGGTTCTGTCGCCCGGACAGGGCCTAGTAGTGCTCTGTCGGGTCTGGGCTTCGGCCCCCGGCGCCCTCACTCGGCGGCGCCGGGCTATGCCCGCGACCTGCGGCTGAGGGCGTCGGCCCGCCGCTGCCAAAGCGCCAGCCCCGTCGCATCGCCCCTGGTCAGCGGAACCCGACAAAGCACTACTAGCCGTTGGCGTCGATCGCTCCGGGGATACGATGCCCGGAGCGATCAACGACACGGAGGCGAAGCGATGGCCGGGGAACCGCAGGCCGACTGCCTGTTCTGCAAGATCGTCGCTGGGAACATCCCGGCGACCGTGGTCCGGGAGACCGAGACGACCGTCGCGTTCCGGGACATCAACCCGCAGGCGCCCACGCACGTGCTGGTCATCCCGCGCGTCCACTACCCCGACGCCGCCGCACTGGCCGCGGCCGAGCCGGTCATCGCCGCCGACATACTGCGCGAGGCCGGGCGGATCGCCGCCGAGGAGAAGATCGACGACCACGGCTACCGGGTCGTGTTCAACACGGGCTCCGGCGCCGGCCAGACCGTCTTCCACGCACACGCGCACGTCCTCGGAGGCCGCGGCCTCCAGTGGCCCCCCGGATAGACCGTGTCCGTACGCGAGTTCGTGGTGCTGGGCACCGCCAGTCAGGTGCCCACGCGTCACCGCAACCACAACGGCTACCTGCTGCGCTGGGACGGCGAGGGCATCCTCTTCGACCCGGGCGAGGGCACCCAGCGCCAGATGCTGCGGGCCGGGGTGGCCGCGCACGACATCAACCGGATCTGCGTCACCCACTTCCACGGCGACCACAGCCTCGGCCTCGCCGGGGTGATCCAGCGGATCAACCTCGACCGGGTCCCGCACGCCGTGACCGCGCACTACCCGGCCTCGGGGCAGAAGTTCTTCGACCGGCTGCGGTACGCCACGGCCTACCGGGAGACCGTCCTGATCGACGAGGAGCCGGTGGCCGGGGACGGGACGCTGACGCTGGCGCGCGGGGCCTCGTACGTCCTGGAGGCGCGGCGGCTCTCGCACCCGGTGGAGTCCTTCGGCTACCGGATCACCGAGCCCGACGGACGCCGTATGGTGCCGGAGCTGCTCGCGCGGCACGGGATCAAGGGGCCGGACGTGGGCCGGATCCAGCGTGAGGGGCGGCTGGGCGGGGTCACGCTGGAGGAGGTCAGCGAGCCGAAGCCCGGGCAGCGGTTCGCGTTCGTCATGGACACCCGGCTGTGCGAGGGCGTGGCCGAGCTCGCCGAGGGCTGCGACATGCTGGTCATCGAGTCGACGTTCCTCGACGAGGACGCGCAACTGGCCGCCGACCACGGGCACCTCACCGCCGGGCAGGCGGCGCGGGCGGCGCGGGACGGGGGCGTGCGGCACCTTGTGCTGACGCACTTCTCGCAGCGGTACACGGACCCGTCCGCGTTCGAACGGCAGGCCCGCGAGGCCGGGTTCGAGGGTGAGCTCACGGTGGCGGCGGACCTGGTGCGGGTGCCGCTGCCCAAGCGGGGCTGAACGGGGGGTCTGGCGCCGCTGCTGGGGCTCCGCCCCAGACCCCACGCCTCAAACGCCGGCGGGGCTGGAAATGCCGCTGCGCGGCACTCCAGCACCCGCTTCATCCAGCCCCGCCGGCGTGTGAGGCGCGGGTCCGGGCAGAGCCCGGGGAACGGCTCCGCGCAGCGGCTGGACGCGGGTGCGGGAGCGTCGGGGGGCCGGGGAGAGCAGGAGGACGCGGCGCGGGAGGCGGCGGAGGGGGATCTCCGTGATCTCCAGCTCCGCCGCACCGACCCGCGGCACCGCGCCGGACGGCGCCCCCGCGCCGGCCGCCAGGACCGCCGCCGGGGCCCCGCCACGGCGGCGTACCGAGCCGGCCGTCAGCGGGCGGCCACCGGCGTGCAGCGCGACCGCGGTCATCGGCCCCGCCACGGCCAGCAGCAGCGCGCCCAGTACCAGGCCCATGCCCGGGAAGCCCGCGCCCTCGGCGAGCAGGCTGCCGGTGACCGGCCCGCAGGCCACGCCCAGTGAGGACGCTGACCCGGTCAGCACCGCCCAGCGGCCGCGCGGGTCCAGCGCCGCCGCGAGGCCGATGGCGTAGGAGAGGACCACCGGGTAGGCCGCGTTCCAGAGGATCTCGCCCGCCGCGAAGGTGGCGAGGCTGTGCGCCGAGGACGAGACCACCACGCAGCAGGCGATGACGGCGGTGCCCGCGCCGATCGGCACGGCCCTGCCCAGGCGGGCGCCGAGCGCGGAGGCGGCGGTGACCCCGAGCAGGCCCGCCCCGAGCGCCGCGGCGAAGACGACCCCCAGGGTGACCTCCGAGAGGCCCGCCTGCTGGGCGCCGATCCGGCCGCTGACCCCCCACAGGGCGTTCTGCGCGAGGGACCACAGCATCAGGCCGCCCGCCAGGACCGCCCCGGCGCGCGGATACGGCAGCCGGCCCGCGGGGATCCCGGTGACGGCGGCGCCGGTGGGCCCGCCCAGACGGCCCGTGGCCGGCCAGGCCACCGCCGCGACCAGCGCGATCGCGGCGAACGGCAGACCGTGGCCGCCCCCGAGCCACGGCAGCGTCAGGTACAGCGCGCCCGCGGTCGCCGACACCGACAGCAGCCCGAGGGCGGAGGTGCGGTGCGGGTCCCGCTGCCCGGCGATCCCGGCGGCGGCCACGGCCGTCGCGGTGCCGGAGCCGAAGCCGCCGACGACCGCGCCCGCGACGACCAGGGGGAGGTGCGGGGTCGCGGCCGCCGTGCCGTAGCCCAGGACGGCGAGCAGCAGTCCCAGCCGGGCCGGCGGGCGGGGCCCGTGGCGCGGGATGCGGGAGGCCAGGGTGAAACCGGCCGCGGCGGACCCGAGCAGCAGGGCCGAGCCGATCAGACCGGCCTGCGCGGGGCTCAGCGGGAGATGGGCGTCGAGCCGTCCGACGAGGGTCGGCAGCAGGTACGGGGCGACGTAGCCGGCGGTGAAGAGGGCCGTCAGGGGCCAGGCGGCGGGCGGCGCGGAGGCGCGGTGGAGCACGTGCGTTCCAGGTGGTGCGTGGGGATGCCGGAGGCGCCGCGGAGAGAGCGGGGGCCCATGTCTATCAAGCGGCGGGAGTTGAAGATAAGGGCCCTTGGGTGGTGATCTGCGCCACACTGGGTTTTGACCCCGCCCGGGGCGGGAATAGCTGGCAGCTTTCCCTTGAAAACCCTCGTGCAGAAACGACCCTTCAAGAACAACGGGGAGTACACCGTGACCAGTCGGGACAGAGACGACAGCCGCGCAGCAGCAGTGGACCCGCTCGGTCCGCTGCGTGACCCCCAGGAACCGGGCTGCGACGTCTTCCTGACCGGAACGGTCTTCCTCGACATCATCTTCACCGGCCTCGACTCGGCCCCCGTGCGCGGTACGGAGTCCTGGGCGCGCGGCATGGGCTCCAGCCCCGGCGGCGTCGCCAACATGGCCACCGCCCTCGCCCGCCTCGGCCTGCGCACCTCGCTCGCCGCGGCCTTCGGCGACGACCACTACGGGGAGTACTGCTGGGACGCCCTCGAACAGGGCGAGGGAATCGACCTCTCCATGTCGCGGACCATCCCCGGCTGGCACAGCCCCGTCACCGTCTCGATGGCGTACGAGGGCGAGCGCACGATGGTCTCGCACGGCCACGAGGCGCCTCCGCCGGCGGGCCCCGGGCCCTTCCCGCAGTGCCCGCCGCTGGCCCGGGCGGCCGTGGCCTCGCTGGGGCCCGGCCGGGGCGAGCAGTGGATCGGCGAGGCGGCGCGGCTCGGCTCGCGGGTCTTCGCGGACGTGGGCTGGGACGAGAGCGGCCGCTGGGACCTGGGCGCCCTGGCCGACCTGGAGCACTGCGAGGCCTTCCTGCCGAACGCGGGCGAGGCCATGCGGTACACACGGACCGACTGTCCGCGCGCGGCGGCCAGGGCGCTGGCCGAGAAGGTGCCGATCGCCGTCGTGACGATGGGCGCGGAGGGCTCGTACGCGGTGGACGGGCATACGGGGGAGACGGCTCACGTCCCGGGGATCGCGGTGGACGAGCTGGACCCGACCGGGGCGGGCGACGTGTACGTGGCGGGCTTCGTCACCGGCACGCTGGCCGGCTGGCCGCTGGCGGACCGGCTGGCCTTCGCCGGGCTGACGGCGGCCCTGTCGGTGCAGGAGTTCGGCGGCTCCCTGTCGGCCCCCGGCTGGCCGGAGGTGGCCCACTGGTGGCGGGCCGCCCCGGACGGGCTGCGCGGCCGGTACGGCTTCCTGGACGACCTGATCCCGCCCGGCTCGACCCCGGCGGCGCGGCGCAGGGCGGTGCCGACGATCGGCTTCCGGCACTCCGCGTAGCCGGCCGGGTCCGGCGCGGAAAACCTCTCGGGGAAGGCCCGGCGGCGACGTAGGCTTGGTAGTCCGGAGGTCGTCGATCGGCGCGGCCCCTCAGCGGGAGGTATGCGCAGGCCACAGTGCCGGCCCATGACTCAGACACCCACAGCCCAGATCCCAGCGCCGGGCCAGGCGCGAGCCCACTTCACCGTTCCGGCGACGCACCCGATGGTGACGGTGCTCGGCTCGGGTGACGCCCTGTTGCGCGTGATCGAGAAGGCCTTCCCGAAGGCCGACATCCACGTGCGGGGCAATCAGGTCAGCGCTGTCGGGAACGCGGCGGAAGTCGCCCTGATCCAGCGCCTGTTCGACGAGATGATGCTGGTGCTCCGCACCGGGCAGCCGATGACGGAGGACGCAGTGGAACGCTCGATCGCCATGCTCCGGGCCAATGGAACCGGCGTGGAAGGAGGGGAGGAGACGCCCGCCGAGGTGCTCACCCAGAACATCCTCTCCAGCCGCGGCCGCACCATCCGGCCCAAGACCCTCAACCAGAAGCGGTACGTCGACGCGATCGACAAGCACACGATCGTCTTCGGCATCGGCCCCGCCGGTACCGGCAAGACCTACCTCGCCATGGCCAAGGCGGTCCAGGCGCTGCAGTCCAAGCAGGTCAGCCGGATCATCCTGACCCGGCCGGCCGTCGAGGCGGGGGAGCGGCTCGGCTTCCTGCCGGGCACGCTCTTCGACAAGATCGACCCGTACCTGCGTCCGCTCTACGACGCGCTGCACGACATGCTCGACCCGGACTCGATCCCCCGGCTGATGGCCGCCGGGACCATCGAGGTGGCGCCCCTCGCCTACATGCGCGGACGCACCCTGAACGAGGCGTTCGTCGTCCTCGACGAGGCGCAGAACACCACTCCGGAACAGATGAAGATGTTCCTGACCCGGCTCGGTTTCGACTCGAAGATCGTCATCACCGGTGACATCACCCAGGTCGACCTGCTGCCGGGCGGCACCAGGAGCGGTCTGCGCCAGGTGCAGTCGATCCTCGAAGGGGTCCCGGACATCCACTTCTCGCGGCTCACGTCCGAGGATGTCGTCCGGCACAAGCTGGTCGGCCGTATCGTCGACGCGTACGAGAAGTACGAGGACGGCCAGGACGGCCGGAACGGCCAACACGGGAAGTAGAACTCAGCGCACCATGTCGATCGACGTCAACAACGAGTCCGGAACCGAGGTCGACGAGCGGGCGATCCTCGACATCGCCCGCTACGCGCTCACCCGGATGCGGATCCACCCGCTCTCGGAGCTCTCCGTCATCGTCATCGACGAGGACGCGATGGAGCAGCTCCACATCCAGTGGATGGACCTGCCCGGACCCACCGACGTCATGTCCTTCCCGATGGACGAGCTCCGTCCGCCGGCGAAGGACGACGAGGAGCCCCCGCAGGGGCTCCTCGGCGACATCGTGCTCTGCCCCGAGGTCGCCAAGAGGCAGGGCGAGGAAGCCCCGACGCAGCACTCCATGGACGAGGAGCTCCAGCTCCTGACCGTCCACGGGGTGCTGCACCTGCTCGGCTACGACCACGAGGAGCCGGACGAGAAGGCCGAGATGTTCGGCCTCCAGGCGGCCATCGTCGACGGCTGGCGCACCGAGCGCGGGATGACCGGCCCGTCCCCGGCGCCGACCGTCTCGTGACCGCCCCCCAACTGATCACCGGCGCCGTCCTGCTGGTGGTGGTGGCCTGGTTCGCGGCGTGCGCCGAGTCCGGGATCGCCCGCATCTCCAGCTTCCGCGCCGAGCAGGCCGTACGGGAGGGCCGGCGCGGCAGCGAGAAGCTCGCCCAGGTGGCCGGGGACCCCACCCGCTACCTCAACGTGGCGCTGCTGGTCCGGGTCACCTGCGAGATGGCGGCGGGGGTGCTCGTCACCTACGTCTGCCTCGACGAGTTCGGCGAGAACTGGACCGCGCTGCTCGTGGCCATCGCCGTGATGGTGCTGGTCTCCTTCGTCGCGGTCGGGGTGTCCCCGCGTACGATCGGCCGCCAGCACCCCCTGAACACCGCGACGGCGGCCGCGTACGTCCTCGTACCGCTCGCCCGGGTGATGGGCCCGATCCCGCAGCTGCTGATCCTCATCGGCAACGCGCTCACGCCCGGGAAGGGCTTCCGCAAGGGGCCGTTCGCCTCCGAGGCCGAGCTGCGCGCGATGGTCGACCTCGCGGAGAAGGAATCGCTGATCGAGGACGACGAGCGCCGGATGGTGCACCAGGTCTTCGAGCTCGGCGACACCCTGGTGCGCGAGGTCATGGTGCCGCGCACCGACCTGATCTGCATCGAGCGGTACAAGACGATCCGTCAGTCGACGACGCTCGCGCTGCGGTCCGGCTTCTCGCGCATCCCGGTGACCGGGGAGAACGAGGACGACATCGTCGGGATCGTCTACCTGAAGGACCTGGTCCGCAAGACCCACATCAGCCGCGAGGCGGAGTCCGACCTGGTCTCCACGGTCATGCGGCCGGCCGTCTTCGTGCCGGACACCAAGAACGCGGGCGATCTGCTGCGGGAGATGCAGCAGGTGCGCAACCACGTGGCCGTGGTCATCGACGAGTACGGCGGCACGGCCGGCATCGTCACGATCGAGGACATCCTGGAGGAGATCGTCGGTGAGATCACCGACGAGTACGACCGGGAGCTCCCGCCGGTCGAGGACCTCGGCGAGGACCGCTACCGGGTCACGGCGCGCCTGGACATCACCGACCTCGGCGAGCTGTTCAAGGTCGAGGCCTTCGACGACGAGGACGTGGAGACGGTCGGCGGACTGCTGGCGAAGGCGCTGGGCCGGGTGCCGATCGCGGGCGCCTCGGCGTTGGTGGAGCTGCCGGACGGGCGGCCGCTGCGGCTGACGGCCGAGTCCCCGGCCGGGCGGCGGAACAAGATCGTGACGGTGCTGGTGGAACCGGTCGCCGCGGCCGAGACCGTGGGCGAGGAGGGGGAATGACCCCGGCGCAGCTGCGGGAGTTCTGCCTGGGCTTCAACGCGGCGGTGGAGGAGTTCCCCTTCACTCCGGAGACCTCGGTGTTCAAGGTGCTGGGCAAGGTGTTCGCGCTCACGGCGCTGGACGCCGAGCCGCTGAAGGTCAACCTCAAGTGCGAGCCGGAGCTGGCGGTGCGGCTGCGCGAGGAGCACGCGGCGGTAGTGCCGGGTTTTCACATGAACAAGCGGCACTGGAACACGGTGACCGTGGGCGGCCCGGGCGCGCTGCCGGACGAGATGGTCCGGGAGCTGGTGGAGGACTCGTACGACCTGGTGGTCGCGGGACTGCCGAAGGCGGAACGGCTGCGGCTCGACCGGCCCTGACCGCGGGGTCGTTGCGCGGCCCTGCCGGGACGCTCCCTATGCTTTCGACCATGACCGACAGCACCGGGATCGACCCCGAGGACAGCAAGATCATCACGCTGGCGCGCAGCGCCCGGGCCCGCAACGGCGTGCCCGAGGGGGCGGCGGTGCGGGACGAGACGGGCCGCACCTACGTCGCCGGGACGGTGGAGCTCGACTCCCTGAAGCTGAGCGCGCTGCAGACCGCGGTCGCGATGGCGGTGGCGAGCGGGGCCCGGTCCCTGGAGGCCGCCGCCGTCGTCAGCGCCTCCGACGCCCCAGCCGAGGCCGACCGGGCCGCCGTACGGGACCTGGGCGGCCCGGACACCCCGGTGCTGCTGGCCGCCCCGGACGGCACCCTGAAGTCCACGACCCCGGCGGGCTGACCGGCGGTCCTACGCTCCGGCGGGGACGGCCGTCCCCGCCGTCTCGGCCGTCCCGGCCGTGTCAGCCGTCGCCGCCGGAGCGGGACGACGCCGGATCACCATCGACATCAGCGCGGCCATCGCGCACAGCGCGCCCGAGGCGTACCAGACGACGTCGTACGAGCCGAACACGTCCCGCGCCAGGCCGCCCAGGAAGGCGACGACCGCCGCGCCCACCTGGTGCGAGGCCAGGACCCAGCCGAAGACGATCGCGCTGTCGTCCCCGTACTGCTCACGGCACAGGGCGATCGTCGGCGGGACGGTCGCGACCCAGTCCAGGCCGTAGAAGACGATGAAGAAGACCATCGGCGGGTGGACCGACGGGGCCAGCAGCATCGGCAGGAAGAGCAGCGAGATCCCCCGCAGGGCGTAGTAGACCGCCAGCAGCCGCCGCGCCTCGAAGCGGTCCGTGAACCAGCCGGACGCCACCGTGCCGACCACGTCGAACACGCCGATCACCGCCAGCAGCCCGGCCGCCGCCGTCACCGGCATGCCGTGGTCGTGGGCCGCCGGCACGAAGTGGGTCCTGACCAGGCCGTTCGTGGAGGCGCCGCAGATCGCGAAGGTGCCCGCGAGCAGCCAGAAGGAGCCGGTCCGGGCCGCCTTGAACAGGACGGTGACCGCCCGGCGGGCGGCTCCCGGCACCGGGGCGGGCTTCTGCGCGTACGTGCCCCCGTACGGGGCCAGGCCCACGTCCGCCGGGTGGTCGCGCAGCAGCAGCCACACGAACGGGACCACGCACAGGGATGTGAGGGAGACGGTCACCGTCGCCGGGCGCCAGCCGTGGTGCTCCACCAGCCAGGACAGCAGCGGCAGGAAGACCAGCTGGCCGGAGGCCCCGGCCGCCGTCAGGATCCCGGTGACCAGGCCTCGCCGGGCCGTGAACCACCGGTTGGTCACCGTCGCCGCGAAGGCCAGCGCCATCGAGCCGCTGCCCAGGCCCATCACCACGCCCCAGAACAGCACCAGCTGCCAGGAGGCGGTCATCCACACCGTGGCGGCCGAGCCGCCGGCGATGACCGTCAGCGCGCACGCGACGACCTTGCGGATGCCGAAGCGGTCCATCAGCGCGGCCGCGAAGGGTGCGGTCAGCCCGTACAGCGCGAGGTTCACGGAGACGGCGAGGCCGATCGTGCCGCGCGACCAGTCGAACTCCTCGTGAAGCGGCTCGATGAGCAGTCCGGGAAGGGAGGAGAAGCCGGCCGCGCCGATGATCGTCACGAAGGAGACGGCCGCGACGAACCAGGCGCGGTGGATGCGTCCGGGGTGCGGCGGGGCCTGCCGGGAGGTCGTGGAGGTGGGGGCTGTCTGCGTCACGCCGACAGCTTCCGGCCCGCGGGCCCCCGTACGACAGTGGCCTGACTGTCACCCTTCGATATGATCGGGCCATGGAGCCACACGCCCCGACCCACCGCGTCGTCGTCCTCGCACTCGCCGGGCTGCTGCCCTTCGAGCTCGGCATCCCGCACCGGATCTTCGGGCGCGCCAAGGACCCGGCCGGGCGGCCGCTCTACGAGACCCTGACCTGCGGGCTCGCCCCCGGACCGGTGCCCACGGACGCCGACTTCGCGATCCACGTCGAGCACGGCCCGGAGTTGCTGGCCACCGCGGACACCGTGGTGGTGCCGGCCTCCTACGAGCTGGGGCCGATCTACGAGCACGGCCGGCTGAGCGCGGAACTCGCCGCGGCCCTCGGGTACATCCGGCCCGGCACACGGCTCGTCTCCATCTGCACCGGCGGCTACGTCCTGGCCGCCGCGGGCTACCTGGACGGCCGCCGGGCCACCACCCACTGGGCCTCCGCCGACCACTTCCAGCAGCTGTTCCCGGCCGTCCGGGTCGACCCCGGCGTGCTCTACACCGACGACGGGGACGTGCTGACCTCCGCCGGCGTCGCCGCCGGGATCGACCTCTGCCTGTACATCGTGCGCCGCGACCACGGCGCGGCCGTCGCCAACGACGTGGCCCGGAAGACCGTCGTACCGCCCCACCGGGACGGCGGGCAGGCGCAGTTCATCGAGCGCCCGGTGCCCGAGCCGCAGCTCGCCAGCACCACGGCGGCCCGCGCGTGGGTGATGGACCGGCTGCACGAACCGCTGCGCCTGACCGACCTGGCGCGGAAGGAGGCCGTGTCGGTGCGGACCTTCACGCGCCGCTTCCGGGAGGAGTCGGGCGTCAGCCCCGGCCAGTGGATCGTGGCGCAGCGGGTGGAGCGGGCCCGACGGCTGCTGGAGGAGACGGAGCTGCCGATGGAACAGGTGGCGCGGGAGGCGGGCTTCGGGACGGCGCAGTCGCTGCGCAAGCACGTGCAGGCGGCGCTGGGGGTGAGCCCGACGGCCTACCGGCGGACCTTCCGCGCGGCCGCCGGCACCGGCACCCTGTCATCTCCTGATGGGCCATCAGTTGATGCCGGGCCCGTGCATTGACTTCTCCCGCCGCCCGCTCGTGAATGGCCCCCTGTCGGGGCGACGGAACCCAGGGGGCGGGCAGTGCGAACAGGCGCGCGCAGCAGGAGATGGTCGGCAGCCGTCGGCATGGCCGTGCTCGCGGCGGCGGCCGGCGGCGCGCTGAGCGCACCGGCCGCGGCCGACGGGGAGACGCCCCCGGGCCAGGTCCGGGGCCAGGTCCCGGGGCAGGTGGACTTCCCGACCCACTGCCTGCCGCCCCAGGAGGCCGGACTCCCGCCCGCCGACGGGCCGACCACCGCCCGGATCACCGTCGACAACCCGGCTCCGCAGGTCGGCGACACCGTCACCGTGACCTACCAGGTGCTCGCCACGCCGGCCGCGGCAGGCGCCGAACTCCCCGCCGGCGCGCTGACCGTGACCGGCCGGATCCTGCTGGCGGGCGCCCAGAGCGGCGAGGTCACCGTGGTCGGCGACCGGCGCGACGACCCCGTCCCGGCGGGCGCGGCCCTGCCCGCCGTCACCATGACCGGCACCTTCACCGTCACCGCGCCCGGCGAGACCACCCTGGCCCCCGGCGGCTACACCCTGCACACCAGCCACCCGATGGACCTCGACACCGTGTGCACGGCCGCCGCGGCGCCCGTCTCCGGACGCCTCACCGCGACCCCGCTGCCCCTGGCCAACCTGCGCAGCGTCTTCCTCGCCGCGGCCTCCGGCGGACCGGGCGCCAAGGTCAAGGTCACCGCCGCCGGTTTCCCTCCGGGCGCGGCCGTGACGGTGGCCGGGCGGGCGGGCGCCGCCGAGACCGCCGACCGGGTCGCCGCCACCGCCGACGAGCACGGCGTGGCCCTGGCCGAGCTGCCGGTCACCGACAAGGCCACCACCGCGGTCGTCGCCTACGAGGGCACGGCCTGGTCGGCGAGCCAGGGCTCGGGCCCGGCCGCGTACACCGTCATTGACGCCACCCCGCCGCCGCCCGGCACCCAGAAGATCACCGCCACCGTGGAGCCCGGGGCCCTCGGCATGACCCAGGCGGGCGAGGCCGTCACCCTGGGCGCGGTGCCCTACGGCGACGGCGGCGCCGCCCCCGGCCGGATCGGCACCGTCACCGTCAAGGACGCCCGTGGCGGCCCGGCCGGCTGGTCCCTGATCGGCAAGGTCACCGACTTCACCGGACCGGGCGGACTCCGCATCCCGGGCGGCTCCCTCTCCTGGACCCCGACGTGCGCCGCCGCGGCGGGCAGCCCCAGTCCCTGTACGGCGGGCAGCGCGGGTTCGGTCGGCCCGGACGGGGCGGTGCTGGCCTCCACCCCCGACGGCCCGCTGGTCGGCGGCACGTTCACGGTCGACGCCGCGGTCACCCTCCGGGTGCCCCCGTACACCCCGCCGGGGGCGTACACGGCGGTCCTGACGCTGACCCTGTCGTGACGACGGTGCGGGTGCCGCTGCGCGGGGCCTTCCCCCACCCCGCCCCTTCCCGAAACCGGGGCTCCGCCCCAGACCCCGCGCCTCAAACGCCGGCGAGGCTGGATGTGGCTCGCGTCTGGGGCGGAGCCCCAGGAAACGGGAAGGGGCGGGGTGGGCAACGGCCCCGCGCAGCGGCTGCCCGGATCCGGCGGGCGCTGCCGGTCGTGGGGGCCGTGCTGGCCGCCGTCTGGCTCGCGCCCGCAGGGACGGCCGCGGCGGCCGACAACGGGCAGTGGTCCGTGCTGCCCGCCGCCAACGCCCTGGGACAGCGGCCGTACTTCTATCTGGCCGCCGCCCCCGGCCAGGCCGCCGCCGACACCGTGACCGTCACCAACCGCTCCGACCGCCCCCGCACCTTCCGGCTCTACGCCGCCGACGCCTACAACACCGCCCGGGACGGCGGCTTCGCGCTCCGCGGCCCCGACGAGCCGCGCCTGGCCACGGCCGCCTGGGTCAGGCTCGACCGGGAGCGGGTCACCGTACCGGCCGGGGCGTCCGTCAGCGTCGCCTTCACCCTCGCCGTCCCCGACCGGGCGGAACCCGGAGACCACCCCGGCGCCATCGTGGCCCTGGAGGACCGGCCCGCCGCCACCACGGCCCAGGGGATCGGCGTGCGGCAGGCCGTCGCCGCCCGCCTGTACCTGCGGGTGACCGGCCCCACCGCTCCGGCCCTCGCCGTCCGGGACGTCTCCGTCCGCCGTCGCGGTGCCGACGCCGGCGCGGTGGTCTCGTACACGCTCCACAACCTCGGCAACGTCACCCTCCGCCCCCGCGCCGCCCTCACCGCCTCCGGCGCCCTCGGCCGGCCCCTGCCCGCCCTCGGCCTCACCGGCCTGCCCGCCGAGCTGCTGCCCGGCCAGGAAGTCCGGCTCAGCGCCCCCTGGGACGGCCCTTCCGCGGCGGAATGGGCCGACGTGACGGTACGGGCCACGGCCGACGGAACCACAGCTCAGGGCCGTGCCGCCTACGCCGTCCACCCCTCCCTCGGCACCCTCCTCGCGGCCGCGAGCGTCCTCGCCGCCATGGGCTGGTCGGCGCTGGGAGCCGCATCGGGGAGAATGGCCCGTATGAGCGATCGTTCCCCCGAGTCCACCGCCCCGCACCGTGCGGGCTTCGCCTGCTTCGTCGGCCGCCCCAACGCGGGGAAGTCGACCCTCACCAACGCACTCGTGGGCACCAAGGTCGCGATCACCTCCAACCGGCCGCAGACCACCCGCCACACCGTCCGCGGCATCGTGCACCGCCCCGACGCGCAGCTCGTCCTGGTCGACACGCCCGGCCTGCACAAGCCGCGCACCCTGCTCGGCGAGCGCCTCAACGACGTCGTGCGGTCCACCTGGGCCGAGGTCGACGTGATCGGCTTCTGCCTGCCGGCCGACCAGAAGCTCGGCCCCGGCGACAAGTTCATCGCGAAGGAACTCGCGGGGATCAAGAAGACCCCCAAGATCGCCATCGTGACCAAGACCGACCTGGTCGAGTCCAAGCAGCTGGCCGAGCAGCTCCTCGCCATCAACCAGCTCGCCGAGGAGCTCGGCTTCGAGTGGGCCGAGATCGTGCCCGTCTCGGCCGTCGGCGACAGCCAGGTCCAGTTGCTGGCCGACCTGATCGCGCCGCTGCTGCCGGAGAGCCCGCCGCTCTACCCCGAGGGCGACCTCACCGACGAGCCCGAGATGGTCATGGTCGCGGAGCTGATCCGCGAGGCCGCGCTGGAAGGCGTACGGGACGAGCTCCCGCACTCCATCGCCGTGGTCGTCGAGGAGATGATCCCGCGCGAGAACCGCCCGGCCGACCGGCCGCTGCTCGACATCCACGCCAACGTGTACATCGAGCGGCCCAGCCAGAAGGGCATCATCATCGGCCCGAAGGGCGCCCGCCTGAAGGAGGTCGGGATGAAGTCGCGCAAGCACATCGAGGCGCTGCTCGGGACCCCGGTCTTCCTCGACCTCCACGTGAAGGTCGCCAAGGACTGGCAGCGGGACCCCAAGCAGCTGCGCAAGCTCGGGTTCTGATCCCCTCGACGCGCCGGACTCCGTCCGGCGAGGGCGCGGGCGGGCTGTCCTAGCGCAGCCGCCGTACCTTCAGCGCGTTGTCCGGGCGGGTCCCGGGCCGGCCGTCGGGCGCGGTCAGGGGCTGCACGTGTTCCGCCGCGAGCAGGACCTCCCAGTCGCCCTCGGGCAGTTCCAGCTGTGCCAGGACCTCGTCCGGGGTCGGGAAGCCGATCTCCGCGTGCTTTTCGGGGTCCCACGAGGGCCCGCCCGCGTGACCCGCGATCAGCAGGATCCCGCCGGGGGCCACGGCCGCGGCGGCCGTCCGCAGGATCCGCTCGCGGGGGAAGTCCCCGTACGAATGCAGGAAGCACGCGGAGACCAGGTCGAACTCCCCGGCGGGGAAGGACTCCGCGAGGTCGTGCCGCTGCCACTCGACGCGGTCGGCGAGTTCCGCCTCATCGGCGTGCCGGGCCGCCCGCTCCAGGGCCACGCCGGAGATGTCGGTCCCGGTGACCCGCCAGCCCTGCCGGGCCAGCCACACCGCGTCGGCGCCCTCGCCGCAGCCGAGGTCCAGGGCGCGGCCGGGGGTCAGGTCCGCGACCTCGCGGACCAGGACGGCGTTGGCCTTGCCGCTCCAGATGCGGTTGCTCTCGCGGTAGCGGGCGTCCCAGAACTCCTCGCCCGCGGCGGCGTGATCCTGGTGCTGGTGGTCGGACATGGGGGCCTCTTCCAGTAGGGGTCTGCCGGTACGGCCGATGCTGCGCCGGTATCGCCCGCGCGGGCAAATACCGTTGCCGTTCCGGCAAAACCCGTCCGGAAGACCGCCTGCCTCAGGCCGGGGGCTCCGCGATCAGGGCCGTCGCCACGCGGCGGAAGCCGATGCGACCGTAGACACGGGCCACGTCCTCGTCGCCGGCGGAGAGGAAGACCGTACGGGCGCCCCGCTCCAGGGCCCGCGCGACCAGGGCCGCCGTGACCCCCAGGGCCAGGCCCTGACGGCGCGCGGACGGGAGGGTGCCGACGCCCACCACCTCGGCGACGTCCCCGACCGGGTTGTACTGGCCCGAACACAGCACCACGCCGTCCCGCACGGCCGCCGCCATGCCGGTACGGCCCGACGCGAGCATCCCCGACACCCGCGCCCGTCGCTCCGCCGACGCGGGATCGGCCGTCGCCACCGCCAGCTCGGCCGGGCCGGCCTCGCCCACCGCCGTCCCCGGCGCGCCGAAGGCCAGGGCCGGCACCGTGACCGCAGCCGTCAGCAGCGGGTCGTCCGCGTCGAGGAGACGTACCTCCGGATGCGCGGGGACGACCGCCGCGGCCGGGTCCAGCACCATCAGCGGGTGCGCGTGGACGTGCAGACCCGCCGCTTCCGCCGCGGCCCGCAGGGAGGGGCTGGTTTCGGCCACCCATTCGAAGGCTTCGGGCACCTTCAGCTCGCGCTGCCGGGCCCGTACCCGCTCCACGTCCGCCGCGGTCGCCCCGGTGCCGCCGAGCGCGGGCCGCGCGTAGTACGGCCAGCCCGCGCCCTCCTGCACGAACAGGGTCAGCGGCCCGAAGTCCTCGGCCCGCGCCCCGCCCACCCGCGGCACCGTGTCGTAGTACCGCTCCAGCTCGGACAGCAGTGAATCGATCATGTGGTCGGTCATCGGGCCATCCAAGCAAAACGGCAGTTCTCAGGCACCTTCTTTCAGGACGCGTGTGATCAGTGCCCGTTGCGCGTCCGACAGGTGCGGCTCCTGGCAGGACACCGTCCGCCCGTCCACCGTGATCCGGTACGAGAACCCGTCCCGGATCCGGCCCGCCGCGTGCCCCGGCGGACCGGGCCGCAGCGCGAGCTGGGCCAGGGCCTGCCACTCGGCCTCGTCCTCCAGGCCCGAGGTGTCCACCTCGACCCGGCGCTCGATGCCCGCGAAACCGCCCGTCCGTACCACCTGAATCCGCATGCGTGCCCTTCTACCCCGCCAGTGGGACGCCCACCGCCGACCACGCCTTCTGGAGCGCCTGGTGTTCCGCGCCCCCGTCCCCGTACCGGGCGACGGCAGCGGCGGTCGACAGCCGGGCGAAGTCCGCGAAGTCCGCGTCCGAGGCCAGCTGCCCGCCCGTGAGGGTGTCGTACCAGATCTGGCCGGCCCGCTCCCAGGCCTTGCCGCCCAGCTCGGTCGCCACGATGTAGAAGGCGTGGTTGGGGATGCCGGAGTTGATGTGCACCCCGCCGTTGTCGCGCGAGGTGTTCACGTAGTCGTCCATGGTCGCCGGCTGCGGGTCCTTGCCCAGCTCGTCGTCGTCGTACGCCGTCCCCGGCGCCTTCATCGACCGCAGCGCGGCCCCGGTCACGTTCGGCCCCAGCAGCCCGGCCCCGATCAGCCAGTCGGCCTGGTCGGCCGTCTGCTCCAGCGAGTGCTGCTTGATGAGCGAGCCGAAGACGTCCGACATCGACTCGTTCAGGGCGCCCGACTGCTGGTGGTACTCCAGATTCGCCGAGTACTGCGTGACCCCGTGGGTCAGCTCGTGCCCGATGACGTCCACCGACACCGTGAAGTCGAGGAAGAGGTCCCCGTCCCCGTCGCCGAAGACCATCTGCTGCCCGTCCCAGAAGGCGTTGTTGTAGTCCTCGCCGTAGTGGACGGTCGCGTCCAGCGGCAGCCCGGCATCGTCGATCGAGCGTCGCCCGAAGCCCTGCAGGAACAGTTCGAAGGTGGCCCCGAGCCCCGCGTACGCGCGGTTGACGGTGGCGTCCTTGCCCACCGGGTCGCCCTCCGCGCGCACCTTCTTCCCGGGCAGCCGGGTGCGGTGCTGGGCGTCGTAAATGGTCCGGTCCGGTTCCTCGGATGCGGGCGCCCCGAGCGTGGGCACGATCCCCCGCACGGCGGTGACCCGGCGCCGGGTCCGCAGGAGGGAGTCGCGCTCCAGGGTGCGCTGCGCGAGATCGGCGCGCCGCGAGTCCGCGGACCGGGCGGCCTTGTCGAGCAGGTGGGGCGGCACGACGGTGCAGAAGACGGGGTGGCGGTGGTGAGCGTGGGAGGCATCCATCCCGGCAATGTGGCAGTGGGTCATCGTCGTGTCACTACCTGCGACCATGATTCATTCACTTGTCTGAAAGCGGTAGCGCGAGGTTGACGGATCGGCCGGACTTGGCGGGACCGAAAGGGGTGTAGCTCACATTGAGTACAAATCGGACAGGGGGTCTTGCATACTGAAACAGGTCCTCGCTTTACGGCGCGGCTCGGCTAGGCTCGGCCCATCATGCGTTTCGGGCTGCTTCTCCTTAGCTGCCGCGGCGAGGGTCTGTAGTCGTAGGCCGACCCCCTCCCCGCGGAGTTTGGTGTTGCGGTTTTGCGACCGTTGTCGGCCGTCCCAGCGAACTACACGCGGACACGCGAGGAGCCCAACGCCATGAGTCAGCACACTTTTGTCGGTCGCCCCACGCCCATCACCAACGCGACCCACACCCAGAAGCCCTCCGGGATGCCGATCCACAAGTACGGCGCGTACGAGCAGGTGGACATCCCCGACCGCGGCTGGCCGGACGCCCGCGTCACCAAGGCTCCCCGCTGGCTGTCCACCGACCTGCGTGACGGCAACCAGTCGCTGATCGACCCGATGACCCCCGCCCGCAAGCGCGAGATGTTCGACCTGCTGGTGCGCATGGGCTACAAGGAGATCGAGGTCGGCTTCCCGTCCTCCGGCGAGACCGACTTCGCCTTCGTGCGCTCCATCATCGAAGAGGGCGCGATCCCGGACGACGTCACCATCTCCGTACTGACCCAGGCCCGCGAGGACCTGATCGAGCGGACCGTGGAGTCCCTGGTCGGCGCCAAGCGCGCCACCGTGCACCTGTACAACGCGACCGCCCCGACCTTCCGCCGGGTCGTCTTCCGCGGCTCCAAGGAGCAGATCAAGCAGATCGCCGTCGACGGCACCCGCCTGGTCATGGAGTACGCCGAGAAGCTGCTGGGTCCCGAGACCGTCTTCGGCTACCAGTACAGCCCGGAGATCTTCACCGACACCGAGCTGGACTTCGCCCTGGAGGTCTGCGAGGCCGTCTGCGACGTCTGGCAGCCGGCCGAGGGCCGCGAGATCATCCTGAACCTGCCCGCCACCGTGGAGCGCTCGACGCCCTCCACCCACGCGGACCGCTTCGAGTGGATGGCCCGCAACCTGACCCGCCGCGAGCACATCTGCATCTCCGTGCACCCGCACAACGACCGCGGCACCGCCGTCGCCGCCGCCGAGCTGGCCCTGATGGCCGGCGCCGACCGCATCGAGGGCTGCCTGTTCGGGCAGGGCGAGCGCACCGGCAACGTCGACCTGATCACGCTGGGCATGAACCTGTTCTCGCAGGGCATCGACCCGCAGATCGACTTCTCGCAGATCGACGAGATCCGCCGCACGAGCGAGTACTGCAACCAGATGGAGGTCCACCCGCGCCACCCCTACGCGGGCGACCTGGTCTACACCGCCTTCTCCGGCTCCCACCAGGACGCCATCAAGAAGGGCTTCGACGCCATGGAGGCCGACGCGGCCGCCCAGGGCAAGACCGTCGACGACATCGAGTGGGCGGTCCCGTACCTGCCCATCGACCCGAAGGACGTCGGCCGCTCCTACGAGGCCGTCATCCGCGTCAACTCGCAGTCCGGCAAGGGCGGCATCGCCTACGTCCTGAAGAACGACCACAAGCTGGACCTGCCGCGCCGCATGCAGATCGAGTTCTCGCGGATCATCCAGGCCAAGACCGACGCCGAGGGCGGCGAGGTCACGCCGAAGGCGATCTGGGACGTCTTCTCCGACGAGTACCTGCCCAACCCCGAGAACCCGTGGGGCCGCATCCAGCTGCGCTCCGGTTCGACGGCCACCGACAAGGACGGAACGGACACGCTGACCGTCGAGGCGGTCGTGGACGGCGTGGAGACGGTCCTGAACGGTACCGGCAACGGTCCGATCTCGGCCTTCTTCGACGCGCTGGCCGGCATCGGTGTCGACGCCCGCCTGCTGGACTACACCGAGCACACCATGAGCGAGGGCGCCTCCGCCGTGGCCGCCTCGTACATCGAGTGCGCGATCGACGGCCGCGTCCTGTGGGGCATCGGCATCGACGCCAACACCACCCGCGCCTCCCTGAAGGCGGTCATCTCCGCCGTCAACCGCGCGGGCCGCTGACCCGCTCGTACGTGAAACCCCGTCCCTCCACCCGGAGGGGCGGGGTTCCGCCGTTCCCGGGGTCTCAGCGGGCCAGGTAGCCGCCGTCCACCGGCAGGACCACGCCCGTCACGAACGAGGCCGCGTCGGAGGCCAGGAAGGCGATGACCCGGGCCACCTCCTCCGGCTCGCCGAGGCGGCCCATCGGGTGGGCCCCCGTGATCTCCTCCAGGTACTCCGGCCCGCCCGGCTCGTCCCGCAGCGCGACCACCCGCTCCGTTCGGATGGTGCCCGGGGCCACCGCGTTGACCCGGATCCCGCGCGCCGCCCACTCCACCGCGAGGTGCTTGGTCAGCCCCGAGGCGACGAACTTCGCCGGTCCGTACGCCGCCTGCCGGGCCTGCCCGGCCACGCCCGAGATCGACGAGACGCAGACCAGCGCCCCGCCGGGCCGTGGCTGCGCGGTCATCGCCTCGATGGCGTACTTGCAGGTCAGGAACATCCCCCGGCCGTCGACGGCCATGACGTGGTCCCAGTCCTCGGGGCTGGTCTCCCGTACATCCGAAAGGGGGAGCACCCCGGCGTTCGCCACGGCGACGTCGAGGCGTCCGTACGCCTCGACCGCGGCGGCGATCATCGCGCGGTTGGCCTCCGGATCGGCGACGTCACCGGTGACCGCCGTGATGGCGTGCCCCTCGTCGGCCAATTCCGTACGCAGGGCCTCGACCCCGGGGCCGTTGACGTCGGCCGCGGTCACCCGGGCCCCCGAGCGGGCCAGCAGCAGGGCGGTGGCCCGGCCGATCCCGCTCGCGGCGCCGGTCACCAGGCAGGACTTCTCATTCATGCCGCCGACCCTAGGGGGCGCTCGCGGGGGGCGCAGATCGGCCAAGTCCGTGTCCCGCGACATGTTGTCCTGTCACACGACTGACGCATCCTCATCGATGTGGCTAACATCACGCCAACCCGGCGACGTTGCCGGAAGGTTACGCGCGGAGGTGCGACGTGCTGCCAGTTCGGGGTGGGGACGGCCGGAAGCTGACGGTCTGGGGTACCCGTACCACCTGGAGCACCGTGGGCGACGGGGAGTTCTTCTGCCCCGCCTGCGGTGGAGACCGCAACTACCGCAGGCGCACCGGGCGCCGCCGGTTCACCGTCCTCGGGGTGCCGCTGCTGCCGCGCGGCAGCGCCGGGCCCGTCGTCGAGTGCCAGGGCTGCCGCGAGCGCTTCGACACCGACGTCCTGGACCACCTCACCACCGCCCGCTTCACCGCGATGCTGCGCGACGCCGTGCACACCGTGGCGCTGGCGGTGCTCGCCGCGGGCGGGACCGCCTCGCGCAGCGCGCTGGAGACGGCGGTGAGCGCCGTACGGGCCGCGGGCTTCCAGGACTGCGCGGAGGAGCAGCTGGAGTCCCTCGTGGAGGCGCTGTCCACCGACGAGGGGCGGCTCGGGCTGTACGACGTCCCGGAATGCTGTGGTGCCGCGCTGTCGATCGAGCTCCACGAGGCCCTGGAGCCGCTGGCCCCGCACCTGGCGGGGCCGGGCCGCGAGTCGATCCTGCTGCAGGGTGCCCGTATCGCGCTGGCGGACGGCCCGTACATCCCGGCGGAGCGCGAGGTGCTCTCCACCGTCGGCGCGGCGCTGCGCATCGACACGGACGAGGTGACCCGGCTGCTGTCGGCGGTACGGGCGCCCTGAGCGCGGACGCGGGGCCGAGAGGCACTCCCAGGGCCCGGCGGGTTTCCGCCGGGCCCTGGCTTGTGTACGGGCGGGCTCGCCGAATCCGTCCGAAACGGCCCCGGTGGACGTAACGATCCGGCCTCGCACGACCGAAATCACGCCTTCCGCGGGCTGGAGCCGATCGCTCCGGGAGCGGCGCGTCCACCCCTTGGACGGTGCCCGGTCCATGTCGGCATGTGCCTGCGGGGACCAGCGCGCAGCGCATAACACCAGGTCACAGCCCATGGATCGGGACGGTGCGCGGCGAGCGGGTGTCCGTGCGCGGCCGCCCGCCTTACCCCTCCTCGGGTGCTCCCGCTACTGGAGGAACCACAAAATCACGGACCTATGAGCGTCAACAATTTGTAGAAGTCGACGATATCTGTGAGGCCCCCCACAGGCGTTCAATTCCGGTCACACGACGAGACGCCGGCTGTAACACAGCGGGGCTTCGATTCACGTGAACGCACTGACAACCCTGGCGGATCAACGGGTTAGCGACCCACTCCGGCCAGGGATAACCAGATCTCCTCTCACTTACCTCACCTCTTTGAAGGGCAAGGCAGAGATGGCACGTGTCGCCGCCCGGCTTTCCGTTGACGGAGAGCAGAGCACGCACCCGGTCGACGAGGTGCTCCCCCTCCCCAAGCTCGCGCTGTACGGCTTCCAGCACGTACTCGCCTTCTACGCCGGTGCGGTGATCGTTCCGATCATCGTGGGCAACGCGCTGAAGCTGAGCCCTGAACAGCTGGTCTACCTGATCAACGCGGACCTGTTCACCTGCGGTATCGCCTCGATCATCCAGGCCTGGGGCATCGGCCGGATCGGCGCGCGACTGCCGCTGATCCAGGGCGTGACCTTCACCGCCGTCTCCCCGATGATCGCCATCGGCCTCGGCGCGGGCGGCGGAACCGCCGCGCTGCTGGTGATCTACGGCGCGGTCATCACCGCCGGCATCGCGACCTTCGCCTTCGCCTGGCTGCCCGCCAAGGCGTTCCGGACGGTCATGCGGCTCTTCCCGCCCGTCGTCACCGGCACCGTGATCACCGTGCTGGGCATCGTCCTGATCCCGGTCGGTCTCAACGACGCGGCCGGCGGCCTCGGCAGCCCGGACTTCGGCGACCCGAAGCACTTCGCGTACGCCGGCGGCACGATGCTCTTCATCCTCGTCCTGATGAAGATCGGCAAGCCGTTCCTCTCCAGCATCTCCATCCTGCTCGGCCTGGTCGGCGGCACCGCGGTCGCCTTCCTCCTCGGCGACGCGAAGTTCGGCGACGTCGGCAACTCCGGCTGGATCGGGGTCACCACGCCCTTCCACTTCGGCGTCCCGAAGTTCGAGTGGTTCCCGATCGTCCTGATGCTGATCGTCATGCTGATCACCATGGTCGAGACGACCGGTGACACGTACGCGGTCGGCGACATCGTCGGCAAGGACGTCGACAGCGAGACCGTGGCCCGCGCCCTGCGTGCCGACGGCGCGGCGACCGCCCTCGGTGGTGTCCTCAACTCCTTCCCGTACGTGGCCTTCGCCGAGAACGTCGGCCTGGTGCGGATGACGAAGGTCAAGAGCCGGTTCGTGGTCGTCGCCGCCGGTGTCTTCATGATCATCCTGGGTCTGCTGCCCAAGGCCGCGGCGATCGTCGCCGCCGTCCCGCACGGGGTCCTCGGCGGCGCCGCGACCGTCATGTTCGGCATGGTCGCCCTGGCCGGTATCCAGACCCTGGGCAAGGTGGAGCTCAAGGAGGAGAAGAACGCGCTGATCGTGGGCGTCTCCCTCGCCTTCGCCCTGCTCCCCGCGACCGTGCCGGTCTTCTTCACCAAGCACATGGACGCGGACCTGTCCTCGCTCCTCAACAGCGGTGTCACCCTCGGTGCCACGGCCGCCATCGTCCTCAACCTGATCTTCAACGGCCTGGCCAAGGACGAGGTCCCCGCGGTCCCCGCCGTCCCGGCTGCCCCTGAGGCCGCCGAGTCCGCCGAGTCCGCCGAGTCCGCCGAGTCCGCCGAGGTTCCGGCGGAGCCGGAGGAGTCCGCCGCCGCGGCCGAGCCCGTCTCCCCGGCGGTGCCCGCCCAGGCGGCCGCGGCCCCGGCCGGGGCCGAGAAGGCCGACGACGCGGGAACGCCGGCCCCCTGACCCCTCCCAAGGGGTGACGGCCCCTCGCCTGGCACCCCCCGGCCGGACGAGGGGCCGTCGCCGTCCCCGGAGGTGTCGTCGCGCGGACCCGTACGGGTCTGCGTACAGGCGACAATGGGCGCATGAGTCTGTTCCGCGACGACGGCATCGTGCTGCGCACCCAGAAGCTGGGTGAGGCGGACCGCATCATCACGCTGCTGACCCGAGGCCACGGCCGGGTACGGGCCGTCGCCCGCGGGGTGCGGCGTACGAAGTCCAAATTCGGCGCCCGGCTGGAACCTTTCTCCCACGCCGACGTGCAGTTCTTCGCCCGCGGCAGCGAGCTGATCGGCCGCAGCCTGCCGCTCTGCACCCAGACCGAGATCATCGCCCCCTACGGCAACGGCATCGTCACCGACTACGCCCGCTACACCGCCGGCACCGCCATGCTGGAGACCGCCGAGCGCTTCACCGAGAACGAGGGCGAGCCCGCCGTACAGCAGTACCTGCTGCTCGTCGGCGCCCTGCGCACGCTCTCGCGCGGCGAACACGAACCGCACCTCATCCTCGACGCCTTCCTGCTGCGCTCCCTCGCCGTCAACGGCTACGCGCCCAGCTTCGAGGACTGCGCGAAGTGCGGGATCCACGGCCCCAACCGGCACTTCTCCGTCGCCGCGGGCGGGGTGATATGCGGGGACTGCCGCGTGCCCGGCAGCGTCGTACCCTCGTCGGAGGCCATCGCCCTGCTCAGCGCGCTGCTGACGGGCGACTGGGGGCATGCCGACGCCTGCGAGGCGCGTCACGTGCGGGAGGGCAGCGGGCTGGTCTCGGCCTATTTGCACTGGCATCTGGAGCGCGGGCTACGCTCCCTGCGATACGTCGAGAAATAGGAGCTGGGCACATGGCACGACGCGGGATTCTGGGACGCTCTCGCCGCGAGTACAAGGTTCCCGAGCCGCACCCGTCCGGTGAGCGCCCGCCGAAGATCCCCGGCGAGCTGGTCCCGAACCACGTCGCGGTCGTCATGGACGGCAACGGCCGCTGGGCGAAGGAGCGCGGCCTGCCGCGCACCGAGGGCCACAAGGTCGGCGAGGGCGTCGTGCTCGACGTACTCAAGGGCTGCCTGGAGATGGGCGTCAAGAACCTCTCCCTCTACGCCTTCTCGACGGAGAACTGGAAGCGCTCGCCCGACGAGGTCCGCTTCCTGATGAACTTCAACCGCGACGTCATCCGGCGCCGCCGCGACGAGATGAACGAGCTCGGCATCCGCATCCGCTGGGTCGGCCGCATGCCGAAGATGTGGAAGTCGGTCGTCCAGGAGCTCCAGGTCGCCCAGGAGCAGACCGTCGACAACGACGCGATGACGCTGTACTTCTGCGTGAACTACGGCGGCCGCGCGGAGATCGCGGACGCGGCGCAGGCCATCGCCCGCGATGTGGCGGCCGGCAAGCTGGACCCGTCGAAGGTCAACGAGAAGACCTTCGCGAAGTACATGTACTACCCGGACATGCCGGACGTGGACCTGTTCCTGCGCCCGAGCGGCGAGCAGCGCACCTCCAACTACCTGCTCTGGCAGAGCGCGTACGCCGAGATGGTCTTCCAGGACGTGCTGTGGCCGGACTTCGACCGCCGCAACCTCTGGGCGGCCTGCCTGGAGTACGCCCAGCGCGACCGCCGCTTCGGCGGGGCCGTGCCCAACCAGCCGGAGGGCTCCGCCGGCTGACGGGCGGCCGCGCGTCCCGGCTATAGGCTCCGCTGTCATGGACATGGATGTGGACATGACAGCGGAGGCGGCCCGGCAGGACGGGCGGGCGGTCGAGCTCGTCTACCGGGCGACCAGGGCGGACATCGCGCACGCGCTGCGCGTCCGGGACGCGCGCACGGCCCAGGGACGCCGCCGGCGGGGGGTGTTCGTCTTCGCCGGGACGCTGTTGCTGGGGCTCGGCCTGCTGGCGCTGGTGGATGCGGAGAGCGCGCCGGGGAGACCGGCGGGCTTCCTCGTCGGCGGGACGGTGCTGTGGGCCTTCGTGCTGTTCGGCCCGCAGCTCCAGGCGCGTGCCTTCGGCGGGCTGCTGGAGAAGGCAGGGGAGATCCGTGCCGTCGTGGACGAGTCCGGGGTCCAGGTGGCGGCGACCGCCACCCAGACGCGGATCGGCTGGGCGGCGCAGCCGAGGTACGCGGAGACGGCCGAGGCGTTCGTCATGCTCAGCGACGACAAGGGGGCGGTGGCCATGACCGTCCTGCCCAAGCGGGGCGTCCAGGACCCGGCCGACGTCGACCGCCTGCGGGCGATCCTCGACCGGAACCTGCGCAGGCTCTGAAAACAGTGCCTAGCCGGCGGCCGCGCACTCCGCGCAGGTGCCGAAGATCTCCACCGTGTGGGCCACGTTCACGTAGCCGTGCTCGGCCGCGATGGACTCCGCCCACTTCTCCACGGCCGGGCCCTCCACCTCGACCGCCTTGCCGCACTTGCGGCACACCAGGTGGTGGTGGTGGTCCCCGGTGGAGCAGCGCCGGTAGACGGACTCGCCGTCGCTGGTGCGCAGCACGTCGACCTCACCGGCGTCGGCGAGCGACTGGAGGGTGCGGTAGACGGTGGTCAGGCCCACGGAATCGCCACGGTGCTTGAGCATGTCGTGGAGTTCCTGGGCGCTGCGGAACTCGTCCACCTCGTCCAGCGCCGCCGCCACGGCGGCCCGCTGCCGGGTGGATCGTCCTCGTACTGGCGCGGTATTCGTCTCGCCAGGCGCAGTCGCCACCGGTTCCTCCTCGTATCGGCCTGCCGCCATTGTGCCAGGCGGCGGAGGCCTCTAGACCTTTACGTCGTCCCGAGTGCACACCCCTTCGGCGGCGCGGGCCGCCTTCGCCCGGCGCCGGGCCAGTGGGGCGGACAGGGCCGTCAGCACCATGAAGACGCCGATCGCGAGCAGCACGATCGTGGCGCCCGACGGCACGTTGATGTAGTACGTGGCCGCCGTGCCGGTCACGGAGACGCCGACGCTGATGGCCATGGCCAGGCCCAGCGTGGTGGCGAAACTGCGGGTCAGCCGCTGGGCGGCGGCGACCGGGATCACCAGCATCGCGCTGACCAGCAGCAGGCCGACGATGCGCATGGCGACGGTGACGGTGACCGCCGCGGTGACGGCGATCAGCAGGTTCAGGGCGCGCACGGGCAGGCCGGTGACCCGGGCGAACTCCTCGTCCTGGCAGACGGCGAAGAGCTGCCTGCGCAGGCCGATGGCGACGGCGAGGACGAACGCGGCAAGGATCGCCATCGCGGTCACGTCCTCGGCGGCGACCGTGGTGATCGAGCCGAACATGGAGCCCAGGAGGCTGGCCGTCTGGCCGCCCCCGAGGTTGATGATCATGACGCCGCCGGCGAGGCCGCCGTAGAAGAGCATGGCGAGGGCCACGTCCCCGCTGGTCCTGCCGCGGGCGCGGATCAGCTCCATGCCGACGGCGCCGAGGACGGCGACGAGGGTGGCCATCCAGACCGGGCTGGTGTGGAGCACGAGGCCGAGGGCGACGCCGGTCATGGCGACGTGGCCGAGACCGTCGCCCATGAGCGCCTGGCGGCGCTGGACGAGGTACGTGCCGATGGCGGGGGCCGTGATGCCGACCAGGGCGGCCGCGATCAGGGCCCGCTGCATGAAGGCGTAGTCGAGGATGTCCATCAGCTCAGCAGTCCCGTCCGCAGGGGCCCGGCGTCGTGCCCGGCGTGGGGGTGTACGTGGTCGTGGCCGGGCAGGGCGTGCTGGCCGACGGCCTCCGGGGGCGGGCCGTCGTGGACGACGCAGCCGTCGCGCAGGACGACGGCGCGGTCGATCAGCGGCTCCAGCGGGCCCAGCTCGTGCAGGACGAGCAGGACGGTGGAGCCGGCGGCGACCTGCTCGCGCAGGGCGTGCGCGAGGACCTCCTGGTTGGCGAGGTCCACGCCCGCCATCGGCTCGTCCATGATCAGCAGCTCGGGTTCGACGGCGAGGGCCCGGGCTATGAGGACGCGCTGGTGCTGGCCGCCGGAGAGGGCGTCGACCGAGGCGTCGGCGTGCCCGTCCATGTCGACGAGGGCCAGGGCGCGCTCGACGGCGGCCTTGTCCGCCTTGCGCAGGAGACCGAAGCGGGTACGGGCGAGGCGGCCGGAGGAGACGACCTCTCGGACGGTGGCCGGGACGCCACTGGCGGCGGTGGTGCGCTGCGGGACGTACCCGATGCGCGACCAGTCGCGGAAACGCTTGAAGTCCGTACCGAAGAGGGACAGGGCGCCGTCGGTCAGCGGGACCTGGCCGACCACGGCGCGGACGGCGGTGGACTTGCCGGAGCCGTTGGCGCCGAGCAGGGCGACGACCTCACCGCGGCGGACGGTGAGGTCGATCCCGCGCAGCACGGGGCGCGAGCCGAGCGAGGCCGTGGCCCCGCGCAGGGATATGACGGGCTGGTCATCTGCCTGTCGGGGCGTGGACTGCATGGCTCGCGCCTCCGTTGCTGCTACTGCCATCACTTGCTACCGAGTGCCTTCTGGAGGTTCTTCAGGTTGGACCGCATGACCGCGAAGTAGTCAGCGCCCTGGGACTTGTCGGTGATTCCCTCGAGCGGGTCGAGGACGTCGGTCTTCAGGCCGGTGTCCGCCGCGAGGGTCTTGGCCGTCTTGTCGCTGGCCAGGGTCTCGAAGAACACCGTGGTGGCATTCTCCTTCTTCGCGATCTCGTGGATCTCCTTGATCCGGGCCGGGCTCGGCTCGGACTCGGGGTCGAGGCCGGCGATGCCCTCCTGGTCCAGGCCGTAGCGCTCGGCGAGGTAGCCGAAGGCGGAGTGGGTCGTGATGAAGGTCTTGGTGGCCGTGTTCTTCAGGCCGTCCTTGAACTCGGTGTCGAGCCCGGTCAGCTTGCCGACCAGCTCGTCGGTGTTCTTCTTGTAGTCGGCGGCGTGGTCGGGGTCGGCCTTCTCCAGGGCCGCGCCGACGCCCTTGGCGACCTCCGCGTACTTGGCGGGGTCGAGCCAGATGTGCGGGTCCGCGCCGGCCGCGCCCTCGTGGGCGTGGTCGTGGCCCTCCTCGCCCGCGGCCTCGCCCTCGTGGCCGTGGTCGTGGCCCGAGGCGCCGTGGGCCTCCATCGTGGTGAGGGTGCCGGCGTCGACGATGTTCTTCCCGCCGGACTGGGCGACGGCCTTGTCGACGGCGGGCTGCAGGGTCTTGAGGTAGAGGATCACGTCGGCCTCGCCCAGCTGGGCGGTCTGCTTCGGCGTGATCTCCAAGTCGTGCGGTTCGACACCCGGCTTGGTCAGGGTGCCGACCTTCACGTGGTCCTTGCCGATCTGCTCGGCGAGGAACTGCATCGGGTAGAACGACGCCATCACGTCGAGCTTGCCGTCCTGGCTGCCGCTCGCGGAGGCTCCGGAGCAGGCGGTGAGGGCCGTGGCGCCGAGGGCGACGGCTCCGGCGAGGGCGGTGGCGGGTATGAGGCGTCGTACGTTCATGACATCCATTTTCATCAAAAATGGAAACGATTGTCAAAAACCCAGGTGAGGGGCCCGGGGTGGGACCGTGGAAGGGGATCCGATTTGAAAGCGGGGGTGCGGGCGCCGGTAACCTAAAGACTTCGCCGTTCGTCCTCGTAATGAAGAGAGCACCGTGGCCGCCGACAAGATCGACACCATCGTCAGCCTGAGCAAGCGCCGTGGCTTCGTTTTCCCGTGCAGTGAGATCTACGGCGGCTCCAGGGCTGCCTGGGACTACGGTCCGCTCGGTGTCGAGCTCAAGGAGAACATCAAGCGCCAGTGGTGGAAGGCGATGGTCACCGGGCGTGAGGACATCGTCGGTCTCGACTCGTCCGTGATCCTGGCCCCCGAGGTCTGGGTGGCCTCCGGCCACGTCGCGACCTTCTCGGACCCGCTGACCGAGTGCACCTCCTGCCACAAGCGCCAGCGCGCGGACCACCTGGAAGAGGCGTACGAGGCCAAGCACGGCCGCCTGCCCGCCAACGGTCTTGCCGACATCAACTGCCCCCACTGCGGTGTGAAGGGCCAGTTCACCGAGCCCAAGCAGTTCTCCGGCATGCTGGAGACCCACCTCGGCCCGACCCAGGACACCGGCTCCAAGGCGTACCTGCGCCCCGAGACCGCCCAGGGCATCTTCACCAACTTCGCCCAGGTGCAGACCACCTCGCGCAAGAAGCCCCCCTTCGGCATCGCGCAGATGGGCAAGTCCTTCCGCAACGAGATCACTCCGGGCAACTTCATCTTCCGCACGCGCGAGTTCGAGCAGATGGAGATGGAGTTCTTCGTCAAGCCGGGCGAGGACGAGCAGTGGCAGGAGTACTGGATGCAGGAGCGGTGGAACTGGTACCGCGACCTCGGCATCCGCGAGGAGAACATCCGCTGGTTCGACCACCCGAAGGAGAAGCTGTCCCACTACTCGAAGCGCACCGCCGACATCGAGTACCGCTTCAACTTCGGCGGCAATGAGTTCTCCGAGCTCGAGGGCATCGCCAACCGCACCGACTTCGACCTCAAGGCCCACTCCGCCGCCTCCGGCCAGGACCTCACGTACTTCGACCAGGAGGCCGGCGAGCGCTACACCCCGTACGTCATCGAGCCGGCGGCCGGTGTCAACCGCGCCATGCTCGCCTTCATGCTCGACGCGTACAACGAGGACGAGGCCCCCAACGCCAAGGGCGTCATGGAGAAGCGCACCGTGATGCGCCTCGACCCGCGCCTGGCCCCGATCAAGGTCGCCGTCCTGCCGCTGTCCCGCAACCCGCAGCTGTCGCCGAAGGCCAAGGGCCTCGCCGCCGACCTGCGCAAGAACTGGAACATCGAGTTCGACGACGCGGGCGCCATCGGCCGCCGCTACCGCCGCCAGGACGAGATCGGTACGCCGTTCTGCGTCACCGTCGACTTCGACACCCTGGACGACAACGCGGTGACCGTGCGCGAGCGCGACACCATGAAGCAGGAGCGCGTCTCCCTGGACCAGATCCAGAGCTACCTCGGCAGCCGCCTGCTCGGCTGCTAGGTTCCGCCTCGGCAAAAAGACCGGTGGCCCGGTGCGCAGTGTGCGCACCGGGCCACCGGTCTTTTCCGGCTCCGCTCAGGCGGTCGTCGCGGTCGTCGCGGTCGTCGCGGCCCCGGCGGCTGCGGCGGCCTCCGCCTCGGCCGCGCGGCGCTCGCCCTCCCGCCGTGACCGCTTTCCGTAGAGCGCCGTCCACACGGCCAGGGCGCCCAGCACCCCGTAGATCATGATCGGGCTGAGGGTCACCATGGTCTTGGTGTCCACGACGTACGCCAGGCCGATCCGGATCAGCGCCTCGGCGACGTAGGCCACGCCCCAGACCAGGGTCATGGTGCGCATGGTGGTGCGGAAGCCCTCGAACTGCCACAGGGCGTTCCACCAGGCCGTGCTCTCCGGAGTGCCGTCGGTGGCGAACTTGCGGCCGAAGTAGAACATCAGCGGGCGCGGTGCGAGCAGGGTGGCCAGGCAGAGCAGGCCGAACAGCCCGGTCACGCCCGAGTCCTTGATCAGCAGGGCGCGCGCCGAGTGGGCACCGACGAGCGAGACGACGGCCGTGATCACGATGAACACCAGCGTGACGACGGCGAACTCGTCGAGCTTGCGCCGCCAGGCCACGCTGATGGCGCTGTCGAGCACCGGCCAGGCACTGCTGAGGAGGAGCGCCGAGAACTCGCTCCAGCCGTGGTCCTCGACGAGCGTGTTGTACGTGATGATCGGCGCGACCACGTTGAGGCCGATGGTCAGGACCCAGCCGATGGCCGTGGCGGCGCCGGAGCGGGTGGGAGGTGCGGGTCGTGCTTCTTGGGCGGACAAGGTTCCCCCTGGAACATGCCTGATGAGTGCGGTAAGGGGGACCGTATGGACATGTTGATGACATGTACAAGCCGGGCAAGCCAAAATGATCGCCAAAGTGTCCGGAGGGGATGATTCCGGATTGGTCGGACCCCGCGTCAGGCGCGCAGACCCCGGATGATCAGCGAGGTGACCGCCTCGAACTCCGTGAGGATCGTGGGCGAGAGCCAGTCGGCCGCGTACTGCGGGTCGTGGAATCGGCCGGTGGCATCGAAGACCGCGCGGGCCGCGGCCGGTACGTCCGTGGCGGCGAGCGTGCCCGCCGCGACGCCCTCGGCGATGATCCGGGCCAACTGGTCGATCAGCTCGGTCAGGTGGTGGTCCACGATCCCGCTGTTCTCGGCGAGCAGCACGGTGTAGGTGGCGAACAGCTCCGGGTCGTCACCCGCCTTGTGGCGCTTGGCCTCGAAGAGCGCTTCCAGCCACGCCTCCAGCTTGGAGGGCGCGCTCTCGGCGGGCGCCGAGGCGATCTCCTCCAGCATGACGACGCTCTTGGCGAGCCAGCGGTCCGTGACGGCCTCGCGCAGCGCCGCCTTCGACGGGAAGTGCCGGTACACGCTGCCGTGGCTGACGCCCAGCGCGCGGGCCACGTCCACCACGGTCGCCTTGGTGGGACCGAACCGGCGCAGCACCTCCTCGGTGGTTTCGAGAATGCGCTCGGGTGTCAGGGGTTCGGCAGCGGTGGGAGGCATGGTACGACCGTACCGCCAGCTCAGTGCTCGCTGTCGAGGTGGGCCATCTGGGCCGCCGGGTACCGCTCGCCCGCCGCGGCGCCGACGGGAACGGCCTCCTCAATGGCGGCCAGGTCGGCGCCGCTCAGCGTTATCTCCATGGCACCCAGTGCCTCGGCGAGCCGGTCCCGGCGCCGGGCGCCCACCAGCGGCACGATGTCCTCGCCGCGCGAGAGCACCCAGGCGATGGCGGTCTGGGCCACGCTCACGCCGTTGCTGTCCGCGACCTTGCGCAGGGCGTCCACCAGGTCGAGGTTGCGGTCGAGGTTGTCCCCCTGGAAGCGGGGGCTCATGCCGCGGAAGTCGCCCGGGGCCAGCGCGCGGTCCCGGGTGAAGTGGCCGCTGATCAGGCCGCGGGACAGCACTCCGTACGCCGTGATGCCTATGCCGAGCTCGCGGGCGGTCGGCAGGATCTCGTCCTCGATGCCGCGGGAGATGAGCGAGTACTCGATCTGGAGGTCGGCTATCGGGGCCACGGCGGCGGCCCGGCGCAGGGTGTCCGCGCCGACCTCGGAGAGGCCGATGTGGCGCACGTGCCCGGCCTCGACCGCCTCGGCGATGGCCCCGACGGTCTCCTCGATCGGGACGTCCGGGTCCACGCGGGCGATCCGGTAGATGTCGATGTGGTCCCGGCCGAGCCGCTGGAGCGAGTAGGCCAGGAAGTTCTTGACGGCCTCGGGCCGGCCGTCGTAGCCGGTGAAGCCGCCCTCGACCGTGCGCAGGGCGCCGAACTTGACGCTGGTCAGCGCCTGCTCCCGGGCCGCGGCGGGCGCGGTGCGCAGGGCTTCGTTGATCAGCAGTTCGTTGTGGCCCATGCCGTAGAAGTCGCCGGTGTCGAGGAGCGTGACGCCGGCGTCCAGGGCGGCGTGGAGGGTGGCGACGGACTCGGCGCGGTCGGCCTGCCCGTACAGGGCGGACATCCCCATGCAGCCGAGGCCGAGCGGGAAGACGGACGGCCCGGTGGTCCCGAGGGTGCGGGTGGTGGCAGTGACGGTGAGGTTCTCGTTCGTGGTCATGAAACGAGAATGGCATGACGAGTGACAGATTTCAATATCTGTCACTCGTCAGTGTGAGGTGGGCTACGACAGGACCCGCAGGACCAGGGCGGCGGCCGCGATCAGGGTCAGGATCGCGGCCGGGGCGAGCTCGTAGTCCTTGGCTCGGAGGTGGGTGATGACCGCGCCGACGAAGTAGAGGGTCACGCCGACGGCGGCGGCGATGCCGAGGGGAGTGACCCACAGGCCCGCGACCAGGCCGATCGCGCCGGCGGCCTTGAGGGCTGCCAGGCGTGGCAGCCAGGAGTCCGGGACCTGGACCTTCCGCATGCCGGCGACGATCTGGTCGTTGCGCTGGAGCGTGAAGGTGGCGGAGGCGGTGAGGACGAGGGCGAGGAGGCCGCCGACGACGGCGTAGGCGATGAACATGGAGTTCTCCAACAGTCGGTGGTGTCAAATCATTGAATAGCATCAACGATATCTCCGACGCAATCATTTCTCGATTGCTACGATGTGGGACATGACGGCAGATCAGGACGGATCGCACCCTCCGCAGCGGCTGGGCCTGCTGCTGGCCTGGCACGGATCGGTCACCCAGACCCGGATGAAGAAGGCGCTCAGCGCGGCGGGGCTCACCCCGCGGCACGCGATGACGCTGATGCACCTGGAGGACGGCCCCATCAGCCAGCGGGCCCTCGCCGAGCGGCTGGAGGTCGACCCGAGCGTGCTCGTCGGGATCCTGAACGACCTGGAAGGCGACGGGCTGGCCGAACGCCGCCGGGACCCGGCCGACCGCCGTCGCCACAACGTGGCCATCACCGCCGCCGGATCGACCGCGCTGGGCAAGACGAACGCGGCGCTCGACGAGGTCGAGCAGGGCCTGTTCGCGAGCCTGTCGCCCGGTGACCAGGAGACCCTGCGCGCCCTGCTGGCGCGTATCGACACCCACGCGGACGACTTCGACTGCCAGGAGTAGCCGCCGCTCCCGTCGGAGGCACCGGTGGCCCGGGTCGGCCGCTCGGCTACGCCGGGCGCCGGCCTGCGGTGCGCGACGGCGGGCCGGCCCGCCACCTCGGGCCTATCCGCAGGTCAGCGTCGGATCATGGGTGCGTTTGCGCGCCCGGGAACTGCGGGCGGAAACGCGGGATCCCGCCGGGCCCGTCTCACTGCGCCGCCTCCGGCTCCCGTGCCCGGCGGGCGGGCGGGCGAGCGGTCCCGGTCCCGGTCCCGGTCCCGGTCAGGCGTCCGCTCGGGTACGGGGAGCCGTGGGGTCCAGGGTGCGGGCCGTGCGGGCCGCCGTCGCGCGGGCCCATGGGCCGCTCGTCGCCGCGCCCACCACCAGGACCAGCACGCCACAGGCCGTGATGATCCACCACGCCGGGCCGGTCGCCCCGGCGAAGTCGGAGCCGTTCGCCAGTCCGGCCGCCAGGACCGCGCCCACGATCGCGACGCCCAGCGTGCTGCCCGTCTGCCGGCTGGTGGAGGCGATGGCGGCCGCGACACCCGCCTGGGACCGCGGCATCCCGGACACCGCCGTATTGGTGACGGGCGCGTTCACCATGCCGAAGCCGAGCCCGAACAGCACGTACCCGGTGAACATGAGAGGGGTAGAGGTCTCGGCCCGGAAGGCGGCGAAGAGCAGCCCGCTCGCGGCCATCGCGACGCCCGCGATGAGCAGCGGAAGCCGCGGCCCCCGGCTGCCCACCAGCCGGCCCGACAGCGGCGCGAAGAGCATGGTCAGCGCGGCCATAGGCAGCATGTAGAGCCCGGCGTGCAGCGCGTCCAGCCCCCGTACGTCCTGCAGGTACAGGGTGTTCAGGAAGAGAAACCCGGCCATCCCGGAGAAGGCGCTCACGGCGATCACCGTGGCCCCGCTGAAGGGCGCGCTCCGGAAGAACCGGAAATCGATCAGCGGCTCCTCGCGCCGGGGCTCGTAGAGCAGCAGCCCCACCAGCGCGGCGACGGCCACCAGGGCGCAGCCCATGATCAGCGGCGATCGCCAGCCCGCGGCCGGCGCCTCGATGATCCCGTACGTCAGACAGCCCAGCAGGGCCATGATCAGCAGCTGGCCCACCGGATCCGCCCGTCGTGGCCGCGCCGCCCGGGACTCGGGGACGTGGCGCAGGGTCAGCAGCAGGGCGACCAGGCCCACGGGCAGGTTGATCCAGAAGATCGAGCGCCAGCCCACGGAGTCCACCAGCACTCCGCCGATCAGGGGACCCGCGGCCATGGAGATGCCCGCGACGGCGCCCCAGATCCCGATGGCCCGGGCCCGCTCGGCGGGATCGGTGAAGGTGTTGGTGATGATCGACATCGCCACCGGGTTGAGCATCGCGCCGCCGACCGCCTGGACCATCCGGTAGGCGATGAGCCAGTCGAGGCTGGGGGCGAGGGAGCACAGCAGCGAGCCCAGGGTGAAGAGCACCAGGCCCGCGACGAACACCTTGCGGCGGCCGATCCGGTCGGCGGTGGATCCCGCGAGCATCAGGAGGGAGGCCAGGACCAGGGTGTAGGCGTCGATCGTCCACTGCATGCCCGCCACCGAGGCGTCCAGATCCTTGCGCATCGAGGGAAGCGCGACGTTCAGCACGGTGTTGTCGAGGCTGACGATCAGCAGGCTGATGCAGCAGACCGCCAGGACGATCATGCGCTGGCGGCGACTCGGCTCACCCGGCTGACTCGGCTCGATCATGCCGCCGATCGTACGTCTGCCCGACGGCCCCGGCATGCGGGACAATGGGCGGATGACCACGCTCCCTCCGCCTCTCGCGATCGGCCCGCACACCGTGCAGCCCCCGGTGGTGCTCGCCCCCATGGCCGGCATCACCAATGCCCCGTTCCGTACCCTCTGCCGGGAGTTCTCGGGCGGCAAGGGGCTGTTCGTGAGCGAGATGATCACGACCCGCGCCCTGGTCGAGCGCAACGAGAAGACCATGCAGCTGATCCACTTCGACGAGGCCGAGAAGCCCCGCTCGATCCAGCTGTACGGAGTCGACCCCGTGACGGTCGGCAAGGCGGTCCGCATGATCGTCGAAGAGGACCGCGCCGACCACATCGACCTCAACTTCGGCTGCCCGGTCCCCAAGGTCACCCGCAAGGGTGGCGGCTCGGCCCTCCCGTACAAGCGGAACCTGCTGCGCGCGATCCTCCGCGAGGCCGTCGCCGGCGCCGGCGACCTGCCGGTGACCATGAAGATGCGCAAGGGCATCAACGACGACCACCTCACCTACCTCGACGCCGGCCGGATCGCCGTCGAGGAGGGGGTCACCGCCATCGCCCTGCACGGGCGCACCACAGCCCAGCACTACGGCGGCACCGCCGACTGGGACGCCATCGCGCGGCTCAAGGAGCACGTGCCGGAGATCCCGGTCCTCGGCAACGGCGACATCTGGTGCGCCGAGGACGCGCTGCGCATGGTCCGCGAGACCGGCTGCGACGGCGTGGTCGTCGGCCGGGGCTGTCTGGGGCGGCCGTGGCTGTTCAACGACCTGGTGGCGGCCTTCGAGGGACGCCCCGAGGACTTCCACAAGCCCACGCTGCGCGAGGTCGCGGGCACCATGCACCGCCACGCGCAGCTGCTGGGGGAGTGGATCGGTGACGAGGCGCGCGGGGTGATCGACTTCCGTAAGCACGTGGCCTGGTACCTCAAGGGGTTCTCGGTCGGGTCCGAGATGCGCAAGAAGCTGGCGGTCACCTCCTCCCTGGCCGAACTGGACGCTCATCTGAGCGAGCTTGATCTGGATCAGTCCTGGCCCGAGAGCGCGGACGGCCCGCGGGGCCGGACGTCCGGAAACAACCGAGTTGTCCTGCCGGACGGCTGGCTGAAGGACCCGTACGACTGCGCGGGCATCAGTGAGGAAGCCGAACTGGACACCTCCGGAGGCTGACAAATCGCCCTCCGTGTCGCGTGATATACGCCACGCATGGGAGAGGTTTCGCTCAGATGAGCGCGAAGATCACGGGTAAGACTTTCAAAGGGTGGCACTGGGTGCCACCCTTTGTGCGTTCAACACTTGAACGCAAATGGATCGATGATCGCTCATCCGAGCGTGATCAAGCCTCAAAAGCCCCTTCGGGCTTCGGGATGTGAAGACTCTTCGTACCTTCTGATTACCCATGAGTTACTTTCGATCTGCTGGCGCACGGGTGGTTACAGCCGTATGACGACCAAGTGGACGTACCCAGAAGCCTTCGATCTGGGTATGTTCCTGGCCGTCAGGGCAGCCACCGAGCCTCGAGGAGTCGAGACCCGTGTCGGAAAACAAAGATCAGAAGTTCGTCTACGACTTCACCGAGGGCAACCGGGACCTCAAGGACCTTCTCGGCGGCAAGGGGGCCAACCTCGCCGAGATGACCAACCTTGGTCTCCCCGTCCCTCCCGGCTTCACCATCACCACCGAGGCCTGCAAGGTCTACCTCGAGAGCGGCACGGCCCCGGCCGCGCTGCGCGACGAGGTCAGCGCCCACCTTGCGGCCCTCGAGGCGAAGATGGGCAAGAAGCTCGGCCAGTCGGACGACCCGCTGCTGGTCTCCGTCCGCTCCGGCGCCAAGTTCTCGATGCCCGGCATGATGGACACCGTCCTCAACATCGGCCTCTCCGACGAGTCCGTGACCGGCCTCGCCTCCCAGGCCGGTGACGAGCGCTTCGCGTGGGACTCGTACCGCCGCCTCATCCAGATGTTCGGCAAGACCGTCCTCGGCGTCGAGGGCGAGCTCTTCGAGGACGCCCTCGACGAGGCCAAGGCCGCCAAGAAGGTCACCGTCGACACCGACCTCGACGCCGCCGACCTGAAGAAGCTGGTCAAGGTCTTCAAGAAGATCGTGGCGAAGGAAGCCGGCCGCGAGTTCCCGCAGGACGCCCGCGAGCAGATGGACCTCGCCGTCGAGGCCGTCTTCAACTCGTGGAACACCGAGCGCGCCAAGCTGTACCGCCGCCAGGAGCGCATCCCGAGCGACCTGGGCACCGCGGTCAACATCTGCTCCATGGTCTTCGGCAACCTGGGCCCCGACTCCGGCACCGGCGTCGCCTTCACCCGCGACCCCGCCAGCGGCCACGCGGGCGTCTACGGCGACTACCTCCAGAACGCCCAGGGCGAGGACGTGGTCGCGGGCATCCGCAACACCGTGCCGCTCGCGGACCTGGAGGCCATCGACAAGGCCTCGTACGACCAGCTCATGACGATCATGACGACGCTGGAGACCCACTACAAGGATCTCTGCGACATCGAGTTCACCATCGAGCGCGGCCAGCTGTGGATGCTCCAGACCCGTGTCGGCAAGCGCACCGCCGGCGCCGCCTTCCGCATCGCCACCCAGCTCGTGGACCAGGGCCTGATCGACGAGGCCGAGGCGCTCCAGCGCGTCACCGGCCACCAGCTGGCGCAGCTGATGTTCCCGCGCTTCGACGAGGACGCCAAGACCACCCTGCTCGGCCGCGGCATCGCCGCCTCCCCGGGTGCGGCCGTCGGCAAGGCCGTCTTCGACTCCTACACGGCCGTCAAGTGGTCCCGCTCCGGCGAGAAGGTCATCCTGATCCGCCGCGAGACCAACCCGGACGACCTGGACGGCATGATCGCCTCCGAGGGCATCCTGACCTCGCGCGGCGGCAAGACCTCGCACGCGGCCGTCGTCGCCCGCGGCATGGGCAAGACCTGTGTCTGCGGCGCCGAGGAGCTGGACGTCGACACCAAGCGCCGCCGCATGACGGTCGGCGACACGGTCATCGAAGAGGGCGACGTCGTCTCCATCGACGGCTCCACCGGCAAGGTGTACCTGGGTGAGGTACCCGTCGTACCGTCCCCGGTCGTCGAGTACTTCGAGGGCCGCATGCACGCCGGCGCCGACGACGCCGACGAGCTCGTCGCCGCCGTGCACCGGATCATGGCCTACGCGGACCGCGTCCGCCGCCTGCGGGTGCGCGCCAACGCCGACAACGCCGAGGACGCGCTGCGCGCCCGCCGCTTCGGGGCCCAGGGCATCGGCCTGTGCCGCACCGAGCACATGTTCCTCGGTGAGCGCCGTGAACTGGTGGAGCGACTGATCCTCGCGGACACCGACGAAGAGCGCGAGGCGGCACTCAGTGCCCTCCTGCCGCTGCAGAAGAAGGACTTCGTCGAGCTGTTCGAGGCGATGGACGGCCTGCCCGTCACCGTCCGCCTGCTCGACCCGCCGCTGCACGAGTTCCTGCCCGACATCACCGAGCTGTCGGTGCGCGTCGCCCTCGCCGAGTCCCGCAAGGACGCGAACGAGAACGACCTGCGTCTGCTCCAGGCCGTGCACAAGCTGCACGAGCAGAACCCGATGCTGGGTCTGCGCGGCGTCCGCCTCGGCCTGGTCATCCCCGGCCTGTTCAAGATGCAGGTCCGGGCGATCGCCGAGGCCGCGGCCGAGCGCAAGAACGCCAAGGGCGACCCGCGCGCCGAGATCATGGTCCCGCTCGTGGGCACCGTCCAGGAGCTGGAGATCGTCCGCGACGAGGCCGACCAGGTCATCGCCGAGGTCGAGGCCGCCACCGGCACCAGCCTCAAGCTGTCCATCGGCACCATGATCGAGCTGCCGCGCGCCGCGCTGACGGCCGGACAGATCGCCGAGGCCGCGCAGTTCTTCTCCTTCGGAACGAACGACCTGACCCAGACCGTGTGGGGCTTCTCCCGCGACGACGTCGAGGCCAGCTTCTTCACCGCGTACCTGGAGAAGGGCATCTTCGGGGTCTCGCCCTTCGAGACCATCGACAAGGACGGCGTCGGCGCGCTGGTCCGCAGCGCCGTCCAGGCCGGCCGGGCCACCCGCCCGGACCTCAAGCTCGGTGTCTGCGGCGAGCACGGTGGCGACCCCGAGTCCGTCCACTTCTTCCACGAGGTCGGCCTCGACTACGTCTCCTGCTCGCCCTTCCGGATTCCGGTGGCGCGCCTGGAGGCCGGTCGCGCGGCCGCCGAGGCGAAGGGCAGCGACAGCCGCTGACCCCCGGCCCTGAGAAGGGCCCCACAGACCGCGCCTGCCCCCGGGTTCCCTGACGCCCTGGGGGCGGGCGCGCCTAATTTTTTGCTGTTCAACAAATCTTTACGCCAGCAGGCGGTGGACGGATCCCCACCCGTCCACCGCCGCTGTCATTCTGCCGGGCACGTCGGCGCTTCCCGGTGCGACCGACCGCCAGGCCCCGCAAAGCCCCCCACGGCCTTCACGGAGCGTTTCGGTCGCATCGGAGTGTGCCCGGCGGAGTACAGGATTTCGGTTGTCACGCCCCTGCCGAAAGGGGTTTCAACTGTGGCCGAAAGGGCGTGGTGACCACGTGTGACGGCATGCATACTCATGGGGCGGGGGGATTGCGGTTGCACAGGTGGGGGTTCGGTGCTGCGTATCCATTTCACTGGAGTGGACCTGGCACGCGTACGGATGGCAGGGCGTCCCGATGCGTTGTGGGAAACGATTCTCAGCTTTCACCGCTTAAGAGACCGGCGCGATGCCCGGTTGTTCGGTGAATGGCGGACGGAAACCCGGAGCAGGTTGAATAGTGAAACACGCTTGCTCGGTGCGCTCATACCGAGTCGCGGCTATTTCCCCGATTTCCTGACCCCTGTGGAGGGGCAGTACGGGTGGGACCTGGGCCTCGACGCCCTGCGCGCCATCCGCCCCGAGCGGATGCGGCAGGAGCTGTCGCTGCTGGGCGCGGGAACGGGTCTGGGGGCGGCCTTCGGGATGCCCTCCGCCGTGAGCGGGGGCCCTGACACCTCGGTCCCGCGGCGGTTGCGCGAGTTCATGGACGGCGGTACCGAGCAGCTGCCGAGGCTGCTCGGCGAGCTGCGCGGATACCACCGGGCGGCCGTGGAGCCGTACTGGACCCACATACAGGCCCAGATCGAAGCCGAGCGGGCCGCGCGCGGCCGGGCCCTGCTGGACGGGGGCGCGGACGAACTGCTGGCCTCGCTGCCGCCGATGCTGCGGTGGCGGGCGCCGGTGCTGGAGTGCGACTACCCGGTGGACCGGGACGTACGGCTGCGGGGGCGCGGGCTGCTGCTCCAGCCGTCGTTCTTCTGCCGGCGCACCGCGGTGACCCTGCACGACCCGGAGCTGCCGCCGGTGCTGGTCTATCCGGCCGCCGCGCACCTGGCCTCGGCGCCCGCGGGCGGCGAGTCGGCCCGGCCGGTGGAGGAGCACCGCCAGCGCACGCTGGGCAAACTGGTGGGGCACACCCGCTCCGTGGTGCTGCGGGCCATCGGCGACGGCGCCACCACCAGTGAGCTGGCCCGCCGGGCCGGGGTCTCGCTGGCCTCCGCGAGCCAGCACGCCTGCGTGATGCGTGAGGCGGGGCTGGTCACCACGCTGCGCCACGGGAACGCGGTGCTGCACACGGTGACGCCGTTGGGGGCCGCGCTGCTCAGGGGTGGGGCCGTGGCCTCGTGACCGCGGCCGCACCCCGACGGGACGAACCCGCCGGGGTGCGGCCGGTGGTGCGGTGGTGCAGGGCCTCAGGTGCGGAACGGGCCCGTCACCTCGTACGTGATGCCGCCGGTCGAGCTGCCGCTCGTGCCGCGCTGGCTGCTGAAGTAGAGGCGGCTGCCGTTGGGGGAGAAGGCCGGGCCGGTGATCTCCGAGGAGGACTGGCCGGTGATGCGCAGGAAGGGGGCGACCACGTCGTCGGGGGTGATCAGGCAGATCTCCATGTTGCCGCCGTCCTCGGCGATGTACAGGTCGCCGTACGAGGAGCCCGTGACGTTGTCCACGCCCGTCAGCGGGGCCGCGCCGCCGGGTACGAGCGAGTCGTCGTAGGCCAGCTCGTACGTGCTGCTCGCCAGGTTGAGCTGCCAGACCCGGTTGTCGCCCTTGGTGGTGAACCAGACCGTGTCGTTGGCGTAGTGGCAGCCCTCGCCGCCGTTGAACTTCTTGGAGCCGGAGACCTGGGTGCGGGTGGTGGTCGGGGAGCCGTCCGGGTCCGGGACGTTCTGCCACGTGAAGGACCCGGAAGTGGCGGTTCCGGCGACGAGCACCTGGAGGGTGCCGGAGGAGAGGTTGCCCCAGGTGGTGGGGATGAAGCGGTAGAAGCAGCCGCTGGTCTCGTCCTCGGTCAGGTAGATCACCTGGCGCACCGGGTCGGCGGCGGCGGCCTCGTGCTTGAAGCGGCCCATCGCCGGGCGCTGCACGGCCGCGTTCACGCCGTACGGGTCGGTCTCGTACATGTAGCCGAGGCTGACCTCCTCGCAGGACAGCCAGGTGTTCCAGGGGGTCTTGCCGCCCGCACAGTTCTGCCGGGTGTTGGAGAGGATCCGGTAGGAGCCGGTGATGGTGCCCGAGGAGTTGAACTTGACCGCGCTCGCGCCGCCGGAGGGGTTGATCTCCGAGTTCGACACGTAGATCCAGCCCGTGCCGTCCGCGAAACACGCGCCGCCGTCCGGGGCGCTGTGCCACTTGTAGCTGGTGGGTCCGACGTTCTGGCCGGACCGGGCTATGACCCGGCTGCTGAAGCCGGCGGGCAGCTGGATGCCGTTCGCGTCCGCCGCGCCGAGGGCGCCGTAGGGCCCGGCACCGGGCTGGGCGGGGGCGGCGTAGGCGGCCCCGTGCATCAACGTGCCGCCGAAGGCGGCGGCCGACGAACCGATCACTGCGCCGCGCAGGAAGGTACGACGTTCCACGGTCACTCCTGTGGGAGGGGGAGGGCCCTGCGTCCGGTCGGACGCGGGGTCGCACGCACCCGGGAACCTAGGGGCACCGAATTGACGCGACATCAATTCCTCATGACGTACAGCGGGACTTTCTCCTCTGGGGAGGCACGTCCTGAGGGAGGATGGTGGAGTCATGAACCCGTTCGCCGCCGCCGAGGACATCGCGGGCCGCGCCGACCTCGACGTCGTGCTGCGCCGCTTCTACACGGCCGCCTTCGCGGATCCGCGGATCGGCCCCTTCTTCACCGAGATCGCGGGCACGGACCTGGAGGTCCACCTGCCCCGGATCACCGACTTCTGGGAGCGGGCCCTCTTCCGCACCGCCGACTACCGGCGCGACGCCTTCGCCCCGCACGCCGCCCTGAACTCCGCCCGGGCGATGACCGCCGCGGACTTCGGGCGCTGGGTACAGCTGTGGCGCGCGACGATCGACGGCCGGCACCGCGGGCCGAACGCAGAGCGCGCCAAGGCGCAGGGCGAGCGGATCGCACTGGCCCTCCACCAGCGGCTGGCCGGCGCGGACGCGGAGCTGCCGCGCGGCGACGGCGCGGTGGGCTTCGTACCGCTGGCGGCCCTGAAACTGCGCTCGTCGGCGGCCTGACCTGCGGTTTCGGAAAATCTCAAAAAAGGTTCACGAGGAGCGATGAGTTTCCCGGGACGCCCCGGTCTACCTCTCGAAAGCGCCGAAGTGCACACGAGAGAAGAGAGACCGAGATGTCCGCGACCATGATCTTCGTCAACCTGCCCGTCAAGGACCTGGACGCCGGCAAGGCCTTCTGGGGCAAGCTCGGCTACTCCTTCAACGCCCAGTTCTCCGACGAGAACGGCGCCGCCATGGTCATCAGCGACACCATCGTCGCCATGCTCCTCACCGAGGCCCGCTACAAGGACTTCACGCACAAGGAGATCGCGGACGCCACCAAGACCTCCGAGGTCCTGATCTGTCTGAGCGCCGAAAGCCGCGCCGCGGTCGACGAGCTGGTCGACGGGGCCCTGGCGGCCGGGGCCACCGAGCCCCGCCCCGCCCAGGACCACGGCTTCATGTACGGCCGTGCCTTCGACGACCTCGACGGCCACACCTGGGAGATCATGTGGATGGACCCGGCCGCCGTCCAGGGCTGAGCGCCCTACCCCGTGGTCACGAGGTCGCGGCGGTCCGCACCCGGTAGGTCCGGACCGCCACCTCCTCGTCGTCCAGGCAGCGCCCCGACTCCAGGTCGAAGCGCTGCTTCAGCAGCGGCGAGGCCACGAAGGGCCGGCCCGCCGCGGCTCCCAGCAGTCCCCGCGACAGGACCTGCGCCCCGGTGAAGGGGTCCTGGTTGCCGATGGCGTACGTACGCCCCGCGCGGTCGACGAACACCGCGGCCTGGCTCCCGTCGGGCAGCAGGGCCGCCACCCCGCGCCCGGGGGTGAGCGCGGACAGTTCGCACACCGTCAGCCAGCCTTCCGCCACCTGCAGTTCCACGGTCATCGGACTCCTCCGATCGTCAGGACGGCCAGGTCGGGCTTGACCTGGTCGCGTTCGGGGACGAACTTCACGGTCGGGTCGGGGGCGCCGGGCGCGTTGACGAAGGACACGAACCGGCGCAGCCGCTCCGGGTCCTCGAGCGTCTCGGCCCACTCGTCGCGGTAGTGCGCCACGTGGTCGGCCATCAGCGACTCCAGCTCCGAGCACAGCCCGAGCGAGTCGTGCACGACCACGTCCCGCAGGTGGGCCAGGCCCCCCTCCAGCCGCTCCAGCCAGGTGGAGGTCCGCTCCAGCCGGTCGGCGGTGCGGATGTAGAACATCAGGAACCGGTCGATCAGCCGGATCAGTTCGGCGTCCGACAGGTCCTGGGCGAGGAGGTCGGCGTGGCGCGGGGTGGCCCCGCCGTTGCCGCCGACGTAGAGGTTCCAGCCGCTCGCGGTCGCGATGACCCCGAAGTCCTTGCTCTGCGCCTCCGCGCACTCGCGGGCGCAGCCGGAGACGGCCGACTTGAGCTTGTGCGGGGCGCGCAGCCCCCGGTAGCGCAGCTCCAGGTCGATGGCCATCCGTACGCTGTCCTGCACCCCGTACCGGCACCAGGTCTGCCCCACGCAGGACTTCACCGTCCGCAGGGCCTTCCCGTAGGCGTGCCCGGACTCGAATCCGGCGTCGACGAGCCGGGCCCAGATCCGCGGGAGCTGGTCCACGCTCGCGCCGAAGAGGTCGATCCGCTGACCGCCGGTGATCTTCGTGTAGAGGCCGAAGTCGCGGGCCACCTCGCCGATCACGATCAGCTTGTCGGGGGTGATCTCACCGCCGGGGATGCGGGGGACGACCGAGTACGAGCCGTTGCGCTGCATGTTCGCGAGGAAGTGGTCGTTGGTGTCCTGGAGGGCGGCCTGCTCCCCGTCCAGGACGTAGCCGCTCACGCCGACGGTCGGGGCGAGCGAGGCGATGACCGAGCCGACGGTGGGCTTGCACACCTCGCAGCCGTCGCCGCCGCGGGCCTCGGGGCGGCCGTGGCCGTCGAGGAGCTCCTGGTACGAGGTCAGGCGGCGGGTGCGGACGATCTCGTAGAGCTCGGCACGGGTGTACGGGAAGCAGTCGCACAGTCCCTTGTCGGCGGCGGCGGGCAGCAGCTGCCCGATCACCTTGATGCAACTGCCGCAGCCGGTGCCCGCCTTGGTGCACTTCTTGACCTCGGGGAGGGTGGCGCAGGCGGTGATGGCCTTCTTGGTGACGTTGTGGCAGGAGCAGATGACCGCGTGGTCGGGGAGCGAGGACGGGCCGAGTGCGACGGGCGCGCCGAGACCGGCGGGCAGGACCAGCTGCTCGGGGGCGACGGGCGGCACGCTGCCGGTGAGCGGGCGCAGCAGGCCGTACGAGTCCGCGTCGCCGACCAGGACCCCGCCGAGGAGGACCCCGTCGGGGGAGACGACCAGCTTCTTGTAGACCCCGGAGCGGGAGTCGGACCAGACGACGTCGAGGCTGCCCGGGGCGCTGCCGTGGGCGTCGCCGAAGGAGGCCACGTCCACGCCGAGCAGCTTGAGCTTGGTGGAGAGGTCGGCTCCGGTGAACTCCTTCTCGCGGCCCAGCAGATCGTCGGCGGCGGTCTCGGCCATCTCGTAGCCGGGCGCGACCAGTCCGTAGACGCGGCCGTCGCAGGCGAGGGCGCACTCGCCGATGGCGTAGACGTGCGGGTCGGAGGTGCGGCAGCGGGCGTCGACCGTGATGCCGCCGCGCTCGCCGACGTCCAGCCCGGCGTCGCGGGCCAGCTGGTCGCGGGGACGGACACCCGCGGAGAAGACGACGAGGCCGGTCTCGACGGTGGAGCCGTCGGAGAGCCGCATCCCGCTGACCCGGCCGTCCTCGCCGGTCAGCACCTCCTGGGTGCCGACACCCGTGTGGACGGTGAGGCCCATGGACTCGATGGTGCGCAGCAGGGCGGCGCCGCCGCCCTCGTCGACCTGTACGGGCATCAGGCGCGGGGCGAACTCGACGACGCGGGTGGCGAGGCCGAGCCCCTGGAGGGCGCCGGCGGCTTCGAGCCCGAGGAGTCCGCCGCCGACGACCGCGCCGCTGGAGAGGTCCTTCGCGTACTCCTCGATGGCGAGGAGGTCCTCGATGGTCCGGTAGACGAAGCAGCCGGGGGCGTCCTTGCCCGGGACGGGCGGCACGAAGGGGTAGCTGCCGGTGGCCAGGACCAGGACGTCGTACGGGAAGACGCGGCCGGAGCGGGAGGTGACGGTGCGGGCGGCCCGGTCGATGTGCTCGGCGGGGTCGTCGAGGTGGAGGTCGATGCCGTTCTCGGCCATGAAGCCGGGGGGCGTCATGGACAGGTCCTCGGCGGTGCTGCCGGAGAAGTAGGAGGTCAGGTGTACGCGGTCGTAGGCGGGCCGGGGCTCCTCGCAGAGCACGGTGATCCGGTGGGTCCGCGTCGCGCCGCGTTCGGCCAGGGCCTCCAGGTAGCGCTGGCCGACCATGCCGTGCCCGATGAGCACGATCGCGGGCAGGGGCTCGGTCATGTCAGTGGCCTCCGTCGTCGGTGAGCAGGTGGAACAGGTCGTTCGGTGGTTCGTCGCCCTCCCAGGTGCGGGCGAGGGCGCCCACGGTGGAGAGCTCGCCGAGCAGCACCCCGCCGACGAGGCGGTCGCCGCGGACGACGACCGTCCGGTAGGTCCGGCGGGTGGCGTCGGCGAGGCGGACCACGTCGTCGCCGGGGCGGGGGGTCGGCTCGCCGAAGGCGGCGAGGTCGAAGTGCCCGTCGGCTCCGCCGAGGGTGAGGCGGGTGAGGGCGCGGGTGCCGGCGTACTCCGTGGGAGAGCCGGTGAGGGTGGCGGCGAGGGCGTCGGCCTGCTCCAGCGCAGGGCCGGCCAGGCCGTACACCTGGCCGGCGTGTTCGGCGCAGTCGCCGATGGCGTGGATGCGGGGGTCGCTGGTGCGGAGATGGTCGTCGACCACGATGCCGGTGCGGACGTCGAGGCCGGCGGCCTGGGCCAGTCCCGTGCGGGGGCGGACACCGCAGGCGAGGACGACGAGCTCGGCGTCGAGCCGGTAGCCGTCGGCGAGCTCCACGCCGGTGATCCGGCGGGGGCTGTCCGGGCGCGGCGCCGCTGCTGGGGCTCCGCCCCGGACCCCGAGCCTCAAACTCCCCCGGCTACCGCTGGGAGGTACCCCCAGGCGAGGTTGAAAGGTCGCCCCAAACGCCGGCGGGGCTGGATTTTGGCTGCTGCCGTCCGCCTGACCCGGTTGGATTGCCCGGAGGGAAATTCCAGCCTCGCCGGAGTTTGAGGCGTGGGGGTCCGGGGGCAGAGCCCCCGGCAGCGGCGCTGCAGCCGAAGTCGTCAGGCCCCGGACCCGGCATTCCGTGTGGATCTCGATCCCGAGGTCGGTCAGGTGCGTGGCCAGCAAGACAGAGGCGTCCGCGTTCAGCTGGCGTTCCATCAGCCGCTCCGACTGCTGCGCCAGGACCACCTGCGCGCCCCGCGCGGCCAGCGCCCGCGCCGCCGAGACCCCCAGCAGGCCCCCGCCGATCACCACCGCCCGCACCCCGGGGCGTACCGCCGCCGAAAGGGCCAGGCAGTCGTCCATCGTGCGGAACGCGTGGACCCCTTCGGGGAGTTCCCGTCCGCCCGGCTCGAACAAGCCGCGCAGGGGAGGGAGTACCGGGTTGGATCCGGTCGCCAGCACCAGCGTGTCGTACGCCAGCGCCGCGCCGTCGTCGCAGTGCACCAGCCGGTCGGCCCGGTCGACGCGGACCGCCCGCACACCCTGCCGCAGCACCGGGCCGGGCGCCGGGAGGGCAGCCACCTCCGGCGCGTACCGGCCCGCCAGGATCTCGGCGAGCAGCACCCGGTTGTACGGGACGTGCGACTCCTCGCCGACCACGGTCACCTCGGCACCCCCGCCCAGCCGCGCAGCGAGCCGCAGGCCCGCGAGGCCGCCGCCGATCACCACCACACGCTGCTTCGAGGTCATGCCCCGAGCGTGCGCGCCCGCTGTTTCCCCGCCGGATCGCCGCTGTTACCCGGCGGGAACGCCCACCTCAGCGCGCGGGTTAAGCGCCCGTGAGGCTTTCCTCAAGGCGGCCTTAAGGATCATCACGGGCGTCGTACGAGCCTCGTACGGGCCTTTAGCGTGGCCCGTATGCGAGATGCGGCGGTGCGGGTCAGGGGCGGGATGCTGGGCGGGGCGGGGGTGGTGGTCCTGCTCTGGGCGGCGCAGGTGCGGCCTTCGGCCCGGCCCGACGCCCTGTTCGCCACCGCCGCCCACCTGACCGGCCTGCTCGCCGGGTACGGGGTTCTCGTGCTGCTGTTCCTGATGGCCCGGGTGCCCGCCGTCGAGCACGGGGTCGGCGCCGACCGGCTCGCCCGCTGGCACGCGCTCGGCGGCCGTCACGTGCTGCTGCTCTGCTTCGGGCACGGGCTCTTCGCCCTGCTCGGATACGCCGTGCACGAGGAGGTCGACGTGGTCTCCGCCGTCCGGGAGCTGCTCGGCTACCCCGCGCTCGCCGCCGCCGCCGCTGCCGGGACCGTCCTCCTGGCCGCGGTCGGTGTGACCTCCGCCCGCGCGGTACGCCGCCTGGTGCCGCACGAAACCTGGCGCGGGGTGCACCTGCTCGTCTACCTGGCCGCCGCCCTCGCCTTCGGCCATCAGCTCGCCGGGCCCGATCTCGCCCTCGCCGGCTGGTTCTGGGCGCTCGCCCACACCGTGGTCGCCGTCCTCCTCCTCTGGTACCGGGCCGTGGTCCCCGTACGGCAGGCCCTGCGGCACGCGCTGCGGGTCGCGGAGGTCAGGGCCGAGGGGCCCGGGGTGGTCTCCGTCGTCATGTACGGGGAGCACCTCGCGGAACTGCGCGCGGAGCCGGGCCAGTTCCTGCGCTGGCGGTTCTCCCCCAGCTACCGCTGGGAGGTGCCCCCAGCAGCGGAGGCTGTGGCACACCGCCCTGCCGTTCTCGCTGTCCGCGCCGGTCCGAGGGAACACCCTGCGCATCACCGTCAAGGGGCTCGGCGGCCACTCCCGCCGGATCCGCCGGCTGCGCCCCGGCACGCGGGTCCTGGCCACGGGGCCGTTCGGGGCGCTCACCGCCGCCCGCCGGACGCGGCCCAAGGTGCTGCTGATCGCGGGCGGGGTCGGGATCACCCCGATGCGGGCCCTGTTCGAGACGCTGCCCGGCGGCCCCGGGGACATCACCCTGCTCTACCGTGCCGGGGCCGAGGAGCACCTCGTACTGCGCTCCGAGCTGGAGGCGATCGCCGCCGAGCGGCAGGCCGGGCTGCACTACCTGCTCGGGCCCTCCGGCGCGGCCTTCGACCCGCTCGCCCCGCAGGCGCCGGCCGCGCTGGTGCCGGACCTGGCCGAGCACGACGTGTACCTGTGCGGGCCGCCCGGCATGGCCGAGGCGGCCTGGACCGCACTGCTGCGGGCCGGGGTGCCGGCCGGACGTATCCATTCCGAGTGCTTCAGCTTCTGACCTTCCGAGAGGACCCGCCGCGCCGTGCGCCACCCGCTGCACATCACCTTGTCCGTGCCCGCACCCGCCGTGCCGGAACGGGCCGCGGCCCGCCACCGCAAACCGTCCCCCCTGCGGCTGGTGACCGGGCTGGGGCTGGCCGGCGTGCTGGCCGCGAGCGTGCTGACGGCGGCCGTGGACCCGGCGGTTCCGGCGGCCCCGGACCGGGCGCCGGCCGGGCGAAGCTCAACCTTTGCGCAAGTTTCCGTGGATTGATGGCACCTGCACCCAACCGCTCCATAGGGTCATGACCGTGCCTGACATATCGACAACCATGATCATCGTGCTGTGCGTGGCCGCAGCCGCGGCCGGCTGGATCGACGCGGTGGTGGGCGGCGGCGGCCTGCTGCTCCTGCCGGCCCTGCTCCTGGGCCTGCCCAGCGCCCACCCGGCCACCGTCCTCGGCACCAACAAGGCCGTCGCCATCGTCGGCACCGCGGGCGCGGCCGTCACGTACGTCCGCAAGGCCCCGGTGAACGTGAAGCTCGCCGTCCGCATCGGCCTGGCGGCGCTCGCCGGCTCGATGGGCGGCGCCGCGCTGGCCGGCGGCATCAGCAAGGACGCCCTCCGCCCGCTGATCATGGTGGTGCTCGTGGTCGTCGCGGCCTTCGTGCTCTTCCGGCCCGCCTTCGGCACCGCCCCGAGCACCTCGCCGGTCAGCAGGCAGCGGGTGCTGCTCGCCATCGGCCTCGCCGGCCTCGGCATCGGCTTCTACGACGGCCTCATCGGGCCGGGCACCGGCACCTTCCTGGTGCTCGCGCTCACCGCGCTGCTCCACCTCGACCTGGTCACCGCCTCCGCGACCGCCAAGATCGTCAACTGCTGCACCAATGCCGGGGCGCTCGCGATGTTCGCGTACCAGGGCATGGTGCTGTGGCAGCTGGCCGCGCTGATGGCGGTGTTCAACCTGGCCGGCGGCATGATCGGCGCCCGCATGGCCCTCAAGAAGGGCAGCGGCTTCGTCCGGGGCGTGCTGCTGACGGTGGTGGGCGCGCTGGTGATCAAGCTCGGCTTCGAGCAGTGGGGCTAGGCCTCTAGTACGTCCCGGTGAGGTGGGCGAAGACGACCACGTTGCCGCGGTAGCCCGTGCGCGGTGAGAAGCCGCCGCCGCAGGTGATCACCCGTAGCTCGGCGCGCGCCGAAGGGCCGTACACGCGGGTGTCGGGGAAGGCCTTGGCGTCGAAGACCTCGACCGCGTGGACCGTGAACACGGCGGTACGGCCGTCCGCGCGCGGGATCTCGACGGCGGCCCCGCGGCGCAGCGCCCCCAGGTGGTAGAAGACCCCCGGCCCGGCGGAGTCGTCCACGTGCCCGGCGATGACGGCGGTACCGGTGGCGCCCGGGGTGATGCCGTCGCGGTACCAGCCGGCCAGGTCGCGCCGGTCGGGCGGGGGCACTTCGAGGCTGCCGCCCGGCTGCAGGCCGAGCCCGGTCAAGGGCGCGTCGACATGGATGGAGGGGATCCGGATCCGGGTGGGCGGGGATCCGGTCAGCGGCGCGATACCGGGGCCACCGGCACTGGAGGCGTTCAGGGCCTCGGCGGGGGAGGGCAGCGGCGGGCCGACGGGCTCGCGGGAACCGCTGGTCACGAGCCAGATGCCGACGCAGGCGGCGAGTGCCACGAGGCCCCCGTGACGGGCGGTGGGGGTGCGGAGGGTGCGGCCGGACCGGCCCGGGGAGACGGCACCCGGTCCGCGGCGGTCCCCGGCCGTGGAGCCGGTCCTGGAGCCGGTGGCGGGGCCGGAGATAGGGCCGGTCGTGGGCCAGGGCTGCCGGTCGTGGCCCCGGACACCTCCGAAATCGCCACCCATGCGTACCCCCTCGGCTTCCGTTTCGGGGTGACTGGCCGTCGCCCGGCCCCGCGAACGGGGGGACCTCGCGGGGCGGGCGACGGGGGACGGTACCGGTCGGACCGCGGCCGAAGCCGCGGTGGGCGTCCGTCAGCTCCGCGTGCCGCTCGCCCGGCGACGCAGGAGCCAGGTACCGCCGGCGGCGGTCGCGGCCAGCACAGCCGCTCCCGCCGCGATCTTGGCGGGGTCGGTGGTGGTGGTCGTGCCACCGCCCACCCCGGTGTGGACGTGGCCCTGCGGGCCGCGTTCGGTGACGGTCAGGTCGCCGGTGGCGAACTTGCCGTTCGCGCAGGTCACCCCGATGCCGTAGGTGCCGGGGCGGGTGCCGGGGGAGACCTGGAACTGCCCCACGACCACCTCCTTGTGCGTGCCCGGGGCCAGCTTGAACCGGCCGCCGCCCACCGTGGTGGCGTCCCCGTCGGCGTGACTGCCCGGCCCGCAGGCGTTGGTGTTCACGGTGACCGTCGTGCCGGGGCCGGCGGACTTGGGCCAGACCTCCAGCGCGGCGAAGTCGCCGGGCGCGAAACTCACCATGCCGAGATCCGCGGCGGCGACCGCACCGGCGACCGGGCCGGTGAAAGCGGCGCCGGTCAGCGCGGCGGCGGTCAGCGCGTGGGCGGTACGTCGGCGCATCGGACTCTCCCTGGAGAAACGGGGTCGTGTTTCCGAGATAACCCGGCCCGCCCGCCGCGCGCCTGCTGATGTCCCGTCAGGTCCGCCTGTGGGCGGCCCGTCCCGCAGTCGTTTCCGCAGGTCAAGGGCGCCATTACCGCCATTCGGGCCGCCCGCGCCGTCCGGGTGACCGGACAGCGCGCCGGTCAGACCGCCGGAAGCACCACCGTGGCCGCGGCGCCGCAGGGCGGCGGGCAGGCGGCGGGACGAAGGCGTCATGGGGCGGAACCGTGGGGTGGGGGAGGGAGGTGTCCGACGCCGGACGGCGAGGGTCACGGGCACCGGAAGGTTGTGCAACAGCGGTGCGTACGGTGGTGCCCCGCAGCCGAGTCGGGACTCTCGTCCCGCCTGCGGAGTGTTCCGCCGTACCCCAGGGAGGGCCCCGTGACATCGGTCGTTCGGCCACAAGATCCGACCGCTCCGCTCCCGTTCTTCGTCTACGGGACCTTGCGTCCGGGTGAGGTCAACCACGACCTGTTCCTGCGCGGCCGCACCGTCGCGGAGGAGCCCGCCACCCTCCCGGACGCGGCGCTCTACGACGGCCCCGGCTATCCCTTCGCGGTCGACGGCCCGGGCTCGACCGTCGTCGGGGAGCTGGTCACCGCGGCGCCGGGCGCGTACGGGGAACTGCTGGCCGCGCTGGACCGGCTGGAGGAGTACGGGGGCCCGGGCCGCCCGGGGAACGTCTACGACCGGATCGCCCGCGAGGCCCTGCGCCCCGACGGCACGCCGGTGCTCGCCTGGGTCTACCTGGCGTCCCCGCTGCTCGCCCGTGACCTGCGGGAGTCCGGCACCGAGATACCGGGCGGCGACTGGCTGAAGCGGATCTAGGGCCCGCCGTCCTTGGGGCGATCGGTCCCCGGCGCCAACGGCGCCGTCGTCCTACAGGCCCTCGGCGCCGCGGTTGCGCAGCCGCTGGCCGTACTGCTGGAGCACCCACAGCTCCTCCTGGACCGCGGCCAGTTGCTCCGGCGGGGCCTGCGGGCCCAGCCGGGACAGGGTGCCCTGGATCTCGTGGACCCGGCGGTCGACGGCGCGCAGCCGCACCTGGACCAGCTGGACCCCGGCGTAGATCTCGTCCACCGTCTTCGCGTGGATGGCCTCGACCGCCAGCTCCGTGACGAGCGCGCGGACGGTGTCGTTCGGGGCCGCGTCACGTACGCGGGCGAGGTAGTCCTCGGTGCCGAGCGAGGCGCCGCCCGCATCCTGGATGGCCTGGCGCACGGCCGCGTAGGGCGGGGCGGTGAACTCGTCCATCCCGTACGCGTCGAAGGCCGGGGAGACCAGCGCCGGGCGCTGGAGGGCCAGCTTCAGCAGCTCGCGCTCGGTGCGGTGGGCCGGGCTGCGCAGGTTCAGGGCGGGGCCGCCGCCGGACTGCTGGGCGGCGGACGCGGGGGAGGCCTCGTAGGACTGGGACGGGCGGGCGCCGCCCCGCTGCGGCCGGCCGTCGCCCTGGCCGCCGCGCTCGCGGGCCCAGCGCGCCAGCTGCGCGACGCGCTTGACCACGAACTGCTCGTCGCGGATGCCCAGCATGCCCGCGAGCTGGACCGCGGACTCGTGCTGGATCGCGATGTTCTTGATGTTGGCGACGACCGGAGCCGCCTCGTCCAGCGCGGCCGCCCGGCCCGCCGGGTTCTCCAGGTTGTGCCGGGCGACGATGTGCCGCAGCGCGAACTCGAAGAGCGGAGTACGGGACTCCACCAGCCCGGACACGGCGGCGTCCCCCTGGGCGAGGCGCAGGTCGCAGGGGTCCATGCCGCCCGGGGTGATCGCGATCGAGGTCTCGGCGGCGAACTTCTGGTCGTCCTCGAAGGCCCGCAGCGCCGCCTTCTGCCCGGCCGCGTCGCCGTCGAAGGTGAAGATCACCTCGGCGGTGGCGTTGTCCATCAGCAGCCGGCGGAGGATCTTGATGTGGTCCCCGCCGAAGGCCGTGCCACAGGTCGCGATCGCGGTGGTGACGCCGGCCATGTGGCAGGCCATCACGTCGGTGTAGCCCTCGACCACCACGGCGCGCGAGGTCTTCGCGATCTCCTTCTTCGCCAGGTCGATGCCGTACAGCACCTGGGACTTCTTGTAGATCGCCGTCTCGGGCGTGTTCAGGTACTTGGGGCCGTTGTCGTCGTCGCGCAGCTTGCGCGCGCCGAAGCCCACCACCTCGCCGCTGATGTCGCGGATGGGCCACATCAGCCGGCCGCGGAAGCGGTCGATGGGCTTGCCGCTGCGGCTGTCCTGGGCGAGCCCTGAGGTGATCAGTTCCTTGTCGCTGAAGCCCTTGCCGCGCAGGAAGCGGGTCAGGTGGTCCCAGCCGGCCGGGCTGTAACCCACGCTGAAGTGCGCGGCCGCGGCCTGGTCGAAGCCTCGCTCCGCCAGGAACTTGCGGCCGATCTCCGCTTCGGGGCCGCCGAGCTGGTCGACGTAGAACTGGGCGGCGGCCTTGTGCGCCTCGACCAGGCGGATGCGCTCGCCGCGGCCGCTGGTGCCGGCGGTGTAGCCGCCCTCCTCGTACCGCAGGGTGATGCCGGCCTGGCCGGCCAGGCGCTCCACCGCCTCCGAGAAGGAGAGGTGGTCGATCTTCATGATGAAGTCGAGGGTGTCCCCGCCCGCCTGGCAGCCGAAGCAGTGGTAGAGACCCTTGCTGGGGCTGACCTGGAAGGACGGGGACTTCTCGTCGTGGAAGGGGCACAGGCCCTTGAGGTTGCCGCCGCCGGCGTTGCGCAGCTGGAGGTAGTCGGAGACCACGGCGTCGATCGGGACCGCGTCCCGTACCGCCTTCACGTCGTCGTCGTTGATCCGTCCTGCCACGCGTGAAGTCTACGGCCGGACGCCGACAAACCCGTCAGGCCCCCTCGGCCTTGATCAGCGAGGCAAGCGGAACGGAAGGGTCCGCCAGTGCGTCGCGGTCCACGGGCGCCTTCGACCTGATCAGAGCCTGGATGTGCTCGGTGACATCCCACACATTGACGTTCATACCGGCCAGCACCCGGCCGTCGGAGAGCCAGAAGGCGATGAACTCCCGCTTGCCCGCGTCCCCGCGGATCAGCACCTGGTCGTAGCCGCCCGGCGGCGCGTACCCCGAGTACTCCAGGCCGACGTCGTACTGGTCGGAGAAGAAGTACGGCACCCGGTCGTAACTGACCTCCTGCCCCAGCATCGCCCGCGCGGCGGCCGGACCGCCGTTGAGCGCGTTGGCCCAGTGCTCGACCCGCAGCCGGGTCCCGAGGATCGGGTGGTGGGCGGCCGCCACGTCCCCGACCGCGAAGACGTCCGGGTCCGACGTGCGCAGGGACGCGTCCACGGCGATCCCGCCGCCGTGCTGCCGGTCCACCAGGGCCAGCCCGGAGGTCTCGGCGAGCGCCGTCCGCGGCGCGGCCCCGATCGCGGCGAGCACCGCGTGCGCCGGGTGCTCCTCCCCGTCGTCCGTACGGGCGGCCAGCACCATGCCGTCGTGGCCCACGATCTCGGTCAGCCTGGCCCCGAAGTGGAAGCGCACCCCGTGCTCGGCGTGCAGGTCCCCGAAGAGCCGGCCGATCTCCGGGCCGAGCACCGCGTACAGCGGCGTGGCCTCCGGCTCGACCACGGTGACCTCCGCGCCGTACCCGCGGGCCGCGGCGGCGACCTCCAGGCCGATCCAGCCCGCGCCCGCGATCAGCAGGTGGCCGTTGTCCCGGCCCAGGGTGGCCAGGACGTTCCGCAGCCGCTCGGCGTGCGCGAGGCGCCGCAGGTGGTGCACCCCGGCCAGGCCCGTGCCCGGGATGTCCAGGCGGCGCGGTTCCGCGCCGGTGGCCAGCAGCACCTTGTCGTAGTGCAGCGCCGTGCCGTCGCCGAGGACCACCTTCTTGGCGTCCCGGTCCAGGTGGACCGCGGGCTGGCCGAGGTGCAGCTCGATGTCGGAGGCCGCGTACCAGGACGGCTCGTGGACGAAGACGCTGTCGCGGTCGTCCTTGCCCATCAGGTACCCCTTCGACAGCGGGGGCCGTTCGTAGGGATGGTCGCGCTCGTCGCCGATCAGGATCACCCGCCCCGTGAACCCCTCGGACCGCAGCGTTTCGGCCGCTTTTGCCCCGGCCAGCCCCGCGCCGACGATGACGAATGTCCGGTGTGCGTCGACCACCTGATGCCTCCTCATAACCTCTCCGCCACATGCGACCACATGCGAGCGTCCCGCACCGAGCCTGCCGCGTGAAGGGGGAGTGGCCCGATCAGCTCACCCTTCGGCGCGTCGGGTGCGCCGGGTGAGGCGTGCGTGCAGGGAGCGGGCGGCCGCGTCCGTAAGACACGCGATCTGGTCGACGACCGCCCGTTTCCTGGCCCTGTCGTCCGGCGCGGCGTCGAAGATGGCCCGGAACTGCGGGTCCAGGCCCTCGGGCGCGCGGGCGCTGAGCGCCTCCGCGAGTTCGGCCAGGACGATGCGCTGATCGGCCCGGATCCGTTCCTGCTCGTCGCGCTGCATGACGTACAGATCGGCGACCGCCTTCAGGACCGCGCACTCGTTGCGCGCCTCGCGGGGGACCACCAGTTCGGCGCCGTACCGGGTCAGGCGGCCGGAGCCGTACGCCTCGCGGGTGGCGCCCTCGGCGGCCAGGCAGAAGCGGCCGATGAGCTGGCTGGTCGCGTCCTTCAGGCGGGCCTGGGCGACGGCCGAGCCGTCGTACCCGTGCGGCCACCACTCCTGCTCCATCAGCCGGTCGAGCGCGTCCCGCAGCTCCTCCGGCTCGGTGTCGGCGGGCACGTAGCGGCCGATGGCGACCCGCCAGATCGCGGTGCGCTCGGGCTCGGAGAACAGCAGGTTGGGGTCGAGGTGGCCCGCGTGCAGTCCGTCCTCGAAGTCGTGGACCGAGTACGCGACGTCGTCCGCCCAGTCCATGACCTGGGCCTCGAAGCACTTGCGGTCGGCGGGCGCGCCGCGGCGCAGCCACTCGAAGACCGGCAGGTCGTCCTCGTACGCGCCGAACTTGACCGAGCCAGGGTCGGTGGGGTGGTCCCCGCGCGCCCAGGGGTACTTGGTCGCGGCGTCCAGGCAGGCCCGGGTGAGGTTGAGGCCGACGCTGACGAGCTCGCCGCTCGCCGGATCGGGAACGAACCGCTTGGGCTCCAGGCGGGTCAGCAGGCGCAGCGACTGGGCGTTGCCCTCGAACCCGCCGCAGTCCTTGGCGAACTCGTTGAGCGCCTCCTCGCCGTTGTGGCCGAAAGGCGGGTGGCCCATGTCGTGGGAGAGGCAGGCGGCCTCGACCAGGTCGGGGTCGCAGCCGAGCGCGGCGCCGAGTTCCCGGCCGACCTGGGCGCACTCCAGGGAGTGGGTGAGGCGGGTGCGTGGGCTCGCGTCCCAGTCGTACGAGCGGGTGCCGGGGGTGACCACCTGGGTCTTGCCGGCGAGGCGGCGCAGGGCGGCGGAGTGCAGTACGCGGGCGCGGTCGCGCTGGAAGGCGGTCCGGCCGGGCCGTTTGTCGGGCTCGGCGGCCCAGCGCTCGGTGTCGGCCGCGTCGTAGAGGGCGTAGAGGTCGTCTGCGGGGGCGTGCGTGGTGCCTTCCATGAATTGACGGTAACCGGAACCTCTGACAAACCGGGATCAGGCGGAGACGAGTTCCGGCCGTGAGACGCCGCGGGGCAGGAGCAGGGCCTGGTCGTAGCGGTGCAGCAGCAGCCGGGCGAGGGCCGGGTGGTCGCCCAGCGGGGCCGCGGCGAGGGCGGGCGCCGCCGCGGCGGTCTGCGCGGCGAACCGGCCGGGAGCGGCGAAGTACGAGGCCACGGCTATCCGGCGGTGGCCTCGGGCGGCCAGCACCCGGACCGCGTCGGGCGCGCTCGGCCCGGCGGCGGAGGCGTAGGCCGGGACCACCGCGACGCCGCCGAGGCGTTCGGCGAGCAGGTCGGCGGTGCGGCGGGTGTCGAGCGCCGAGTCGGGGTCGCGGGAACCGGCGGCGGCGAGCACGACGGCGTCGCCGGGGGTCCAGCCGGCCTCCAGGAGCCGTTCGTAGAGGGCCTCCACGAGCAGCGGATGCGGGCCCAGCGGCCGGGCGAAGGCGACCCGCAGGTGCGGGGCGCGGGCGGCCGCCGCGGGAAGGTCGCGCTTGACGTGGTACCCGCGGCCGAGGAGCAGCGGGACGAGCACCGCCTCGCCGCGCAGCTCCCGCAGGACGTCGTCGAGCGGAGGATCGCTCAGCTCGATGTGGCCGAGCCGGACGTCGAGGCGGGGCCGGAGTTCGCGGACGCGGTCGAGGAGCGCGCGGGCGGTGTGCGCGGCACGGGGGTCGCGGCTGCCGTGCGCGACGGCGACGAGGGTGGGCTGCATGGGCGGACTCCGGGTCGGCGCAAGGTGCTGAGCTGCGTGCCCAGCTGGACGGTGATGAGGCTGAGCAGCTCGGCCGCGCTGTCGAAGGGGAGGGGCGGGGTGTCGGGAGGGTGCACCGGCTCCGTCATGAACCGATCCTGCGCGCCGCACGTTGCCGCTGCGTTGCGCCGGGGTGACGGGTGTTTTCCGGTTGCTCACCCGCCCGCTCGGTCATTCGTGCGGGTGAATGGCGGGGAGGGCGGAACTGGAGGGCGGGGCCCGCTCGTCAATCCGTGCGAACGATGTGTGGAACGTGTGGTGCAAGGGGGGCGATCATGAAGGTCACGGAGCGGGTGCGGTCGGCGGCGGCGTCGGTGTCGGCGTCGGTGTCGGCGTCTGTGTCGGTGCCGGCGGGGTGGCGGCCGAGGCTGCCGCGCGGGGTGCGGGCGCGGCAGCGGGCCGTGCAGGTGGTGATGGCGGGCTGCGTGTTGGCGCTGCTGCCCTCGGCGTGGACGCATGCGGCGGCCGCGGACCGGCTGCGGAGCACGGCCGACGCGCCCGCCGCCGAGGTGGCCGTGGTGTTCGGGGCGGGCCTTTGGAACGGGCAGCCCACGCCCTATCTGGCCAGACGGCTCGATGCGGCCGCCGAGCTGTACCGCGCGGGGAAGGTCAAGGTCGTGCTGGTCACCGGGGACAACAGCCGCCGGGAGTACGACGAGCCCGACGCGATGCGCGCGTATCTGGCCAAGCACGGGGTTCCGGACGGGCAGATCGTCAGCGACTTCGCCGGCTTCGACACGTGGGACTCGTGCGTGAGGGCCAAGGAGATATTCGGGGTCGAGCGGGCTGTGCTGATCAGCCAGGGCTTCCACATACGCAGGGCCGTCGCCCTGTGCCAGGCGGCGGGCCTGGAGTCATACGGCGTCGGCGTGGACGACGAGCACGACTCCACCTGGTACTACGGCGGGACCCGCGAGGTGTTCGCGGCCGGCAAGGCGGCGCTGGACGCGGCCTTCAAGCCCGCGCCGCACTTCCTGGGGCCGAAGGAGCAGGGGGTGTCGCGGGCCCTGGGCGCTCTGGCAGACTGACGCGGCGTCGGCTTATGACTATTAGTCATATACCGGTCTGTCCGTCCGAGGATCAGAGGTGTGGAACCGTGGCTGTTGTGGATCTGAGCGGCAAGGTCGTCGTCATCACCGGTGGAGCCCGAGGCCTGGGCGCTGCGACGGCGCGGGCCGTCGTGGACGGCGGCGGCCAGGTCCTGATCACCGACGTGCTGGAGGCGGAGGGCGCGGAGACGGCCGCGCGGCTCGGCGGCTCGGCGCGCTTCCTCAGGCACGACGTGACCAGCGAGGCCGACTGGCAGGCGGCGCTGGAGTACGCCGTCGCCGAGTACGGCCGTGTCGACGGCCTGGTGAACAACGCCGGCATAGCCACCGGCCAGTTCCTGGAGCACGAGAGCGTCGAGCACTTCCGGCAGGTCGTGGAGATCAACCTGGTCGGTGTGTTCATCGGCATCAAGACCGCGATCCCGCTGCTGCGGGCGAACGGCGGCGGCTCCATCGTCAACATCTCCTCGGCCGCCGGCCTGACCGGGCTCGCGCTCACCGCCGGGTACGGAGCCTCGAAGTGGGGCGTGCGCGGCCTGTCGAAGATCGGCGCGGTCGAGCTCGCCGAGGCGAAGATCCGCGTCAACTCGGTGCACCCCGGCATGACGCTGACCCCGATGACCGCCCCCGTCGGCATCCAGGCGGGCGAGGGCAACTACCCCGGTACCCCGATGGGCCGCGTCGGCGTCCCCGAGGAGATCGCCGCCGCGGTCACGTTCCTGCTGTCGGACGCCGCCGGGTACATGACGGGCGCCGAACTCGCGGTCGACGGCGGCTGGACCGCGGGCCTCACGGTGAAGCACCTGACGGGCCGGTGATCCCGGTCGGGCCATGGAACAGGACGCCGCACCCCCCCCGTACGGGACGTCTTCCCCGACCTGACGGCCGAGCTCGCGCGCCTGCTGGAGGAGGAGGGCGAGCGCGATCTCGCCATCCGCGCGTACGACCTGCGCCTGGTCGGGCCGTGCGGCTACGGGGACGACTTCTGCCGGAGCGTCCGTACCGGCGCCCACACACCGGGCACTCCCTACGGCCCCGGCCGCCGCAATGCGCTCCTCCTTCCGCGGTCCTTCCGGAGCGGGGCATGCTGATCCTCGACGTCGTCGACGGCCGGATCGAGTACGTCGAGATCTTCGACCGCCCCCGATGCGCCGGGCCTCACCACGGCCGCCGGAGGGCGCTGAGGCAGAGCACCCCGGGCTGTAACGCGGGGCGGCGGCCGGCGTAACACCGCCGACGCACGCTGGCGTGCATGCACACCTCGGACTCCGTCACCGCCACGCACTGCCCGTACTGCGCGCTGCAGTGCGGCATGAACCTCCGCCCCGCACCGGGCGGTGCCGGCGGCGTGGGCGTGACGGTGGAGGAGCGGCCGGACTTCCCCGTCAACCGGGGCGCGCTGTGCGGCAAGGGCCGCACCGCCCCCGCCGTGCTCTCCTCCCGGGTGCGCCTGACCGGGCCGCTCGTCCGCACCCACGCCGGGCGGCTCGAACCGGCCACCTGGGAGGAGGCCCTCGACGCCGTCGCCGAGGGCCTCGCCCGCACGGGCCGCGCCCACGGCCCGGACGCGGTCGGCGTCTTCGGCGGCGGCGGGCTCACCAACGAGAAGGCGTACGCGCTCGGCAAGTTCGCCCGCGTCGCCCTGCGCACCTCGCAGATCGACTACAACGGCCGCTTCTGCATGTCCTCGGCCGCCGCCGCGCACCAGCGGGCCTTCGGGCTCGACCGGGGCCTGCCCTTCCCGCTGGAGGACATCCCCCGCACCGGCTGCGTGATCCTCGTCGGCTCCAACCTGGCCGAGACCATGCCGCCCGCCCTGCGCTACCTCACCGAGCTCAAGGCCAACGGCGGCACGTTGATCGTCATCGACCCCCGCCGCACCCGCACCGCCGAACAGGCCGACCTGCACCTGGCCCCGCGCCCCGGCACCGACCTCGCGCTCGCCCTCGGCATGCTGCACCTCGTGGTGGCGGAAGGGCGCACGGACGAGGAGTTCATCACCGGCCGCACCGCCGGCTGGGAGGAGGCCCGGGCCGCCGCGATGGCCCACTGGCCCGAGCTGGTGGAACGCATCACCGGCGTCCCCGTGCCCAAGCTCCGCGAGGCCGTCGCCATGTTCTGCGCTCCCTCCTCCGCGATGGTCCTCACCGCCCGCGGCCCCGAGCAGCAGTCCAAGGGCACCGACACCGTAGGCGCCTGGATCAACCTGTGCCTGGCCACCGGCCGGGCCGGCCGCCCCCTCTCCGGCTACGGCTGCCTCACCGGCCAGGGCAACGGCCAGGGCGGCCGCGAGCACGGCCAGAAGGCCGACCAGCTCCCCGGCTACCGGAAGCTGACCGACCCGGCGGCCCGGGCGCACGTGGCCGGGGTCTGGGGCGTCGACCCCGCCGACCTCCCCGGCCCGGGCCGCAGCGCGTACGAACTGCTCGACGCCCTCGGCACGGACGTCCGGGCCCTGCTCCTGATGGGCTCCAACCCGGTGGTGTCGGCCCCGCACGCCTCCCGCATCGAGGACCGCATCCGCTCCCTGGACTTCCTCGCCGTGGCCGACGTGGTCCTCTCCGAGACCGCCGCCCTCGCCGACGTGGTCCTCCCGGTCACCCAGTGGGCGGAGGAGACCGGCACCACCACCAACCTGGAGGGCCGCGTCCTGCTCCGGCGCCGGGCCCTGACCCCGCCGCCGGGAGTCCGCACCGACCTGGAGGTCCTGCACGGCCTCGCCGGCCGCCTCGGCATCGAGAAGGGCTTCCCCACCGCCCCCGAGGAGGTCTTCGACGAACTGCGCCGCGCCTCGGCCGGCGGCCCGGCGGACTACTCGGGCATCACCTACGCCCGCATCGAAGCCGAACAGGGCGTCTTCTGGCCCTGCCCGGAGGAGAGCCCGGGCACGCCCCGCCTCTTCCTGGACCGCTTCGCCACCGAGGACGGCCGGGCCCGCTTCGTCCCCGTCACCCACCGGGACGCCGCCGAGGTCCCCGACGCCGACTACCCGCTGCTGCTCACCACCGGGCGCGTGGTCGCCCAGTACCAGTCCGGCGCCCAGACCCGCCGCGTCGCGGAGCTCAACGAAGCCGCCCCCGGCCCGTTCGTGGAACTCCACCCCCGCCTCGCCGCCCGCATCGGCGCCGTCGACGGCAGCCCCCTGGCGGTGGTCTCCCGCCGCGGCCGCGCCGTGGCCCCGGCCCGCATCACCGACGCCATCCGCGCGGACACCGTCTTCATGCCGTTCCACTGGCCGGGCGAGGGCCGCGCCAACACCCTGACCAACCCGGCGCTCGACCCGATCTCCCGGATGCCGGAGTTCAAGGTCTGCGCGGTCCGCGTCGAACCGGCCCCCCGGGCGCCCGGCTCCGAAGACCATGTCCTGCCGGATTCCTCCCCGCCGGCGCGTTGACCTGAGCCCCGGCAGGCCGTCTTCTTCCGGATGGCCCAGGAAGCGGATCGGACATGAGTCCGATCCGCTTCGGCGTTCCCGCCGGGGGGTAACCATCCGGTCACGCACCGGACGCAGAAAGTGTTCGCACGCCCCTCGTGGCAGCGGTGTGTCGTACCCCACACTGAAGTGCGGTGCCCCCGTCCTCGGAGCCCTGGAGGTCGCCCCCGTGCAGACCCGGATCCTGACCGTGACCGTGAACGTGAGCGAGTCCTCGGAACCCGCAGAGGCCGAAACCGTGGACGAAGAGCCCGAAGAGCCCGAGGTACTTGAGCTGATCGAGCCGGTGCCCGCACCGCGCAAACGGGCCGCGGCGGACTCCGCGGCGGGTCCGTCCGCCGATCTCTTCCGGCAGTACCTGCGCGAGATAGGCAGGATCCCGCTGCTCACCGCCGCCGAGGAGGTGGACCTCGCGCGGCGCGTCGAAGCCGGACTGTTCGCCGAGGAGAAACTCGGCAGCACCCCCGACCTCGACTCCCAGCTCGCCCTGGACCTCGACAAGCTCGTCGTCATGGGGCGCATGGCCAAACGCCGGCTGATCGAGTCGAACCTGCGGCTCGTCGTCTCCGTCGCGAAGAGGTACGTGGGCCGCGGGCTCACCATGCTCGACCTCGTGCAGGAGGGGAACCTCGGGCTCATCCGGGCCGTTGAGAAGTTCGACTACGCCCGCGGGTACAAGTTCTCCACCTACGCCACCTGGTGGATCCGGCAGGCGATGTCCCGGGCCCTCGCCGACCAGGCCCGGACCATCCGCGTCCCCGTCCATGTCGTCGAGCTGATCAACCGCGTCGTGCGCGTACAGCGCCGCATGCTCCAGGAGCGCGGGTACGAGCCCACCGCCGAAGAGGTCGCAGCCCACCTGGAGTTGACCCCCGAGCGGGTCCTGGAGGTGCTCCGCCTCGCCCAGGAGCCGGTCTCCCTGCACGCCCCGGTCGGCGAGGAGGACGACGTCGCGCTCGGCGACCTGATCGAGGACGGCGACGCCGCCTCCCCCGTGGAGTCCGCCGCGTTCTTCCTGCTGCGCGAGCACCTGGAAGCCGTCCTGTCGACCCTCGGCGAGCGCGAGCGGAAGGTCGTCCAGCTGCGGTACGGGCTCGCCGACGGGCGCCCGCGCACCCTGGAGGAGATCGGCCGGATCTTCGGCGTGACGCGCGAGCGGATCCGCCAGATCGAGTCCAAGACCCTCAACAAGCTGCGCGACCACGCCTTCGCCGACCAGCTCCGCGGCTACCTGGACTGATCCGGAAGGACCGAGGCGGAAACGGGAAAGGGGGCGCCCCGCAGGGCGCCCCCGATCCCCGATCCACCGTCAGTCCTAGTCGACCTCGACGACCGCCTGCGCGAACTGCGCCGCGTACAGCCGCGCGTACGCGCCGCCCGACGCCAGCAGCTCCTCGTGCGTGCCCTGTTCCACGAGCGAGCCGCTCTCCATCACCAGGATCACGTCCGCGTCGCGGATCGTGGACAGCCGGTGCGCGATCACGAAGGACGTACGGCCGTGCGCCAGGCGCGCCATCGCCTTCTGGATCAGCACCTCGGTACGGGTGTCGACCGAGCTCGTCGCCTCGTCGAGGACCAGGATCACCGGGTCCGACAGGAACGCCCGGGCGATGGTGATCAGCTGCTTCTCGCCGGCGCTGACGCCCGCGCCCTCGTCGTCCAGTACGGTGTCGTAGCCGTCCGGCAGGGTGCGGATGAAGCGGTCCGCGTGGGCCGCCCGCGCCGCCTCCTCGATCTCGGCGCGCGTGACCTCGCGCGAGGCACCGTAGGCGATGTTCTCCGCGATGGTGCCGCCGAACAGCCAGGTGTCCTGCAGCACCATGCCGATGCCGCCGCGCAGTTCCTCGCGCGTCATCTTCGCGATGTCCACGCCGTCCAGGGCGATCTCGCCGCCCGTGACCTCGTAGAACCGCATCAGCAGATTCACGAGCGTCGTCTTGCCGGCGCCCGTCGGGCCGACGATCGCGACCGTCTGGCCCGGCTCGACCGACAGCGAGAGGTTCTCGATCAGCGGCTTGTCCCGCTCGTAGCGGAAGGCCACCTTGTCGAGCGTGACCTGGCCGCGCAGCTCCTCCGGACGCTCCGGAACCTCGACGTCGGGCTCCTGCTCCTCCGCGTCGAGCAGCTCGTAGACCCGCTCCGCCGAGGCGACACCTGACTGCACGAGGTTCGCCATCGAGGCGACCTGCGTGAGCGGCATCGAGAACTGCCGCGAGTACTGGATGAAGGCCTGCACATCACCGATCGACAGGGTGCCCGAGGCGACCCGGAGCCCGCCGACGACCGCTATCAGCACGTAGTTGATGTTCGAGATGAACAGCATCACCGGCTGCATGATGCCGCTGACCAGCTGCGCCTTGAACGAGGCCCGGTACAGCGCCTCGTTCTGCTCGGCGAAGACGGCCGCGGACTCCTTCTGCCGCCCGAAGACCTTGACCAGCGTGTGGCCCGAGTACATCTCCTCGATGTGGGCGTTGAGCGCGCCGGTCGACTTCCACTGCGCCACGAACTGCGGCTGCGACTTCTTGCCGATCTTCGCCGCGACGAAGACCGAGACCGGTACGGTCACCAGCGCGACCAGCGCCAGCAGCGGCGAGATCCAGAACATCATCGCGAGCACGCCGACGATGGTCAGCAGCGAGTTCAGCAGCTGGCCCATCGTCTGCTGCAGGGTCTGGCCGATGTTGTCGATGTCGTTGGTGGCCCGGCTCAGTACCTCACCGCGCTTCTGCTGGTCGAAGTACGACAGCGGCAGCCGCGACAGCTTCGCCTGGAGCTCCTCGCGCATCCGGTAGACGGTGCCGTTCATCACGTGGTTCGACAGCCTCGTGGCGACCAGCATCAGCAGGCCGGCGAGGACGAACACCACCAGCGCCCAGATGGCGACGACCCCGACGGCGCCGAAGTCGATGCCCTTGCCGGGGGTGAAGTCGGTGCCGGACAGCATGTCCGCCATGCCGCCCTGGCCCCTGTCGCGCAGCCCGTCCAGCGCCTGCTGCTTGGTGAGCCCGTCCGGCATCTGCCGGCCGACGATCCCCGCGAACACCAGGTCGGTGGCCTGGCCGAGGATCTTCGGGCCGACGACCGCGCAGCCGACGCTGCCGACGACGGCCGCGACCATGCCCGACAGCTTGGCCCGGTCCTGCGCGAGCTGCCCCAGCAGCCGCTTCCCCGAGCCCTTGAAATCCATGGACCGCTGGGCCGGCCCCGCCATCATCCGTCCTCCGGGCCCGCTCATGCGGCCTCCGCCTCCGTCAGCTGGGAGAGCACGATCTCCCGGTAGGTCTCGTTGCCGGCCATCAGCTCGTGGTGGCGCCCCTCGCCCACCACCTGGCCCTCGTCCAGGACGATGATCCGGTCGGCGTCGCGGATCGTGGACACCCGCTGGGCGACGATCACCACGGTCGCGTCCTCGGTCTCGCGGGCGAGCGCCGCGCGCAGCGCCGCGTCCGTCGCGTAGTCCAGGGCCGAGAAGGAGTCGTCGAAGAGATAGATCTCCGGGCGCTGCACCAGGGTGCGGGCGATGGCCAGACGCTGGCGCTGGCCGCCGGAGACATTGGTGCCGCCCTGGGTGATGGGGGCCTCCAGGCCGCCCTCCAGCTCGGACACGAAGTCCTTGGCCTGGGCCACTTCCAGGGCCCGCCACAGTTCTTCGTCGCTCGCGTCCGGGCGCCCGTAGCGCAGGTTGGAGGCGACGGTTCCGGAGAAGAGGTACGGCTTCTGCGGGACCATGCCGACCGTCCTGGCGAGCAGTTCCGGTTCGAGCCGGCGTACGTCCTCGCCGTCGACCAGCACCTCGCCGCCGGTCGCGTCGAACAGCCGCGGGACCAGGCCCAGCAGCGTGGACTTGCCGCTTCCGGTGGAGCCGATCACCGCCGTGGTCTCGCCGGGACGGGCCACCAGGTCCACCCCGCGGAGCACCGGGGCCTCGGCGCCCGGGTAGCGGAAGTCGGCGCCGCGCAGTTCGAGGCGCCCGCGCCGGGCGAGCTCGCGCACCGGGTCGGTGGGCGGGACTACGCTGGAACGGGTGTCCAGGACCTCCTGGACGCGCTCGGCGCACACCTCGGCGCGCGGCACCATCATGAACATGAAGGTGGCCATCATCACGGCCATGACGATCTGCAGCAGGTAGGCGAGGAAGGCCGTCAGCTGGCCGATCTCCATGCCGCCGCTGTCCACGCGCATCGCGCCGAACCAGATGACGGCGACGCTGGAGATGTTCACGACCACGATGACCGTGGGGAACATCAGGGCGAGGAGCTTGCCGGCGGCCAGCGACACCCCGGTGAGGTCCTCGTTGGCCTCCCGGAAACGATCCTTCTCGTACGTGTCGCGGACGAAGGCCCGGATCACCCGGTTGCCGGTGATCTGCTCGCGCAGCACCCGGTTCACGGTGTCCAGGCGCGCCTGCATCAGGCGGAACAGCGGCCGCGTCTTGAGGACGATGGCGCCGACCGACAGACCGAGCACGGGAACGACGGCGAGCAGCACGCCCGACAGCTTCACGTCGAGCGACAGCGCCATGACGATCCCGCCGACGCACATGATCGGCGCCGAGACCATCAGCGTGAAGGTCATCAGCACCAGCATCTGGATCTGCTGGACGTCGTTCGTCGAACGGGTGATCAGGGACGGGGCGCCGAACTGGCCGAGCTCCCGCGCGGAGAAGCTCTGCACGCGGTCGAAGACGGCGGCGCGCACGTCCCGCCCGAAGGCCGCCGCCGTACGGGCGCCGTAGTAGACGGCCCCGACGTTGCAGACGAGCTGGACGAGCGAGACACCGAGCATCAGCGCGCCGAAGCGCAGGATGTAGCCGGTGTCGCCGTTGACGACACCGTTGTCGATGATGTCGGCGTTGAGGGTGGGCAGATAGAGGCTGGCGCTGGTCTGCAGCAGCTGCAGCAGGACCAGCAGGGCGATGGGTTTCCGGTACGGACCCAGATGGGTCCGCAGAAGTCGTATGAGCACGCGCAGGCTCCGGTCGGCAAGATCGAGGGGGTTCACCCCATCTTCGGCCAACCGGCGGCCCGATCCCCAGCGCTTTTCGCAAAGGCCGGTCAAAAGGAGTAGGCCGTCCTGCGACCAGGGACCCAGCCGTCGTCCGCGGAATACCGGCTGCGGAGTCCTGGCCGGAGAGTCCTAGAACGCGCCGGGGTGGATCTGCTCCCTCGTCGCGATGTACTGCTGGCGCACCGCCTGCCAGGCCGGGAACTCCTCGCCCGGCTCGAAGACCTGCGCCGCCGGGGCCGGCCACACCGGCGGGGTGTGCGGGGCCAGCGTGCCCTGCGCCACCCCGAGCGCCCACGCCGCCTGGCGCGCCGCGCCCAGCGCCGCGTAGTCGGCGGGCGCCGGTACGACGACCTGCGTGCCGAACAGTCCGGGGGCCGCGGCCTGTACGGCCGGCAGCTCGGCCGCCGCGCCCAGCAGGAACACCCGGCGGATCTCGACCCCGCGCGAGCGCAGCACGTCGAGGGCGTCCACCAGCCCGCACAGCATGCCCTCGAAAGCGGCCCGGGCCAGGTGCTCCGGCTTCATCGAGTCCCGGCGCAGCCCGGACAGGGTCCCGGCGGTGTGCGGCAGGTTCGGCGTCCGCTCACCCTCCAGATACGGCAGGAGCACGAGGCCGTGCGCGCCCGGCGTCGACTTCAGGGCGAGCTCGGACAGCCCCTCCAGGTCGGTGCCCAGCAGCTCGGCGGTGCCGCGCAGCGCCCGTACGGCGTTGGAGGTGTTCACCACAGGCAGGTGCATGCCACTGGCGTCGGCCAGGGAAGTGATCAGACCACCCGGCTCCGACAGCGCCTCGTGGTGCACCGCCATCACCGAACCGGAGGCGCCCAGCGAGACCACCGCGTCGCCGGGGCCGAGCCCCAGCCCGAGCGCGGCGGCCATCGTCTCGCCGGTGCCGGCCGATATGAGCAGCCCCTCGGGCGTGGTCCCGGCGGCGTCGGCCGGGCCGAGCACCTCGGGCAGCAGCGCCTGGTGCCCGAGCGCCAGCTCGACCAGGTCGGGACGCCAGGAACCGGTGGCCGCCGACCAGTACCCGGTACCGGAGGCGCCGCCGCGGTCGGTGGTCCGCCGGACCGGCCGGCCCAGCAGCTGCCAGACCAGCCAGTCGTGCGGGGACATCACCACGGCCACCCGGCGGGCGGCCTCGGGCTCGGTGCGGGCCAGCCAGGCCAGCTTCGCCAGGGGCTGAGCGGCGTGCGGGACCGAGCCCACCGCCTCGGCCCACGCCTGCCGGCCGCCCAGACTGTCGACGAGGTCGGCGGCGGCGACCTGCCCGCGCTTGTCGTTGCCGACCAGGGCCGGGCGGACCAGCCCGCCCTGCGCGTCCAGCGGCAGCAGCCCGTGCTGCTGGGCGGAGACCCCGATGGCCTGGACCCCTTCGAGGAGCCCGCCGCCGGCCGCCTCGCCGAGCGAGAGCAGCCAGGCCTGCGGATCGGTCTCGTGGGGATGCGCGCCGTCGGGTTCCCCGGTGGGCTGTGGATGGGGTGCGTACCCCTGGCGCAGCACGGCACCCGTTTCGGTGTCGCAGACGACTATGCGAGTGAAGGCGGAAGAGCTGTCCAGCCCGGCGACTATCCCCATGCGGAGAATTCTGCCGCACGCCGGGCCGGACTCCTCCGCTCCGGAGCCCCCGGAATCCCACGGGTCCCGGGAACCTCGGATGCCTCAGGTGTTGCTGGTGCCCCAGTCGTCCTCGACGCCGCCGGACCGGTCGCGCAGTCCCCGTACCCGCCCGACCAGGGAAGCCGGAACGGCGTCGCCGACCTTCTCGCTCACCACGGCGTAGGCCTTGCCCGCGTACACGCGCCCGGTGTGCCCGGCGGTCTCGGCGGCGTTGCGCACGGCGGGGTTCTGCGCGAACTCCCGCGCGGACTTCTTCATGGACTCGTAACGCTCGCGCCCGGCCCGGGTTCCGAGCACGTACCCGAGGGCCAGTCCGACCACGAACGTGACCTTGTACCGCATGCCTGCCACCCTTCGTCGTGTGGTGCCCGGCCTGCTGTCGATACCGATTGGCGGAGCACCCCCCTGCTTGCGCTAATCTATGACTCGCAGCGGGCGCTCGCCCCCCGGCAAGGCCGGAGGTGGGCTGTTCGATGCACCGCAGCAATCCCCTGTAGCTCAATTGGCAGAGCAGCCGGCTGTTAACCGGCAGGTTACTGGTTCGAGTCCAGTCGGGGGAGCTCGGTCCCCTGTAGCTCAATTGGCAGAGCATTCGGCTGTTAACCGGAGGGTTGCTGGTTCGAGTCCAGCCGGGGGAGCAAGGAGAAGAGGGCCCACATGGGTCCTCTTCTTTTTTGCCCTCTCAGGGAACCGGGCAGCCCGCAGTGCGGTCTCTCTGAACAGGCGAAGCCGATCATGCGAGGCATCCGAGGCAGGAGATCGTATGAGCGGCTATGCTGCGGCAGACGGCGCGCACACATGTACGCGCCACGCCGTGAAGGGGCGGTAGCTCAGCCGGTTAGAGCAGCGGACTCATAATCCGTCGGCCGTGGGTTCGAGTCCCACCCGCCCCACTGCGAGCCGCAGGTGCAGAAACGATTGCACCTGCGGCTTTGACGTTTCCGGGGGGATTTCGGTGCCCGGCTAGAAGTTCTCCGTTTCGTCCGCGAGGTAACGCAGTACGTCCGTCAGGTCCTGGCGGCGGGCGAAGGCCTCGCGTTGGCGGTGGGCGCCCGAGCCGTCGCGGAGGAGGGCGCCCAGCGTCTTGGCTGCGTGGTCGAGGTCGCCGGCGGCGACCAGGGCCGGGGCGACCAGGTCCAGCAGGGCCTCCGCGAGGTCGGCCGCCGGGAGTTCGGCTCCCGTGTACGGGTCGAGGCCGAAGCCCTCCAGGCCGTCGTGGGCCGCCCGCCAGCGCGCCAGGCGCAGTACGTCGTCCCGCAGGGCCGGTTCGGGCCGCCGCTCCGCGATCTCCCGTAGGGCCGTGGCGACCAGGGCGCGGACCAGCTCGGCCTGGAGGATGGCCGTGTCGATGTCCGGGGACATGTCCGGCGCCCTCATCTCGAGCGTCGGCCAGTGCCCCGACGGGCGGAGGTCCCAGTAGACCATCTTGGTGTCCAGGGCCGCCCCGGAGCCGAGCAGGGTCTGCACCGAGAGCCGGAAGTGGGCCGTGGACGTGAAGTGCGGGGGCAGTCCCGCCGAGGGCCAGCCCGACCAGGCCATCGCCCGCCAGCTGGCGTGGCCGGTGTCACGGCCGCCCCAGAACGGCGAGTTGGCGGCCAGCGCGATCAGTGTCGGCAGCCACGGTCTGACCCGGTTGGACACCGCCACGGCGGTGTCCACGTCGAGCGTGCCGATGTGGATGTGGCGGCCGCAGCTCACGAGGGTGTCGGTGAGCGAGCCGAAGCGGCGGTGCTGCTCGCGCTGGCGCGGCTCGTCGTCGGTCAGGTGCAACGGCCCCTCCACGGCCACGACCGGCGAGGGTGCGGCCAGCAGGCGGCAGCCGTGGGCGCGGGCCGCCCGCCCGAGGGTGCGCCGCAGGGTGGCGAGCTCCTCGCGCAGCGAGGTCGCCGAGTGCGCGATCGGGGTGGAGATCTCCACCTGGTAGCGGGTGCCCTCGGGGTGTATCTCGCCCGGTACCCCGCCGGCCGTGGCGAGGACGAGCGGGGCGGCGGGCACCACCCGGAACGTGCGGGCGTCGACGAGGAGGAACTCCTCCTCGACACCGACGGTGAGGGGAACGGTGGGGCGCACCGTGTTCTGCGCGGTGCCGGTGCTCGTGGTGCTGTTGCCAGGTTCGATCACTACGCCTCCCTGGACATACGAGTCTTTTCATCATGAGCCGAACGCGAGGCGGGGAGCGTACGGCGATTCGGTCAAATGTCCGGTGATAGTGGCGAGTTAGCGGCAAGCGGTGGCCCGGTGTGGGGCCCGGGATCCGGGTGGGGCGACTGTTGCCGTTGTGTGCGTGCGGCAAAAAATGACCAGGGCCGTCGACCGGCCCCTGGTTATCATCCGCTGTGACCCGTACCGCCGCGCCCGACCGCCCTCAGCGGCGGATATTCGCCGACCTCACGCCGCTCCGTACGTCCCTGGACTACCGGCGGCTGTGGATCGGCGGCACCATTTCCTGGCTCGGCCAGGCGATGACCGCCCTCGCGATCTCGCTCCAGGTCTACGACATCACCGGGTCCAGCTTCTCCGTCGGCCTCGTCGGACTCTTCTCACTCGTCCCGCTCGTCACCTTCGGGCTCTACGGCGGAGCCATCGCCGACACCGTGGACCGGCGCAAGCTCGGCCTCTACAGCTCCCTCGGCGCCGCCGGGCTGTCGGCCGCGCTCGCGGCGGCCGCACTGCTCGGCTACCACCGGGTCTGGTTCCTGTACGCCGTCGTCGCGCTCCAGGCGGTGTGCGGGGCGCTCTCCGGACCGGCCAGGTCCGCCATGATCCCGCGGCTGCTGCCGTCCGAGCAGCTGCCCGCCGCCAACGCGCTGAACTCCGTGACCATGACCTCCGGGGCGATGGCCGGCCCGATGCTGGGCGGGCTGATCGTCGGCTGGTGGGGGTACCAGGCGGCGTACCTGATCGATGTCGTGACCTTCACCGCCGCCCTCTACACGATGTGGCGGCTGCCGTCGATGAAGCCCGACCGCGCCGAGGGGACGCGGGGGAGGGCCTCCGTCGTCGACGGTCTGCGCTTCCTCGGGACCCGGCCCAACATCCGGATGACCTTCTTCACCGACCTGTCCGCCATGGTGCTGGCGCAGCCGAAGGCACTGTTCCCGGCCATCGCCGTGCTCTGGTACGGCGGCGACGCGAAGACCGTCGGCCTGCTCGTGGCCGCGCCCGCTCTCGGGGCGCTGCTGGGCGGGCTGTTCTCCGGCTGGCAGGGCCGCATCCGCCGGCACGGGCTGGCCATCCTCGTGGCCGTCGCCGCGTGGGGCCTGGCGATCGCGGTCTTCGGGCTCACCCGGAACCTGTGGCTCGGTCTGTTCTTCCTGGCCCTGGCCGGGTGCGCGGACACCATCTCCATGGTGTTCCGCACCACCATGCTCCAGGCCGCCACCCCCGACGACATGCGCGGCCGCCTCCAGGGCGTCTTCATCGTGGTCGTCGCGGGCGGGCCCCGGCTCGGGGACTTCTTCGCCGGGACCGTCGCGGACCTGACCTCCCCGGCCGTGGCGATCACGGGCGGGGGCCTCGCCTGTGTGCTGGTGCTGGGCCTGCTCGCGCTCCGCTGGCGGGCGTTCGCCCGCTACGACGCCCGGTCGCCGCAGGCCTGAGCCACCCGCCGGGATCTCACGCGTCGACCGGTTCGCGGGTGCGGTCGCCGCCCGCGGTACCGGTGTTGGTGGTGCCGGCCGGCTCGAACAGCAGGATCTGCGCCTCCTCGTCCGCCGCCGGGCAGTGCTCCACCCCGCGCGGGACGACGTACATCTCGCCGGGGCCGAGGACGACGTCCCCGTCGCGCAGGCGGATCGTCAGCGTGCCGCCGACCACCAGGAAGAGCTCGTCGGTGTCCTCGTGGGTGTGCCATACGAACTCGCCCTGGAGCCTGGCGAGCTTGACCTCGTAGTCGTTGACGCGGGCGATCCGTCGGGGGGCCCACTGCTCGGTGAATCCGGCCAGCTTCTCGGCGATGTTGACCTTCTGTGTCGTCATGCGGACAGCCTGCGGGAGGCAGCGCGGGCGGTCTTGTACGTTCCTGACATGGCCGCGATACGTCCGCGCAGCACCGTCTCCGCCTGGCAGCCGTCGGTGCCGGGCATCGCCGAGGTCTTCCACGCCCGTTTCACCGAGCACGCGTATCCGGCCCACGTGCACGACACCTGGGCGCTGATGATCCTGGACGGCGGGCGGGTCGACTTCGGGCTGGACCGTGAGCGGCACGGCGTCGGAGTCGACGAGGCGGTGGTGCTGCTGCCGCCGGGGGTGGTCCACGACGGGCGGACCGTGACCGAGGCGGGTTTCCGCAAGCGCGTGTTGTACCTGGACACCTCCGTGCTGCCGGAGCGGCTGACCGGAGCCGCCGTCGACACCCCGCTGCTGGCCGACCCCGCGCTGCGCGAGCGCGTGCACGGGCTGCATCTGGCGCTCGGGGAGCGGGACCCCCTCGAAGCCCAGTCGCGGCTGGCCTTCGTACGGGAGCGGCTGCACCGATGGCTGGCGGGGCGCGAGGCGCCGGCGGGCGGGGCGGCGGGCGCGGAGGCCGCCGTACGGCTTCGTGAACTGCTCGACGCGCGGGTCGTCGAGGGGATCACCCTGGAGGAGGCCTCGGCGGAGCTGGGGTACATCCATCCCACACAGCTGATCCGGAGCTTCCGGACGGCTTACGGGCTGCCGCCGCACGCCTATCTCACGGGGCGGCGGGTGGCGGTGGCGCGGCGGCTGCTGCTGGCGGGGGCGCGGCCGGCCGAGGCGGCCACGGCGGCGGGCTTCTACGACCAGGCGCACCTGACCCGCCACTTCGGGCGCCACGTCGGGACCAGCCCGGGGCGCTACGCCCGGTCGGGCCGGGCCGCCGGCTGAGCGGGTGCGTGCGGGTCCGGTGCCGGGGCGCCGCCCCGGCACCGCCTCAGTCGCCGACGTGGCCGGATGCGGCGGCGGAGGCGGGTGGGGCGGGGGGAACGATGCCGCGGGCGACGCCCAGGGCCACCAGGTCCTGGGGGCGGATGCGGAGTTGGTCCGCCGTGGCGGGGGCGGCCGTCGGGGGGCGCTTGAGGATGGCCGCCGCCAGCTCCGGGGCGATGACAGAGAAATAACTGTCCGGGGTGACCCAGGTGTTCCCCGGCGCGGCCAGGGCGAGGGCGCCGCCCGAGCCGCCCTCGCCGATCAGCAGGGTGGTGACGGGGACGGTGGCCGCGGCCAGCGCCGCGAAGGTGTCCGCGATGGCCGCGCCCGCGCCCTCGTGTTCGGCGGCGGCGTCGTTGGCCGCGCCCGGGGTGTCCACCAGGGTGAGCACGGGGATGCCGAGCCGGTCCGCGAGGCGCAGGACGCGGGCGGCCGTACGGTATCCCGCCGGGCGGGTGGCGGTGCCGCACTGGGCGGCGTACGCCACGGCCCGGTCCTCCCGCAGCCCGAATCCGCACAGCATCCCGGGGTCGGTGCCGCCCGCCCGGTCCCCGGAGAGCGGGAGGCGGAGGGTGAAGTACGCGTCCAGGTACGCCGCGGCGCGCGGGCGGTCCGGATGACGCGCCTGCCGGACCGCGTCCCAGCCGGTCGCGGGGGGCGGTACTTCCCCAGCTACCGCTGGGAGGTGCCCCCAGGCCAGCGCGGCCGGGGGCTCGACGGGACCGTCCGCGCGGGGCGCGGTCAGGACGCGGAGCCAGTCGGACAAGGCCCCGGGGAGCTCGGCCGGGGGAACCACGGCGTCCACGTGCCCGGCTGCGTACTGGCCCTCGGCGCAGTACGCCGCCGGGTCCGCGTCCGCGGGCCGCACGCGGGAACCGGCGAAGCCGACCTGGGCTCCGGGGAGCGCGAGGACGACGTCGGCCCCGGCGCCGAGGGTGGCCCAGCCGCCGCCGGTGGTCGGATCGCGCAGGACGGCGATCTGGGGCAGCCCGGCGGCCCGGGTCAGCACGCACTGGCGGGCCACGCGCTGGAGCTGGGTCAGCGCGAGCATCCCCTCCTGCATGCGGGAACCGCCGGTGGCGATCAGGGAGACGAGGGGGAGGCGGTGCTCGCGAGCGTGGCTGTACGCGGCTTCGAGCCGGTCTCCGGTGCGCTCGCCCAGCGAACCGCCGAGGAAGCCGAACTCGAAGGAGATCACGGCGGCTTCGCGGCCGCCGATGCGGGCGGTGCCGGTGACGACGGACTCCTGCTCGCCGGTCCGCTGCGCGGCGCGGGCGCGGGAGTCGTCGTAGCCGGTCCAGGCCAGGGGGCCGTCGGCCGGTGACTCCCGTCGGGGGGCGGGGAGTTCGGTGAAGCTGCCGGGGTCGGCCACGGAGGCGATGGCCGCGCGGGCCGAGAGGCGGGTCGTCGTCACGGGCTCACCCTAGGGGGTGTCTTGCCGGTCATGCCGGGCTCGCGGTGTCCGGCACCGCGCCTCGCCGCGTTCTCGTCGGTCGCCGACGTCCCCCAGCTACCGCTGGGAGGTGCCCCCACCGCGTCGACTCTCCCCCAGACTCCGTCCGGGGGGACCCCCATCCTCCGCCTTGCGATCCACGGCACCAGACACCGCTCCCTGATCCGGCCCGACCGACAAGACACCCCCTGGCGCTGTTCACGGGAGGGGAAGGACGATCTTGATCGCATAGGCGGCGACGAGGCCGTAGCCGAGGCGGAAGGTCCACGCGCGGGCGGTGTCGGAGATCCTGCTCCCGGCGAGTGCGCCGAGTGCGACGAGGGACTGCTGCCAGAGGAGCGAGGCGGCGCCGACGCCGAGGAGGAAGGCGGCTCCGGCCGGGCCGGTGCGGAGGGTGGCGCCCTGCGCGGTGGTGAGGGCGCCGAAGTAGAGGGCGGTGGTGGGGTTGAGGGCGGTGAGGCCGACGTACCGGGCGAAGGCCTTGACCGGGCGGGGCGCGAGGTCGGCTCCGCCTGCGGGCCGGAGGTCGGCCCCGGCTCCGGACCCGGGGCTCCGCCCCGGACCCCGGGCCTCAAGCGCCGGCGGGGCTGGAAAATCGGGGTTCCGCCCCGGACCCCGGGCCTCAAGCGCCGGCGGGGCTGGAGTGGTGGGGCTCGGCCCTGGGTCCCGCGCCTCAAGCGTCGGCGGGGCTGGAGTGGTGGGGCTCGGCCCTGGGTCCCGGGCCTCAAGCGTCGGCGGGGCTGGAGTGGTGGGGCTCGGCCCTGGGTCCCGCGCTTCAAGCGTCGGCGGGGCTGGAGTGGTGGGGCTCGGCCCTGGGTCCCGCGCCTCAAGCGTCGGCGGGGCTGGAGTGGTGGGGCTCGGCCCTGGGTCCCGCGCTTCAAACGCCGGCGGGGCTGGAGTGGTGGGGCTCCGCCCCGGATCCCCCGCCAAAAACGCCGACGGGGCCGGAGGGTGTGGCTCGGTCGGGAGGGGCGGCCGGGCAGGGTCGTGCGGCGGGGCCGGATCATGCGGCGGGGATGGGGGAGCGGGGTGGCGGAGGGGCTTGGTGAGGCCTCGGGCGGCGATGGTCAGGAGGATCACTGCCGAGGTCAGGCGGACCCAGGCTTCGATCGGGGAGATGTGGGAGGCCACCCACGGGCCCAGCGCGGTGGCCACCGCGGCGTAGCCGAGGTCGACCGCCGCGATACCCGCGGCCGCCGCCACCGCCGCCCGGCGGTGGCGCATCGCCTCCTGGAGCAGCAGCACGCTCATCGCGCCCATCGGCATCGCCACGCCCAGGCCGGCGACCGCACCCGCCAGCGCCGGAGTCATCAGTTCGCTCATGGGGGGAGGGTCCGGCCCGCGGGCCGCCGGACGGGCACCGATATCGGCCCCGGCTGCGAGAATCGCGGTATGGACCGCCTCGACAGGGAAATCCTCGGCATCCTGCGGCAGGATGCGCGGATCTCGTACCGCGACCTCGGCGTCCGGGTCGGCCTCAGCTCCAACGCCGCCGCCGACCGGGTGCGCCGGATGCGCCGGGACGGCGTGATCCGGGGATTCACCATCCTGGTCGACCCGGCCGCCGACACCCGCGGCGGGCTCGTCGTCTTCATCGACGTCACCTTGCGCCAGGACACCACCAACGAGGAGTTCGAACGGCAGGTCGCCAAGCTCCCGGGAATCACCGAGGTCGTGCACGTGACGGGCGAGCACGACTACCTCGTACGCGCCCGGGCCGCCGACCCCGCCGCCCTCGACGGCCTGCTCCGCCGCCTGAAGCGGGAGGCCGGGGTGGCACAGTCCAACACCCGCATCGCCCTCCGGGCCGCCAACCGCCCGGGCCAGCCGTAAGAGCCCGCCGGGGCCGGGGGCGGCACGCGTCCCGCCAAGCACCCGGCAGGGCTACAGCGCCGACTCCCACGTCAGTGTCGTCCCCCGCGTCCCCGACTCCGTGCGGCCGTCGTCCGCCACCGTCAGGCGGACCCGGTACGGGGTCGCGTCCACCTCCACGTCGATGGAGGTGACCTCACCGCGCCGGTGCGCCGCGGCCAGCGCGCCGCGCAGGGCGGCCAGCAGCTCGGCCGCCACCGGCTCCGGCAGCAGCGCGTCCACCGCCCCCGCGAAGTGCACCGACGGCTGGCAGCCGAACAGCACGGCCGCGCCGCCCGTCTCGCGCAGCACCCGGCCCCGGAAGGTCGTCGGGGCGTCGGTCGGCGGCTGCTGGAGGGCGAAGATCGCCGTGCGGACCTCCTGGATGGTGGAGTCCAGCTCGTCCACGGCACGGCTCAGCTCGTCGCCCACCGCGTCCCCCGACGGCGCGTTCGAGGAGCGCCGCCGGGTGCTCTCCAGCATCATCTCCGTGGCGAAGAGCCGCTGGACGACCAGGTCGTGCAGGTCCCTGGCGATGCGGTCGCGGTCCTCGTACACCGCGAGCTGCTCCCGGTCGTGCTGCGCGTCCGCGAGGACGAGGGCCAGTGCCGCATGGGAGGCGAACTGCGAGGCCAGCAGCCGGTCCACGGCGTCGTACGGGCGACCGCCCCGGGCACGCGGGAGGGCCAGGGTGCCGATCAGCTGGCCGCCGCTCTGGAGCGGGAGCATCATGCTGGGCCCGAACCGCTCGCGGACGTGCGTGGTCATCCGGGGGTCGGTGGCCGAGTCCTCTATGAAGACCGGTTCGCCGCCGAGGAGTTGTTCCAGTACGGGCGAACCGGGGGCGATCGCCGTCCCCACCAGGTCCCCGGGATCCCCGTGGGTGGAGGCGGCGACGATCTCCATGCCGCCCTCGCGGGTCGGCTGGAGCACCACCCCGGCCGCCGCGTCCGCCAGCAGCCGGGCCCGTTCGGCCACGCACATCAGCGCGTCCGCCGCCGGGCGCCCGGCCAGCAGGGTGGTGGTCACGGCGGCGGCGCCCTCGATCCAGCGCTCCCGGCGGCGCGCGGTCTCGTAGAGCCGGGAGTTGCCGATCGCCATCCCCGCCTGCGAGGCCAGGACGCGCACCAGGGCGAGGTCCTCGTCGGTGAACGGGCCGCCGCCCCGCTTCTCGGTGAGGTAGACGTTGCCGAAGACCTCGGTGTGCACGCGGATCGGCACGCCCAGGAAGGTGTGCATGGGCGGGTGGCCCGGTGGGAACCCGGTGGAGCGGGGGTCCGCCGTCAGATCGTCCAGCATCAGCGGCCGGGGGTCGCTGATGAGCGCGCCGAGCACGCCGGAGCGCCCGTCGGGCAGCCGGGGGATCGCCGCCCGCTCGGCCTCGGTCAGCCCGGTGGTGAAGAGCGCGGTCAGCCGGACGCGCTCGGGGTCGATGACCCCGAGCGCTCCGTACCGCGCCGCGCAGAGCTCGGTTGCCGAGTCCACGACGTGCTGGAGGGTGGTGTTCAGCTCCAGCTCGGAGCCGACGCTGAGCACCGCATCCAGCAGGACCGGGAGGGCGGAGGGCCGGTCGGGCTCCTCGTCGGGGCCCTGTTCGGGCTCCTCGTCGGGCTCCGCCCCGGCGTCCGTCATTCGGCCAGCGGGTTGAGAACCATCGGGGCGATCTTCCCTTCCAGCATCGCGCCGAGGCCGAGTACGGCGCACACGTCGGGCCGTTCCGCGATGGCGACGGGCATGCCGGTCGAGTCGCGGAGCATCTGGTCGAGGCCGGGCAGCAGGGCGCTGCCGCCCACCATCATGATCCCCCGGTCCGTCAGGTCCGCGACCAGGTCCGGCGGGCAGTCCCGGAGCACCTTGCCGATGCCGTCGAGGACGGCGGTCAGCGGGGTGTGGATGGCGTCGCGGACCGCCGCCGTGTCCACGTGGACGGAGCGGGCCAGTCCGGTGGCCACGTCGCGGCCGTGGATGAGGGTGGAGGCAGGCCCCTCCGAGGTGATGCCGTTGCCGTGCAGGGCCAGCTGGAGCGGCCGCACCGCCTGGCTCGGCAGCATCAGCTCGTGCGCGTGGCGCAGGTGCTGGACCACCGCGTGGTCGATGGCCTCGCCGCCCACCGGGATCCGTTCGGCCGTGACGATCGAGCCGAGGGAGAGGACGGCCACCTGGGTGGCGGCCGCTCCGCACACCATGATCATCGTCGCGGTCGGCTGCTCCACCGGCAGGCCGCAGCCGACGGCCGCCGCGATCAGGGTGTCGACGAGTTCGACGCGGCGGGCGCCGAGCCCGACGAGGGTTTCCACGGTCGCCCGCTGGGCCAGCGGGTCCGCGTCGTGCGGGGTGCAGGCGGCGGCCCGCAGCCGGGGCTTGCGGCGCAGGGCGCGCCGCAGTTTCTCGCCGAGCAGGTGACGCAGCATCCGCTGGGCCATCTCGATGTCGACGACGGTGCCGCCGGAGACGGGGCGCACGACCCGGATGTAGTCGGGTGTGCGGCCGGTCATCCGCTCGGCGAAGGTGCCGACGGCGATGAGCGCGCCGGTCCGTGTGTTCACCGCGGCGACGCTGGGCTCGTCGACGACGAGGCCGGCGCCCTTGACGTACACGCGGGTCCTGGCGGCCCCCAGGTCGACGGCGACGTGGCAGCGGCGCAACTGCTCAAGACTGACGGTCACGGCAGATCCTCCGGGGAGCGCTGACGCAAGAGGACCGGCGGAATGCCGGTCGCTTGTCATATCTTCTCGGGCATTTCTGACTAATCGCCCGTTGTGATGCTCCGGTCGGGGGTGCGTCGCGGCTGCATGGGGGTGGATTTCTGTACCGACAGGCAGCACCATGCGCGCACCGCACGCGCTACTCACGCGTAACAAGGTAAAGGGGACTCGATGCTGACGGCCCGCCAGAGACTGCTGGCACTCCTGACGCTCTGCCTGGCGCTGCCGGCGCCCGTATCGGCCCATGCCGCCGACCGGGTCACGGCCCACGCCTCCGAGCAGGCCTCATCGCGCAATCCGGTGGTCTTCGTGCACGGTTACAACGCCGATCCGGGCGTCTGGGGAGCCCTGCGCGAGGACCTGCGCGCCGCCGGGTACGCGGACTCGGAACTCTTCTCCTGGGGTTACGACACCCACCTGTCGGTCAACGAGGTCCTCGCCGGGCGGTTCGGCGCGTACGTCGAAGAGGTCCGCCGGCAGACCGGCGCCGCCCGGGTCGACGTCGTCGCGCACTCCTTCGGCTCGCTGGTGAGCCGCTGGTACGTGAAGTTCGGCGGCGGTACGGCCACCGTGGGCCACTGGGTCTCGCTGGCCGGGCCGAACCGGGGCACCTCCACCGCGTGGGCCTGCGCGCTGTGGGACCAGGCGTGCCGGGACATGACCCCCGGCTCGTACGTGGTGAAGAACCTGAACGGCGGGGACGAGACCCCGGGCACGGTGAAGTACGCGACCTTCTGGTCGAACTGCGACGAGGTCGTCAACCCGGACGACAGCGTCCCGCTGACCGGGGCGGCCAACACGCCGGTCGGCTGCCTCAAGCACAACGACCTGCTCGGCGACGACGCCACCTCGGCAGGGGTCCGGTCCTTCCTCGCCTCCTAGAGCCCCGGTCACCTAGGTCCCGGGCTCCTCGCAGGAGACCCGCTGGAGCAGGCCGTACGTGAACTCGGCCACGCAGCTCTTCGCCCCCGCGGCGAACGCCAGGCGCCAGCGGGTCGGCGCGGTGCCCTCCATCGGCCGCACCGGGGCGAAGGCCCGCGCCACCTCGTCCACCGTCGCCGACCAGGGCCGCAGATCGTCCGCCGACTCCAGTACGGGCCCCCGCGCGCCCGGGGCCCGTACCAGCCACTCGTTCCACACCGCCCCGTCCGGCGCGGCCAGCACCTCGAAGCGCAGGTCCGGCCAGAGCGGCACCGGCCACAGCAGCGCCTCGCACTCCAGGTCCCCGATGCTGCGCGGCTCCGCGGACTCCGGCGGGCCGAGCACCGAGCGGTAGCGGGAGAGGGCGCCGCGGGAGCGGGGCGAGCGGACCATCGCCTGCCAGCGCTTGTTCGCCTCCCGCTGCTCCGCGAGCGAGGCGCCGAGCCGCCTGCGGGCCTCGTCGGCGAGATCCGGCTGGAAGTCCGCCATCCTGCGCAGCAGCACCAGCTGGAAGGCGGCCGGCCCGAAGGGATTGTGGGCGCCCGGAGTTGGGTTCGCTGTCATGGAGGCAACAATTCCACACAGGATCCTTACGTTCCCGGGATACGGATGTTGCCGGGAACCCCGTAGCCTGCGGGCCCTATGAACTACTGCCCCGCGTGTCGGAGGCACCTCAACGGCGCGCTGGCGTGCGCCGGGTGCGGAACCCCGGCCGAGTACCTGATGCCCGCCGCGCCCGCCGCCGCGCCCGTGGCCGTGGCGGACGAGCCCGCACCGCAGCCCACGCTGGCCGACGTGTACGCGGACTCGCTCGTGGTGCTCTCCGCGCCGAACGAGCGCAGGGCCGGTGCCCGCCGCCGCGCCACGCACCGCAGGCGCCGCCGGACCGTGCTGACCATCGGGCTAGGGCTGCTGCTCGCGACCGCCGGCTCGCTGGGGGTGGCCAAGATGGCCACCGACGGGCAGCGCAGCGACCGGGCCGCCACGGTGGTGCTGACCGACGACGCCGGACCGCAGCAGCCCGCGCCGCTGCCGGACCTGCCGACTTCCGGCGCGCCCGCGGGCCCGTCCGGAAAGGCCACCGCGAAGGCCGCCGCCGGGTCTGCGAAGAAGGCCGGTTCCGGCGCGCCTTCCGGGGGCGCCGCGCAGCCGGCGCCGGTGTCGTCCGCCCCCGCGCCGACGACGTCGGGCTCGGCGTCCGGTACCCCCGGCCCGGGGAACAACGTAAAGCCGACCACGTCGGGGAAGCCGTCGCAGAGCGCCACCGGCAGTGCGCAGCCGGCGACCCCGACCCCGACCCCGTCGCCGACGAAGCCCACGCCGAAGCCGACCGAGGACGACTGCTGGCTCTTCTGCGGCTGGTTCTGAGCCGCCGGGTCAGCCCAGCATCCGCCTGAGCAGGTCCCGCAGGGCCGTCCGCTCCTCTGCCGACAGGCCGGCCAGCGGCTCGCGCGCGAAGTCCAGCGACTCGCGCAGCCGGTCCGCGGTCAGCAGGCCCTCCTCCGTGGGGGCGGCCAGCTTCACCCGGCGGTCGGCGGGGTCCGGGCGGCGCTCGACCAGGCCGCGTGTCTCCAGCCGGTCGACGATGCCGGTCACGTTCGAGGGCTCGCACCTCAGCTTCTGCGCGATGCGGCGCATCGGCATCGGCTCCAGGGAGAGCAGGTTCAGCACTCGGGCCTGCGCGCCGGTCAGCTGGTGGCTGGCGGCCGCATGCTCGTACTCCATGTGGTACCGGGCCACGACGTCGCCGATGAGCTCGACGACCTCGACGGTCACTGGGTCTACGCGACGACTGGGCATGGATCCAGAGTACCCATTTACTTGACAACATGAAATATCCAGGCGCATGGTTGTTTCACCTAGTGAAGCAATTTCGTTCTTACCAGGAGCGCCGCATGTCTCAGATCCCCGCCGTCAGCCGCGAGTGGCACCTCGTCCGTCGGCCGCAGGGCTGGCCCGTCGCCGAGGACTTCGCCCTGCGCGAGGTGCCCGTGTCCGCCGAGCCCGCCCCCGGCCGGATCCTCGTGCGCAACCTCCACATGTCCGTGGACCCGTACATGCGCGGCCGGATGAACGACGTGAAGTCCTACGTCCCGCCGTTCCAGCTGGACGAGCCGATGCAGGGCGGCGGGGTCGGCGAGGTCGTCGCCTCCGCCGCCGAGGGCTTCGCCGTCGGCGACCACGTCCTGCACCACCTGGGCTGGCGCGAGTACGCGGACCTCGACGCGAAGTTCGCCACCAAGGTGGACGCCTCGCTCGCCCCCCTCTCCACCTACCTCGGCGTGCTCGGCATGCCGGGCCTGACCGCCTACGCGGGCCTCTTCGAGGTCGCCTCCTTCAAGGAGGGCGACGCCGTCTTCGTCTCCGGCGCGGCCGGTGCGGTCGGCAGCCTCGTCGGCCAGTTCGCGAAGATCAAGGGCGCGTCCCGGGTGATCGGCTCGGCCGGCTCGGACGAGAAGGTGACGCACCTCACGGAGAAGTACGGCTTCGACACCGCCTTCAACTACAAGAACGGCCCCGTCGGCCAGCAGCTGCGCGAGGCCGCGCCCGAGGGCATCGACGTCTACTTCGACAACGTCGGCGGGGACCACCTGGAGGCCGCCATCTCCTCCCTGAACGTGAACGGCCGGGCCACCCTGTGCGGCGCGATCGCCCACTACAACGACACCGACGCCGCCCCCGGCCCGCGCAACCTGATGCAGGTCATCGGCAAGCGGCTGCGGCTCCAGGGCATCCTCGTCAACGACCACGCCGGACTGCAGCAGCAGTTCGTCCAGGACGTGGCCGGCTGGCTGCGCTCCGGTGAGCTGCGGTACGACGAGACGGTCGTCGAGGGCGTCGAGAACGCGACCTCCGCCTTCCTCGGCATGCTGCGCGGCGAGAACACCGGAAAGATGATCGTTTCTTTCACCGGTTAGGCTCACCCCACACCGTCGTGACCGTGGGCGCGAGTCTCGGCGATTACCAGGAGGATCTTCTTACATGTCCATCCAGTACTCCGACGTCGCGTACACCGCTGTCGCCACCGCCGAGAACGGCCGTGACGGCCGCGTCGCCACCAACGACGGCCAGCTCGACGTCGTCGTGAACCCGCCGAAGGAGCTCGGCGGCAGCGGCGCCGGCACCAACCCGGAGCAGCTGTTCGCCGCCGGCTACAGCGCCTGCTTCCAGGGCGCCCTGGGTGTCGTCGCCAAGAACGTGAACGCCGACATCTCCGGCTCCACCGTCACGGCCGAGGTCGGCATCGGCAAGAACGACGAGGGCTTCGGCCTGATCGTCAAGATCTCCGCCGTGATCCCGAACGTGGACGCCGCCACCGCCAAGGACCTCATCGAGAAGGCCCACGAGGTCTGCCCGTACTCCAAGGCGACCCGCGGCAACATCACCGTCGAGCTCGCCGTCTGATCCGGCACGGCTCAGCGAAGGCCGCACCCCGATCCGGGGTGCGGCCTTCGCCGTAGACTGGCGCCATGCGTGATCTTGCGGGGGGTTTCCGGTATCTGCTGGCCGGACAGCGATGGGTGTTCCGGCACGGACGGTGGCTGGGTTTCGGGCTGCTGCCCGGGCTGGTCTCCCTCGTCCTGTACGCCGGAGCGCTGGTCGGGCTCGGCTACGGCGCCGACGACCTCACCGCCTGGGCCACCCCCTTCGCCGACGGCTGGGCGTCGCCGTGGCCCGGGCTCTTCCGCGGCTTCCTGACCGCGCTGGTCTTCTGCCTCGGGCTCTTCCTCGCGGTCATCACCTTCACCGCCGTGACCCTGCTGATCGGCCAGCCGTTCTACGAGTCCCTCTCGGAGCAGGTCGACCGGAGCGAGGGCGGCGACGTGCCCGAGTCCGGGCTCCCGCTCTGGCTGGAGCTGTGGGTCTCGGCCCGGGACAGTGTGAAGGTGCTCGGCCGGGTGCTGCTGTACGGGATCCTGCTCTTCGCCCTCGGTTTCATCCCGGTGATCGGGCAGACCGTGGTCCCGGCGCTCGGGTTCTGCGTCTCCGGGTACTTCCTGACCCAGGAACTCACCGCCGTCGCCCTCCAGCGGCGCAAGGTGGACCTGCCCGAGCGGCTGGTACTGCTGCGGTCGCGGCGGATGCTGGTGCTGGGCTTCGGGGTGCCGCTGGTGCTGTCGTTCCTGGTGCCCCTGGTCGCGGTGTTCCTGATGCCGGGCGCGGTGGCGGGGGCCACGCTGATGGCGCGGGACCTGACGGGGGCCGACGAGGCTCCGGAGGCGGGGGCCGGGTTCGAGGCCCGGGCCGACGCCGCGGCCGGTGGGTTCGGACCGCCGCCGCCCGCGTACTCGTGACTACCGCTTGAGCAGGGTGATCGCCCCGACCGTGTCCTCGCCGCCGTGGGCGGCCGGATCGGCGGTCAGCCGGCGCCGCATCAGCTCCAGGTACGGGGAGATCAGCTCGGCGCCGACCCCCTGCTCCTCGGCGGTGCGCAGCAGGGTTCCACTGGACGCGACCTGCATGGCCAGGCTGGACACCACCCCGGTGGTGAAGTCCCGGGAGGTCAGCCGCTCGGCGGCGTTGCCGACGAAGAAGCCCATCGCGCCGAGCCACTCGGACAGCAGCGGAGCCAGGTCCTTCGGGGCGATGTCCTCGCCCTCGATCAGCGCGTAGGCGTGCGAGATGCCCGCGAACAGCCCGTACATCGCGCTCAGCAGCGCCACGTCGTGCAGGGCCGCGTGACCGGCGTCCTCGCCGACGAAGCGGGCCCCGGCCGGGACCTCCAGCGCCGCCCGGTGTGTGTCGAAGAGCGGCCGCGAGCCGCTGTAGAAGACGTAGGCCCCGGACTCCGGGACGCCGATCATCGTCGGCGTGGCCATGATCCCGCCGTCCATGAAACGGGCCCCGCGCTCCTCGGCCCAGGCGGCGCGGGCGCGGCCCTCGGCCGGAGTGCCGGTGGTGAGGTTGACCAGGTCCTTGCCGGTCAGGTCGACGCCGGCCAGCGCCGAGTCGATGCTGGCGTCGTCCAGCAGACACAGGACGACGAGCCGGCTCGCGGCCACGGCCTCGGCGGCGCTCGCCGCGACGACGGCGCCTTCGGCGGCCAGCGGTCCGGCCTTGGCGGCGGTGCGGTTCCAGACGGTGAGCCCGTGCCCGGCGGCGAGCCAGGTACGGGCGAGGGCGGTGCCCATGTCACCGAGGCCGAGCAGGGCGAGGGGGGCGAGCGGATTCTGCGGCGTGTTGTCGGTCATGGCGTTTAGCCTGGTGGCAGGCCGTGAGGCGCTCAAGTACGCACCTTGGAGTGGGTGGTTACCCCGAGGTGAGCGAGCAGGTGGGAGGGGTGCGCGGTGGCGGTGGTACGAAGGCCCGGTGCGGATCACTGCGGGATCGCCGCGGCGATGTCCGTGATCGACGGCAAGTGGAAGGTCTCGCTCCTGTGGGAACTGGAGCAGTGCCCCCGCCGGTTCGGTGAACTGCGCCGGCTCGTTCCGGGCGTCTCGGAGAAGGTGCTCGCCGCCCAGCTGCGCGAGCTGGAGGCGGACGGCATCGTGCACCGCGAGGTCTACGACGAGGTCCCGCCGCGCGTCGAGTACTCGCTGACCCCGCTGGGCCAGGGGCTGAACGGGGCCCTGGAAGCCCTGGGGGAATGGGGCGCCAGGCACCTTCTCCCGGATTCGGCCTAGGCCTGGTCCGGCCGTAGGCGGTCGCTTCCCCGGGCCCCTCTATTCCCAGGGAGGGCCCGTAGTATGCATGGCAGCAAGTGCCAAGGCTGTCTCTCACTGCCCTTGAGTCCGCCCCGGCCCGGAGCTTCGGCACGGGGGTCCGGAGTCGGGCAGCGGCTTGCCCAGCAACGACCGGCCGTCGGGCCGAGGACCGACCAGCAGTAGGGACACAGCAGTGACAGTCAGTACCGCGGGCCCGGTGACCGCGCTGCCCTCCTCGGGCGGACCGGACGCGCCCGCCCGCCCGATACCGGCGGCCCGCGGCGCGCTGCGCTCCCGCGGCTCGCTCCTGCTCCTCGAAGCCGTCGTCGCCTTCGCCGCGGCGCTCGTCCTGCCGGTGCTGGCCCGCGGCTTCAAGCTCAACCCGCTGGACAGGATCGCCCAGGTCAGCGGCCTCGCCGCGATCCAGCTGCGGTTCGCTCTGGTCGGCCTGCTGTTCATCGCCGCGGTCGCGCTCGCGATGAGGCTGCGCCGGGGCCGCCACTTCGACCTGGCCGCCCGGCTCGCCGCGGCCGCCCTCGCGGGTCTGGCCAGCGGGTTCGTCGCGGCCGGCGCGGTCGTCGCACTCCACGGCACGCCGTGGCCGATGTTCGGCCTCAACGGCGACAGCGGCCGCATCGTCGAGTGGGCCCACGCCGTGGCCAACGGCCGCCCCTCGGGCTCGCCGGTCTACCCGCCGGCCCCCCTCCACACCCTCGGCTACTACGCCGAGTGGTTCCGCGGCGGCAACACCGCGTACGCCTTCAAGGACCTCCAGATCCTCGGCGCCGCCGCCTTCGGGCCGCTGGTCTACCTCTGCTGGCGCATGCTGCTCAGCCCGGTCCGCGCGCTCGCCTTCGGTGTGGCGCCGGCCTTCTCGCTCATCGACGCGTACAAGCCGTACAGCCAGACGGTCCTCGTACTGCTGGTCCCGGTACTCGTGGCGATGGTGGTGTCGCTGCGCCGCAGCGGGACCGACGGCTGGCGGCCGCTGCTGCTCAAGGGCGCCGGCTTCGGCCTGCTGCTCGGCCTGCTGTTCCTCACCTACTCGGGCTGGTTCCTGTGGAGCGCGGCGGGTGTGCTGTTCGCCGCGCTGCTGTACTTCCCGTGGCGGACCGGCCGCCTCAAGGGCGCGGCCTTCCTCGGTGCCACCCTGGCGGCGTTCCTCGTGGTCGCCGGGCGCTACCTGATGGTCATGCTGACCGAGGGGCAGACCACCAAGGACTACAACTTCCGCTTCGACAACTTCACCGACCCGGCCTACTACCTGATGTGGCGCACCGACATGCCGGGCAAGGTGGGCGACTGGCCGCCGCCCGGCGAGTACGGCGGGGTCGGGCTCTTCGCCCTGGTCACCTTCGTCTGCCTCGGTGCCGCGATCTGGCTGGGCATCCGCAGGCCGATGGTGGTCACCATCGCGGCCATGTTCATCAGCGCGTGGGTGATGCGGATGTACATCGCCTCGCACATGTACGAGACGCAGACCGTCCAGCTGTACACCCGGACCAACAACCAGCTGCTCTACTGCGGCCTGCTGCTGTGCGCGCTGGTCGCCCATCTGGTCTCGCAGCGGATGGCCGCCGCGCGTCGCACGGACGACGCCGACGGCACGCCCCGTACCGGCTTCCCCGGACGCGAAGGGGCGGTGATCGGAGCCCTGTGCGCCCTGCTGCTGCTCCTCGGCACCGTCTCCTCCTCGATGGCCGACCGCTACATGCCGGCCAAGGACGGCACCTACCGGATCCTGCCCTGGGTGTCGCACACCATCACGGAGCAGGACGGGAGCTGCCCGAAGTTCGCCCCGGGCGGCACCTGCTCCAAGGACGGCGACCAGAGCTGGCTGAGCTTCATCCGATGACTCGAGGAAACCGATGATCTCCGCACTGACGCGGCTGGCCGACTGGTCGGCCAGGACTCCGAAGCGGCTGTGGCTGGTCGCCTTCGCGCTGTTCTTCGCGCTCGCGGGCTCCTGGTCCGCCGCCAGCCCGCTCGCGAGCTCCCCCGACGAGCACGCGCACTTCATCCGCGCGGCGGCCGTCGCCAGGGGTCAGATCGGCGGACCCGAGGTGATGGTTCCGCACGTGGTGGCGGGCATCGAGGGGCAGTTCGCCGAGACCGGGGTGCAGCTCCCGGAGTGGTACCGCAACCTCCCCAAGGTGCACGAGTGCTACGCGTGGCAGGAGGCGAAGCCCGCGTCGTGCGCCCCCTCGCTCGGCAACTCCCAGAAGACCGTGCAGGCCACCACCGCGGCCGGCCGCTACCACCCGGCCTACTACCTGGCGACCGGCTGGCCGAGCCTGCTGGTCGACGGCCCCAAGGGGCTGTACCTCATGCGCTTCGCGTCGGCGCTGCTCTGCTCGGCCCTGCTGGCCAGCGCGCTGGTCACGGCCGCCGAGTGGCGGCGGCGCTCGCTGGCGGTGCTGGGCGTGCTGGCCGCGGCCACCCCGATGACGCTGTACATGGGCGGCATGGTCAACCCCAGCGGCGGTGAGATCGCCGCCGGGATCCTGGTGTGGACGGCCCTGCTGTCGATCGTGCTGTCCCCCGACCCGCGGCTGCTGAACCGCCGGCTGGCCAGGCTGGGCATCGGCGGTCTGGTGCTCATCAACATCCGGCCGCTCGGGCTGATCTGGTTCGCCGGAGCCGTGGTCTTCTGCCTGCTGCTGGCACGGCGCGGAGTGCTGGGGCAGGTGCTGCGCCGCAAGGCCCTCTGGGCGTGGACGGCGCTGCTGGGCATCGCGACGGCCGGTGCGCTGCTCTGGGCGTCCAGGCACCCGGACAACTCGGTGATCAACACGCCGGACAGTCTCACCGCCGCCACGGCCGCGAAGAAGACCCTCGGCAACACCTACACCTACGTCAAGCAGATGCTCGGGTACTTCGGCTGGCTGGACACCCCGGCCCCCGCCTTCACCTGGCTGGTCTGGCTGGGGGTGCTGGCGACGCTCGCGGCACTGGCGCTGGCCTACGGCCGCACGCGCGAGTCGATCGCGGTGCTCGGCATGATCGCGGCCATCGTGATGCTGCCGGTGGTCGCCCAGGCCTCGCAGGCGGAGAAGATCGGCATGGTGTGGCAGGGCCGCTACCTGCTGCCCTTCGCCGTCGGCCTGCCGCTGATGGCCGTGTTGATCTGTGCGGATCGGGCGCCCGACCGGGGCTTCCCCTGGCGCAGGCTGGTCGGGTTCACCGCCGTCGGCCTGGCGCTGGCCGACGCGGCGTCGTTCTACTGGACGCTGCGCCGCTTCGCGGTCGGTACCTCGGGCTCATGGGTGCCGACCCATGCCCACTGGGCCCCGCCGGGCGGCTGGGCCGTGTGGGTCGGCGTGTACACGGTGGCGGCGCTGCTGCTCGTGGTGCCGGCCCTGCTGTCGGACCGGAAGCCCGCCGCGCCGCAGCCCCCCGACCGGGACGCCCCGCGCCACGGACGCCACTCGCGGGTGCCTGAACCCGCCTGACGGCCGGGGTCGTCAGACCCCGGCCACCCGGGCTGTTCCGACCTCGGCGGTCACCACGGACGGCGTACGGTCGTCCGCCTCGGCCAGCAGCGCGCCGCCCGGGGCCCATACGGCCGCGCCGCCGCAGCCGGTCCACGGGCCCGCCGGGCCGACGTGGTTGGCGAGGACGACGTACAGGCCGTGCTCCTCGGCGATGCCCGGGTGGACGGTGGCGCGCTCGCGGATCCCGTCGCCCGTCCCGTAGAGGGAGCTCGCGAGGTGGACGCGGCAGCCGTCGGCCGCCCCCCGGCCGGTCAGCTCGGGGAAGTGGTTGTCGTAGCAGACGCCCAACGAGAAGCGGATCCCGCCGAGTTCGAAACGCCCGTCCTGCTCGCCGGGCCGGAAGACGTCCTGCTCGTGCCGGTAGAGGTGCTGCTTGGCGTACGTGGTCACGTGCGCGCCGTCCGCGTCGTGCACCAGCGTCGCGATGGCGGGACGCCCGTCGCCGGCCGGCAGCGCGACATTGATCGCGGTCGCGATGCCGGCGGAACGCACCGGGTCCAGCCGGGGATCGTCGGCGTCCGTCCAGAGCCCGGGGTCGGCGGCCAGCGCCGCCAACTCGTAACCGGTCAGCGTGAACTCGGGGAACGCCACCAGCTCGGCCCCCTCCTCGCGCGCCCGACGGGCGAGCACGGCGGCCCGCGCGGCATTGGCCCGCACGTCGGCGGGTACACAGGTCATCTGCGCTGCGGCGATCTTCATGGGCTCAGGATGTCATCGCGTCGGCGACCTCCCGGAATCGCCCTCGCATCCGGCTGTGGGCATCTGCTTCGGCCGGCTGCCCTCGGGCGATCACTCCGCTGTGGGACCCCGCAGCAGGGTCAGGAAGGAGCGGAACGCGGCAGGCATGTCCACCGATTCCGGGGCGAGGAGCCACTGGTACTGGAGGCCGTCCATGACCGCCGTCAGGAGCGGGGCCGCCTGTTCGGGGGTGAGGCCCGAGGGGAGTCGGTCGCCGAACTCGGAGCGCAGCACCGCCGCCATCTCGCCGCGGACCTGGGCATAGCGCTCGGTGAAGAACTCCCGGGCCGGGTGCCCGTCGGTGACGCTCTCGCCCAGCAGCGCCGAGAAGGTCTGCACGATGCCCGGGCGCATGGCGTTGTACTCCACCAGTGAGGCCAGCAGGTCCAGTCGCCAGGCACCCGCCGAGGCGCGTGAGCCGCCGCCCGTGTCCCAGCGGTCGCGCTCCTCGAGCACCGCGACCAGCAGCGCCTCCTTGGTCGGGAAGTAGTGCAGCAGCCCCTGCTGGGTCAGGCCCACGCGCTCGGCGACCGCGCCCAGGGACGCGCCCCGGTAGCCGCGCTCCGCGATCACCTCGACGGCCGCGAGGACGATCTCCCCGCGCCGCTCCTCGCTCTTCGCTCTGGCCATTGCCCCGGCACCCCTCTCGTTCGGACCCGCCAGCAGGACCGTACGGCATCTGAATATCACGAAAAGATTACAACCCCTACCGCTCTACAGGTAACAGGTCCACGATGGGGGCACCCGCACGCAGCACGCACCGCACTCACCGCACTCACCGAGGAGGCACGGCCGTGACCGATGCCGATCAGGCCCGCGAAAACGCCGTCGAGACGGCGCTGGGCAAGCTGGATCTCGACACCAAGGCCCGCCTGCTGGCCGGTCAGGACATGTGGTCCCTGCCCGCCCTCCCCGAGATCGGGCTCCGGTCCCTGGTCATGTCCGACGGCCCCATCGGGGTGCGCGGCGTGCGCTGGACCGCCGACGACCCGTCCATCGCGCTGCCCTCTCCGACCGCGCTCGCCGCGGCCTGGGACCCCGCCCTCGCCCGCCGCGCCGGCCGGCTCCTCGCCCAGGAGGCCCGCCGCAAGGGCGTCCACGTCCTCCTCGCGCCCACCGTCAACCTGCACCGCTCCCCGCTCGGCGGCCGCCACTTCGAGTGCTACTCCGAGGACCCCCACCTCACCGGCGCCGTCGGCACCGGTTACGTGAACGGCGTCCAGGACGGCGGGGTCGGCACCACGGTCAAGCACTTCGTCGGCAACGACGCCGAGACCGAGCGGTTCACCGTCGACAGCGTCATCGCCCCGCGCCCGCTGCGCGAGCTGTACCTGGCGCCCTTCGAGGCCATCGTCGCCCACGCCCGCCCCTGGGGCATCATGACCGCCTACAACCAGGTCAACGGCACCACGATGACCGAGCACCGCTACCTGGTGAACGAAGTCCTGCGCGGCGAATGGGGCTTCGACGGCTACAACGTCTCCGACTGGATGGCCGCCCGGTCCACCACCGGCGACATCGAGGGCGGCCTCGACGTGGCCATGCCCGGCCCGCAGACCGTCTACGGCCCCGCCCTCGCCGAGGCCGTCCGCGCCGGGGAGGTCCCCGAATCCGCCGTCGACGCGGCCGTGCGCAACGTGCTGCGCCTCGCCGCACGCGTCGGCCTCCTGGAGGGCGCCCCCGCCGTCGTCGCCGAGGCCCCGGCCCCGGTCGACGGCCAGGCGCTGGCCCGCGAGCTCGCCGCCCGCGGCTTCGTGCTCGTCCGCAACGAGAACGGGACCCTGCCGCTCGACGCGGCCGCCGGCCGCACCGTCGCCCTGATCGGCGCCGCCGCCCGCGATGCCCGCGTCCTCGGCGGCGGCTCGGCCACCGTCTTCCCCGAGCGGGTCGTCTCCCCGCTCGACGGCCTCACCGCCGCGCTTCCGGACGGGTCCCTGACCTTCGCCGTCGGCGCCGACCCCTCCGACGAACTCGCCCCCGCCGACAAGGGCTTCGAGCTCCGCGCCGTCTGCCGCGACGCCTCCGGCGCCGTCCTCGGCGAGGGCAGCCTCCCGTCCGGCCAGGTCCAGTGGATCGGCGAGGACCTGCCCGCGGGTGCCACGTACGAGACGATGGCGACCATCGAGGTCACCGGGACGTTCCTGCCGCGCGAGAGCGGCGAGCACGCCTTCGGCACCCGGGGGCTGGGCGCCTTCGCCCTCGCCGTCGGCGGGGAGACCCTGTGGGGCGGCGTCCAGGAGATGGGCAACGAGGCCGACCCCTTCGAAGCCTTCTTCGGCGCCCCCAGCGAACGTGCCCGGCTCACCCTCACCGAGGGGGAGCCGGTGGAGGTGTCGCTGACCTACCAGGTCCCGGACGTGACCGCGCTGCCGCTCAAGGCGATCATGTTCTCGCTGCTCCACCTCGGTCCGCGGCGCGACCCGGAGGAACTGATCGCGGAGGCCGTGGCGGCCGCCCGCGCCGCCGACACCGCCGTCGTGGTCGTCGCCACCACCGAGCGCGTGGAGTCCGAGGGCTTCGACCGCCGCGACCTCACCCTGCCGGGCCGTCAGGACGATCTGGTCCGCGCCGTCGCCGCGGCCAACCCGAACACCGTGGTCGTCGTCAACGCGGGCTCCCCGGTTGAGCTCCCGTGGCGCGAGGAGGTGGCGGCCGTGCTGCTGACCTGGTTCCCCGGGCAGGAGGGCGGGGCCGCGCTGGCCGACGTACTCCTCGGGGACGCGGAGCCGGGCGGGCGGCTGCCCACGACCTGGCCGGCCCGGTTCGCCGACGCGCCCGTCACCGAGGTCATCCCCACCGAGGGGCGCCTGGAGTACCGCGAGGGGCTCTGCATCGGCTACCGGGCGTACGAGGCCCGGTCCATCACCCCCGCCTTCCCCTTCGGGCACGGCCTCGGCTACACCGACTGGGCGTACGAGTCCCTGGAGGTCACCGGCACCACGGCCCGGGTCCGTGTCACCAACACCGGCACCCGGCCCGGCCGCGAGGTCGTCCAGATCTACCTCGCCCCGGTCGAGGACCCGGTGGAGCGTCCGGCGAGCTGGCTGGCCGCCTTCGCGGGCGTCGAGGCGGGCCCCGGCGAGAGCGTCGAGACCGAGATCGCCCTGCCCGCCCGGGCCTTCGAGATCTGGGACGAGGGGACCCGCGGCTGGCAGCGGATCGGCGGCAGCTACGAGGTCCGCGCGAGCCACTCGCACGGCGACACGAGGCTGACGGCCACGCTCGACATCCCGTAACGCACCGTAACAGCGGGAATGGCCGGAAATCACCCCCGCTGGGTTCGGAAAACAGACCGGGCAGGGGGCGGGTCCTGACACCCGCCCCCTGCCCACCGGCGTCAACGCGGCGGCTCGGCCGCCGTCACCTGTCGGTGCGCCAGTTCCGCCAGCCGCGCCTGCCCCTCCTTGCCCGGGTGGAACCAGTCCCAGCGGCTCAACTGGTCCGCGCCGAAGGGGTACTGGAAGACCGCGCCGCCGTCGTAGCGGCACAGCGCGTCCTTCGCGCACACCTCGCGGAGCACCTCGTTGTACTCGACCACCCGCGCCCGCACCTGCTCGCGCCGGGCCGTCGCCCCCGAGCCCGCCGACAGCGGATCGGCGAGCATCGACTGGCAGATGCCCAGGCTCCAGATCTTCCGCACCATCGGGTCGTCCTTGCCCTGCTCCCACAGCCGCTGGAGGTCCGGCACGCTGGAGACGTACACCTGGGTGGCGGGGGAGGCGGCCCGCAGCGCCGCGAGGGCCTGCTCGAAACCGGCCCGGAACTCCGCCACCGGCGTCATCGACGAAGCCGTGGGCCGGCAGGCGTCGTTCGAGCCCACCATCACGGTGACCAGGTCGGGCTTGTGTCCGGCCGCCTCCGCCAGCTGCCCCGGCAGGTCCGCCATCCGCGAGCCCGTCGCCGCGTGGTTCCAGCTGCGGACGGGCGCCTCCGCCTCCCCGAGCAGCCGTGCGGCCAGGGAGCGGACCGCGGGGTCGTTGCCCGTGACCCAGGAGACCTCCGGGCAGTCGGCGAGCACCGAACAGGCGTCGAAACCACGGGTGATGGAGTCGCCCACCGCCGCGATCGAAGAGGGTGCCGTGTTCCAGCGCGGCGCGGCCTGCGCCCCGCGCACGCCCTCGTCACCCTTGCCGCCCGGCCCGCACCCCGTCACCGCTCCGGCCAGCAGGACGACCGCCGCTCCCGCGCCCGCTAGTGTCCGGCGCGCGCGGCGGCGCGGAGCGGTGGTGCGCATGGGATGGTCTCCTCCTCGACGCCCCGCATCGTTCGGGGGGTCCTGCTGAGTGAAAGCTCTGTGTTTACGGGCCTTGGAGCGACCGTACGTCACACCATGACCTCTGGCGCACGGTAGCTTTTTCCCGTGGCGTTTCGGCCGCAGGTCCCGTAGCGCAATGTCAAATAATTTCCGTTACATTACATCACGTCACATACTGTCCGTTTTCTGGAGTTTATTCCCGACCTCGTCCCACACTGGAGGTCCCGGTGACGACACGTGGAGTTCTGTACGTGCATTCCGCACCGCGCGCGCTCTGCCCGCACGTGGAATGGGCTGTTGCGGGCGTGCTCGGGGTGCGGGTGAACCTCGACTGGATCAGGCAGCCCGCCTCGCCGGGCACCTGGAGAGCCGAGTTCTCCTGGCAGGCCGAAGCGGGCACCGCCTCGAAACTCGCCTCCGCGCTGCGCGGCTGGCACCTGCTGCGCTTCGAGGTGACCGCCGAACCCTGCCCGACCGCCGAGGGGGAGCGCTACAGCTCCACCCCGGAGCTCGGCATCTTCCACGCCGTCACCGGGATGCACGGCGACATCCTCATCCCGGAGGACCGGCTGCGCGCCGCCCTCGCCCGGTCCGCGCGCGGCGAGACCGACCTGGAGGCGGAGATCGCCAAACTGCTCGGCAAACCGTGGGACGACGAACTGGAGCCCTTCCGCTACGCGGGCGAGGGCGCCCCGGTCCGCTGGCTCCACCAGGTGGTCTGAGCGCCGCCCAACGCAGAAGGCCCACCCGGAATCACCCGGGTGGGCCTTCTGCGGTGTTCAAGAGACGAACACCGCAACCATCAATTGGGCAACCCCCGCGGCGAGCAACCACGTCCGCGGGAGCGGCGCCGGTTCAGGCGCACTAGACGGTACGGAACGCCAGCGTGACGTTGTGGCCGCCGAAACCGAACGAGTTGTTGATCGCCGAGATCGGGCCGTCGGCCGGCAGCTTGCGCGGCTCGCCGCGCACGATGTCCGCGTCGATGTCGTCGTCGATGTCGTCGAGGTTGATCGTCGGCGGGGCCAGCCGGTTGTACAGCGCCAGCACGGTCGCGACGGTCTCGATACCGCCCGCGCCGCCCAGCAGGTGACCGGTCATCGACTTGGTCGCGGAGATCGCGATGTGGTCGAGGTCGTCGCCCAGCACCTTGCGCAGGGCCTTCAGCTCGGCCGTGTCACCCTGCGGGGTGGACGTGGCGTGCGCGTTCAGGTGGACCAGCTCGGCCGGGTCGAGACCCGTGTTGTCGAGCAGGTTCTGCACCGCGGCCGCGACACCGCGGCCGGTCGGCTCCGGCTGCGCGATGTGGTGGCTGTCCGCGGACAGACCCTGGCCCAGCACCTCGCAGTAGACCCGGGCACCGCGCGCGGCGGCGTGCTCGGCGGACTCCAGGATGACGACGCCCGCGCCCTCGCCCAGTACGAAGCCGTCACGGGCCTTGTCGTACGGACGGGAGGCCTGCTCGGGGTTCTCGTTGTTCTTGGACATCGCCATCATGTTGGCGAACGCGGCGATGGGCAGCGGGTGGATCGCCGCCTCGGTGCCGCCCGCGACGACCACGTCGGCACGGCCGGTACGGATCATCTCGACGGCGTAGCCGATGGCCTCGGCGCCGGAGGCGCAGGCGCTGACCGGAGTGTGCACGCCCGCCTGGGCGTTGACCTCCAGGCCCACGTTGGCCGACGGGCCGTTCGGCATGAGCATCGGGACGGTGTGCGGGGAGACCCGGCGCACACCCTTCTCCTTCAGCACGTCGTACTGGTCGAGCAGGGTCGTCACGCCGCCGATGCCGGAGGCGATGACGGTGCCGAGGCGCTCGGGCGCGATACCGGCGTCCTCGCCCGCGGGGGCGGTGTAGCCGGCGTCGGCCCACGCCTCGCGGGCCGCGATGAGGGCGAACTGCGCCGAGCGGTCGAGCTTGCGGGCCAGCGGCCGGGGCAGGACCTCGCTCGGGTCCACGGCGGCCGGTGCGGCGATACGGACCGGGAGTTCGGCGAAGCGCTCGCCCTCCAGGGGCTTTACGCCGGAACGGCCGGCGAGCAGACCTTCCCAGGTCGAAGCGCTGTCGCCACCCAGCGGAGTGGTTGCGCCGATACCGGTGACGACCACGGTGCGATTGGTCGGGCTCACAGGAATTCTTTCTCCACGTCTCAGGGGGTGCTGAATTGTCACGGCGCCACCGCCAGGTGGCGACAAACGCTCGTCAGGCTCAGGCCTGGTGCTTCAGGATGTAGCTGGCGGCGTCGCCGACCGTCTTGAGGTTCTTGACGTCCTCGTCCGGGATCTTGACGTCGAAGCGCTCTTCGGCGGCGACGACGACCTCGACCATGGAGAGGGAGTCGACGTCCAGGTCGTCGGTGAAGGACTTCTCGATCTGAACGTCCTCGGTCGGGATACCGGCGATCTCGTTGACGATCTCCGCGAGACCCTCGACGATCTCTTCCTGCGTGGCGGCCATGTGGCGCTCCTTCTATAGCTAACTGGTGATTCGGGCCGGGCTGTGGAACCCGGGCCCTAGGGGAGGGTAACGACCGTCGCGGCGTAGACGAGTCCCGCCCCGAAGCCGATGACGAGCGCGGTGTCGCCGCTCTTCGCCGCTCCGGTCGCCAGGAGCCGCTCCATAGCGAGCGGGATCGAGGCGGCCGAGGTGTTGCCGGTAGTCTCCACGTCACGGGCGACCGTGACGTGGTCCGGCAGCTTCAGAGTCTTCACCATCGAATCGATGATCCGCATGTTTGCCTGGTGCGGAATGAAGACGTCCAGGTCATCGGCGGTGATCCCGGCGGCGTCGAGCGCCTGCTGGGCCACCTTGGCCATCTCGAAGACGGCCCAGCGGAAGACCGCCTGACCCTCCTGCGTGATGGCCGGGAACTTCTCGGCGCTGTCCTTGCTGCGGTACTCGTCCCACGGCACGGTCTGCTTGATGGTCTCGGACTTGTCGCCCTCCGAACCCCACACCGTGGGGCCGATGGCCGGCTCGTCCGAGGGGCCGACGACCACGGCGCCGGCACCGTCACCGAACAGGAAGGCCGTCGCGCGGTCCTCCAGGTCGGTCAGGTCCGAGAGCCGCTCCACGCCGATGACGAGTACGTACTCCGCCGAACCCTCCACGACCATGCCCTTGGCCAGGGTCAGGCCGTAGCCGAAACCGGCACAGCCCGCGGAGATGTCGAAGGCGGCGGGCTTGACCGCGCCGATCCGGTGCGCGATCTCGGTCGCGACGGCCGGGGTCTGCTTGAAGTGCGAGACCGTCGAGACGATCACGGCACCGATCTGCTCGGGCGAGACACCGGCGTCGGCCAGTGCCTTCCCCGAGGCCTCCACCGACATCGCGGCGACGGTCTCCTGGGGCGAGGCCCAGTGCCGCGTCGCGATGCCCGAGCGGGAGCGGATCCACTCGTCGGACGAGTCGATCGTCTCGAGGATGACCTCGTTGGGCACCACACGGGTCGGGCGGTAGCCGCCGACACCGAGGATGCGGGCGTACGGGGAGCCCTTGGCCGGCTTGATCTTGGACATGCTGTGTGGGCTCCTTCTCTCAGGCCGTCTGCTCGGCGACGAGCGCCGCGGCCTTGTCGAGATCGTCCGGGGTCTTCAGGGCCACGCTCGGTACGCCCTTCAGCGCGCGCTTGGCCAGACCCGTCAGGGTGCCGCCGGGGCACAGCTCGATGATCCCCGTGACACCGAGCTCGGCGAACGTCTCCATGCACAGGTCCCAGCGGACCGGGTTCGCGACCTGGCCGACCAGGCGGGCGACGACGTCGGCGCCCGTGGTGACGACGAGGCCGTCCTTGTTCGAGACGTACTTCAGCGCCGGGTCCGCCGGGGAGAGGGCCTGCGCGGCCTCCGCCAGCTTGTCGACGGCCGGGACCATGTGGTGCGTGTGGAAGGCGCCCGCGACCTTGAGGGCGACGACCTTCATGGAGCCTTCGGGCTTGTCGGCCTCCAGGGCAGCGATCTGCTCCATGGTGCCGGCGGCCACGATCTGCCCCGCGCCGTTGATGTTGGCGGGGGTCAGACCCAGCTTCTCCAGGTGTGCGACGACCACGTCACGGTCGCCGCCGAGGACCGCGGCCATGCCGGTCTCGGTGACAGCGGCGGCCTCGGCCATGCCCAGACCGCGCGTACGGACGAACGACAGCGCGTCGGCGTCGGTCAGGACACCGGCGTACGCGGCGGCGGTGATCTCACCGACGCTGTGCCCCGCGACGGCACCGAAGGCCGAACGGGAACCGAGGGCGTCGGCGGACAGCAGACCGGCGGCGACCAGCAGCGGCTGGGCCACGGCCGTGTCGCGGATCTCGTCCGCGTCGGCCTTCGTGCCGTAGTGGGCAAGGTCGAGCCCGATGGCGTCCGACCAGGCGGCGACGCGGTCAGCGGCACCGGGAAGGTCGAGCCAGGGAGTCAGGAAGCCGGGCGTCTGAGCGCCTTGGCCGGGAGCGACGAGTACGAGCACCCTCACACTCTCTCTTGTGGATGGTCCCTGCCGCCCGTGGGGACAGGGACCAAGAACCGTCGGGGTAATTGTTGATGTCCGACAAAAGTCTAGGACTGAGGATCGCCGTCGGCCAGACGCCCGAGAATCAGGGCGATCCGCAGCGTGAACGCTGAACGGACATCAGAGGGTGACCAGCCGGTGACGTCGGTCACACGTCGCAGCCGGTAGCGCACCGTGTTGGGGTGCACGAACAGCATCCGCGCAGCCCCTTCGAGGCTGCTCGCCTGCTCCAGATACACGCTCAGCGTCTCAAGCAGAGCTGAGCCCGCTTCTTCAAGCGGTCTGTAGATCTCCTCCACCAGCTGCTCCCGGGCAGCGGGATCCGAGGCGATCGCGCGCTCCGGCAGGAGATCATCCGCCAGGACCGGGCGCGGCGCGTCCTGCCACGCCGTGCACGCCTTCAGTCCGGCCGCCGCGGCCTGCGCCGACTTCGTCGCGTTCAGCAGGTCGGGCACCACCGGGCCGGCCACGACCGGGCCCGCCGCGAACGGTCCGATCAGGGACTTCGCGACCTGCATCGGGTTGTCGCTGCCGCCCGCGATGACCACCAGACGGTCCCCGAGCACACCGGTGAGGACCTGGAGCTTGTGGTGGCGGGCCGCGCGCCGGATCGCCTCGACCGTCAGCTCGCTGTCCCCCTCCGGCGCGGTGCCCAGCACCACGCACACGTGCTCCGGGGAGTTCCAGCCCAGCGCCGCCGCCCGCGACAGCGCGCCCTCGTCGGCCTCGCCGGACAGCACCGCGTTGACGACCAGCGACTCCAGCCGCGCGTCCCACGCCCCGCGCGCCTCCGCGGCCTGCGCGTAGACCTGGGCCGTCGCGAAGGCGATCTCCCGGGCGTACACCAGCAGCGCCTCGCGCAGGATCTGCTCGTCGCCCGGGGCCGCCACCTCGTCGATCGCGGCCTCCATGACCTCGATCGTGGTGCGGACCATCTCGACGGTCTGGCGCAGGGTGATCGCCCGGGTCAGCTCGCGCGGAGCCGTCCCGAACACGTCGGTGGAGATCGCCTGCGGGGTCTCCGGGTGCCGGAACCACTCCGTGAACGCGGCGATACCGGCCTGTGCGACCAGGCCGATCCAGGACCGGTTCTCCGGGGGCATCGCCCGGTACCACGGCAGGGTCTCGTCCATCCGCGCGATCGCGTTGGCGGCGAGCCGGCCGGAGGACTTCTCCAGTCGGCGCAGCGTCGCGGTGTGCGGATGGGCGGGCGCGTGATGCGCGGCGTGTGTCGCGGGGGAATGCTCACGTTCGGGTTGGGGCACGGGACAAGACTGCCTTATCGGGAAGGCTGTGCGGAGTCCGGTCCCGTGTCCGGGCCGGGCCCTGTGCCACGGCTGGGTCTACGGTGGCCACCATGATTGATGTACGCCGCGGCGCCGACCGGTACGAGGGCGGGGACCCGGCCACCGGGATCACGACCCGGCACGCCTTCTCCTTCGGGTCCTCCTACGACCCGGACAATCTGCGCTTCGGCCCCGTCCTGGCCTGCAACGAGGAGACCCTCGCCCCGGGCGCCGGCTTCGACGAGCACCCGCACAGCCACACCGAGATCGTCACCTGGGTGGTCGAGGGCGAGCTCACCCACCAGGACGGCACCGGCGAGAAGGGCCTGGTCCGGCCCGGCGACGTACAGCGGCTCAGCGCCGGATCCGGGGTGCGGCACGTGGAGCGCAACGACGGCACCGGGCGGCTGCGCTTCGTGCAGATGTGGCTCGCGCCGCTCACCGCGGGCGGCGAGCCCTCGTACGAGCTGATCCGGGGCATCGCCGACAGCACGCCCTACGCGGTCCCGGCGGCCGGCGCCGTGCTGCACGTGCGGCGGCCGGGCGCGGGCGAGCGGGTGCCCGTACCGGCGGCGGAGCGGGTGTACCTGCACGTGGTGCGCGGCGACCTGCGCCTGGACGGCGAGGAACTCGGCCCCGGGGACTCGGTCCGGATCACCGACGAGCGGGACCTGGAGATCGTCGCCGGGTCCCCGGGCGAGCTGCTGATCTGGGAACTTCCCGGCTAAGCCCGGGCCTGGGTCCTGAGTTCGGCCAGGACCGCGTCGGTGAACGGGGGCCAGGCCTCCACGGCCCACGGGCCGAAGGCGCGGTCCGTCAGCGCCACGCACGCGGCGCGCGCGTCCGGGTCCACCCACAGGAAGGTGCCGGCCTGGCCGAAGTGGCCGAAGGTGCGCGGCGAGGAGGAGCCGCCCGTCCAGTGCGGGGACTTGCCGTCGCGGATCTCCATGCCGAGCCCCCAGTCGTTGGGCGACTGGTGCCCGTAGCCGGGCAGGACGCCCTTGAGGCCGGGGTGGACGACCGAGGTGGCCGCGGCGACCGTGCGGACGTCGAGCAGCCGGGGCGCCTGCAGTTCGGCGGCGAACCGCACGAGGTCGGAGACGGTGGAGACGCCGTCCTTGGCGGGCGAGCCCTCCAGGGTGGTCGCCGTCATGCCCAGCGGCTCGCACACCGCCTGGTGCAGGTACTCGGCGAACGGGATGCCGGTGGCCTTGGTGATGTGGTCGCCGAGCACCTCGAAACCGGCGTTCGAGTACAGCCGGCGCTGCCCGGCCGGGGCGGTCACCCGGTGCTCGTCGAAAGCCAGCCCGCTGGTGTGGGCGAGGAGGTGACGGACCGTCGACCCCTCGGGCCCGGCCGGCTCGTCCAGCTCGATCGCGCCCTCCTCGTACGCCACGAGGGCCGCGTACGCGGCGAGCGGCTTGGTGACCGAGGCCAGCGCGAAGCGGTGGTCGACGGGCCCGTGGGAGCCGGCCAGGCTCCCGTCGGCGCGTACGACGGCCGCGGCGGCGGTCGGCACCGGCCAGTTCTCGATGATCCGCAGGCTTTCCATGCCGTTGACGGCCTCCATGCTGTGCATGCGGTCGAGCCTACTTGCTTGGAGTGCACTCAAGGGTTTTAGCGTGGAGGCCATGAGCCAGAGCCTGACGCGGACGCGGTACACGATCAGCGAGGTCGAGGCCCGGACCGGTCTGACCCAGCACACGCTGCGCTGGTACGAGCGGATCGGCCTGATGCCGCACGTGGACCGCTCGCACTCGGGACAGCGGCGCTTCAGCGACGAGGACCTCCACTGGCTGGCCTTCGTCGGCAAGCTGCGCGCCACCGGGATGTCGGTGGCGGACATGGTCCGGTACGCCGAACTGGTCCGCGAGGGCGAGCACACGGTGGACGAGCGCCGCGAGCTGCTGGAGCGGACGCGGCGCGACGTGCGGGCGCGGCTGTCGGAGCTGACGGACGCGCTCGCCGTACTGGATTACAAGATCGATCTTTATACGGCCAAAGAGATCGCGGGGAAGGCACAGTCATGACGGAGTACGACGGCATCACGTGGGACGGCACCACCCTCGCGCAGGTCGAACTCGGCAAGGGCGGCCCGCTGGTCGGCGCCCAGGGCCTCGGCTGCATGGGCATGAGCGAGTTCTACGGGGACACCGACGAGGCGGCGGCCCGCGAGACCCTCGACGCGGCGCTGGCCGCCGGGGTCACCCTCTTCGACACCGCGGACACCTACGGGCGGGGGCGGAACGAGGAGTTCCTCGCCCCCTTCGTGGCCGCGCACCGGGACGAGATCACCCTGGCGACGAAGTTCGCCATAGAGCGGAGCGACGACCCGCACTACCGGGGCGTCCGCAACGACCGCCCCTACATCCGGCGGGCGGTGGAGGACAGCCTGCGCCGGCTCGGCGTGGACGTCATCGACCTGTACTACATGCACCGGCGCGATCCGGCCGTGCCGTTCGCCGAGTCGGTGGGCGCCATGGCGGAGCTGGTGGCGGAGGGGAAGGTGCGCCACCTCGGGCTCAGCGAGGTCACCGGCGCGGAGCTGCGCGAGGCGCACGCCGTGCACCCGATCGCGGCGCTGCAGTCGGAGTGGTCGCTGTTCAGCCGGGACGTGGAGCGCAGCGCGGTGGGTGCGGCGGCGGAGCTGGGGGTGGCCTTCGTGCCGTACTCCCCGCTGGGCCGGGGCTTCCTCACGGGCTCCTTCGCGGACGCGGCGGCGGACCTCTCGGCGGAGGACTTCCGGCGCCACCAGCCGCGGTTCACCGGCGACAACGCGAAGGCCAACGCGGCGCTGCTGGCGCCGGTGCGGGAGATCGCCGAGGCGCACGGGGCGAGCCCGGCGCAGATCGCCCTGGCCTGGGTGCAGCAGCGGGCGGCGGTGCACGGGCTGACCGTGATCCCGATCCCGGGCACGCGCAAGGCGGGTCGCCTCCGCGAGAACGCCGCGGCGACCGGGATCACCCTGTCGGACGCGGAACTGGCCTCGCTGGAGCCGATCGCCGCGCGGGTGGCGGGCGACCGCTACCCGGACATGACCTTCACCTCGGCGGCCCGCGAAGCCTGACCCACCCGTTCGTGGCGCCGCTGCTGGGGCTCCGCCCCAGACCCCGCGACTCAAACGCCGGCGGGGCTGGATCTGGTTGATGCCGTCCGCCAGGCGATCCTCCCGCCCAGGGGGGTTGCCGCAGCGCGCACTTCCGTGCGGACGCGAGCCAAATCCAGCCCCGCCTGGGGGTACCTCCCAGCGGTAGCTGGGGGAGTTTGAGGCGCGGGGGTCCGGGGGCGGAGCCCCTGGGAGGGCGGGCGCAGCCCGGCTCACGGCCTCGGCCCCCATGGGCCCCGCTACAGCGGATCCGCGGCGAAGCGGTCGCGCAGGGCCGTGTACTCCGCGTCCGTCAGCAGCCCCGCCGAGTACAGCTCGCTCAGGTGCCGCAGGCGGTCGTCTCCGGAGCGGGCCCGGGGGACCGCGGGCACGGCGGCGCGGCCCCGCAAGCCGGCGAGGACCGCCGCGGCGAACGGCAGCGACTCGTGCGCCGCCCCGTACCCCACGCCGAAGACGGCGGCCGCCAGGTCGTGGTCCGGGCGGGGATCGGCGGCGGCGTCCCGCACGAGCAGCCGCAGATGTCCGCCGGGCCCGCCCGGAGACCTCCACTCCACGCCGGTGAGGGCCGAGAGGGGGTAACGCTGGTCGCCCGCCTTCCACTTGGTGGAGGTGGCGCCCGTACGGGACCAGTGGAAGACGACCCCCGAGCCGTCGAAACCCACCCGCGCGTCGTACGCCCTCAGGCGCAGCGGCGGCCGCGGTACGTCGACCAGGAAACGGGCGGCCGGCTCGGCGGCCTCCGGCCCGAGCCGGAAGCGCAGCGCCTCGGCGAAGGCGGCGGCGTGCGGGGCCCGTTCGCCCGGCAGCACCAGCCGGTACGGGTCGCAGGACTCCTTCAACTGCCCCGCCGCGGCCTCCATCAGCGGATCCGCGCCCGGCCGCGGACGGACGCGCAGCACCACCGTGTCCCGCTTCCCGGCGGTCACGGTCACCCCGGACACCGCTTCCAGGGGGATCCGGCGTGAGCCGAGCGCGTGAAAGAGTCTCGGCGTCCTCGGCGTTCTTATCCCCCGTGCGAAGCGGATGAGCACCGAGTCCGAGTCGAACTCCCAGACGGCATGGTTTCCGGCCAGTACGTCACCCATGCGGCACATGGTAAAGGGAGGGGGCCCCGCACGTCCCCCCTCGGTGCGAGGCCCCTTTTACGCGTCTCTACGCGCGTCAGTCCTGCTCTGCCCCGGAAGTTCCACGGCGGCACGCGTCGTCGCCGGTCGCGCAGACCACGGAACCGAACGCGCCGGTTCCGATTTTGGCGAAGTTGTCCACCGAGTCGGTCCCTGGCGCGAAATAGCCGGTGTGACTCCTGGCCGTCGCCGAGGACAGCAGCCGCGCGCCGAACTCCGGGGACACCGGATCGGCCCCGTGGCCCAGCCCGCCGACCTCCAGGTGCGGTACGTCCGCGATCCAGTCGCCCTCGTCCCGCGTGGCCCAGACCCGGGCCGAGGTGCGCAGTCCGGCGACGTTCTCCGCGCGCATCCCGGGGCTGCCCGCCACCACGACGTCCGTCACCCGGGCCGGCAGCTCGTGCGCGGCGACCCCGCACACCACCGATCCGTAGCTGTGGCAGAACAGCGCCACGCTGGAGTTCCCGGGCAGGGCCATGATCAGCGCTCTGAGCAGGACGGCGCCGTCCATGGCCATCCGGCCGGTGGCTGCGTCCATGCCGACCCCGGTGGGCGCGGTGTAACCGGCCCACGCGATGACCGCCGTCCGGCTGTCCGGCGCGGCCGCGCGCTCGGCCTCGTACAGGGACTCGGCCATGCCGACCGGGGCGGTGAAGCGGCGCTGGGTGCGCTCGAAGGTGAGCACGTCGGTGTCGACCCCGGGGACGATCACCGAGACCCGGCGGGCTGCGTCGAGGTCGCCGAAGACCTCGGCGACGCGGCCGCCGCCGGTGGGGTCGAAGGCGAGGATCTGCCGGCCGGGTTCGGCGAGCGAGGCGAAGCGGTGCGAGCGGCGGACGGCGGCGGCGCGGTCGGCGGGGGTCAGGGCGACATCGCGGCCGCGGGCCTCCTCGACCCGGCCGGCCCGCTCCAGGCCGAGCCGGTTGGCCCGGTAGCGGGTGGCGGCGGGGACCCCGTCGAGGTTGCCCACCACGAGGGGATAGCCGTCGGCGAGCCGGGCCCGCTGGGCGCCGTCGAGCCCGCCGAAGAAGCGGGCCACCGTCCGTACGGGGGCGTCCGCGGGCGGCACCGGGCGGCCGTCGATCCGGGCCGTGGCCCAGGCGGCGAGGGCCGCGGCCCGCAGCGGGGTGCCGCTCTCGGGGCGGTGCACGGCCGTCCATCCGGTGGTCGCCAGCATGACGAAGACCACCGCGAGCGCGAGCAGGGTGCGCAGGGCGGCGGGGCGCGGGTCGGCGCCGGGGGCGGTGGGGTGGGCAAGGCCGGACAGTTTCACTGCGACCAGCGTAGGAGACGCCTTCCGGCCACGGCGCGCCGGGTGACGGGACTCACGGCCGACCGGGTTGCTCCACAACTCCGGTCGCCGTCCCGCCCGGCAGACCCCGGTGCCGCCGGTCAGCCCCGGTCCGTGGCGGGCGTACGGCGCCAATCCGCCGCCAGCGCCGGGCCGATCTGGTCCAGGTACGCCTCGGTCATCCGCCGGATCGCGGCCACGCTCGTGTCCTCGCCCTGCCCCCACAGCCGCCCGGTGACCCGCATCACTCCCGAGAACGCGGCGACGGCCACCCGCGGCCGCGGGTCGGCGTCCACGTCCAGGCCCTCACGGGCGGCGATCAGCCGGGCGATCCGCTCCTCCAGCTCGGTGGAGCGGCGCAGGTGCACGGCGAGGAGGGCCGGGGTGGACTCGATCAACTGATAGCTGCGCATGTAGAGGTCGACGGGGACCACCTCGGAGATGGCCTCCTCGACGGTGTCCCAGGCGGCGAGCACCGCGCCCCGCATCGCCGCGAAGGGGCCCTCGGCGGGCGGCCGGGCCTGGAGTTCGGCGAAGAAGTGCGACTCGACCAGGTCCTGGACGGCGAAGGCGACCTCTTCCTTGTTCGCGAAGTAGCGGAAGAAGGTCCGCTGGGACACGTTCACGGCGTCGGTGATCTCGTCGACGGTGGTCCGCTCGTACCCCTGCGAGATGAAGAGCAGCAGGGCGGCGCGCAGCAGTGCGTCCCGGGTGCGCCGCTTCTTGCGCTCGCGCAGTCCCGCCACCACCGGTGCGGCCGGCGCCGGCCGCTCGTCGGTCATCACCGTGGGGCTCCTTTCCGATGTTCTTCTGCTCTTCTGACGCTGAGTGAAGCGGTCAGGTTACCTGTGACCCACGCGACATCGGCGGCACCGCTGAGCCGTTTGTGAAGTGTCAGTCGCTGTCACTAGCCTGTTCGCATGACTAGTCAGATCACCGTCGACGACCAGGTGCCCGCCAAGGAACCAGGATCGGCACCGGCCCGTTCGGGCCTGCGCGGCCATCCCTGGCTGACCCTCTTCGCCGTCGCGATCGGCGTCATGATGGTCGCGCTGGACGGCACGATCGTCGCCGTCGCCAACCCGGCGATCGCGGCGGACCTGCACGCCTCGCTCGCCGACATCCAGTGGATCACCAACGGCTACATGCTGGCCCTCGCGGTCTCCCTGATCACCGCGGGCAAGCTCGGCGACCGCTTCGGCCACCGCCAGACCTTCCTCATAGGCATCGCCGGCTTCGGGCTCTCCTCCGCCGTGATCGGCATGTCCGACGGCGTCGAGCTCGTCATCGCCGCCCGTGTCGCGCAGGGCCTCTTCGGCGCGCTGCTGATGCCCGCCGCGCTCGGCCTGCTGCGCGCCACCTTCCCCGCCGAGAAGCTCAACATGGCCATCGGCATCTGGGGCATGGTCATCGGCGCCTCGACGGCCGCCGGGCCCATCATCGGCGGCCTCCTCGTCGAGCACCGCAGCTGGCAGTCCGTGTTCTTCATCAACGTCCCCGTCGGGGTCGTCGCGCTGATCCTGGGCCTGCTCATCCTGGTCGACCACCGCGCCCCGAACGCCCCGCGCTCCTTCGACATCCTGGGCATCCTGCTGCTGTCGGGCGCGATGTTCTCCCTCATCTGGGCCCTGATCAAGGCCGGGGAGTGGGGCTGGGGTGACTGGAAGACCCTGTTCTTCCTCGCCGCCTCCGTGCTCTGCTTCGCGTTCTTCGCCGTCTGGGAGACGAAGGTCGCCGAACCGCTGATCCCGCTGGGCATGTTCCGCTCGCTGCCGCTGTCCGCGGGCACCGTGCTGATGGTGCTGATGGCCTTCGCGTTCATGGGCGGCCTGTTCTTCGTCACCTTCTACCTGCAGAACGTGCACGGCATGAGCCCGGTCGACAGCGGCCTGCACCTGCTGCCGCTGACCGGCATGATGATCGTCGGCTCGCCGCTGGCCGGTGCCCTCATCACCTGGGTCGGGCCCCGGATCCCGCTCGTCGGGGGCATGGTCGCCACCGCCGCCGCATGCTTCGGCATGGCCCGGCTGACCCCGGGCACCGGCACGCTCAGCATGTCGCTCTGGTTCGCCCTGCTCGGCCTCGGCCTCGCGCCCGTCATGGTCGGCGCCACCGAGGTCATCGTCGGCAACGCCCCGCTGGAGCTGTCCGGCGTGGCCGGCGGCCTCCAGCAGGCCGCCATGCAGGTCGGCGGCAGCCTCGGCACCGCCGTCCTGGGAGCGGTCATGGCCAGTGCGGTCGGCAACTCGTTCGGGGACAACTGGCGCGCGGCCGGGCTGCCTCCGCTCGCCCCGGAGCAGCAGGCCCTCGTGGAGAAGGGGGTCCAGGTCGGCATGGCCCCCGTCCAGCCGGGCACCCCGGAGCCCGTCGCGCAGGCGATCACCAAGGTCGCGCACGACACCTTCGTGTCCGGCATGAGCACCGCCTTCACCGTCGCCGGCGTGGTCGCGGTCCTCGCCGCCGTCGTCGCCTGCTTCACCAAGCGCGGCGAGAACGCCGCCGCGGGGGCGGGCGCCGCACACGTCTGAGGGCCCGGGTCCAGCGCCCGCGGAGGCGTCAACTCCGTACGTACGACAGCCCCGCCGGATGGTTCCGGCGGGGCTGTCGCCTATCAGGGTGGACCTGCCCGAGGCCTCTTCCGCTCGGCCATCGGCCCAGGTCAGCGTGGTGTCGGCGGAGCTCCGGAAACGGTCCGGGGCCCGTCCGTCCACAAGGAGTTGACCCGTCATGCGTACGTGGAGCACCACTCTCGCCGTCGTCGGCCTGGCCCTCACCGCCCTCATCCCGAGCACGTCCGGCGCGGCGCACGCCGCCGGCCCGGCCACGCTCGGGGCCTGCGCGACCGGGCAGCTGTGCCTGTGGGCGAAGCCGGAGTTCAAGGGCACCCGGCAGACCCACGAGCTGAGCACCCTGGACATCAACAGCTGCACCGCCCTGCCCGCGGGGACCAGCGCCCAGTCCCTCACCAACCGGACCGGCCGCCCGGTGACCACGTACCAGTCGGCGGTGTGCGCGGAGACCGGCGAGTTCCAGACCTACCCGGGCGACGGGGTCTGGCTGCCCCAGTCGCCGTACCAGGTCAGGGCGTTCAAGGTGTGGGAGACGTAGCCTCGCGCGGCGCCGGGGCGGCGGGCCGTTCGACCGGCTCGGCCGGACCGGCCGGCTCGGCCGCCCCGCCGCCCAGCGCCGCGACCTCGGCGCGCAGCGCCCGTACCTCCGACTGGAGTTCCAGGATGGCCGCCAGCTGAAGCCGCTCCACCTGGTCGTCCCGCTCGAAGCGGGCGATGAACCAGGCGGCGATGTTGGCGGTCACCACACCGAGCAGGGCGATCCCGGACAGCATCAGCCCGACGGCCAGCACCCGGCCGAGGCCGGTGGTGGGGGAGTGGTCGCCGTACCCGACCGTCGTCATGGTGGTGAAGGACCACCACACCGCGTCGCCCAGGTTCTTGATGTTCCCGTCGGGGGCGTCCCGCTCCACGCTCAGCACCGCGAGCGAGCCGAACATCAGCAGGCCCACCACGGCCCCGGCCACATAGGTCGTCAGCCGGATCTGCGGAGCCATCCGGGCCCGGCGCCCCACCAGCATCAAGGTGGCGACCAGCCGCAGCAGCCGCAGCGGCTGGACCAGCGGCAGCACCACCGCGGCCAGGTCCAGCCAGTGCGTCCGTACGAAGACCCTGCGGTCCCCGGCGAGCACCAGCCGCACCAGGTAGTCGACCGCGAACGCTCCCCACACCACCCATTCCGCGTGCGTGCACGCCCGGTGGACCGCCGGGTCCGCGTCGGGCGCCACGATGGGCACGGCGTAGGCGACGGCGAAGGCCACGGCGAGCACCAGGAGGGGGGCCTGCGTACGGCGCTCCCAGTGCGCCTGGCGGGAGGGTTCCTTCATGCCAGCATCGTAAAGAACGAGTAAGGGGCGCTGGGACAGGTGTCCCAGCGCCCCCACGGAAGGGTGACGGCTACGCGTCTCCGCCCGCCGCGCCCGGGTCGGCCGCCGCGACGTCCAGCAGCTGGTAGCGGTCGACGGCCTGCTTCAGCACCGAACGGTCGATCCGGCCGGCCTTGGCGAGCTCGGTGAGCGTCGCCAGGACCACCGACTGGGCGTCGATGTGGAAGAAGCGCCGGGCCGCACCGCGGGTGTCGGCGAAGCCGAAGCCGTCCGCGCCCAGCGAGGTGTACGGGCCGGGCACCCACCGCGAGATCTGGTCCGGCACCGACCGCATCCAGTCGGAGACCGCCACGAAGGGACCCTCCGCGCCGGACAGCTTCCGCGTCACGTACGGAACGCGCTGCTCCTCCTCAGGGTGGAGCAGGTTGTGCTCCTCCACCTCGACGGCCTCGCGGCGCAGCTCGTTCCAGGAGGTCGCCGACCAGACGTCCGCCCGCACGTTCCAGTCGGCGGCCAGGATCCGCTGCGCCTCCAGCGCCCACGGCACCGCCACGCCCGAGGCCATGATCTGCGCCCCGATGGTGCCCGCCGTGCCCTGCGACACCCGGTGGATGCCCTTGAGGATCCCGTCCACGTCGACGTCCGCCGGCTCGGCCGGGTGCTGGATCGGCTCGTTGTAGACGGTCAGGTAGTAGAAGACGTCCTCCGACTCCGGCCCGTACATCCGCCGCAGACCGTCCTTGACGATGTGCGCGATCTCGTAGCCGTAGGCCGGGTCGTACGCGACACAGCCCGGGTTCGTCGAGGCCAGCAGCTGGGAGTGACCGTCGGCGTGCTGGAGGCCCTCACCCGTCAGGGTGGTCCGGCCGGCGGTCGCGCCGAGGACGAAACCGCGCGCCAGCTGGTCGGCCATCTGCCAGAACTGGTCACCCGTGCGCTGGAAACCGAACATCGAGTAGAAGACGTACACCGGGATCAGCGGCTCGCCGTGCGTCGCGTACGCCGAACCCGCGGCGATCAGCGAGGCCGTGCAGCCCGCCTCCGAGATGCCGTCGTGCAGCATCTGGCCGGTCGGGGACTCCTTGTACGCGAGCAGCAGGTCACGGTCGACCGCCTCGTACTGCTGGCCCAGCGGGTTGTAGATCTTGGCGCTCGGGAAGAAGGCGTCCATACCGAACGTGCGGTACTCGTCGGGCGCGATCAGCACGAAGCGCTTGCCGATCTCCTTGTCCCGCATCAGGTCCTTCAGGATGCGGACGAAGGCCATCGTGGTGGCGATCGACTGGTGGCCCGAGCCCTTCTTGGCGGCCGCGTACGCCGCGTCGCCCGGCAGCTCCAGCGGCTTCGCGCGCACCACGCGGGTCGGCACGTAGCCGCCGAGCGCGCTGCGCTGGTCGTGCATGTACTGGATCTCGGGGGAGCCCGGGCCCGGGTGGTAGTACGGCGGCGCGCCGTTCTCCAGCTGCGCGTCCGTGATCGGGATGTGCAGGCGGTCGCGGAAGCGCTTGAGGTCGTCGACCGTCAGCTTCTTCATCTGGTGCGTCGCGTTGCGGCCCTCGAAGTTCGGGCCGAGCGTCCAGCCCTTGACCGTCTGCGCCAGGATCACCGTCGGCTGGCCCTTGTGGGCCTTGGCCGCCGCGTACGCCGCGTAGACCTTCTTGTGGTCGTGTCCGCCGCGGCCCAGGTGCTGGATCTGCTGGTCGGTCATGTTCTCGACCATCGCGCGCAGCCGCTGGTCGTCCCCGAAGAAGTGGTCGCGGATGTACGCGCCCGACTCGGTGGCGTACGTCTGGAACTGCCCGTCGGGGGTGGTGTTCATCCTGTTGACCAGGATGCCGTCGCGGTCCTGGGCCAGCAGCGGGTCCCAGGAGCGGTCCCAGATCAGCTTGATGACGTTCCAGCCGGCGCCCCGGAAGATCGACTCCAGCTCCTGGATGATCTTGCCGTTGCCGCGCACCGGGCCGTCGAGGCGCTGGAGGTTGCAGTTGACGACGAAGGTCAGGTTGTCCAGACCCTCGCGCGCGGCGATGGACAGCTGGCCGAGCGACTCCGGCTCGTCCATCTCGCCGTCACCGAGATACGCCCATACGTGGGACTTGGAGGTGTCCGCGATCCCGCGCGCCTCCATGTACCGGTTCATCCGCGCCTGGTAGATCGCGCTGATGGGGCCGAGGCCCATCGAGACGGTCGGGAACTCCCAGAAGCCCGGCATCAGCCGCGGGTGCGGGTAGCTGGAAAGGCCGTACGGGGCCTTCGACTTCTCCTGCCGGAACGCGTCGAGCTGCTGCTCGGTGAGCCGGTCCAGGAGGTAGGCGCGGGCGTAGATGCCGGGGGACGCGTGGCCCTGGAAGAAGATCTGGTCGCCGCCGTCGCCCTCGTCCTTGCCCCGGAAGAAGTGGTTGAAGCCCACGTCGTAGAGGGAGGCGGAGGAGGCGAACGTCGCGATGTGGCCGCCGACCCCGATGCCCGGGCGCTGGGCGCGCGACACCATCACGGCCGCGTTCCATCGGGTGGCGTTCAGGACCTTGCGCTCGATCTCCTCGTTGCCGGGGAAGAAGGGCTCGTCCTTGGTGGCGATCGTGTTGACGTAGTCCGTGCTGCGCATCTCGGGCACGGCCACGCGCTTCTCACGGGCCCGCTCGATCAGCCGCAGCATCAGGTAGCGGGCGCGTTCACGGCCCCGCTCGTCGACAGCTGCGTCCAGGGAGTCGAGCCACTCCTGCGTCTCCTCCGGATCGAAGTCCGGGACCTGACTCGGCAGGCCGCCAATGATGATCGGATTGCGATCGGATGCGGAAGCCACGCTGTTCCTTCGCTGTCGGGGGAGTCGTGCCTTGGGTTCGCCGCCTCCCATGGTCTTACGCTCGGCCGAAATCGTCATCTCTACCACTGGGTAATCCCTGGAGACGGCAGGGAGCCTTGGGGAGGGGTCGGAGGCAGGTGCGGCCAAATCGCAACCTTACGCCCAAGCCGGTCACGTCCTTCGTAAGGCCGTTCGTCCCTCAAACAGGTAGGAAAGTCCTGAAGCGATGACGAATGAACCGGAATGGTGTGGGATGAATCACCCGAGGTGTATACGGAGGGGCTGAAAGTTGCGGCGAGACGGCCGCAATCGTCACCGTTTCGACGGTCTCGGCGGCCGGGTACTTGCGCGATCCGCCGCGCCCGTGTGGACTACGTCCAATGCTGCGCGTACGCGCGCCGCCAGAAGACATTCACCGAACATGAGCAGGAGGCACCCCGTGAGCGCGACCGCGGACCACGCGGAGAACCTGGCCGCCCGGCTGGGTTTCCAGTCCGAACAGGTGGTCCAGGAGATCGGCTACGACGACGACGTCGATCAGGAATTCCGTGATGTCGTTGATGGGCTCGTCGGCGAACTCGTCGACGAGGACTACGACGACGTCGCCGACGCCGTGTTGCTGTGGTTCCGGGAGGACGACGGCGACCTGGCGGACGTTCTGGTCGATGCCACCGAGCTGATCGAGGACGGCGCACTGATCCTGCTGCTGACCCCCAAGACGGGCCGCCCCGGCTACGTCGAGGCCAGCGACATCAAGGAAGCCGCGGAGACCGCCGGCCTCTCGCTGGCCAAGGGTCTCCCCGTAGGCAAGGAGTGGGGCGCCACCAAGCTGGTGACGCCCAAGACCGCCGTCAAGTCCAAGCGCTGAGCCGCGCCCCGCAGCCGAGCGGACACTTTGTCACCCCGTCGACCCCGGTCGGCGGGGTGTGTGCGTTCCCGGCCCCCGGCGTACATAGGCTTTGCCTCACCCGAACAGCCCAACGCGGCTATGCAGGAAAGAAACGAAGGGACGCGAGAGATGGCGATCCAGGTCGGCGACAAGGCCCCGGACTTCGAGCTCAAGGACAACCACGGCGCCACCGTGCGGCTCTCCGACTTCCGGGGGGAGAAGGCCGTGGTGCTGCTCTTCTACCCCTTCGCCTTCACGGGCGTCTGCACCGGCGAGCTGTGCGAGCTGCGCGACCAGCTGCCGCGCTTCCAGAACGACGAGGTCCAGCTCCTCGCGGTCTCCAACGACTCCGTGCCGACCCTCCGGGTCTTCGGCGAGCAGGAGGGCCTGGACTACCCGCTGCTGTCGGACTTCTGGCCGCACGGGGAGACCTCCCGCGCGTACGGGGTCTTCGACGAGGAGAAGGGATGCGCGGTCCGCGGCACCTTCATCATCGACAAGGACGGCGTCGTGCGCTGGACTGTCGTCAACGGTCTGCCCGACGCGCGTGACCTGAACGAGTACATCAAGGCCCTCGACAGCCTCTGAGGCCCGTCGTCGGCCCGTGGTCGACCCCGGTCGGCCCTGGTCGGCTCGTCGGTCGCAGTTCGCTGCGAAAACCGTGCCCAGGCGGGAACCCGTCACTAGGATCGAAACGTTGATCCGGTAGCAACCGCACGACGGGGCCCCGCCCCACACATGAACCCAATGGAGGACCCGTGGGAGTCAGCCTCAGCAAGGGCGGCAACGTCTCGCTGACCAAGGCCGCGCCTAACCTGACGGCGGTCATCGTCGGTCTGGGCTGGGATGCTCGCACCACCACCGGTGTCGACTTCGACCTCGACGCCAGCGCGATCCTGACCAACGACCAGGGCAAGGTCGCCAGCGACGCGAACTTCGTCTTCTTCAACAACCTGAAGAGCCCCGACGGCTCGGTCGAGCACACCGGTGACAACACCACCGGTGAGGGCGAGGGCGACGACGAGGCGATCAAGGTCAACCTCGCCGGTGTCCCGGGCGATGTCGCCAAGATCGTCTTCCCGGTCTCGATCTACGAGGCCGAGAGCCGCCAGCAGAGCTTCGGCCAGGTCCGCAACGCGTACATCCGCGTCGTGAACCAGGCCGACAACACCGAGCTCGCCCGCTACGACCTCTCCGAGGACGCCTCGACCGAGACCGCCATGGTCTTCGGCGAGCTGTACCGCAACGGCGCGGAGTGGAAGTTCCGCGCCATCGGCCAGGGCTACGCCTCGGGCCTGCGCGGCATCGCGCAGGACTTCGGCGTCAACGTCTGAGCCTGAGAGCAATCACCCGTCCGGCGCCGTGCACTGTGTGTACGGCGCCGGACCGGCTTTACGGCCCGCACGGGATGCACCGCCCGCACGGGACCGCGCGGCCCGCACGGGACCGCGCACGGCACCACCAGCCACACCCGCCGCACCGCCAGACCGCCACACCGTCGTCCGGGGAGGACCACAACATGGGCGTCACACTCGCCAAGGGGGGCAATGTCTCCCTCTCCAAGGCCGCACCGAACCTCACCCGGGTTCTGATCGGCCTCGGATGGGACGCGCGCTCGACCACGGGCGCGGACTTCGACCTCGACGCCAGCGCGCTGCTGTGCAACAGCGGCCGGGTGCTGGGGGACGAGTACTTCGTCTTCTACAACAACCTGAAGAGCCCCGAGGGATCCGTCGAACACACGGGTGACAACCTGACCGGCGAGGGGGAGGGCGATGACGAGTCGATCATCATCGACCTCACCAAGGTGCCGGACCGCGTGGACAAGATCGTCTTCCCGGTCTCGATCCACGAGGCGGACTCCCGCCGGCAGAGCTTCGGCCAGGTCAGCAACGCCTTCATCCGCGTCGTGAACCAGGCGGACGGCCAGGAACTGGCCCGCTACGACCTCTCCGAGGACGCCTCCAACGAGACCGCGATGATCTTCGGCGAGGTCTACCGGTACGGGGGTGAGTGGAAGTTCCGTGCGGTGGGGCAGGGGTACGCGTCGGGCCTGAGGGGCATCGCTCTAGACTTCGGGGTCAACGTTTCGTAAAGCCGTACAAGACGATGGGGTGCCAGTGGTTCTCAAAACCTTCGGCTGGTCGTTCGCAATCACTGCGCTCGGTCTGGTCGCAGCGGTGTTCTACGGGGGGTGGCAGGCCTTCGGGATCGTGGCGATCCTGTCGGTCCTCGAGATCTCGCTGTCTTTCGACAACGCGGTGGTCAACGCCGGAATCCTGAAGAAGATGAATGCCTTCTGGCAGAAGATCTTCCTCACCGTCGGCGTACTCATCGCGGTCTTCGGTATGCGACTGGTCTTCCCCGTCGTGATCGTCGCGATCAGCGCCAAGATCGGGCCCATCGAGGCCGTGGAACTGGCCATCAACGACAAGGAGATGTACGAGCAGCTCGTCACGGACGCTCACCCGTCCATCGCCGCGTTCGGTGGAATGTTCCTGCTGATGATCTTCCTCGACTTCATCTTCGAGGACCGGGACATCAAGTGGCTCGCCTGGCTGGAGCGCCCGCTCGCCAAGCTCGGCAAGGTCGACATGCTGTCCGCGTGCATCGCGCTGATCGTCCTGGCCGTCACCTCGATGACCTTCGCCGCCAACGCCCACCAGCACGGCGGCGTCCACGTGGACAAGGGCCAGACCGTCCTGATCTCCGGCATCCTCGGCCTGATCACCTACATGGTCGTCGGCGGCCTCTCCGGCTACTTCGAGAACAAGCTGGAGGAAGAGGAGGAAGCCGAGCACGAGGCCGAGGAAGCGGCCAAGAAGAGCGGCAAGCCCGTCTCGGCCGTCGCGATGGCCGGCAAGGCCGCCTTCTTCATGTTCCTCTACCTCGAAGTCCTCGACGCCTCGTTCTCCTTCGACGGGGTCATCGGCGCCTTCGCGATCACCAACGACATCGTGCTCATGGCCCTCGGCCTCGGCATCGGTGCCATGTACGTCCGGTCGCTGACGGTCTACCTGGTCCGCCAGGGCACCCTCGACGACTACGTCTACCTGGAGCACGGCGCGCACTACGCCATCGGCGCGCTCGCCGTGCTCCTGCTCATCACCATCCAGTACGAGATCAACGAGATCATCACGGGTCTCGTCGGCGTGCTGCTCATCGGATGGTCCTTCTGGTCCTCGGTGCGCCGGAACAAGCGCCTGGAACTGGAGGGTTCCACCGCCGAGGCATGACCGCGGCGGTAATGCGGAACGCTCCATTTGCGGGGCGGCCGGGCGGGTCCACGGACCCGGCGGGCCGCCCCGCTTCCGTAGGGATCGCAGGATCGGCGGACCTGGGGACCAGGGGTTCAAGGGATCAAAGGATCAAGGGGGGTAGGGGATGGGCTTCTTCGACGGCATCATGGGCAGCCGCGCCGTGCAGTTCCAGTCGGGCAGCGCCTCGTCGAACGCGATCGAGCTGACCAAGCGACATCCGACGGTCTCGCTCACCAAACAGGGGGCGGTCCACGGCAATCTGCGCGTCAACCTGTCCTGGCGCATGCGCACCTCGGACATCGGCGGCAGCTCCGGGCAGAGCGGCCAGCTCTTCCGGCACCCGTTCAAGCTGTTCAAGCCCGACATGGTGCAGGCGCACACCCAGGGCATGGTCAATGTCGACCTCGACATGGGCTGTCTCTACGAGCTGACCGACGGCACCCGCGGCGTCGTCCAGCCGCTGGGCAACCTGCTCGGCGACATCAACGACCCGCCGTACGTCAAGCTCAGCGGGGACGACCGGTTCGGCTCGGCGTCCGGCGAGACGCTCTACGTCAACCTCGACCACGCCGACGAGATCAAGCGGCTGCTGGTCTTCGTCTACATCTACGACCAGACCCCGGCCTTCGACCGGACCCACGCCCTGGTCACCCTGTTCCCGGTCACCGGGCCGCGGATCGAGATCCCCCTGGAGGAGCGGCAGCCGCAGGCCCGCTCCTGCGCGGTGGTCTCCCTGGAGCGCGTCAAGGGCGAGCTCGTCGTGCGGCGCGAGGTGAAGTTCGTGTACGGGTTCCAGGCCGAGCTGGACCGGCTGTACGGCTGGGGGCTCCAGTGGGGGCGGGGCTACAAGAGCAGCAAGGCCTGACCGGAGCCCCGGGCGGGGCCGGGGCCCGGCGCGTCAGTGGCCTCGCGGCCTCGTCGGCGCCGGAGGCGTCAGCGGCGAATGAACTGCGGGCCCTGCACCGGCAGCCGGAACGACGGGTCGGCGGCAGGACCCGGCACGGGGGCCGGGGACACCGGCTGCGGGTACCCGTAGGCGGGCTGGACCGGCGGCGGGGCCTGCGTCGGCGGCGCCGGCGGCGCAGGCGGGGCCATCGCGGCCGTCTGCTCGGAGGTGGGTCCGGCGGTCGGTCCGGCGGTCGGCCCGGCCTCCGGGCTCGCGGCGGGATCGGCGGCGTTCTCGTCGACCGAGATCCCGTGGTCCGTCGCCAGCCCCACCAGCCCGTCGGAGTAGCCCTCGCCCAGGGCGCGGAACTTCCACCCCTCGCCCCGGCGGTACAGCTCGCCGCAGATCAGCGCCGTCTCGGCGCCCGTCTCGGGCCGCACGTCGAAGTAGGCCAGCGGCTCTGCGCCACCGGCCGCGGTGGCGTCGTAGAGGAGGATCCGCAGGTCGCGGACCTGCTGGAAGGGGACGTCCTCGGCGGAGGCGACCACCAGGATCCGGTCCACCGCCGGGGTCACCGTCCGCAGGTCCGCCTGGACGGCGTCGGTGACCGCGTCACCGAGCTGCTTCTTGCCGAGTCGCCAAACGGCCCCCGAGGGGTGCCGGGGCTGGTTGTAGAAGACGAAGTCCTCGTCCGAACGCACCCGGCCGTCGGCGCCCACCAGCAGGGCGGAGGCGTCCACGTCCGGCACCTCGGGGCCGGCCGTCCAGCGGAGCACCGCCCGGACCGCCACGGCGGCCACCGGGATGTTCGAGCCCTTCTGCATCGCGTGCGTCATGCCCGTCATCCTGCCCTCCCGGGGTGGACCGGGACAATGCGGCCCCCCGTAGGGCCTTGTCCCGAACGCGAGAGCTGGGCATGGTGCAAGAGGGTTACCTGAACTTCATGTGCTTGAGGAACTCTTGACTCACGTTCGTACGTACTATTACCGGCCACGCCAGTTGGGCCGCCGAGGCAGTACGGGGGAAGCACATGCGTCACTTCGGGCACATATCGCCCACTGTCCGTAAGGACCTCTTCCACCAGGAACCGGCGGAATTCACCGGAGCCTCGCCCGCCCGCGTCCTCGCGGCGGCTCTGGGTGCCACGCTGTACAGCCCCGCCACCCGCCCCCAGCTCGCCCGGGACATCCGCAAGCAGGCCGGCCGCGGAGTCGTCTCCATGGTCCTCTGCCTGGAGGATTCCATCAGCGACGGCGACGTCGTCGCGGCCGAGGAGAACCTCGTCCGGCAGTTCGCCGAGCTCGACGGGGACACCGCCGAGCTCCCGCTCCTGTTCATCCGCGTCCGCACGCCCGAGCAGATCCCCGACCTGGTGCGCCGCCTGGGCGGCTCCGCCCGGCGACTGGCCGGATTCGTACTCCCGAAGTTCAACGAGAGCAGCGGCAGCGCCTTCCTCGACGCCGTGGCCCAGGCCGAGGCCGCCGACGCCCAGGCCCGCCTGTACGCGATGCCCGTCCTGGAGACCCCGGACCTGCTCCACCTCGAAACCCGCGCCGAAACCCTCGTCGGCATCTCCCGCACGGTCAACGACCACCGCGAGCGGGTCCTGGCCCTGCGGCTCGGCGTCACGGACTTCTGCTCCGCCTACGGCCTGCGCCGCACCCCCGACATGACCGCCTACGACGTCCAGATCGTGGCAGGCGTGATCGCGGACGTGGTCAACGTCCTCAGCCGCGCCGACGGCACCGGCTTCACCGTCACCGGACCGGTGTGGGAGTACTTCCGCAGCCAGCAGCGCCTCTTCAAGCCCCAGCTGCGCCGCAGCCCCTTCCTGGCGGAAGGCGTGGAGGAACTGCGCACCGCACTGATCGAACACGACCTGGACGGGCTGCTGCGCGAGATCGAACTCGACCGGGCCAACGGACTGCTCGGCAAGACCTGCATCCACCCCGCCCACGTCACGCCCGTCCACGCGCTGTCGGTGGTCTCCCACGAGGAGTTCAGCGACGCCCAGGACATCCTGCGCCCCGAACGCGGCGGCGGCGGAGTAATGCGTTCCGCCTACACGAACAAGATGAACGAGGTGAAGCCCCACCGGGCCTGGGCCGAGCGCACCATGCTGCGCGCCGAGGTCTTCGGTGTGGCGAAGGAGGAGGTCGGCTTCGTCGACCTGCTCACGGCCGGGCTCCAGGTGTGAGCGGGCCGGTGACGACGAGGGAAGGCAAGACGATCGACACGGTGTGGTCGGGAACGTGGGTCGCGGACCGGCTGGGCATCAGCCTGGAGGACTCCGAAGGAGGGCCGCGGCTGACAGAGCTGCTCGGACTGGCCCTGCGGCGCAACCCCAAGCGGGCGCACCTGCTGGTCTCGCAGGTGCTGGGCAAACACGTCCCGCAGTCCCCGGCGGCCGTGTACGCCGCCGGATACGGGCTCGGCGAGCGGGTCCGGGCCCTGCTCGGCGCGGGCGGGGCCGCCTCGGCGGTGGTCCTCGGCTACGCCGAGACGGCCACCGGGCTCGGCCACTGCGTGGCCGACGGCCTGGGCCCTGCCCCCTACCTGCACTCCACCCGCCGGCCCGTGCCGGGAGTGGAACCTGCCGGGGGCTTCGAGGAGGCTCACTCGCACGCCACCTCGCACCTGCTGCTGCCCGAGGACCCCGAGCTGCTGGCGGGCAGCGGGCCGCTGGTCCTCGTCGACGACGAGTTCTCCACCGGCAACACGGTGCTGAACACCATCCGCGACCTCCACGCCCGCCACCCCCGCTCGCACTACGTGGTCGTCGCCCTCGTCGACATGCGCTCCCCGGCCGACCGCGCCCGCCTCACCGCCTTCGCCGCCGACCTGGGCGCCCGCGTGGACCTCATAGCCCTGGCCTCGGGCACGGTCACCCTCCCCGACGGCGTCCTGACCAGGGGCCAGGCCCTGGTCGAGGAGTACGAAGCCCAGGCCGCTGCCCTAGCCGAGGCGCATCCCGAGGCACCTGGTGAAATCCAGCCCGCGGCACTTGTCGAGGATCAGCCCGCAGCCGGGCAAATCCAGCCCCGCCGGCGATTGAGGCGCGGGGTCTGGGGCGGAGCCCCAGCAGACGGCCCGCAGCCGATCACGCGCATCGACCTGAACTGGCCCGCCGGAGTCCCCGACGGCGGCCGCCACGGATTCACAGCCGCCCACCGCGAACAGCTGAACGAGGCCATGCCGGCCCTGACCGCCCAGCTCACAGCCGCGCTCGGCGACCGGCCCGGCCGTGTCCTCGTACTCGGCAACGAAGAGCTGATGTACGCCCCGCTGCGCCTGGCGAAGGCCCTGGAGGAGGCGGGCGCGGCCCGCGAGGTCCGCTTCTCCACCACCACCCGCTCGCCCGTACTCGCCGTGGACGACCCCGGCTACGCCATCCGTACCCGGCTGGTCTTCCCCGCCCACGACGCCCCGGCCGACGGCCCCGGAGACCGCTACGCGTACAACGTCGCGGGCGCCGGCTTCGACGCCGTCATCGCCGTCGTCGACTCCGCCGGGGACACCCCCGAGCTGCGGTCGGGGCTGCTCGCGAGCCTGGCTCCGCACACCGGCCGCGTCCTGCTGGCCGCCCTACCTTCCTACGTACCCGACCGGCAGGAGCAAAAGCCGATCATGACCGAGCCGACCACGCACGAGCCCCTGCGCGGGCCCGCGTTCTCCTCGTACGCCGCCGAGGACGTCGGCTGGCTGCTCCAGGACTTCTCCGACATCGAGCTGGAGGCCCCGACCGAGGAGCGCGAGGAGGCGATACAGGCGGGCGGCGCGCACTACGCCGAATCGCTGCCCGTCGAGTACCAGCCCTCCCCGCAGTACCAGGAGCTCTACCAGAGCGCCCTGACCGCCTCGGCGGCCCGCATCGCCAGCGCGGTCGGCACCGTCACCGAGACCGTCCTCGCCGAGCGCTCCCCCTCCCCGGTCCTGGTCTCCCTGGCCCGGGCGGGCACCCCGGTGGGCGTGCTGATGCGCCGCTGGGCCCAGGCCCGGCACGGCCTGGACCTTCCGCACTACGCCGTCTCCATCGTGCGCGGCCGCGGTATCGACGCCAACGCCCTGCGCTGGCTGGCCGCCCACCACGACCCGGCCGACGTCGTCTTCGTCGACGGCTGGACCGGCAAGGGCGCCATCACGCGCGAGCTGACCGCCGCCCTCGCCGAGTTCCAGGGCTTCAACCCGGAGATCGTGGTCCTCGCAGACCCCGGCTCGTGCGTGGAGACGTACGGCACCCGCGAGGACTTCCTGATCCCGTCCGCCTGCCTCAACTCCACCGTCTCCGGCCTCGTCTCGCGTACGGTGCTGAGGTCCGACCTGGTCGGGCCCGCCGACTTCCACGGCGCCAAGTTCTACCGCGAGCTCGCCGCGGCCGACGTCTCCGTCGACTTCGTCGACACGGTCGCCGCCCGCTTCGACGAGGTGGCCGACGCCGTCGACGCCGAGGTCAAGGAGCTGCTCGCGGCCGACCGTACGCCGACCTGGGAGGGCTGGGCGGCGGTCGAGCGGATCAGCGAGGAGTACGGCATCCACGACGTGAACCTGGTCAAGCCCGGGGTCGGCGAGACCACCCGGGTGCTGCTGCGCCGGGTGCCGTGGAAGATCCTCGCGCAGCGCGGCGCGGGCGCCGACCTGGACCACGTACGGCTGCTCGCCGAGCAGCGCGGGGTCCCCGTGGAGGAGGTCGACGGGCTTCCCTACACGTGCGTCGGGCTCATCCACCCCCGATACACGCGCGGCGCCACCGGCGCCGACGGAAAGGCTGTGGCCTCGAAGTGACTGTCCTGGTAGCCAGTGATCTCGACCGTACGCTCATCTACTCGACGGCGGCCCTCGGCCTGACCATGCCCGACCCGGTGGCCCCCCGGCTGCTGTGCGTCGAGGTCCACGAGAGCAAGCCGCTGTCCTACATGACGGAGACGGCGGCGGGACTGCTGGCGGAGCTGACGGCCGACCCGTCGGTCGTCTTCGTCCCGACGACGACACGGACCCGCAAGCAGTACCAGCGGATCCGCTTCCCCGGCCGCCCCGCGCAGTACGCGATCTGCGCGAACGGCGGCCAGCTGCTGGTCGACGGGATCCCGGACCGCGACTGGCGGCGGCAGGTCGCGGCGCGCCTGGCGGAGGAGTGCGCCCCGCTGGAGGAGGTGCACGCCCACCTGCTGGCGACGGCGGACCCGGTATGGCTGCGCAAGGCACGGGTGGCGGAGGAGCTGTTCGCGTACCTGGTCGTCGAGCGGGCCCTGGTGCCCGACGAATGGCTCAAGTCCCTGGCCGAGTGGTCGGAGGCGCGCGGCTGGACGGTCTCCCTCCAGGGCCGCAAGATCTATGCCGTGCCCCGCCCGCTGACCAAGAGCGCGGCGATGCGCGAGGTGGCCCGCCGGACCGGCGCCACGACCACCCTGGCCGCCGGCGACTCGCTCCTGGACGCCGACCTGCTGCTGGCGGCGGACGCGGCCTGGCGCCCGGGCCACGGCGAGCTGGCGGACGCGGCCTGGACGGCGCCGTCGGTGACCGCCCTGCCCACGGCGGGCGTGCTGGCAGGTGAGGAGATCGTCCGCGCATTCGGCCGGGCGGTTGCGACACTGACCGTATGACCAAGGGCAACAGCACCAAGATCACTGACGAGCTCTACCGGTACGTGCTCGACCACAACCCCCCACTGGACAAGGTCCAGCGGGGGCTGGTGGAGACGACGTACGCCACGTTCCCGGACGTCGCCGGGATGCAGTCGGCGGAGGAGCAGGGGCCGCTGCTGGCCTTCCTCGTCCGGCTGACGGGCGCCCGCCACATCGTGGAGGTGGGCACCTTCACCGGCTTCTCGGCCCTGTCGATGGCGCAGGCACTGCCCGCGGACGGCCGCCTCATCGCGTGCGACGTCTCCGAGGAGTGGACGGCGTACGGCAGGGAGGCCTGGGCGGCGGCGGGCGTCGCGGACCGCATCGAGCTGCGCATCGCCCCGGCGCTGGACACGCTCCGCGCGATGCCCGCGGAACCGCACATCAACATGGCCTACGTGGACGCGGACAAGGAGAGCCAGATCGCCTACTGGGAGGAGCTCGTGCCGAGGATGCGACCGGGCGGCCTGATCGTCACGGACAACACCCTGTTCCACGGCACGGTCCTCGACGAGTCGGCCACCGGCTCGGCGGCCGGCGTCCGCGCCTTCAACGAACACGTCGCGGCGGACCCCCGCATGGAGTCCGTCATGCTGGCGATCTCGGACGGCCTGACCCTCTCGCGCAAGCGCTAGGCCCTGCCGCCCGGCTGCGGACTGCGGCTTAGCCGCAGCCGCCACCACCGCAGCAGCCCCCGCCGCCTGCCGCCCGGGCGGGCGCGGGGGCACTGCTGGTGCCGCCCACGGCGACGGCGGAGAGCAGCTTGACGGTGTCGGCGTGCCCGGCGGGGCAGTCGGCGGGCGCGGAGGACTCGGCCATCGGCCGGCTGACCTCAAAGGTGTCGTCGCAGGTCCGGCAGCGGAATTCGTATCGAGGCATGCGGCCAGGTTAACGGCGGCGGGACGAATTACGGCAGGGTGCGGGGCGCAGGCCGGCGAGAAGGGCGGAGGTCCGAGGTCCGAGGTCCGAGGTCCTAGAGTCGTCTCCCGCTCTGTGCCGCCGCCCGCTGCTCCCGGGCCGCCGCCTCGGGGTGGCGGGCGCGCCAGTACGGGTTGTCGTGCGGCAGCGCGCTGCCCACCCGCCCGTACATCCCGAACCACATCAGCATCACGCCGACGACGAAACTGAACAGCACGTTCTGGATCTCGAAGGCCAGGAAGTTGAAACCGCTGTCCAGCAGGGCGAGATTGACGAACCCGCTCAGGATGAACGCCACCCCGAGCACGATGTTCAGGGTGGAGGCGAAGGTTCCGCCGATCACCATCCCGACGAACAGCAGCACGCCGATACAGATCGACAGGACACTCAGCGCGCCGTTGGTGTTCAGGGCGAGCACCGTGTCCCCACCGGTGTCGAAGAACCCGATCTGGTCGATGAGCCCCAGGATGCCGAAGGCGACCAGCAGCAGCCCGGTCAGGCCGGCGCCGACCCGGTAGACCTTGCTGAGCTTGTGATCGGAGGGCAGATGCTCGTCGAGCCGGGCATTGACGGGGTGCAGCAGGCGTTGCAGCCTCCCCGGGGAAGCCTGGGGTGCGTGGGTCGCATAGGGCTCATGGGGTACGTAGGGCGCGTAGTTCTCATGGGGCTCGGTGCACCCGTAGAGCGCATGAGGCTCGTAGGACTCATGCGGTGCAGGGGGTGAAGGGGGTGCCTGGGGTGCGCGGTGCGCACGAGGCCTGTGGAAAGTGTGGGCAGCCATACCGCCCTCCTCTGCTCCGTTTCCGGCACCTCCAGCATCCGCCGATGCCCACCCCCGGACAACTCCGGCCTCACCCGACGGCGTGTCCGCCCCGGATGTCCGCCACCACCCGGCCTACCGCCACCCGGACCTCCTCCATCTCCTGCAGGAAATGCCAGTAGTCAGGGTGCCGTCCCTCCAGCTCCGCCAGCGCCCGGTCCACCCGGGCCACCGACTCGTCCAGCGGCCGCGCGTGCCGCGGATCGGGCACGCTGCGGCCCGCCATCGCCAGCCGCTGCGCATCCCGGATCGCGAACCGGGTCCGGTCCACCTCGTCCTGCGGGTTCCGCGCCACCGCTTCCAGTCGCGTCAGCCGGTCCTGCGCCGCCGACACCGCCTCGTCCGTGGCCTCCAGCGAAGCCCGTACCCCGTCGATCAGCACGCCTACGTCGGCCCAGCGCTGCTCGTCCCGCGCCCGGGACGCCTCCTTGAGGCGGTCCTCCGCCAGCGCGACATCCCGTATCGCCTGGTCAGGGACGTGCTGCAGGTCCTGCCAGCACGCCGCGCTGAACCGCCGGCGCAGCTCGCTCAGGACCGGATCCACCCGGTCCGCCCGGTTGCGCAGCGCCTGGGCCCGCGTCCGCAGACTCACCAGCCGCCGGTCGATCTCCGCGGCCCGCTCCGGCAGCCGCGCCGCCTCCGCCCGTACGCCCTCGGCGTCCCGCAGGATCCGGTCGGCACGCTGCACGGTCTCCTGCACCCCGTGCTGGGCCGCGCCCTGGTTCAGCTTGGTCAGCTCCGGACCCAGCGCGGCCAGCCGCGCCGCCAGGTCATCGGCCCGCATCCCCTTGGCGCGTACGGCATCCAGCGCGTCGCTGGCCGCCAGCAGCGCGGCCTTCGCCCGCTCCCGGGCCGGCGCGACCCGCGCGAGCTGCGTCTCGGCCTTGTCCAGCAGCGGCTGCAGCCCCTGCGCGAACCGGTCCAGCTCCCCCTTGGCCCGCACCAGCTCGTCGCGCGCCCGGGTCAACTGCTCCCGGGCCTGCGTGGCGACCGAGGCCTCCAGGTCCACCCGGTCCAGGTCGTGCGCGTCGACGGCCTCGATGTAGACATGGCTGACCTGATCGATCCGCTGCCCCAGCGCGGCGAAGCCCTCGCTCGCCTGCCGCGCGGCGGGCGACCCGTCCGCCGCCGCGATGGTCTCGATCGAGATCCGCAGATCCCGCTGCGCGGAGTCCAGCTCGTAGAAGGCCGCGGCGGCGGCATCCTTCGCCGCCTGCGCATCCGCCCGCCGACTCTCGTCCCGCCCACCGAACCAACGCCGGGATGCCGTTGTCACAATCCCTCTCCCGTACCGCGTCCGCCATGCCCCGGACCATTCTCCCCCACGGGAACGGGTTTGCGTGGGGGGTGTGCCCGGCATGTAGGCTGTCCACTCATCCACGGGTGCGTAGCTCAGGGGTAGAGCGCTGCTCTTACAAAGCAGATGTCGGCGGTTCGAAACCGTCCGCGCCCACCAGCACGAAGGCCCCCCGCCGGTCCCGGCGGGGGGCCTTTTGCATGCACGGAGAGCCCAGGCACATCCGTGCGCTGCACGGGCAACTGGGATCTGTCCCCGCTGTCCTCGGCCTGCTCGTCCCGCACGCGTGCGCGCGTACGCCCGAGGCTCTCTCGACGACCAGGCAGCGCGGCACGTCGCCGGCCGCCGCCAGAGTGTCCGCCCCATGCCGCTCGTCATGCAGCCGAATCACCGTCGGCCCGGCTTCCTTGGCCATGTGGCGACAGATGCCGCGCATCAATCTTGGGCGGCCCGACGTGCGTTGCCATCTTCCCCGTGACCAGTCGTCCCGGGCGGCGGGTGTGTACTCATGCGGTCGACCTGGATCGCGAACGCAGGCCTGTATCGTCGCAGCGTGGCAAGCACCCTCACGACTACCGACATGACCGGCGCTCCCCTGAGTGAAACGCTTGCCGAGGCGATTCAACACGGCGAAGTGTTCACACACCGCTGGGTGGTCGAAGCGATCTTGGATCTGGTCGGCTACACGTCCGATCGCGATCTTGCCCAATTCCACATCGTGGAGCCGGCGTGTGGATCTGGCGCATTCCTCGGACCGATTGCTGAGCGACTGAGCGCCTCCTGCCGGCTGCACGGGAGGTCGATAGGGGAAGCGGTCGACGCTGTCAGCGCCTACGATCTGCTGCCTCGCAACGTCGACAGCAGTCGCGACCTGGTCATGCGGCGTCTGGTCGAGGACGGCTGGAGCGGGAGTGACGCCAGGAAGCTCGCCACTGCCTGGATCCACCAGGGCGACTACCTGCTCCAGGAGGAACCGGGCAGGAATGCCGATTACGTTGTGGGTAACCCTCCGTATATCCGGCTGGAAGACGTTCCGGCCGATCGCATGAAGGCGTACCGGTCCGCTTGCGCAGTGATGGGTGGGAGATCCGATGTATACATCGGATTCTATGAGATCGGATTGAGGAGCCTTAAGCCGGGTGGAATCCTCGGTTTCATCTGTGCCGACCGGTGGATGCGCAATCAGTACGGTAGTAAACTCCGCGACTTTGTATCACGCTCGTACAGTGTGGATCTCGTACTGAGCATGCATGATGTGGATGCGTTCCAAGAGCAGGTATCCGCCTATCCTGCCATTTCCATCATCCGCAACGGCCCCCAGGGAACCGCCGTCGTTGCTGATACCACGAAGGAATTTGGGCCGAGCGAGGTCGGGGAATTCCAGGCATGGGTGAGCGCTTCGGGTGAACGCCAGATCAGCCGCAATTCATTTCATGCTGCACGGCTTCCCCACTGGTTCACCGGAGCGGACTCGTGGCCTGCCGGATCACCTGCCCGGCTGGCCATGCTGGAAGACCTCGGCGACCGCTTCGGGCTGCTGGAAGACTCGACGACCGGAACGCGAGTCGGAATCGGCGTAGCCACAGGAGCCGACAAGGTATTCCTCACGCAGAGCGCAGGGGTGGTGGAGTCGGAGCGGCTTCTCCGCATGGCGATGGTCCGGGATACCACCAGTGGCTCACTCGACTGGAGCGGCACCTACCTCGTCAACCCTTGGGACGCCGACGGCAACCTCGTCGACCTGGCCCAATACCCCAAGCTGGCCGAGTACTTCGACCGGCACAGCGAGGTCCTGCGGAAGCGGTACGTGGCGGTCAAGCAGCCCAGCCGCTGGTACAAAACCATCGATAAGGTCGATCCCCGCCTGGCTGGGCAGCCGAAACTGCTGTTCCCGGACATGAAGTTGACCATCCACCCGGTCCTTGATCCAGGACGGCTGTACCCTCACCACAACCTGTACTTCATCGTCTCGGACTCGTGGGACATGCGTGTACTCGGAGGCATCCTGCTGTCCAGGGTGGCCGAAGCGTTCGTGGAGGCGTACGCGGTGAAGATGCGTGGCGGGACATTGCGCTTCCAGGCTCAATACCTGCGAAGAATCCGCGTACCTTCGCCAGGTGATATCTCGCCCGAGGATCAGGATGCTTTGGCGTCCGCTTTTGACGATCGGGACGTCGACGCGGCGACGACAGCCGCGCTCCGAGTTTATGGCCTTGCCGAGCTACCTGACTAGGAGAGTTCATCTTGGCAGTCAGTCGCCAGGATCTCGAAGGCGCTATTTTCTCGTACTGGGAAATCAAAGAGGAGCAGGCGGCGAGAGCGCGCGCCAAGAAAGCGGCCAACAAGAAGAAGGCGGAGGCTGTTCTCGCCGGCCGAGGCGCCGATTCCGACGCTGTAGATCTGGCGGCGGCTGTGGTGATCGCCGATGCCGATGATCCGGAGTCTGCGGCCACCGGCGAATATGACGGTGAGGGTACGGGGACGGAAGGGTCCGTAAGAGGCGGAAAGCAGTTCGACCCGATCGTCGATCTGATTGCCGGATTCTTCCGCGACGCCGGCTTTCCTGCGAACTGCATCCAAACTGCGTCGCAGCTGGAGCTCCCGGGGTTCTATCGACCGCAGAAGAAGTGGGACCTCGTTGTGAACTGGGGCGAGACCCTTGTCGCGGCGTTCGAGCTCAAGGCGCTGGGTGGCCCCTCGTACGGGAACAATTTCAATAACCGGGTAGAGGAAGCCGTCGGCAGTGCAACGGATGTCCGGAGGGCCTTCACTGCGGTCTACCCCGAGGCCGGTGAGCCCTGGCTGGGATATTTCTTCATCATGGAGGACGACGAGAAATCACGCCGCCCTGTCAGCCTGGCGAAATCGCCTATTCGCGTAGACGAAGAATGGCGCGGAAAGTCGTACCAGAGTCGTGGCGGCATGTTCTGTGAGAGGCTCTTCCAAGATCATCTCTACGATGCCATCTGCTACGTCACGGCTCCCAAGGGGAGCGGCGTATTTTCAGAACCCGCTCCGGCGGTCGGCTGGGATGCCTTTTCCGAAGCCATCACCGCTCGGATCGCCCTGCTTCGCAAACAAGGCGTCCCGCGCCCGGTGATCCCCGGACAGTCGGCTTGGTCGGCACCTGCGATTTTCGACTGATCGGCCGTGAGACGGAGCCGTGTGCCGGCCCCGCGCTGAGGCCGACGCGGGTGCGCGTGGTTCTGCCGCGAGGTCGACGCCGTGCGGTCCGCGCATGCCGGGAACGGCCGCATCATCTCCTCGCGCCGGGATGACTGGGTCTTGGCCCGACGGTCGGGCCGTGGGATCGTCGGGGGATGGGGGAGTGGCTCGCGTGGGGTGGGGTGGTCGTGGCGGTGGCCGCGGTCTCGGTGATGCTGGAGCGGGCGGTCGGCGCGGGCTTCGAGCGCAAGCGGGACGAGGAGCGGGCACGGCTGCTCGCCCACGTCGCCGAACCGGTGGGCGAACCCGTCGGTGAACCCGTCGGCGGGCCGGGGCACCCGAAGTTCGACGACGTCGGCGGCATCCGGCCGCACTCACCGGCACAACTCGGCGACCGCCGCGACGACTTCACGCCGATCCTCGTGGAGTACTACGCCTACGGGCTGACCCAGGCGCGGAGCAGCTTCGCGACCAGCCAGCGGTTCGCCGGGGTCGGAGCGGCGATCCTCCTCTCCGGGGTTGCGCTGGCCGTCTGGAAGGCCGAAGGCGGCGGAGAGCTGTACCTCGGGGTCGTGATGAGTTCGGTCGGCCTGGTCACGACGCTGGTCGGGCAGCTCTTCCACCGGCGGGCCGACATCGCGCTCAGGCACATGGCCGACCAGACCGCCTCGCTGCGCGACGACCGGCGGGCCGCCGAGACGACCCAGCAGGCCATCGGGCTGCTGGACGAGGTCGCGGACCCGGAGCTCAGGAGCCGGCTCCAAGCCGGATTGATCATGAAATTGTCCGGGGCGGAGCTGCCGCGATAGCGGGATAGTGGGAGTATGTGCCGCTCCATTAAGACCCTGCGCCCGCCCGCGATCCCCGACAAGGCCACCGAGGAGGAGATCCGCGCCGCCGCGCTGCAGTACGTACGCAAGGTGTCCGGGTTCCGGGTGCCCGCCGCGCACAACCGCGAGGTGTTCGAGGCGTCCGTGGACGCCGTCGCCGAGGCGACCCGGCTGCTCCTCGACGGGCTGCAGGTACGGGGCCAGGCCGCCACCGCCTGACCCGGGCCTACGGCCCCCGCGAGTCGGGAGGTCAGGCGGCCGCGCGGCGCCGCAGCACCCACACCCCGGCGCCGAGCGCGCCCGCGACGAGGGCGCCGCCCACGGCGATCTGACCCGTGCTCACCGAGCCGATGCTGCCGCCCGTCCCGCCGCGCGCCCCGCCCGGGGCGACGTTCAGCGAGACGGTGACGCGCTCACCGCCCGGGCCGCCGCACTCGAAGGTGACGCGGTGCGTGCCCTGGCCGGCGTTGCGGTAGACGGTGGCGTTGCCGAAGAGGTTGGTGGCCTCCGGGTTGCCGGGGGTCAGGCTCACCTCCCCGAAGGCGCTCGAAGAGGCCCGGCCGGTCCTGGTTCCGCAGCCCGCGATATTGAGGGAGACCCGGCCGCCCGGGGCGACCGTGCTGGGGGAGACGGTGGCGGTGGGAGCGGCGTAGGCGAGTGAGGCGGGAGTGGCGGCGGCGATGGCGAGCGACGCGGCCGCGACGGCCAGCAGACGGCGCGGCGCGGCGGACCGCCGGGCCGACCGCTGGGCGGGCGGCCGAGCGGGCGGCTGGGCGAGAAGTGGGACGGGAGGTGAGACGGAAGGCGCGACGGGCGGCGTGACAGGCGGCTTGGCGGGCATGGAGAGAACTCCTCGGGCTCCTCGAAACGGCGCGGCCAGGGCACGGATGTGACGCGGATTCGGTTGCGCACCGTGCTGTGGACGCTAGGAGCCCGGCCCGCGCGCGGCGATCGGGGCCGGGTGAACGGGTGAGTCACTGCGCCATCAGGGGGAGTACATCCCGCAGGGCGGGCTCAAGCGGCCGACGCCGCCGCAGGCGAGGCCGGACGGCGGACGAGGAAGGCCGCCAGCGCGCCCGCCGCGAACAGGGCGACGACGGAGACGGCCGTCCCCAGCCACTGGGTACCGAGCCACTGGGTGCCGAAATAGCCCAGCGCCACGCTGTACCCGGCCCAGGCCATGCCCGCCAGAACCGACCAGGGCAGGAACTCCGTCGCCTTGCGGTGCGTCTTGCCCGCGCCCAGCGACACCACCGAGCGGCCGGCCGGGGCGAAACGGGCGATCACCACCAGGGCGCCGCCGCCGCGGGCCAGAGCCGTACCGAGCCGGTCATGGGCCCGGGTCAGCCGACGGGAGCGGGCGATGGCCCGGTCCAGCCGCGCCCCGCCGCGCCGGGCCAGCCGGAACGCGGCCATGTCCCCCAGCACCGAGGCGGTCGTGGCGATCACGAGCAGGGCCAGGATGTCCGGCACCTGCTCGGGTACGGCCACCGGCCCCGCCGCTCCGGCGGCCGCAGCGGCCGCCGCGGCGGTGATCACGAGAACCCCGCTCGGCAGTACGGGAAGGAAGACGTCGAGCACGACGGACACCGCCACCACGGCGTAGATCCATGGGCTCGCGGTCAGCGACCCCAGAGTCTCAAACAAGGCGGGACTCCCCAGTCCGGTTGACGTGCAGCGGCATGAAGCGCCGCGACGTCGCGGGGGAGCGGCAGGAGCGGCTTGACAGCCATACAGCGTACGCCCGCTGTTCGCACTCCGGATGCCCGGGTCGGCCCCTACTCCGCCCCGGTGAGTTCCCGGTCGACCACCGTCACCAGCCGGGCACCCGCACGGCTCTTGCGCGCCTGATCCAGCCGCAACCGAGCCGTCCGCCCCGCCAGCGCCAGCGTCATCAGCTGGTTCCCGAACCACGGCCCGCCCGTACGCCGCCAGCTCAACGGCGGCCGCCCCGTCCGCCCGTGCCGCGTGAAGCACCGTCCCAGCCACCGCCCCGTACGCGACCAGCCCAGCCGGAAGCCCAGCTTCACCGCCGTGTGGATGGAGTTGTGCACCGGCGAGCACGTCAGCTGGAACACCCGCGCCGTGCTGGGTATGCGCGGCTCGGCCACATACGCGTGGTGCACGTCCCCCGACAGCACGCACACCGTCGACGGCGCCCGCGGCCCCGTCCCGACCTCCTCGATCAGATCGGTCAGCGCCGCGAACGAGGCCGGGAACGCCGCCCAGTGCTCCAGGTCGCTGCGCCGGCGCAGATCCTCGCCTATGCGCGCCCACCGCGGCCCCCGCTCCCCGCGGCACAGCGCGGCGTTCCACGTCTCCGCGTCGTGGATCAGCGGCGGCATCAGCCACGGCAGGGAGGACCCGATCAGCAGATGGTCGTAATCCCCGTGCCCCGCGAGCGCGTTCTCCCGGAGCCAGCCCTGCTCCGCCGGGTCGAGCATCGCCCGCCCGTCCTCGGCCAGCACCCGCGCGGCCCGGGTGTCCACCATCAGCAGCCGGGTCCGGCCGAAGTCACGCCGGTAACTCCAGCGCACCGAAGCCGGGTCGGCGTCCGCCGCAGAGGCGAAGGAGCGCAACAGGTCCGTGCCGTCAGGGGTCTGCCGTATCGCCCCGTACAGCCCGTCGGCCGCCAGTTCGGCGGGCGAGAGATTGCCCAGGTGCTGGTACACCCAGTACGACATCAGCCCGCTGAGCACCCGCTCCTGCCACCACGGCGTCGCCCGCATCTCCGCCAGCCAGGCCGCGCTCGTGTTCCAGTCGTCGATGACGTCGTGGTCGTCGAATATGTGCAGGCTCGGCACGGTCGACAGCAGCCAGCGGATCTCCGGGTCGAGCCAGGACTCGTCATAGAGCCGGGTGTACTCCTCGTAGTCCGCCACCTGGGCGCCGGGCGGCTCCCGCAGGTCCCGCCGGGCCGCGAGCCACTGCCGGGTCTCCCGGGACAGCGCGTCCGCGTACACCTGGTCGCCGAGCAGCAGCAGGACGTCCGGCCGCACCGCCTCCGGCTCGGCGGCCAGCCGCGCCGCGAGGGTGTCGAGCGCGTCGGGCCCGTGGGGGCCGTGCTGTCCGGCGGGCGGCGCGGCCTGCCGACAGGAACCGAAGGTGATGCGCAGCCCGTCGGCCGCCGGACGGCCCGAGCCCGCCACGGCGGGGGCGCTGATCGTGCTCGGCGGGAAGGCGCTGTCCGGCAGCGGCCACACGCGCACGCCGTCGAGCAGCACGTCGTACGCCGTCGCCGTCCCCGGGGTCAGGCCCGTCACCGGCACCAGCGCGTAATGGTGCCCGGCGATCTGGAAGGTGCGCACGCTGCCGCCCGCGCCGTCGGCGCACCGCACCTCGGCCGTGCACGGGCGGTCCGCCTCCACCCATATGGTGGCGGACCCGCCCGTGTCCCAGTCGACGTAGCGCAGCAGTGGCCCCAGACGCAGTCCGGCCATGGAACTCCCCCTCTTCCGTAGCGCCTTCGATCACGGTACGACGGCCAGGGGGAGCCCCGCCTCCCCCTGGCGGGGGAGATCATCGGCCGGACTCGTCGGATGTCGGCCGACGGAGGTCGACGGCCGCGGCCGGGGGTCGGCCGGGGGCCGCCGTCGGGGGCCGCGGGCGATGGCTGTCAGCAGCGCGTCGGCGGCCGCCAGGAGCGCGTCGGCGCCGGCCTCAGCAGCCGTTGAGGATGTTGACCAGGGCCGTCTTCTCGCCGGAGTCCATGCTCAGGCCCCAGTACTGCTTCACGTGGACCCACATGCGCGCGTACGTACAGCGGTAGGCGGTCCGCGGCGGCAGCCACTTGCCGGGGTCGAGGTCGCCCTTGGCCTGGTTGACGTTGTCCGTGACCGCGATGAGCTGCGGGCGGGTGAGGTCGTTGGCGAACTGCTGGCGCTTGGACGTGGTCCAGGAGCTGGCGCCGGAGCGCCAGGCCTCGGCGAGCGCGACCACGTGGTCGATGTCGAGGTCGGAGGCGGCGGTCCAGGTGGCGCCGTCGTACTCGGAGTACCAGCTTCCGCTCACGGCGGCACAGGCGGAGTCCTGGACGACGTTCACGCCGTCCCGCTTGAGGACGGTCTCGCGGGTGTTGCAGGCGCCCGAGACGGTGCTCCAGTGCGGGAAGAGGTCGCGGCTGTAGCCGCTGGTGGAACCCTCGGCCTGCGGCGTCACGGTGGCCAGGTACGAGCGGGCGGCCGAGGCGCTGATGGGGGTGGGCGGGGCGGCCTGAGCGGTCGGGGCGTTGACGAGGGAGGTGAGGGAAGCGAGGGCGACGGCTGACGCGAACACGCCAATTCGACGCGCGTAGACGGTGGGTATGAGTGCCATGAGGGGCTCCCTGGGTGCGGGGGGATGTGGGCCGTACGACCCCGGAGGGGCGCGGCCATGCTTGCGGCGCCAGGTTTCGCGGGGATGGGCGCCAGGTGACAGCGTGGCGACATGAGCACGTCACATCAAGTGCCGTAACACGGCCCACTCAAGCGGAAGTTGAGATTCCGGGGGTGGTGGGGGGTGGGTGTGGCGCGGAGAGGTCGGCGAGAGCAGGACCGAGAGCGGGGTCGGAGCGGGGTGAGGAGCGGGGTGGGAGCGGGACCAAGGGCCTATTCCGGGCGTGCGCGAGCGTCGCGTACCCTGATGGAGCAGAAGGGGAGTAGCTCTTCGCCGGACCGTCGACATACTGCTGGGTCACCCCAGCCGGCGCCCGGAGGCAGGCCGCGCACAGCGGTCGGCCAGCGAGACCTTCGGCCGCAGTGTCCTGTTCACGCACAGGCGCGCACGCATTGTCGTGCGCGTACGCGCAAGCGCAGGGCGCCGCCGAGCCGAAGCGACCCCTGACACACCCCAGGTCTCTCGGTCCCGATGGCGTCCTGCCCGACCGATTGAGGTTTCACCCCAGTGTTCAGCTTCAGCGTCACGGCGATCGCCTTCGGCGTCGTCTTCCTCGCCGAACTCCCCGACAAGACGGCCCTCGCCGGCCTGATGCTCGGCACCCGCTACCGCGCCTCGTACGTCTTCGCCGGCGTCGCCGCCGCCTTCGCCGTGCACGTGGCCCTGGCCATCGCCGCGGGAAGCGTGCTCACCCTGCTCCCGCACCGACTCGTCCAGGCCGTCGTCGGTGTCCTCTTCCTCGCGGGCGCGGCCATGCTGCTGCTGAAGAAGGACGACGGGGAGGAGGAGGTCAAGCCGCCCGCCGACCAGTCCTTCTGGAAGGTCTCCGGCGCCGGATTCATGCTGATCCTGGTGGCGGAGTTCGGTGACCTGACCCAGATCATGACCGCCAATCTCGCCGCCCGGTACGACAACCCGGTCTCCGTCGGCATCGGCGCCGTCCTCGCCCTGTGGGCGGTCGCGGGCATCGGCATCCTGGGCGGGCGCACCCTGATGAAGTACGTGCCGCTGCGCCTGATCACCAAGGTCGCGGCGGCGGTGATGGCGGCACTGGCCGTGTTCTCGCTGTACGAGGCGGTCGCGGGGTGATCGGGCCGCCCTCGTCGGGTGCCTTGGCGGCCAGCGGCTGACGCTGGGACCCCGTGTGCGTGGGCCTCGGCGCGGTGGTGGTCGCGGTGGCGGGGCGGGGGCTTTGGGGGCGGGTGTCCATCTGGTCGGCGTCAGGGACGTGCGGCGGGGGCTCGCGGGACTTCAGCCGGGCGGCATCAGGGACGTTCGCGGGGGCTTCGGGGGCGGGACCTCAACTGGGCGGGATCAGGGAGGTGGGCTGGTGGCTTCGGATTTGCCGGGAGCCCCTCACTCGGCATCAGAGTAGGTCTGGGGGTTTCCCGTCCGTCCCATCGTCTTCCGGGTCGGGCCGGTCCCTCAAGGGCGCTCCCTTCGGTCGCGTCGCTTCGCGATGGCCTTCGGCCACCCTTGACCGACCGGCCCGACCCGGAAAGCTCGAGGACAGACGGGAAGCCCCCAAAAGAACGGTCACCAGTGTTCATATCCAAGGGCAGGGTCATCAGGGATGCGAGTGCCCATTTCCTGGGGGCCAGCCAAGCCCCATCACCGAGCCCGGCCGGCGGTGGGGGCGTCGGGCCGGGCCAGACACCCACACGGGCCGGCATCCATGAGATCCCGGGCCGGGCGGCCCAGGCCGCACCCGGCAGTGGCCAGTAGCCCGTCGGGGTCGGTCAGGCGAGCAGTCGCGTCAGATCGCTACGCGCTTCTCACGGCCAAGCGTCCGCCGCCCGTCTGGGGCTGGACATAAACCGCCCACGATCGCCGCATACGTCTCCGGGGAGGCGACTGCGGGTAGTTTGCCCGCATTTGGGCGCGAGTCGAGGGCTAATGGATCACTTCCCGGAGTGGGAGAGCGAGAAATCCGGCAACACGCTCCGGCAGCCCCTTTTTTACGCCCCCGACCGCCCGCAGACGCCCGCCAACGGCCCCTTCCGGTCCCGGCGGCCGCCTCTCCGCGCCCCAACTGCCCGCAGACACCCGCCATCGGCCGCTTCCGGTGCGGGTGGGCGCCTTTCCGCGCCCCAATTGCCCGCAGACGCCCACCATCAGCACCGAGTTCACTGCCGTGGGCGGCATGTGACCAGCCACATGCGCGCGTGCTCGCCGCCGGCTCACGTCAGGGGTGTAGCGATCCGTGGCGGCCTATTCCCAGCCCCAGACGGCCCTCAGACGCCAAGGAATGAGGAGCGCGTAGCGATCTGGCGCGCCCCCGGATCCTGATGGGTTTCTGGTCGCTGTCTCGTGCGGGCTGGGCCGCCCCGACCCGGGAATCCCCTACATGCGGGCCCGTGTGGGTGGATGCCCTGGCCCGAGCCCGACCCCGGCCGGGCTCGGTGATGGGGCTCGGCTGATCCTCGGGGAAGCGGGCATCCGCATCCCTGATGTGGCCGCATGGCCCCTCGAACACCCGTGACCGTTCTTTTGGGGGCTTCCCGTCTGTCCTCGAGCTTTCCGGGTCGGGCCGGTCGGTCAAGGGTGGAGCGCAGCGACATCGCGAAGCGACGCGACGAAGGAGCGCCCTTGAGGGACCGGCCCGACCCGGAAGACGATGGGACGGACGGGAAACCCCCAGCCCCACTCCGATCCCGAATCAGTGGATCCGCCCACCGAAGCCACCGACCAGCGTCCCTGATGCCGAGTGAGCGGCTCCCGGCGATCCGAAGCCACCGACCAGCGTTCCCCGCCGCCGACCGGCTGAAGTCCCGCCCCCCGAAGCCCCCGCCCCCTATGCCTCCGCTGCGATGTCGATCTGGATCGAGCCGTCGGGGGTGGTTGTGATGTGGAGGGTGGTCAGGTCCGGGACGTGGGCCGTGGGGGTGTGGGCGGCCGCGCGGGGGCCTACGCCGATCACGCGCATGCCCGCCGCCCGGCCGGCGGCGATGCCCGCGGCCGAGTCCTCGAACACGATGCAGTCGGCCGGGTCCACGCCCAGTGCGGCGGCGCCCTTGAGGAAGCCCTCGGGGTCGGGCTTGCTGGCCTGGACCGACTCGGCCGTGACGCGTATGCCGGGCATCGGCAGGCCGGCGGCGGTCATCCGGGCCGTGGCCAGGGCCGCGTCGGCGGAGGTGACCAGGGCGTGCGGGAGGCCGTCGATCGCGGCCATGAACTCCGGGGCGCCCGCGACCGGGACCACGCCGTCGGTGTCGGCGGTCTCGCGGGCCAGCATCACGGCGTTCTCCGCGTGGTTGACCTCCATCGGGCGGTCCGGCAGCAGGACGGCCATGGTGGCGTAGCCCTGGCGGCCGTGGACCACCTTGAGAGCCTCGTGCGGGTCCAGTCCGTGGGACACAGCCCAGTCGCGCCAGCAGCGCTCGACCACCGCGTCGGAATTGACGATGGTGCCGTCCATGTCCAGGAGCAGGGCCTTGGCGGTCAGGACGACGGGCGCGGTGGTGGTGCTGGCCGACATGGGCGGTGCTCCAGACGGGGCGGGAGAAGAGAACAAGTGGTTCCGCCCACCGGTCAGGGAGTGAAGGCGGAACCACTTTGTTCCTCCACGATACAAAAGAGGAGCGGTCCGCGCCAACCGTGTGCCGTGTGAGCCGTGTCCCTACCCCTCCAGGGCCTTCCGGGTCACAGGGCCGTAGACGCCCCACTCCTCCTCGTCGATGTTGTTGTTGTACTGGAACGTCGACACGGCGTCTTCCACCCGCCAGTCGAACTTTCCGTTGATCTTGTACGTGAACAGGCCCTTCGCCGCCAGCAGCCGTTGCAGCTTCTCCACCTCCGGGCCCGAGTCCCCGTACCGCAGGGTCGGTGCCTGCGGGGGCGGCGTGGGGCTGGGGGCGCGGGGCGGGGTCGGAGACGGGCTCGGGGAAGGGGGCGCCGACGAGCGGGACGCGCTCGGCGAGGCGGACGGCGACGCCGATTTGGAGGCGCTCGGCGACGGCGACGGCGAGGTCGACGGGGACGGGCCGGTCGTCCCGGGGGCCGGGGATCGGGACGGCTCGGCCGGGGCCAGGCTCGTCACGGGCGCCGACGCCTGCGCGTCCAGCAGGGCCGTGTCGCTGCCGGCGGAGCTCGGCAGTACCCACAGCGCCACGGCGGTTCCGCCGAGGGCGACCACCGCGACGGCGGCGATCAGGAGCGGCAGCAGCCGCCGGAAGGCCGGGCCGGTCCGCTTCTCCGGGCCCCCGCCCCCGCCCCCACCCCCTCCACCGCGATTGCCTCCGCCCTCTCCGCCGCCGGGTCTGGATCCGGGCTCCGGGAGCGGGCGGAGCCGTGCCGTCTCGGACGGGTGCGGCGCGGGGGCCGGGCCGTCCGGCCAGGGCTGCGCCGGCGCCACGGGTATCCCGTACGCCGGGGTGTCGTCCTGCGGCGGCGGGACCACCACGCGCGCCACCGGCGGCGCGGGCGCGTCGTCGTCAGGCTCGCCGGGGTCCGGCAACGTCACGTACGGGCGGATGCGCAAGGGGTCGAAACCCGCACCCGGCGCACACCGGCAGGCGGCGCCACGGGCGCCGCAATCTGGACAGTGCTCACCGTTCACTGGAATCCCTCCCTGGGCACTGCCAGCGATTATGCAGACCCGCAGGGCACCTCCCAACCCCCTCCGAGAGGCCATAACCGGACACACCACGCACGATGGAGATGTTGATCCGGCCTGAGGAGGAATCGATGGCTCAGGATGTGACCACGGGGGCCGCGGATCCCGGTTCCGGCCCGCAGAGCTCCGGACCCGCCGCCGAACACACCTCCCGCGAGGTGTTCGTCTCCATCGGCGCCCTGCTCCTGGGCCTGCTGATCGCCGCACTCGACCAGACCATCGTGTCCACCGCCCTGCCGACCATCGTCAGTGATCTCGGCGGCATGGCCCACCTGTCCTGGGTCGTCACCGCCTACATGCTCGCCTCCACGGCCGCCACCCCCCTGTGGGGCAAGCTCGGCGACCAGTACGGGCGCAAGAGGCTCTACCAGTACGCCATCGTCCTCTTCCTCATCGGCTCCGCCCTCTGCGGCCTGGCGCAGGACATGCCCCAACTCATCGGTTTCCGCGCCCTGCAGGGACTCGGCGGCGGCGGACTCATCGTGCTGTCCATGGCGATCGTCGGCGACATCGTCCCGCCCCGCGAACGCGGCAAGTACCAGGGCCTCTTCGGTGCCGTCTTCGGCGCGACCAGCGTGCTCGGCCCGCTGCTGGGCGGCGTGTTCGTCGACCACCTGTCCTGGCGCTGGGTCTTCTACATCAACCTCCCCATCGGTCTCGTCGCACTCGCCGTCATCGCCGCCGCGCTGCACATCCCGGTGCGCTCCTCGAAGCACACGATCGACTACCTCGGCACCTTCCTCATCGCCTCCGTCGCCACCTGCCTCGTGCTGGTCGCCTCCCTCGGCGGCACCACCTGGGCCTGGGGCTCGGCCCAGATCATCGGCCTCGCCGTCCTCGGCCTGGTGCTGCTCGTCGCCTTCGTCCTCGTGGAGCGCAGGGCCGCCGAACCCGTCCTGCCGCTGAAACTGTTCCGCATCCGCACCTTCACCCTCTGCTCGGTGATCAGCTTCATCGTCGGTTTCGCCATGTTCGGCGCGATGGTCTACCTGCCGACCTTCCTCCAGGTCGTCCAGGGCGTGTCGCCGACCATGTCCGGCGTCCACATGCTGCCGATGGTCCTCGGCATGCTGATCTCCTCCACGGCCTCCGGCCAGATCGTCAGCCGCACCGGCCGGTGGAAGGTCTTCCCCATCACCGGCACCGCCGTCACCGCGGTCGGCCTGCTCCTCCTGCACCAGTTGCACCGCACCAGCTCCACCTGGGAGATGAGCGTCTACTTCTTCGTCTTCGGCGCGGGACTCGGCCTGGTCATGCAGGTGCTCGTGCTGGTGGTGCAGAACGCCGTCAGCTACGCCGACCTCGGCGTCGCCACCTCCGGTGCCACCTTCTTCCGCTCCATCGGCGCCTCCTTCGGCGTCGCCATCTTCGGCACGATCTTCACCAACCGGCTCGACGACAAACTGGCCGCCTCCCTCGCGGGCGTCCCGCTGCCGCCCGGTGCCGGCATCGCCGACCTGGAGGCCGACCCGCGGGCCATCGGCGCACTCCCCGCCGAGCTGCGCCCCCAGGTGCTCGACGCCTACGCGACCGCCATCACGGACGTCTTCCTCTACGCCGTGCCGGTCGTCCTCGTCGCCTTCGTGGTGGCCTGGTTCCTCAAGGAGGACAAGCTCCGCGCCTCGGTCACCGCGCCCGATGTGACCGAGACCCTCGCCTCCAACCCCGTCGAGCGCTCATCCCGTGACGAGGTCGCCCGCGCACTGTCGGTCCTCGGCACGAAGGAGGGCCGCCGGCACGTCTACGAGAAGATCACCGAGAAGGCGGGCTACGACCTGCTGCCCGCCGCGAGCTGGCTGCTGCTGCGGATCAACAAATACGGCTCCGCCGAGCCGGCGATGCTCGCCGATCGCACCATCGTGCCGCTGAAGGTCATCACGGACGCGGCCCGCCAGACCGAGGAGCGCGGGCTCGCCGTACGGGACGGGCTGGCGCTGGTCCTGACCGACAAGGGGCGCGAGGCGGCCGCCAGGCTCGCCGCCGCCCGGCAGGAGTCGCTCGCCGAACTGCTCGGCGACTGGTGGGGCCCGGACCGGCCGACCGACCTGGTCAAGCTGGTCCAGGAGATCAACGCCGAGCTCTGCGGTTCCGACGCCGAGGAGCCCTACGACGCCGCCTCGCGGCGGGACCACGCCGCGCCCTAGGACCGGGCCGGGCCGGGTCAGACCAGGCGCTTCTCGAACCAGTGCTGCGCATACGGGCCCGAGTTGTAGGCGGGTATCTCCGCATACCCGTGCCGCGCGTACAACGCCCGGGCCTCCACCAGATCCGACCGGGTGTCCAGCCGGACCCGCTCGGCGCCCAGCGCACGGGCCTCCGCCTCCAAGACTGCGAGCAGAGCCGCCCCGCCGCCGGTACCGCGGGCGCGCTGGTCGACGTACACCCTGGTGAGCTCGGCGGTGACGGGGTCGAGCAGGCGTATCCCGCCGCAGGCCAGGGCCTCGCCGCCCAGCCGGCCGACCACGAACCGGCCCGTCGGCGGGACCAGGCCGTCATCGGGGAAGTCCAGGAGCCCCTGGTCGATCTCGGCCTCGGTGACGGTCCGTTTCCAGTACCGGCCGGCAACCTCGGCGTAGTACGCGCGCCGCAGGACCGTGGCGTCGGGGGTGGTGTACGCCTCGGGGGTCACGGTCCAGGTGCGTGTGCGCGGTGCGCTGTGAGTGGTCATGGCGCCATTGTGGAGTTCGCCGCGGATCTCCCGCGTGGAATATCCACAGGGACGGGCCGATGATAGGAAAAAAGGGCAAACCGTGCGCACCTGGAGGGTGTGAAACACCATGTCCGAGCATCCCGACTGTGCCCTGATCCGCCGCGGGTACGAGGCCTTCGCCAAGGGCGACATCGAAACGCTGAGCACGCTGTTCACGGCCGACGTCATCCACCACGTGCCCGGCAACAACCCGCTGTCCGGGCACCACAAGGGGCGGGAGAACGTCATGGACCTCTACCGCCGGCTCGCCGAGGAGACGCACGGCACCTTCCAGATACACCTGGAATCGGTGCTCGCGGACGGGCGGGGGCACGTGATGAGCTTCCACACGGCGCGCGGTGACCGCGGCGACCGCGGCATCGAGATCCGCGAGGGCCTCTTCATCACCATCGTCGGCAACAAGATCACCGACATCGACCAGTGCACCGCGGACATCGACGAGGAAGACGCCTTCTGGAGCTGAACCGGCCGCCGGCATCGGCGACACGGCGACACGGCGACAGCCGAACAGAGCCGAACGGAGCCGAACGGAGCCGACAGAGTCGGCAGAGCCCGCCGATAAGGGGTCCGGGGCGCGTGCCCCGGACCTCCCGCCCTGTCAGGCCTTCTTCGGCGCCGCCTGCTGCACGACCTCGAACGACCACACCGAGGACGCCGAAGCCGCCGGCTTCGGCCGCTCGCCGCCGCCGCCCGCGCCGCCACCGGAACCGCCGGCACCACCCTGGTGAGCGGCCTTCATCGGCCCCTCCATCCACGCCTGGAAGTCCTCCTCGGACCGCCACCGCGTGTAGACCAGGTACTGGTCGGTGCCCTCCACCGGACGCAGCAGCTCGAACCACTCGAACCCGTCCGAACCCTCCACAGCCCCCGCCCGCGAGGCGAAGCGCTGCTCCAGCACCTCCCGCTGCTCGGCGGGGACGGTCAGCGCGTTGATCTTCACGATGCTCATGCGGGCCATCCTAGGTATCCCGCGCGGGATATCGTCGTCCAGGTAATGGAACGGGGCACGAAACGCGGCAGCCAGGCAAAGTCAGGGTTGCGGTCAACAGGGCGGGAGGCCGGCGAGGCGTGGCTAACGCGGCAGAGCACAGCGGTGCGAACGGACATGCCGGAGTCATAGGCGGTAGCGGCAGGCTCGGGGCGGCACGCCTCCTCCTGTGGGCGCTGGCAGGCGCACTCGCCGTCAGACAGGCCGCCGCCGTGCTGCGCGTCCCACCGGGCGAGTGGCTGAGCGGCTTCCACCTCCCCGGCGGCCTGCCCGGCTCGCTCTACGACGGCGGCCAGTTCACCGGCACGCCGTTCGCGGGGCTGGTCCTCAAGCCGCTGCTCGGCCTCGCCGCACCGTCGCTGGAGGTCGCCTGGATCTGCGTGACGCTGCTGTTCGTCGCTGCCATCGGACTCGTCGCCGCGCGCGGCCTGCCCGACCCAGTGCCCCGCCGCACCGCCCTGCTCGCCGCGCCCGTGCTGACCGCCCTGATGATGGTCTCGCTGCCCGTCCGCGAGGCCGCCTCGCCCGGCCGGACCGCCGTCCTGCCCGTGCTGCTGGTGCTGCTGGCCGTCTTCCGCGTGCCCGGCGAACGCCCGGCCGGCTTCCTCGTCGGCCTCGCCGCCGCCCTCCAGCCCGCGCTGCTGCTCTTCGCCCCGCTGCTGTGGCTCACCGGCCGTCGCCCCACGGCCGGCTCCGCCGCCGTGACCTTCGCCGGAGCCACCGCCCTGTCCTGGGCCGCGATGCCGCGCGACTCCTGGACGTACTGGGTCCAGCACCTGGCCGGCACCGGCCTCGGCGTGCCCCCCGACAGCCTCGCCAACCAGTCCGTGCACGGCGCGCTGCTGCGCCTCGGCCTGACCGGGCCCGCCGAGATCGTCCTGTACGTCGTCCTCGCGGCCGGCATCGCCTGGATCGGCCTGCGCCGCGCGGCCCGCTACGCCGCCGACGGGCAGCTGCTGCTCGCCGTCGCCATCACCGGCTGCGTGGCCGTCGCCGTGTCCCCGACCGGCTGGCGCCACCAGCTGCTGTGGGTGCTGCTCGCCGTCGCGGGCAAGGTCGGCCGGCGCGCCGCCGACCGGCCCGTATGGCCGGTGGCCGTGGTCCTCGCCATGACCCTGCCGAGCGACGTGCTGCTGCCGAACCTGGCCGCGCTGGCCCCCGTACGCGACAACGTGCTGCTCCTCGCCGCGCTGGCCGCCGCCTGCGCGGTGCCGTTCCTGCCGCGCTCGTCGCCGTACTGGCGCGAACCCGTCCCGACGGACTACGGGCGCCCCGCGGCCGCCCGGTGGTCACGGGTGCCGCTGCTGCCGTTCTGGCGGCGCGTGCTGTCCCGCCCCAACCTGCTGCTGGAACTCCTGCTGATACGGGTCGGCTACTCGCTCTACTCGCACATCAGGGCCGCGGCCCCCACCAGCCGCTCGCTCGCCGAGGGCAACGGCAGCCAGATCCACGGCATCGAGCGGATGCTGGGCATCGACATCGAGCACGCCGTGAACCACGCCGTAGTGAACACGCCCTGGCTGGAGGCGTTCTTCGACTTCTACTACACCTCCTTCCACTTCGTGGTGCCGCTGACGATCCTGGCGGTCCTGTACTGGCGCCGGCCGGGCGACTACCGCTGGGCGCGGGCCTCGCTGGGGCTGGCCACCGTGCTGGCGCTCATAGGGTTCTGGCTCTACCCGCTCGCGCCGCCGCGCCTGATGCCCGGCCTCGGCTTCATCGACACCGTCCACGGACCGCAGGACCTGGCCAACCCGTCGTACGGGGCCATGACCGCGATCTCCAACCAGTACGCGGCGATGCCCTCGCTGCACTTCGGCTGGTCGCTGTGGTGCGGGATCGTGATCGTGGTGCTCGCGCCGAAGGGCTGGCAGAAACTGCTGGGGGCGCTGCACCCGCTGATCACGGTGTGCGCGATCGTCGCCACCGCCAACCACTGGGTGCTCGACGCGGTGGGCGGCGCGGCCGTCGTGGCCGCCGGATTCGGGCTCGTGTACGTGCTGTCCGGGCCGCGCAGGCTGAGCGCGAGCCTGCCCGCGCAGCGGACGGCGGGCGAGGGAAGCGAGGACCGGGAGCGGGAGCTCCCCATCCCGGCGGCCCGGGCGTCGCGGTAAGCCCAGTGGGCCCAGCGGGCGGGCGGGGGCCGACGGGTGCCGTGCCGCCCGCCCGCCACTGCTGAGGGCGCGTGCGCGGAGTGCGTCGCCCGAGGCCTGGGCGGGGCTTCCTCCGGCGGGTGGCCGGGCGCCGCAGAATGTCCGCCATGAGCGAGAACGACCCGATGGAACTGCTGCATCGCCGTTTGCACCGGATCGAGGCCCTGCTCGAACCCGCCGCCGAGCAGGGGGAGGAGAGGCCGGCCTGGCGGCAGCCCACCGAGGGAGAGGAACGCTGGGCGGTCACCCTGGCGATCCTCGTCGCCGTCGGCCTGCAGCTCGCCCTCCCGGACCGGCTGACCCTCGATCCGCACTGGCTGCTGCCGGCGCTCGAGATCACCCTGCTGCTGGCGCTGGCCGCCCTCCATCCGCACCGGCGCCTCGACCGCACCTCGTACCTGCTGCGCGGGCTCAGCCTGAGCCTGGCGGCCTCGGTCAGCCTGGCCAACGCGTGGTCGGCCGTGCTGCTCGTACGCGCACTGCTGCGCGGCACCGGGCTGGAGGGGGCGCTCGGCCTGCTCAGCACGGCGGGCGCGGTCTGGGTGACCAATGTGATCGCCTTCGCGCTCTGGTACTGGGAGTGGGACCGGGGCGGGCCGGTGGCCAGGGTCCAGGGGACCAAGGACTACGCCGACTTCCTGTTCCCGCAGATGGGGCAGGCGGGGGTCGCTCCGGCCGACTGGAAGCCCTACTTCGGGGACTACCTGTACGTGGCCTTCACCAACGCCTCCGCCTTCAGCCCGACCGACACGATGCCCCTGACGACGTGGGCGAAGCTGCTGATGATGATTCAGGCGGCGGTGTCGCTGATCACCGTGGTGCTCGTGGTGTCGCGGGCGGTGGGCATTCTGCAGTGACGCCGGCGCGGGCCGAAGGGGCCGAAGGGGCCGAAGGGGCGCCGGGGCGCACTTGCCCCGGCGCCCCTTCGGCTGGATCGCCGCTGTCAGTCAGGATGGCCCCGTTCGGGCCTGGCCGCCACCTGAACGGGTGCGGGTCCGTTGCCGGGGCGCTGCCCCGAGCCCGGCGCTTCAAACGCCGGCGGGGCTGAAAGGTCGGGGCGCTGCCCCGGGCCCGGCGCCTCAAGCGCTGGCGGGGCTGGAAGATCGGGGCGCTGCCCCCGGCCCCGCGCCTCAAACGCCGGCGGGGCTGAAAGATCGGGGCTCCGCCCCGGACCCCGCGCCTCAAACGCCGGCGGGGCTGGATATGGCCGGGCGGGACTGGAAGGTGCTGGGCGGGAGCCCGAGGTGCCGGCAAGGGCTGGGAGGTGCCGGGGGCGGGATCGAGGTTGCCGGGCGGGAGCCCGAGGTGCCGGCGAGGGCTGGGAGGTGCCGGGGGCGGGATCGAGGTGCCGGCTGGGGGCTGGGAGTGGCGAGAGGTGCCAGCGGACGGCAGGGGCCGGGGCGTGGGGGTGGGGTGGCCCCTGCCGTCCTGGGTCGCGGGTCAGCTGTGGCTGACCCGGAGTTCCTTGATGCCGTTGAGCCAGGCCGCGCGCAGGCGGCGCGGGTCGTCGCCGGTCAGGCGGAGGTCGGGCAGGGCGTCGGCCAGGGCGTTGAAGATCAGGTCGATCTCCATGATGGCCAGGGACTTGCCGAGGCAGAAGTGCGGGCCGCCGCCGCCGAAGCCCAGGTGGGGGTTGGGGTCGCGGGTGATGTCGAAGGCGTCCGGGTCCTCGAAGACCTCGGGGTCGTGGTTGGCGGAGGAGTAGAACAGCCCCACCCGGTCGCCCGCCTTGATCTTCTGGCCGCCCAGCTCCGTGTCCTGGGTGGCGGTGCGCTGGAAGGACACCACCGGGGTGGCCCAGCGCACGATCTCCTCCGCCGCGGTGGAGGGCCGGGTGCGCTTGTAGAGCTCCCACTGGTCGGGGTGGGTGAGGAAGGCGTGCATGCCGTGGCTGATGGCGTTGCGCGTTGTCTCGTTGCCCGCGACCGCCAGGAGGAGGACGAACATGCCGAACTCGTCCGAGCCGAGGTTGCCCTGGCCCTCGGCCGCGACGAGTTGGGTGACGATGTCCTTGGCCGGGCACTCCTTGCGCTCGGCGGACAGGTTCATCGCGTAACCGATGAGCTCCATGGCCGCGTTGGCGCCGACCTCCTCGGTGATCGCGTACTCCGGGTCGTCGTACGCGATCATCTTGTTCGACCAGTCGAAGATCTTCGCGCGGTCCTTCTGCGGTACGCCGATCAGCTCCGCGATCGCCTGGAGCGGCAGCTCGCAGGCCACCTGCGTCACGAAGTCGAAGCTGCCGTCCGCCGAGGCGGCCGAGGCCTCTTCGACGATCTTCCGGGCCCGGTCGCGCAGGGCGTTCTCCAGCCCGCGGATGGCCCGCGGTGTGAAACCGCGCTGCACGATCTGGCGTACGCGCGTGTGCTCCGGCGGATCCATGTTCAGCATGATCAGCCGCTGGGCATCTATCTGGTCACGCTGGATGTGCTCGTTGAAGCGGATGATCGCCGTGTTCGTGGTGGAGGAGAAGAGTTCCGGGTGCGTGGAGACGTACTTGACGTCCGCGTGCCGGGTCACTGCCCAGTAGCCCTCGTCGTCGAAGCCGGTGATGCCCCGCCGCTGCGGACACCACCACACGGGTACGGTCTGCCGCAGCCGTGCGAACTCCGGCAGCGGGACCCGGCTTTGGAGCAGGTCGGGGTCGGTGGCGTCGAAGCCTTCGGGCAGCGCGGGGCATGACATCGGGCGACTCCAAAGTCTGACGGCCCATCAGAAGTTGGCTTGAAGGTAGTAACGAGTTCTAGAAGTGACAAGGGTCGGAGCGTCAACTGTTGCGTGTGGAATCCGTGCAGGGCGCGTGCAAGACCCTTGCGTGGCGGGGCATGAGGTCATAAGACTGCGGGGGAGAACTAGAACGCGTACTAGTTCGGGCGGGGCGCCGGGACGGCCCGCCGCGCCGGCACAGTGCAGGAGAGGACGAGCTCATGGCCGCGGAACCCGTCATCGTCGAAGCCGTACGCACCCCCATCGGCAAGCGCGGGGGCGCGCTCGCCAACCTCCATCCCGCCTACCTGCTCGGCGAGACCTACCGCGAACTGCTCGCCCGTACCGGAATCCAGCCCGACTGCGTCGAACAGATCGTCGGCGGCACCGTCACCCACGCCGGCGAGCAGTCGATGAACCCCGCCCGCAACGCCTGGCTCGCCATGGGACTCCCGTACGAGACCGCCGCGACGACCGTGGACTGTCAGTGCGGCAGCTCCCAGCAGGCCAACCACATGGTCGCCAACATGATCTCCGGCGGGGTCATGGACATCGGCATCGCGTGCGGGGTCGAGGCCATGAGCCGCGTCCCGCTGGGCTCCGGCTCCAAGCACGGCCCGGGCAAGCCCTTCCCGGACGAGTGGAACGTCGACCTCCCGAACCAGTTCGAGGCCGCCGAGCGCATCGCCCGCCACCGGGGCCTGACCCGCGAGGACGTCGACCGGCTCGGCGTGCTCTCCCAGGAGCGGGCCGCGGCCGCCTGGGCGGAGGAGCGGTTCAAGCGCGAGACCTTCGCCGTGCAGGTGCCGACGACGGAGGAGGAGCAGGCCGCCGGACAGGGCATGTGGCGGCTCGTCGACCGCGACGAGGGCCTGCGCGACACGAGCATGGAGGCCCTGGCCCGGCTCAAGCCGGTCATGCCGACCGCCGTGCACACCGCCGGGAACTCCTCGCAGATATCCGACGGGGCCGCCGCCGTGATGTGGGCCTCCCGCAAGATGGCCCGCGCCCTCAAGCTCAGGCCGCGCGCCCGGATCGTCGCCCAGACGCTGGTCGGCGCCGACCCGCACTACCACCTGGACGGGCCGATCGACGCGACGCGGGCCGTGCTCGGCAAGGCCGGGATGTCGCTGAAGGACATCGACCTCGTCGAGATCAACGAGGCCTTCGCCTCCGTCGTCCTCAGCTGGGCCCAGGTCTTCGACCAGGACCTGGAGAAGGTCAACGTCAACGGCGGCGGCATCGCGCTCGGTCACCCCGTCGGCGCCACCGGCGCCCGGCTGATCACCACCGCGCTGCACGAGCTGGAGCGCCGCGACAAGGAATTCGCGCTGATCACCATGTGCGCGGGCGGCGCGCTGGCGACGGGAACGATCATCCAGCGCCTGTGACGGCTCTCGCGCGCAGCGCCTGTGAGCCCGTGAGAGGGCGCCTCTGAACCCGTGGGATGGGATGCAGAAGGCCCCGGTGGCCGGACCTGGGGAGGCCGGCCACCGGGGCCTTCGTATGTCTACTGCTGCTGCTCTACCGCTGGTGGCTTAGTACCAGTGGTTGGCGGACCAGAAGTTCCAGGCGCCGACGGGGCTGCCGTAGCGCTCGTTCATGTAGTCCAGGCCCCACTTGATCTGGGTGGCCGGGTTGGTCTTCCAGTCCGAGCCCGCGGAGGCCATCTTCGACGCCGGCAGGGCCTGGGCCAGGCCGTACGCGCCGGAGGAGGGGTTGGTCGCCGTGTGGTCCCAGCCGCTCTCATGCGAGATGATCTTGTCGAACGCAGCGAACTGGGCCGGGTCCTTGATCATCTGCTGCGCGATCGCCTTGGCACTCGTCGGGGCGGCCTGCGCGGGAACGGCGGCCAGCATGGAACCGGCGACACCCAGGGCGAGGACGGTACCCGCGAGGGTCTTCTTGGAAGCGGCGATGCGGCGGATGACAGCGTTGGACACGGATTGACCTTCCGAAGGGGACAAGGGCGGTCGCGGGCATGCCGAGGACATGCGTGAGCCACTCACGCAAAGGAGAGGGGTTCGTCGGCGGCGGGTGAAGCACCCCTGCCGCCCTGCGACTCATCCAGTTCTACAGACGCCCCGCCCCCCTGGCAACGAGCCCGCTTACTAGCGGCCCTCGGAGCGGGGGTGGAGCCGCCCTTCGTGGGGGTGACCCGTATCCGTGCAGGTGGGATGGGTTGCGGGAGGGTGTATATGTCCCGTTTGGAGGCTACTATTCCGTTTCGTTTGTGACCTGGGTCCTATGGGGCGGCTCACCACTGAGGGGCCTGAATCTCACCCTCTGTGCTCCTTCGTATCCCTTTGAGGGGTGTGGTCCGGGCCACTTCCGGCCCCCGAATCGAAGGTGACAGGCGCGTCGAAAGCCGCTTTTCTCGTCGCCCGCCGCAGCGCCTTCAGCAGCGCGGCGCCGAGCGTGAGGGTCAGTACGACGGTCAGCGCGGCCCGGCCCAGGTCCCAGCCCACCGAGGTCGCCAGGCAGTACGCGGCGAAGCGCGCCAGGTTCGCCGCCACCGGCTCGCCCGGGTGGAAGGAGACGCCCTGCCCCATGCCCTGCAGGATCACCCAGCCCTGCAGGTTCATGACCGTGCCGTACGCGAACGAACCGGCGAAGCCGTACGCCGCCAGCATCAGCAGCTCTGCCCGGCCCCGGATCCGCTCCGGGCCGGGCAGCAGCCCGGCGCCCAGCGAGAACCAGCCCATGGCCAGCATCTGGAACGGCATCCACGGCCCGACCCCGCCGGTGAGCAGGGCGGACGCGAACATGGTCACCGAGCCGAGCACGAAGCCGAAGCCGGGACCGAGGACGCGGCCGCTGAGCACCATCAGGAAGAACATGGGCTCCAGGCCGGCCGTGCCGGCGCCCAGCGGTCTCAGCGCCGCCCCGACGGCGGCGAGCACGCCGAGCATCGCCACCGCCTTGGCGTCCATGCCGTTGTCGGCGATGGTCGCGACGACGACGGCGACGAGGAGGGGCAGGAGCGCGGCGAAGAGCCAGGGCGCGTCCTGGGAGTGGGCGAGGCCGGACTGCCGGTCGGCGAGGAGCGGCCAGCCGAAGGCCGCGATGCCGATGAGGGTGACGAGGACCAGCGCGGCGGCGGCCCGGGGGCCGATCCGGACGGGGCGGGTCGCGGGGCGGCTCATGCGCGTGCCGTCCCGGTGGCTGTTCCGGGCGTGGCTCCCGGGGCCGCCCCGGGGGCCGTCTCGGGGGATGAGGCTGGGGGCGGGGGCGTGGTTGCCAGGGCTTCGGCGACCTGGCTCACCGTGAGCCAGTGGCCGGGCGCGAGGACCTTCGCCACCTGCGGGGCGAAGGCGGGGGACGAGACGACGACCTCGGCGGTCGGGCCGTCCGCGACGACCTCCCCGCCGGCCAGGATCACCACGCGGTGGGCCAGCTCGGCGGCGAGTTCCACGTCGTGCGTGGCCAGGACGATGGCGTGACCCCGCGCGGCGAGGGCCCGGAGGATCTCGATCAGGCGGACCTTGGCGGCGTAGTCCAGGCCGCGGGTGGGCTCGTCGAGGAGCAGCAGGGCGGGCCGGCCGGTGAGGACCAGCGCCAGGGCCAGCGCCAGGCGCTGGCCCTCGGACAGATCGCGGGGGTGGGTGTCGTCGGGGACGTCCGGGAGCAGGGCGGACACCAGGTCCCGGCAGGTACCGGGGGCCGCGTCGGCGTCGGAGTCGGCGGCGGCGCACTCGGCGGCCACCGTGTCGGCGTAGAGGAGGTCGCGGGGCTCCTGCGGGACGAGGCCGACGCGGCGGACCATCTCGGCGGGGGCCGTGCGGTGGGGGGTCCGGCCGTCGACGGTCACCTGGCCGGTGGTGGGGGCGAGGGTGCCGACGAGGGTGGCGAGCAGGGTGGATTTGCCGGCGCCGTTGCGGCCCATGAGGGCGACGGTTTCGCCGGGTGCGACGGCGAGGTCGATGCCGTGGAGCACGTCGGCGCGGCCGCGGCGTACACCGAGGTTGCGGGCCTCGGCGACCTTGCCGGCTGCCGCCGCCGGGGCGGGCTCGACGGGGGTCGGCGCCTGGCGGGACCGGGCCGGGTTGCTCCGGCGGAGCAGGCGCGTGAGCAGCCCGGGGGCTGCGCTGCTGGGGGCTCCGCCCCAGGACCCCCGCGCCTCAAACGCCGGCGGGGCTGGATTTGGCTGGTGCCGACCGCCTGGCGCGGCTGGACCACCTGGCGAGCCGGCCAGCCCCGCCGACGCGCCGCGGGCGGGTGTGGACGGAGGTACTTCCAGCCTCGCCTCGGGGTCCCCACAGGCGCAGTCCAGGGGAGTTTGAGGCGCGGGGTTCGGGGCGGAGCCCTGGGAAGTGGCGGCGCGGGCGGGTGCGGACAGTGGGGCGGCGGGGTTGGCCGGGGTCGCGGCATCGGCCAGGGTCGGGGCTGAGCCCAGGGGCCCGGGCGCGGAGGCGGTCGCGGCCGACAGGCGGGACCTCAGCGGCGCGGCCAGCCGGCGGGCGTCGCGGATCGACAGGGGGAGCGGGGACCAGCCCGCGAGGCGGCCCAGGGAGACCACCGGGGGGTGGACCGGGGAGACGGCCATGATCTCGGCCGGGGTGCCGAGGAGCGGGGCCTCGCCCGGGGAGGGCAGGAGCAGCACCTGGTCGGCGTACTGGACCACCCGCTCCAGCCGGTGCTCCGCCATCAGGACGGTGGTGCCGAGATCGTGGACCAGACGCTGGAGGACCGCCAGGACCTCCTCCGCCGCCGCCGGGTCGAGGGCGGAGGTCGGTTCGTCCAGGACCAGGACCTTCGGGTGCGGGGTCAGGACCGAGCCGATCGCGACCCGCTGCTGCTGCCCGCCGGACAACGTCGCGATGGGGCGGTCGCGCAGTTCGTTCAGGCCGAGGAGGTCCAGGGTCTCCTCGACACGGCGGCGCATCACGGCCGGGGCCAGCCCGAGGGACTCCATGCCGTACGCCAGCTCGTCCTCGACCACGTCCGTCACGAAGTGCGCGAGCGGGTCCTGGCCGACCGTACCCACCACGTCCGCGAGCTCCCGCGGCTTGTGCGTGCGGGTGTCGCGGCCCGCGACCGTCACCCGGCCCCGCAGCGTGCCCCCGGTGAAGTGCGGGACCAGCCCGGAGACCGCCCCCAGCAGGGTGGACTTGCCGACCCCCGACGGGCCGACCAGCAACGTCAGCTCGCCCTCGGGGATCACCAGGTCGACGCCCTGGAGGGACGGGCCGGCCGCGCCCTCGTACGTGACCGAGACCTGCTCGAAGCGGATCACTGGGACGCCTCCTTGGGCGGTACGGGTGCGACGAAGGCGGGCAGCAGGCCGATCAGGATCGCCGCCGCCGGCCAGAGCGGCAGCGAGGGCGCGACCAGCGGGACCACACCCGGGGCCAGGGCCTCGGGGTCGCGCGTGCCCGCGTATATGAGGAGGGCGGCGACGGCCGCGCCCGACCCGGCGACCAGCCAGGCGCGCGCCCCCCAGCGGTCGGGCCGGTAGCGGGTGCGCACCGACCGGCGACCGCCGAGGCGCAGGCCCGCGAGGGCCAGGACCAGGCCGATGAGGAGGAGGGGCAGGCCGTACGCCGCCCCCTGCGCGGCGAGCAGCCCGTACGTGCCCGCGCACATGCCGAGCAGGCCGCCGAGGGTGAGGACGTTGGTGGTGTGCCGGACGGCGGGCGGGACCTGCGCCGTGCGCCCGTACCCGCGCGCGTCCATCGACGCGGCCGTGGCGACGGACCGTTCGAGGGCGCCCTCCAGGACGGGGAGGCCGATCTGGAGGATGGCCTTCACCCCTCCGGTGGGGCGGCCGCGCAGCCGGCGGGCGGTCCGCAGGCGGACGACGTCGGCGACCATGTTCGGCGCGAAGGTCATCGCGACGACCACGGCGACCCCCGCCTCGTAGAGGGCGGCCGGGAGGGACTTCAGGAGCCGGGCCGGGTTGGCGAGGGCGTTCGCGGCGCCCACGCAGACGAGCAGGGCGGCGAGCTTGGCGCCGTCGTAGAAGGCGAAGACCAGCTGTTCGGCGGTGACCTTGCCGCCGAAGCGGATGCCCTGGGCCCAGGCGGGGAGCGGGAACTCCGGGAGGGCGAAGAGGACGTGCGAGCCGGGGATGGGGGAGCCGAGGAGCATGGAGAAGAGGAGGCGCAGGCCGATGACGACGAGACCGAGCTTGAGGAAGGCCCCGTAGGAACGGGCCCAGGGGGCGCTGGTGCGGCGGGCCGCGACCACGTAGCCGGCGACGCCGGTGATCAGGCCGAGGAGGAGGGGGTTCGTGGTGCGGGAGGCGGCCGTGGCGAGGCCGAGGGCCCAGAGCCACCAGGCTCCCGCGTGCAGGGCCGTGGCCCGGCGGGCCTGCGGAGCCTCCCAGCGCCTTCGGCGGTTGTACGAGGACCCGTGCGCCGGATCCGGCGCCGAGGGCAGGCTCCGCCGGGCCGGGGTCACGTCGCCGGGTGCGGCTCCGGTGGGCGCGCGCCCGGCCTCCGGCCGGGCGGGATACCCACCCGCACCACCCGTGCGGCCCGCACCCCGGGTGCGGCTGGCCCCAGTGGGTGCCTGACCGCCGTCGGCGTCCGCCCCGCCGTTGCGAGGCCGGGCCGCCCCGGGCGGGCGCGGGGTCGGCCCTGCGCCGAGAGCCGGTCCGGCCGCCGGGGGCGCGGTGAGGGGCTTGGCGCCGTCGGCGTCCGCCCCGCCGTTGCGAGGCCGGGCCGCCCCGGGCGGGCGCGGGGTCGGCTCTGCTCCGAGAGCCGGTCCGGCCGCCGGGGGCGCGGTGATGGGCTTGGCGCCGTCGGCGTCCGCCGCGCCGTTACCCGGTCCCGTGTCGTCGGATGTCATCGGGTGCGGCGGCGGGACTGCCAGAGGGCGGCTGCGGACAGGGCGGCCACCGCCGCGATGCCGGCCAGGAGGCCCGCCGACGGGCCGCCGTCCTTCTTCTCGGGAGTGGCCGCGGTAGCCGCGGGGGTGGCCGGGGCGTCGGCCAGGGGCTCGCCGCAGCCCTGGGCCGGGTAGCCCGAGACCGCGCACAGGAGGGCCGCGCTGTTGTAGCGCAGCGGCTTCGCGACCGATGCCAGAGCCTCGGCCGTCGTGGCCTCCGGGGCCACCTGGGCGCAGGCCGTGCGCGGTTCCGGCTGCGGCGGGGCGTCGCCCGCCGGGGCGTCCGCCGGGACGCCGAAGTCGATGACGAGCGCCACCCGTTTCCTGCCCTCGGCCGGCGGGGTCGCCGCGCAGATCGCCGTGAAGTCCGCCGCCGCCCGCGGCCGAGCCGCCTCGGCCGCCGCGTCCTTGCTCACCGCGAAGCGGAAGCCCTGCACCGAGCCGTCCGCCGGACGGGCCGTCGAGGGGCCCACGGAGGCGTACGCCCACCGGCCGCCCGCGCCGTCCCAGAACGACCAGTAGCGGTAGCTCGACGCCAGTGCCGGGGCGGCGGCCAGCAGGACGAGGGTGAGGCCCAGAACGAGAGGAAGGAGGCGGCGGGGCATCAGAGCTGGTTCTTCTTCTTGCGGCGGCCGCTCAGCAGGATGCCGATGCCCACGCCGGCCGCGCCGCCCGCGCCGATGATCCACCAGATGCTCTGGCCGCCGGAGGGCTTGTCCTCGTCACTGTCCACCGTGGTCGCGGAGGTGTCCGCGCCCTGCGGGGCCGGGCCCGTCGCGTTCAGCGCCGCCACCAGGTCGGTGCCGCCGAAGGACTTCGGGTCGGTGCCCGTCGCGTGCGCGGCGAGGATCAGCGTGCCGAGGGCCGCCGGGCTGCCCTTCGACCACTCCGCGGAGTTGGCCTTGAGCCACTCCAGCGCGCCCGCCGCCGACTGCTTGTGCCCGGCCGCGGCCAGGGCGATCACCGCGTCGGCGGTGTTGCCGGTGTCCGCGGTCGCCTGGTCCGAGCCGGGGGTCGAGGCCGTGAGGTGGCCGTCCTTCTTGAGGGCCTCGGCCAGGTAGCCGACCGCGCCCTGGGCGGCGGCCACCGGGTCGGCGGAGCCGGCCGGGCAGGCGAGCGCCGTCGCGGGGGTGTCCGTCGTGGCGGGCGGAACGGCCGCGCCCTTGCCGAGGCCGGCCAGCGCGGCGGCGGCCGTGGCGTCGGCGTTGGCGAGCAGCTTGCCGTCGAGCGGCTGGAACGCGAAGGCGCCCCGGTCGGCGGCCGGCTCGGCGGAGCAGCCCAGCTGGAAGGTGAGCAGCGCCTCGTACGGCGACTTGCCCGCCTTCGACCTGATCTCGGCCGGCTTCTCACCGGCCGCGGCCAGGGCGCTGATCACGATGCCGGTCGAGTTGGCGTCCGTACCGCTGTCCATGGCGCCGCCGGGGTTGTTGCTCCAGCCGCCGTCCTCGTTCTGTACGGACTTCAGCCAGCCGACGGCCTTCTTCACCGTCTCGTCGTGGCCGCCGAGCGCGGCCAGCGCCTGCACGCCGGCCGCGGTGGCGTTGGAGTCGATGTACGTCGAGGCGTCGCACGCCTGGGCGGTGTCCGCGCGGAAGGCGGGGAAGGAGCCGTTCGCGCACTGCTGGCCGGTCAGCCAGTCCACGGCCTGCGCGGCGGGCTTCACGCCGACCGTGTGCTGGGCGAGCAGCGCGAAGGACTGGCGCCACACGCCGTCGTACACCGGGTCCTTCTTGCCGTAGAGCCCGGAGGGGATGACCGGCGGCGCGGACGGGGAGGCGGGCGGCGCGGTGTCGGCGAGGGCTGCGGGGGCGGCGCCCACGCAGAGCACGGCGGAGGCGGCGAGCGCGGCGGCGCTGCGGCGGACGTTCATGGGGCGGGGGTGCCTCTCGTGCTGGGGGGCTGGAGGCAGGCACGCTCAGGCACCGGGCTCCGGCTCCGTTTACCTCGACGGTGCCGGCCGCCGGGGGCCCCGGCGGCACGAGCCGCGCACCTCTTGTACGGGGCATTCCGGCTCCTCGCCGCGGCGGTGCCGAGGGCGGGTCACGGTTGCGGGTCAGCGCCGGATTCGCACCGGCTTCCCCCCGTACAGAGGTGTGGACGACGGGTTCACTCTACCGGCCCGTAACCCGCTCGCCCGGGGGCGATGCCCGCCCGCACCCCTTACACAGCGCGGTACGTCACCGGGTCGGTGCCCGGGACCGCCTCCGCGCGGCCCTGCTTCACCAGCCGCCGCAGGTGGGCCTCCGCTTCCGAGACGGCGATGTTGCGGGAGCCGTACGGGATCTGCTCCCAGGGCCGGTTCCACTCCATCCGCTCCGCCAGCGCCCACGGGGTGAGCGGCTCGGCGAGCAGCGCCCACAGCCCGGTGAGCCGTTCCTCGTGGTGGTCGAGGAGTTCCCGTACGCGGGCGGGGGCGTCGGTGAAGGCGTGCTGGTGGGCCGGGAGCACCTCGGCCGGGCCCAGGCGCCCGACGCGTTCGAGGGAGTCGAGGTAGTCCCCGAGGGGGTCGGTGACGCGGGTGTCCTCCGGGGCCTCGTACAGGCCGATGTGGGGGGAGATCCCGGGCAGCAGGTGGTCGCCGGAGAAGAGGCGGCCGTTGCCGGGGAGGTTCGCCGGGTGCTGTTCCTCCAGGTGCAGGCAGACGTGGCCGGGGGTGTGGCCGGGGGTCCAGATCGCGCGCAGCCGGCGTCCGGCGAGGGGGAGCAGCTCGGCGGGGACGATCTCCCGGTCGGGGACGGCCGCGCGCAGGCCGGGCAGGGTCCGCATGCGGCCGCTGGCGCGGGCGGCGCGCAGCGGGGCGATGTGCTCCTCGGGGGCTCCGGCGGCCGCGAGCTTCTCGCTCATGTAGTCGAACCAGACGCCCGGCTCGGCGGACCGGGTCCGTACGACGACCTCGGTGTCGGCGGCGTGCATGGCGATCCAGGCGCCGGACGCGGCGCGGACCTGGCCGGACAGGCCGTGGTGGTCGGGGTGGTGGTGGGTGATGACGACGCCGTGGACGTCGGCGACGGCGATGCCGAGCGCGGCGAGGCCGGCGACGAGGGTGTCCCAGGATTCGGGGTCGTCCCAGCCGGTGTCGACGAGGACCGGGCCGCGGTCGGTGTCGAGGACGTGGACGAGGGTGTGCCCGAGGGGGTTGTCGGGGATGGGGACCTTGATCGCCCACACTCCTCCGCCGTGGTCGGTCACCTGTGACGTGTCCTCTGACATGAGACCCCCAGTCCTTGAACCGAACCCGAACCGAACCCGAACCGAACGAGAACTTGTTTCAGTAGTAGCCCAAGTCGACCACCTCCAGCCCTTTCTGACTAGTCGTTGGATCTTCCGGGCTGTTCCGTCCTGGCCGTGGACTCCTCCAACTAGAACTGGTATCAGTTCTGGAACGCCAAGCCGCAGGAGGCATCAGCCATGACCGAGCTCGTGGAACACGGACAACTGTTCATCGGCGGGGAGTGGACGGATCCGCTGGGCAGCGACACGATCCAGGTCGTCTCCCCCCACACCGAGCAGGTCATCGGCTCCGTCCCGCACGCCTCGAAGGCCGACGTCGACCGGGCGGTCGCCGCCGCGCGCAAGGCGTTCGACGAGGGGCCCTGGCCGCGGATGTCGCTCGACGAACGCGTCGCCGTCGTCTCCCGGATCAAGGACGCCATAGCCGTCCGGCACGAGGAGATCGCCCGTTCGATCAGCTCGCAGAACGGATCCCCGTACTCCTGGAGCGTCCTCGCCCAGGCGCTCGGCCCGATGATGGTCTACGACGCCGCGATCACCGTCGCGCGCGCCTATCCGTACGAGGAGCACCGCCAGGGCGTCCTCGGCCCGATCCTGGTGCGCCGCGAGCCGGTCGGGGTCGTCGCGGCCGTCATCCCGTGGAACGTGCCGCAGTTCGTGGCCGCCGCCAAGCTCGCGCCCGCGCTGCTCACCGGCTCGACGGTGATCCTCAAGCCGTCCCCGGAGTCCCCGCTCGACTCGTACATCCTCGCCGACATCGCGCGCGAGGCCGGGGTGCCGGAGGGCGTGCTGTCGATCCTGCCCGCCGACCGGGAGGTCAGCGAGTACCTGGTCGGCCACCCCGGCATCGACAAGGTCGCCTTCACCGGCTCGGTCGCCGCGGGCAAGCGCGTGATGGAGGTCGCCGCGCGCAACCTGACCCGGGTCACCCTCGAACTCGGCGGCAAGTCGGCCGCGGTGATCCTGCCGGACGCCGACCTGGACACCACCATCGCCGGGATCGTGCCCGCGGCCTGGATGAACAACGGCCAGGCGTGCGTGGCCCAGACCCGTGTGCTCGCGCCGCGCAGCCGGTACGAGGAGGTGGCCGAGGCCCTCGCGGCCGCGGCCGGGGCCCTGGTGGTCGGCGACCCGCTGGACCCGGCGACCCAGCTCGGGCCGCTGGTCGCGCGGCGGCAGCAGCAGCGGTCCCTCGACTACATCCGGATCGGCCAGGAGGAGGGCGCGAAGGTCCTGGCGGGCGGCGGCCGGCCGGCGGGCCTGGAGCGGGGCTGGTACGTGGAGCCCACCCTCTTCGGCGACGTGGACAACTCCATGCGGATCGCGCGCGAGGAGATCTTCGGCCCGGTCGTCTGCCTGATCCCGTACGGGGACGAGGCGGAGGCGGTACGGGTGGCCAACGACTCGGAGTTCGGCCTGAGCGGCAGCGTCTGGACGGCCGACGTCGAGCACGGCATCGACTTCGGCCGTCAGGTCCGGACGGGCACCTTCAACGTGAACACCTTCAGCCTGGACATGCTCGGCCCGTTCGGCGGCTACAAGAACAGCGGCGTGGGCCGGGAGTTCGGGCCGGAGGGCCTCGGCGAGTACCTGGAGCACAAGATGATCCACCTGCCGGCGGGCTATGAGGCGGGTGCCTGATGGGTGACCGCTGGCAGGTCGAGGTGGACCGGGGGGTCTGCATCGGCTCGGGCATGTGCGTGAACCACGCCCCGGAGGGCTTCGCCCTCGACTCCGCCCGGCAGTCGCACCCGCGCACCCCGGAAACGGACGCGAACGAGCCGGTCCTGACGGCGGCGGAGGGCTGCCCGGTGGAGGCCATCATGATCACCCTGGCCGCCACGGGCGAGCCGGTCTTCCCGCCGGAGGAGTAGCGGGGCGCGCCCGGCGGGCCCCGTCGCCGGGGCCCGCCGGCCGGGGACGACCCGGCGGCGCCGGCCACGGAGACCCTCATGCCGCCCAGAGCGGCTCCCGCCCCCGAAGCCCCGCCCGGCGATCCGCCGCGCCCGGACCGAGGCTCGCCCCGCCATCGACGGTCGGGATCAGGCCTTTTCGGGGGCCGTCAGGTCGATCAGGCGGCAGACCGTCTCGATGTCGATCTTGACCTGCGCGATCGAGGCGCGGCCCGACAGCCAGGTGATCAGCGCCGAGTGCCAGGTGTGCTCGATGACCCGGACCGCCGAGAGCTGTTCCGCCGTCGGCGGGGCCTCCAGGCCCATCGCATCCAGGATGATCGCCGTGGTCAGCCGCGACACCGTGTCCACCTCGGGGCTCACGCTGCGGTCCGCGAAGGTCAGCGCCCGCACCATCGCGTCCGCGAGGTGCGGTTCCCGCTGGAGCGCCCGGAAGGCCCGCATCAGCGTCTCCGCGACCCGCGCCGCCGGGTCGTCCCCGGCCGGGGGGTGCTTGCGCAGCGTGGTGTGCATGTGCTGGAGCTGGTCCTGCATGGTGGCCACCAGCAGGTGCACCTTGGACGGGAAGTACCGGTACAGAGTGCCCAGCGCGACGCTGGACGACTCGGCGACCTCGCGCATCTGGACGGCGTCGAAGCCGCCCCGGCTCGCCAGCTGGGCGCTGGCGTGCAGGATCCGGCGGCGGCGCGCCTCCTGGCGCTCCGTCAGGGGAGGGGACGCCGAGGTGTGGGCGGCCTTCGCTTCCGCTGTCATGTGTCCCGTTCCGAGTCGTTGCGGGGCTGATCCGGAGCCAGCATGTCAGGCGCCGAAGCCGTGGCGCGAATCACCTGCTCCGCCTCTTACGGTGTGGTTTCCGGCCGGTAGATTCAATGGTCTCAACGGATCAAGTCTGAAACTTGTTCTACATTATCCGAGCGGTTACGCTCCGGCGAAAGTGCAGGGTATGAAGGGGGCCAGGAGTGACCGCTGAGGCCATGGTGACGAGCCCTTTCCCGGGTTCCGCCACCGACGGCGACCGCCCGCTGCGCATCGCGCTCCTCACCTATAAGGGGAACCCGTTCTGCGGTGGTCAGGGCGTCTACGTCCGCCACCTCTCGCGCGAGCTCGTACGCCTGGGGCACTCCGTCGAGGTCATCGGCGCGCAGCCCTACCCGGTGCTCGACACGGGGGCCACGCTCACCGAGCTCCCGAGCCTCGACCTCTACCGGCATCCCGACCCCTTCCGCACTCCCAAGCGCGACGAGTACCGGGACTGGATCGACGCGCTGGAGGTCGCCACCATGTGGACCGGCGGCTTCCCCGAGCCGCTGACCTTCTCCCTGCGGGCCCGGCGCCATCTCGCCGCCCGCGCCGGCGAGTTCGACGTCATCCACGACAACCAGACCCTGGGATACGGACTGCTGGCGGACCTCGGCGCACCCCTGGTGACCACGATCCACCACCCCATCACCGTGGACCGGCAGCTCGACCTCGCCGCCGCCAAGGACCGCAAGAAGCGGGCCTCCGTACGGCGTTGGTACGCCTTCACGCGCATGCAGGGCCGCGTCGCCCGGCGCCTGCCCTCCGTGCTCACCGTCTCCGGCTCCTCCAAGCAGGAGATCGCCCAGCACCTCGGCGTCCAGGACGGCCGCATCCACGTCGTGCACATCGGCGCCGACACCGACCTGTGGTCGCCGGACCCCTCCGTGGCCGAGGTCCCGGGCCGCATCGTCACCACCTCAAGCGCCGACGTCCCGCTCAAGGGGCTCGTCCACCTCGTCGAGGCGCTCGCGAAGCTGCGTACCGAGCAGCCCGACGCCCACCTCGTCGTCGTCGGCAAGCGCGCCGAGAAGGGGCCGGTCGCCCGCGCCATCGAGACGTACGGGCTCCAGGACGCCGTCCGCTTCGTCAAGGGCATCACCGACGCCGAACTCGTCGACCTCGTCCGCAGCGCCCAGGTCGCCTGCGTGCCCTCCCTCTACGAGGGCTTCTCGCTCCCCGCGGCCGAGGCCATGGCCACCGGCACCCCCCTCGTCGCCACCACCGGCGGCGCGATCCCCGAAGTCTCCGGCCCCGACGGCGAGACCTGCCTCGCGGTGCCCCCGGGCGACGCGGGCGCGCTGGCCGGCGCGCTGGGCCGGATGCTGGGCGACCCGGAGCTGCGGGCCCGCCTCGGCGCCGCCGGGCGCGAACGGGTCCTGACCCGCTTCACCTGGGCCAAGGCCGCCGAGGGCACCGCCGCGCACTACCGGGCCGCCATCGAACAGGCCGCCGGCCGTACCCGCCGGGCGCGCTGACCCTCCACGTCCCTCCATGAACCACCCCCACCCCCTCCACCCCCGCGACCGCGAAGGCAGGACCCCGTGCTGACCGTCGATTTCTCCCGGTTCCCGCTCGCCGCAGGCGACCGCGTGCTCGATCTGGGCTGCGGCGCAGGCCGGCACGCCTTCGAGTGCTACCGGAGAGGCGCCCAGGTGGTCGCCGTCGACCGCAACGGCGAGGAGATCCGCGAGGTCGCCAAGTGGTTCGCCGCCATGAAGGAGGCCGGCGAGGCCCCGGCCGGCGCCACCGCCACCGCCATGGAGGGCGACGCGCTCGCGCTGCCCTTCCCCGACGAGTCCTTCGACGTCGTCATCATCTCCGAGGTGATGGAGCACATCCCCGACGACAAGGGCGTCCTCGCCGAGATGGTCCGCGTGCTCAAGCCCGGCGGACGCATCGCCGTCACCGTGCCGCGCTACGGCCCCGAGAAGATCTGCTGGGCTCTCTCCGACGCCTACCACGAGGTCGAGGGCGGCCACATCCGCATCTACAAGGCGGACGAGCTGCTCGGCAAGATGGAGGCCGCGGGCCTCAAGCCGTACGGCACGCACCACGCGCACGGGCTGCACTCCCCGTACTGGTGGCTCAAGTGCGCCTTCGGCGTCGACAACGACAAGGCGCTGCCCGTCAAGGCGTACCACAAGCTCCTGGTCTGGGACATCATGAAGAAGCCCGCGCTCACCCGCCTCGCGGAGCAGGCCCTCAACCCGGTCATCGGCAAGAGCTTCGTGGCGTACGCGACCAAGCCGCACTCCCCCTCGCTTCGCGGGGGGTACCCCCACCCCGTCGGCGCCGCACAGTGACCTCGCCCGGGCGCACCGCACCCGAACACCTCGTCCTGGACGGCGTACTGACCGCCGAGCAGGCCGCCGAGACCGTCGCCGGCATCCTCGCCGCGCAGCGGACGGACGGGGCCATCCCGTGGTTCCGCGGGCACCACCTGGACCCGTGGGACCACACCGAGGCCGCGATGGCGCTGGACGCGGCCGGCGAGCACGAGGCCGCCGAGAAGGCGTACGAGTGGCTCGCCGCCCACCAGAACCAGGACGGCTCCTGGTACGCGGCCTACGCCGACCGGCCGGACGGGGTGGACACCGCCGAGCCGCAGGACGCGAGCCGGGAGAGCAACTTCACGGCGTACATAGCCGTCGGCGTCTGGCACCACTACCTGTCCACCGGCGACGACGCCTTCCTCGACCGGATGTGGCCCGCCGTCTACGCGGCCGTGGAGTGCGTGCTCTCGCTCCAGCAGCCCGGCGGCGAGATCGGCTGGAAGCGGGAGGCGGACGGCACGCCCGTCACGGACGCCCTGCTGACCGGCTCCTCCTCCATCCACCAGGCCCTGCGCTGCGCGCTGGCCATCGCCGAGCACCGCGAGGAGCCGCAGCCCGACTGGGAGCTCGCGGCCGGCGCCCTGCGCCATGCCATACGCCGCCACCCCGAGCGGTTCCTCGACAAGAACCACTACTCGATGGACTGGTACTACCCGGTCCTCGGCGGGGCCCTGACCGGCCCCGAGGCCAAGGCGCGCATCGAGGAGCGCTGGGACGAGTTCGTCGTCGCGGACCTGGGCGTGCGCTGCGTCCTGCCGAACCCGTGGGTGACGGGCGGCGAGTCCTGCGAGCTGGCGCTCGCGCTGTGGGCGACGGGGGAGTCGGACCGGGCGCTGGAGATCCTGCGCTCGATCACGCACCTGCGCGCCGACAACGGCATGTACTGGACGGGGTACGTGTTCCAGGACGAGGCGGTGTGGCCGGTCGAGCAGACCACCTGGACCGCCGGGTCGCTGCTGCTCGCCGTCGCGGCGCTCGGCGGCGACGAGGCCACCACCGAGGTGTTCGGCGGGACCTCGCTCCCGGCCGGGCTGGAGCCCGACTGCTGCCGTTGAGGTGTGGACAAGGGGCCTTCTTCCACCGTGCGGTGGGGGAAGGCCCCTTCGTCGGACGTCAGCGGCGGTACAGCCAGCCGGCGACGGCGTGTCCGACGAGGACGTAGACGACCGCGGCCAGGCCGTAGCCGATGACGACCTGGACCCATTCGCGGCTGAAGGTGAACAGGTCGTAGGACCAGCCGGCCAGCCAGGAGGCCGTGTCGTGCACGAACTCCACCAGCTCGTTGCCGCGGTTGGCGTCCAGCAGGTACAGCAGGATCCACAGGACGATCACGAAGGCGAGCACGTCCGCCACCAGTGCGACGGCCCGGCCTGCCTGACTGCTTCCTCGGGCGTGTACTCGGGTGTGTGTGCGCATGTCACGCGTCTTGCCGCGCGGACGCGCCGCAAACCCGAACGGGTCCCCCAAGTGGCGCAGCCCCGGGGCCCGGGCGAGGCTGCGAGGGACACCCCACTCCCCGGAGGAAACCGTGTCCGTACCCACGACCGTCCGAATCCGCCGTGCCCTGATGGCGGTGGTCCTGTCCACCGCGCTGCTGGCCGGCGCCACCGCATGCGGCGACGGCGGTGGCGACAGGGGTCGGCAGGAGGAGCTCTCGGCCGCCTCCATGGGCGAGCTGGCCGCCCTGGCGGCCGCCGAGCCGGCCGCCGTCGAAGCCGATGAGCTGGCCGCCCCGACACCCTCGCCCACCACCTCCGCCGAGAAGCAGAAGTTCGCCAAGGCGCGCTTCGTCGCCAACGCGGGCCTCGCGGCCGGGGCGACGTACCAATGGATCATCAAGCCGTACCGTGCCGGCAAGTTCAAGAAGGGCGCGAAGGGCCGTACGTTCGCGCTCATCAAGGCCGGCCTCGCGGGTGCCTTCGCGTACAACCGGCTGAAGGCGGCCGCCGACAACGCCAAGGGCGACCCGCTGCTGTCGAAGGCGCTCGTCCCGCTGACGGCGGGCATCGAGTCCCTCAAGGGTCTCGGCAGCAAGCTCCGCAAGGGCGATGCCGGTGACGCCGACATCGACTCCTTCGGCAACGTCATCAACGGGGTCAAGGAAGCCGGCAAGAGCGCGGGCGCCGAGGTGACCGACAAGGTCCCGAGCGTCTCCCAGCTGGGCGGATAGGAGCGAACAGGTCACGACCCGGCCCCTGCGGCCTGTTTCAATGGTCGCGTGATCGAGATCGTGGTGGCCGTCCTCGCCGCCGTCGGAGCCGGCTGGCTCCTGCGGCGCAAGCACCTCGCGCGGACGGCCGCCGGGCCCGTGCCCGGGATCCCCGGCATGGCCCGCAGGCCGGCCGGCGAGGGCCGCTGGCGGCCGGGCCGGGTGTACGCCGACGAGGGCGCGGCCCGCTGGGTCCCGCAGCGCGGCGAGCCCGTGCCGCTGCCCGGCGCCCGTGCCACCGAGGTACGGGCCCCCTCCGTGAAGGAGGGCATGTCCATCAACCCCGGCTCGCGGATCGTCACCTGCGCCTACGAGGGCGGCGGGAGCATCGAGATCGCCGTCATGGCGCTGGACCTGCGCGAGCTGCTGGCGGCCATCGTGCAGGGTCCCGGGAAGGACTCCTGAGAAGCACTCCTGAGACCCCGTTCACAGCCGGGAGCCCCGGTCGCCGCGTGTCGCGGTGGCCGGGGCTCCAGTGTTCTGCGGGTGGGGTCAGCCCTGGGTGAAGTAGCCGAAGAGGTCGGTGATCACGTGGGTGCTGCCGCCGTAGCTGTTGCTGATGCTGACGCGGCCGTCGGCGACGGGGGTGGTGACGTGGTTGGGCACGGTCTCACCGGGGCGGGTGTTGAGGCTGCTGGCCTCGGGCCGCGTGCCGCCGTGCCCGTAGACCGTGAGGAAGCCGGGCCCGGAGGTGTCGGTGGCGGTGACGTTCAGGGCTGCGCCGAGCGCGTTCGCCGGGATCCCGGTGACGGTGGTGGTCGCGCCGGGGTTCAGCTTGCCGGTAGTGCGGGTGTCGGCGAGGCGCTGGGGGACGGCGGGGGTGAAGAGGGCCTTGCCGTCCTTGGCGTAGTAGCCGACCGCGTCCAGGATCAGGTGGGTGGAGCCGGTGTTGGTGAACAGGGTGATGGTCCCGTTCGGGCCGACGGGGACGATGGCCTGGTTGGACTTGTCCTTGCCGGGTTCGAGGTTGAGGTTCGAGGTGGTGGGTCGCTTGGCCGGGTCCGGGTAGGCGATGACGTGGCCGTTCTCCGTCGCGCCCGTGCCGGTCAGGTTGAGCGCGACCGCGGTGGCGTCGGCGGGGATGCCGTTGACCCCGGCGACCTTGACGGTGCGGGTCCGGCCGCCGCCGAGGGCGCCGCCCGTGATCCGGGTGTCGACGACGCGGGTCGGGGCGAGCGGCGAGAAGCGCTGCCCGGTGTTCGGCTGGTAGTAGCCGACGAAGTCGACGATCAGCGCGGCCTTGCCCGAGTTGAGCTGCGCGGAGACCTTGCCGTCGGCGCCGATCGGGACGGTGACGGTGTTGGACGAGGTGCCGCCCGCCTTGACGTTGACGTTCGAGGTGACCGGGCGCGGCTGGCCGGAGGGCCAGACGCCGAGGTGGGTGTCCTCGGTGGCGCCGGTGACCGTCACGTTCAGGACCGCCGCGGACGCGCCGGCCGTGTGGCTCGGGCCCCAGCTGTAGTGGGCGACCGGCAGGATGATCGGGGTGGCGGTGCCGCCCTGGACGGGCGCGTTGGTGGTGCGGGTGTCCAGTACGCGGGACGGGGCGACGGGGACGTAACCGGCCGGGGTGTAGCCGACCTGCACGGTCCGCTCGGCCGTGGACGTGGCGCCCTTGGCGTCCTGGAGGGTCACCGTCACCTTGTACGTGCCGGGCTGCTTGTAGGCGTGGCGGGTGATGATTATCGGGTCGCTGACCTCCTTGGCACCGTCACCGTAGTCCACGTCCATCCGCACGATCGGCCACGGCGTGGCGGAGGTCCGTGGGTCGACCTCGATGGCCAGCGGAGCCACGAACACACTCTGGTCGTCCGGGTTCGGCAGGTACGGCCTGGTGGTGAAGGCCGTGGTCAGCGAGCCGGCCGCGGTCACCTTGGCCGTCACGTAGGTGAAGACCTCCTGCCTGACGAGGTTGGACGCCGTCACCTTGACCGTGCACTCGCACGGCTTGCCGTACACGTGCTCGGCGGTGGCGGCCTGGGTGACGACCGGGGCGGTGCCGTCGCCGAAGTCGTACTCGTAGGTGAGCGCGGCGAGCCAGCGGCTGTCCGCGGTGGCCTTCACCTTGAACGTGGTGCCGGCCGGGGCCGAGCCCGGTTCGAGCTCCGCCCGGACGCCGCGCAGGTCGTCGTACAGTTCGAAGGCACCGCGGTCGAGGTAGCCGCCGTCCTTACCGGTGTTGGGTACGCGCGGGTCGTCCCCGATCTGCCGGCCGAAGTAGTCGGTGAGCAGGACGCCCGGCGCCGTCGCGTCCGCGGAGTCGACCGTGGGGGAGCCGTCCACGGCGCCGACGCCCTGCGCCGACGGCGTCAGGATGTCGTGCGCGCCCTGGCCGGTGCCGGCGTGGAAGGCCGCCTGGTCCGGGTAGGTGGTGCCGGCCCACTTGTAGGCCACCCGGTCGGCGGTGAAGGGGCCGGTGATCAGGTTGTAGTCGGCGCGGGTGTCGGCGGCCGAGGTCTGCGCCACCTCGATGCCGTAGCGCGGACCGGGGTCCCCGCATCCGGCCTCGAAGTCGGTGTGGACCACGTTGTTGAACAGGGCGGAGCCGGTGGAGCCGCCGGTGAGCTTGATGCCCGCCTCGCAGTCGCGGCGGATGGTGTTGTTGGTGACGACCAGGCCGGTCGCGTCCCACGCGATGACCGCCGGGTGGACGTAGCCCTGGATCTCGTTGCGGCTCAGTACGACGTCGCGCGCGCTCTCGACCCGGACGGACGTGCTCAGCTTGCTGTGCTTGAGGCGTACGTTCGCGCTCCCCCCGTCGACCGTGACGGAGTCGGGGTTGCCGGTGACGGCGATCCCGCGGAGCTCGATGTCGGTGGAACCGGTGACCCGGACGCCGGCCGGGGCGTCCAGCCCGATGACCGTCACGTGGGAGGTGCCGTTGATGGTCAGGGCCTTGCCCGGCGCCAGCTTGAACTTCGGGAGGGCTTCCATCCCTTCGGACATGAACGTGATCGGCTTGCCCGGCTGCCCGGGCCGATTGATGGTGACGGCCTCGTCGTAGGGCGTTCCCGGCACGATGAGCACGGTCTGGCCCGGCTGTACGGTCTTGGCCGCGGCCGAGATCGTGCAGAAGGGAGTGCTGCCCGAACCGGGGCCGCTGTCCGAGCAGCCGGAGTGCGCGGCATGGTTCACGTAGAGGTAGGTCGGGATGTCGGCGGCGGCCGCGGTGGCCGGCAGGCCGAGAAGGGAGACGAGACCCGCGGTCAGCAGGACCGTCGCACGAGTGGGACGCACCAGGAGTGTTCCTTCGAGCAGAGGATGGCGTGGGTCGCCACGGGCGCGGCGCTTCGCGACCTGTCAATGCGGCCAGTTCCCCCCGGCGGCAGTCGGGCACTCGCGAAACCCGTAGCGGCAACGATCATCATCCACTTTCGGACAGTCGCTGTCACTTCCGATGGTCATATCGGAGCGTCGGATCCTAGGTGTTGAGCTCCGCCAGGACGCGCAGGGTGTGCGGGTCCGGGGCCGTCACGAGCAGGTCCGTGACCGGGCCCTTGCGCCACAGCTCCAGCCGCTCCGCGATCCGCTCCCGCGGGCCCACCAGCGAGATCTCGTCCGCGAACGCGTCCGGGACGGCGAGGACCGCCTCCTCCCTGCGTCCGGCGAGGAACAGTTCCCGGATGCGGCGGGCCTCCTCCTCGTACCCCATCCGGGCCATCAGGTCGGCGTGGAAGTTGCGGGCCGCGTGGCCCATGCCGCCGATGTAGAAGCCGAGCATCGCCTTGACCGGAAGCAGCCCCTCGGCGACGTCGTCGCAGACCCTGGCCCGAGCCATCGGCGCGATCATGAACCCTTCGGGGAGGTCGGCCAGCGAGGCCCGGTAGACGTCGGTGCGGGCCGGCGACCAGTACAGGGGGAGCCAGCCGTCCGCGATCCGCGTCGTCTGGGCGATGTTCTTCGGCCCCTCCGCGCCCAGCAGGACCGGCAGGTCCGCGCGCAGCGGATGGGTGATCGGCTTCAGCGGCTTGCCGATGCCGGTGCCGTCCCCGCCCCGGTACGGGTGCTGGTGGAAGCGGCCCTCCAGCGCGACCGGGCCCTCGCGGCGCAGCACTTGCCGGATGACGTCGACGTACTCGCGGGTCGCGGTGAGCGGGCTCGCGGGGAACGGGCGCCCGTACCAGCCCTCGACCACCTGCGGTCCGGACAGGCCCAGGCCCAGCATCATCCGGCCGCCGGAGAGGTGGTCCAGGGTGAGGGCGTGCATGGCGGTCGCGGTGGGGGTGCGCGCCGCCATCTGCGCGATGGCCGTGCCGAGGCGGATCCGGGAGGTGTGCGCGGCGATCCAGGTGAGCGGGGTGAAGGCGTCCGAGCCCCAGGCCTCGGCGGTCCACACCGAGTCGTAGCCGAGGTTCTCCGCCTCGGTGGCGAGGGCGAGGTGGTCCGGGTGGGGGCCGCGGCCCCAGTAGCCGAGTGCGAGTCCGAGGCGCATGTACGGTCCCTCCGCGATGCCGGCAGTCATTTCTGACGATGCGTCAGGTGACTGTAGGGCAACGGCCCCCCGCCCGGAAGGGCGGGGGGCCGTCGGCCGGGCGGAGCGGGGGATCAGCCGCGCTGGATGCCCGAGGTGTCGTTCAGGACGCCGCGGCGGCCGTCCTGGGTCTGGGCGATCAGGGTGGCGGCGTCACGCTGCTCGACGGCCAGGTACCAGGTGCCCGGGGCGAGTTCGGCGATCGGGGTGGGGGAGCCGTCCTCGGGGAAGAGGGGGCGGGCCACCGGAACGGCGAACCAGAACGGGGTGAAGTCGCCCGCCGGGGCGGGCGCCGGAGCCGGGGTGTGCTGGGCGTTGTCCTGCGGAGCCGGGGCCGGGGTCGGCGTGCCGCCGTACGGCGGGACCGGCTGCGGGGTGGAGCCGTACGGCTGCTGCTGGCCGCCCGGGTAGCCGTAACCGGCACCCGGCTGGGGCTGGCCCCCGTACGGCGGGACGGCGGCGGGCTTCGGCTCCGGCACCAGCTGGCCGGCCAGCGCCGGGACCTTCGCGCCGGCCACGGCCACGCCGGCCAGGGCCAGGGTGGCGAGGAAGGCGAGGATGGCGCCCGCGCCGAGGTCGATCGTGCTCGGGCAGGTGATCAGGGCCCACAGCGCGGACCAGGCGGCCGACACGGCGAGCACGGTGCCCCAGGCCGCCATGGGGAGGCCCAGGACCTTGCGGGTCTCGGGCTGGAAGCGGCCGGCGATCAGCAGGCCGGCGGCGATGAAGCCGAGCAGGAAGACGCTGGGGAGCACCAGGCGGTAGGCGTCGGTGTCCCATGCGCTCGGGAGGTCGCCACCGGTGGTGGAGTAGAAATCGAGGAACGAGGCGATGAACAGCAGCGCCGCTGCTCCGATCACCACGCCGTCGCCTCGAGTGAGGGAGCGGATGTTCACGTCTTAGGTGTCCTTCTCGGTCTCGGTCGTCTCGTGGTACCGCGGTCGCAGAGCTTGCCTGGGAGCGGGCGGGCGGCACCATGGTACGGAGGTCTCGCGCGACCGAGAGGATCGGGGCTGCGAGCAGTCCCGGCGGGACCTCCGGTGGGACTACCCGCCGAGGAACCCTACGATGCCGTCCGCGATGCCCTGGGCCGCCTTCTGCCGCCACTCCGGACTCGTCAGCTGCGCCGCGTCCTTGGCGTCACGCATGTTGCCGCATTCGATGAACACCTTGGGCCGGGTTGACAGGTTCAGTCCGCCGAGGTCGTCGCGGACGACCAAGCCGGTACCGCCGCCGAGGTAGTTGGCGGGCGCCGATCCGGTGGTCCGGGCGAAGTTGCCGGCGATCCGCTCGCCGAGCCGCCGGGAGGGTTCGACGATCGCCGCGGTGTCGGCGGCGCCGCCCTTGACCTTGGCGGGGAGGATGAGGTGGAAGCCGCGGTTGCCCGCGGAGACGCCGTCGGCGTGGACGGAGACCACGGCGTCGGCCTTGGCTTCGTTGCCGATGCGGGCGCGCTCGTTGATGCAGGGGCCCCAGGGGCGGTCGGCCTCGTGCGTGAGCACGACCTTCGCGCCCTGGGCCTCCAGGACGGCCCGCAGGCGCACGGAGACGTCGAGGGTGAACTCCGCCTCCATGTAACCGGAGTTGGTGGTGGTGCCGGTGGTGTCGCACTCCTTGAGGCCGGTGCCGATGTCCACCCGCTTGTTGATCTCGTCGGTGTGCTTGAAGTTGCCCGTGTTGTGGCCGGGGTCGATGACGACGGTCCGGCCGGCCAGGGCCTTGGCCGGGGCGGCGGGCGCGACGGGGCTCGGGCTCCCGCTCGGGCTCCCGCTCGGGGTGGTGCCCGGGGTGGTGCCGGGCTTCGCGTCGTGCCCGGCCGCGGTCCCGGCCCCGGTCAGGACCTGGGTCAGCAGCCAGGCCGCCAGGCAGGCCGGTGCCAGCGCCGCGACCGCGACGACGTGGGTGGAGCGCCGGGTGAACCAGGGCCGGTCGGAGGGGGCCGGCGAGGCGGACCCGGAGGGCGGGGGAGTGTCGTGGTAGCGCACGCCGCGATGCTAGACCGGGGTCCCCCGGGCCGGACGGACCCTGGGCCATCCGAGGGCGCGGTGCGATTGTCGGTTAAGCGCCGGGGGTGGGTCCGGGCGGCCCTCAAGCTCCGCTAGGGGCACGCCCCAGCGGTGGCCGGGGGAGTGCGAGGCGCGGGGGTCCGAGGACGGAGCCTCCGCCGGTCCAGGGACGGAGCCCCTGCCGATCCTGGGACGGAGCCCAGTCCGGGGACGGAGCCCCTGCCGGTCCGGGGCGAGCGGGTCGGGGGCGTCCCGGGGGCCGGCTTCGCGCCGCGGGCTAACGGCGGCGCAGCACGCGCAGGGAGTCGGTCACCGAGATCTCCTCGAAGGCGCCGGAGGCGAGGGCGCGCAGGTAGATCCGGTACGGGGCCTGGCCGCCGTCGGCTGGGTCCGGGAACACGTCGTGGATGACGAGCGTCCCGCCCTCGGCGACGTGCGGGGCCCAGCCCTCGTAGTCGCCGGTGGCGTGCTCGTCGGTGTGGCCGCCGTCGATGAAGACCAGGCCGAGCTTGCCGCCCCAGGTGGCGGCGACCTGCGGGGAGCGGCCGACGATCGCGATCACGTGGTCCTCCAGCCCGGCCTTGTGGAGGGTGCGGCGGAAGGTGGGCAGGGTGTCCATCAGGCCGATCTCCGGGTCCACGACCGTCGGGTCGTGGTACTCCCAGCCGGGCTGCTGCTCCTCGCTGCCGCGGTGGTGGTCCACGGTGATCGCGGCGACGCCGGCCTCACGGGCGGCGTCGGCCAGCAGGATGGTGGAGCGCCCGCAGTACGTCCCGACCTCCAGCAGCGGCAGCCCGAGCGTCGCCGCGGCGGTGGCGGCCTCGTACAGGGCGAGCCCTTCCCTTACGGGCATGAACCCCTTGGCGGCCTCGAAGGCGGCGAGGGTCTCCGGCTTGGGGGTGGCGGCCATGGGTTCCTCCTGAGCTGCGGCTGGTCGGCCCATGCTGCCTTACCGCTGAGTAGCGGTCCATGGCGGGTCCCGTGGTCCGGTGCGGCGCCATTGCGGGGGCCCTGCCCCCGAGCCCCCGCGCCTCAAACGCCGGCGAGGCTGAAAAGACCCGGGGCTCCGCCCCAGACCCCGCGCCTCAAACGCCGGCGAGGCTGAAAAGACCTGGGGCTCCGCCCCAGACCCCGCGCCTCAAACGCCGGCGAGGCTGGAATTGCCCTGCGGGCAATCCAGCTCCGCCGGGCAGGCGGCATCAGCCACATCCAGCCCCGCCGGCGTTTGAGGCGCGGGGTGCGGGGCGGAGCCCCGGGCTTGTAGCCGCACCCGCGTACCCGGGACGCTCAGCGGCCGAACAGGCGGGACAGGCCGCCGCCCCCGTCGGCTCGGCGCTGCTCGCGCACCGCCCGCCGGAACTCCGTCCGGGTCTCGGACACCTCCTGGGCCAGCCAGCGGCTGCCCGCGAGGAAGGGGAGCCGGTGCAGCAGCAGGTTCATGTGCGCCAGCGCGCTCGCGGGATCGCCCGCCTCGCCGATGCTGCGCAGCACGCGGTGGGCCACCTCCGGGTCGCCGTGCTCCGCGAGTTCGGCGAGGTCCGGGAAGAGCCGCCAGTACAGCGGCGCGGCGGCGGCGAAGTCACCGAGCAGCCAGGCGTCGTGCGCCAGCCGGCGCCGTACGTCCAGCAGGACCGGACTGTCGGCGCTCAGCGCCCATTCCAGGTCGGGCAGCAGCGGCCCCAGCCAGGCCCGCTCGCTCTCCGCCCGCTCACGGGTGCGCGCGTCCCACTGGCCGTCGCGGTCGCGGGAACCCCGGTGCATGGCCGAGGCCAGGTGGTAGCGGGCGGTCAGCGTGACGGTGGCGTGCGCGCCGAACACCCGCGTCGCCTGCCCGATGATCTCGCGCAGCTCCTCCTCGTGCCGGCGGCCGTCGCCGGGCCCGAAGGCGGCGGCCTCGCCGACGTACGTGGCACGCGCGGTGATCGTGTCCGGGTGCTCAAGTCCCAGGACCCGCACCATCCTGGGCAGGATGCGCTCCAGCTCCGTGACGGACCGCCCCCGGACGCGCATCGCGTGGTGGTACGCGGCGCGCATCGTGAGCGGGTCCTGCGCGCCGAGCTCCTCGGCCAGGTCCGAGGTCAGCATCCCGAGCCGTTCCACGACGTCGGCCGGTGCGTCCTCCAGCAGCTGCGTCAGCCTGCGCCCCAGCATGGTGCGGACCGGATCGCCGGCCTCGGTGTGCACGGTGGGGGAGTACGACGGCGGAGCCGGCCAGGCAGCCACCGGCGCGGTCACGGGCGCGGTCACCGGCAGGGCGTCGGCGCTGCCGGAGTCGGCCGTCCCACCCCGGGCGATCTCCGCCAGCCGACGGGACACCTCGCCCGCGCTCTCGGGGCGCTCGCGAGGGTCCTTGGCGAGCAGGTCGAGCACGAGGGAGTCCAGCGCGGCCGGCAGCCCCGCCCGCAGGGAACCGGGTGCGGGCGGCTGCGTCGTGAGGTGCTGGGCGAGCAGCTCGTGCATCTCCCGGGCGGGGAACGGGCGGGCGCCGGTCAGCAGCTCCATGAGGACGCAGCCCAGGGCGTACAGGTCGGCCCGGCCGTCGACGGGCACGCCGTCCGCTCCCCCGGTCCACCGCTCGGGTGCCATGTACGGGAACGAGCCGATGATCATGCCGGTGGCCGTCAGCTCCGTACCGGGTCCGCCCCGGGCCTTGGCGATGCCGAAGTCGAGGACCTTCGTCACCCCGCTCCCGGTGACCATCACGTTGGCCGGCTTGATGTCCCGGTGGACGATTCCGGCGTCGTGGGCGGCCCCGAGCGCGTCCGCGATCCGCGCGGCCCAGTCCAGCGCGTCCGCGAGCGGCGGTACGCCGGCCTCCAGGACCTCGGCCAGGCTGCGGCCCTGGAGCAGCTCCATGACGAGGAAGACGGCACTGCGCCCGGCCCGTTCCGTACGCCCGAAGTCGTGGACGGTGGCGATGTTGGGATGCGCGAGGTTCCCCGCCAGGCTGGCCTCCCGCTCGAACCGGCGGGTCTCCTCGGGCGTCTGCGGATATCCGATCTTGACGGCGACCTGGCGGCCCACCCGGCTGTCCTCGGCCCGCCACACCTCGCCGAAGCCGCCCTGGCCGAGCAACTCCTCCAGCGAGTAACGGCCTTCGATCAGTTCCCGCACGCTCCCGGCCCCCGTCACTGCATGATCCACCCCGTTCGGCAGAGCATTATCGCCGAGTACGAGGGGCCGGGGGCTCAGTGCGTCACGCGTCGCACTCGAACCACACCGTCTTGCCCGTGGGCAGCGGCACCGTGCCCCAGCGGTCGGTGACGGCCTCGACCAGGAGCAGCCCCCGGCCGCCCTCGGCGAGCTCCCCGTCGCCGCGTGTCACCTGGGGCGGGGAGGAGCAGCCGTCCGACACCTCGACCCGCACCCCCGCCCGCCGGCACTGGATCAGTACCGAGCAGTCCCGGCCGGGGACATGGCGTACGACGTTGGCGACCAGCTCGGTCAGCGCCAGCTCGGCGGGGTGGGTCAGCCCGCCGAGGCCCCAGCTCGCCAGCATCATCCGCAGGACGCGCCGCATGTGCCGCGCCGAGTGCTCACCGACGGTGAAGCCCATGCGGTAGCTGTCGCCGATCTCCGTGGGGGAGAGGTCAGTTGCGTGATTCATGTCACCAGGCTGCGGTGGCGTGGTTACGCTCGGCTACAGACCGAAACGAACGCCGCACGGCGTGAACTTGGGGGTGACCGCCTCGTGGTCAACATCCGCGATCTCGATCCCAGCGCATCGCCGCTGGACTACTACGGCTCGGAACTGCGCCGCCTGAGAGAGGACGCGGGGCTGAAACAGGGAGCCCTGGGCGGGATCGTCTTCTGCACGGGTTCGCTGATCGGGCAGATCGAGACGGCGCGGAAGGTCCCGACGCGGGACTTCTCGGAGCGGGTCGACGCGGCACTCGGGACGGGCGGGGTGTTCTCCCGCCTGGTGGGGCTGGTCCTGCGGAGCCAGCTGCCGCACTGGTTCCAGGCGTACGCGGAGATGGAGGCGAAGGCCGAGTACATCTCGACCTTCCAGTCGCAGCTGGTCTACGGGCTGCTCCAGACGGAGGCCTATGCGCGGGCCCTGCTCGGCGTCGACCGCCCTGGCCAGGTCGACGAGCTGTTGGCGGCCCGCATGGAGAGGCAGCGCATCCTGGGACGCGAGCACCCACCGGCCCTATGGGTGGTGCTCGCCGAGGCGGCGTTGCATCAGGAGGTCGGCGGGCATGAGGTCATGCGAAACCAACTCGCCCACCTGTTGACCTTTCTGGAACGGCCGTGGGTGCAGGTTCAAGTGCTGCCCTTCTCGGTGGGACAACACACAGGAATGCTCGGGTCGTTCAACCTCCTCCGCTTCGAGGACGACCCGGACTTGTTCTACGAGGAGGGGTATGCGCAGGGTCACATGACCGCCAACCCGTCACTGATCAAGGAACGTTCGGTCGGCTACGCTCGGCTGCAAGCCGAAGCACTCTCTCCGGAGCGCTCGGTCGCGCTGATCGCTCGCGTAATGGAGGAACGTTATGGGGAACGGACTGGACCTGACGAGCGTGCAATGGCGTAAGTCGTCCTTCAGCGGAACTACAGGCGGCGATTGTGTCGAGTGCGCCCCCCTCGGCGCCGCCTGGCGCAAGGCCTCGTACAGCGGCAACACCGGCGGCGACTGCGTCGAAGTCGCCACCCAACCCACCCAGGTCGCCGTGCGCGACTCCAAGAACCCCGACGGCCCCGCCTTCACCGTGAGCCCTGCCGCCTTCGCAGCGTTCGTCGGCTCCCTGTAGGCGTGGAGCAGATAGGGCCGTTCCGTACGGTCTCGGTGCTCGGCCAGGGCGGGATGGGCCGGGTGGTGCTGGGGGTGGCGCCGGACGGGCGGTACGTCGCGGTCAAGCAGGTGCACGCCGAGCTGGCCGAGGACGAAGGGTTCCGGGCGCGGTTCCGCCGCGAGGTGGACGCCTCGCGGCGGGTGGCGGGCGGCTACACCGCGGCCGTGATCGACGCCGACCCGGACGCGGAGACGCCGTGGCTCGCCTCGCAGTTCGTGCCGGGGCCCTCGCTGAGCCAGGCCCTGGAGGCCGCCGGGCCGCTGCCCGAGGAGGCGGTGCGGCGGCTGGCCGCCGGGCTCGCGCACGCCCTGACCGACGTACACCGCGCGGGTCTGATCCACCGGGACCTCAAGCCGTCCAACGTGCTGCTCGCCGAGGACGGCGTGCGGGTCATCGACTTCGGCATCGTGCGGGCGGTGGGGGACCAGACCCGGATCACGCACACGGGCGCGCTGATGGGGTCGCCCGCGTTCATGTCGCCCGAGCAGGTCCAGGGGAAGGAACTGACCCCTGCCGGCGACGTGTTTTCGCTCGGAGCGACCCTTGTCATGGCCTGTACGGGGAAGCCGCCGTTCGCCGCGGGCTCCGTGCCGCGGCTCTTCCACGACATCGCGTACGGCGAACCCGACCTGAGCGCCGTACCGCCCGGCCTGCGCGGGATCATCGAGCCCTGTCTGGCCAAGGACCCGGCCGACCGGCCGACGCCGCAGGAGCTGCTCGAGCTGATCGGCCCCGTCGAGCCGTCGGCGCGGCCGTGGCCGGAGGCGGTGAACACGCTGATCCACGACCAGCTGGTCGTGACGGGCGCGCTGCTGCGCCAGGCCACGGGTCCCGAAACGGCTCCCGAAACGGCTCCCGCAGCGGTCCCCGTGTGGCGCCGCCGATGGCCCCGGCCGGTGATCGCAGCCGTGGCGGGCGTGGCGGCCGTGGCCATCGTCGGGCTGACCGTGGGGCGGCCGTACGTCGTGGAGGAATACCGCGAGATCGTGACGGAGCTCCGTACGACAGGGCTGGCGAAGCAGCAGGACAAGTACCGGACGACGCCCCCGTCCTGCGGAGAGGTCTCGGACAAGCTGCGCGTGCCGTCCGATCTGGGCCCCCCGAGCGGCGGGACCGGACCCGTCGAGAAGTACGGCTCGACCTATTCCCGCTGCAGCTGGAGCAACCGGACCGGTGACGCGATCGAGGCGGAGTGGAAGGTCTTCTCGACCGGGAAGGGTGAGGGCACCGGGGCCGAGCAGGCGAAGAAGTACCACGAGGTCATGTGGGAACGCGGCCGGACCCGGCGTGACCTCGACCTCGGGTTCGCCGATGAGGGGATGTGGCGGCCGCCCAAGGACAACGAGGACCCGAGCTGCCTCCTGTACGTACGGGACGTCAACATGGCGGTCCGGGTCGCGGTGACGGGCCCCCACTACCCGTCCGACGGCTGTGAGGCCGTCACCCGGGATCTCGCCGCCTCGGTCGTGAAGTCGGTGGGGAGCCGATGAGACCGCTCAAGGAGTCCGATCCGGCCGCGGCGGGACCGTACCGGCTTCTCGCCGAGCTCGGCCGGGGCGGCATGGGCCGTGTCCTGCTCGGCGCCGCGCCGGACGGGCGCCTCGTCGCCGTCAAGCTGGTGCACGCCCGCCTCGCCGACGACGAGGGGTTCCGCGTCCGGTTCCGGCGCGAGGTCGCCGCCTCGCGGAAGGTGTCCGGCGCCTACACGGCGGCGGTGATGGACGCCGACCCGGACGCGCCGGCGCCGTGGCTCGCCTCGGTGTTCGTGGCCGGGCCGTCGCTGGGCGCCGCGGTCGAGGGCGGCGGGGCGCTGCCCGAGGAGACCGTACGCCGCCTCGCCGCGGGTCTGGCGACTGCCCTGGTGGAGATCCACCGGGCGGGACTCGTCCACCGGGACCTCAAGCCCGACAACGTGCTGCTCGCCCAGGACAGCGTGCGGGTCATCGACTTCGGCATCGCGCGGGTGGCCCGGCCCGGCGAGGTCACCGAGCTGACGCAGGCCGGGACGGTGATCGGCTCGCCCGCCTTCATGTCGCCCGAGCAGGCCGAGGGCGGCGAACTGACCCCGGCGAGCGACGTGTTCTCCCTGGGGTCCGTCCTGGTCCTGGCCGCGACGGGCCGCAGCCCCTTCGCGGCGGCGACGATCCCGCTGACGCTGTACAACATCGTGCACACCGAACCCGATCTGGGCGCCCTCCCGTCGGGACTGCGCGGCATCGTCCGGCGGTGCCTGGCCAAGGACCCGGCGGCCCGGCCGTCCCCGGCCGGGCTCCTCGACCTGATCGGCCCGGTCCTCGCGAACGGCGACACGGGCTGGCCGCCGTCGGTGCACCGGATGGCGGCCGCTCAGCAGGCGGACGTGGACCGGCTGCTCCAGGGCGCGGAACGCACCGTCCTGTGGGACCAGGGGGACGTGGCCGTGAACCCGGCCGCGCCGACCGTCACCGCCGCGCGCGAGACCGGCCCGGCGGGGAGGCCCGCGCCCCGCGGCCGGAGGCCCGGCAGGACCCGCCTGCTGCTGGCCGCCGGAGTCCTCGTGGTGGCCGGCGCCGGTATCGGTGCGGCCTACGCGCTGCGCTCGCAGCCTCCGCAGCGGCCCGCCGAACCCGACAAGTACCTGGTGATGCCGACCTGCGGAGAGGCGGCCGGGAAGCTGCCGCTGCCGGAGCGGGACACGTCGATGGACAGCGGCAGCGGAGGGCCCGACCACGCGAACCTCAGCTGCTTCTGGCGGCGGGCGTACGACGTCGTCGGCGGCGAACCCGAGCCGCCGGCGCACGCGACCATCGAGTGGTACCTGAAGCGCAGCGGCCGCACTCCCGGCAGCGGGAAGGAACACCGGAGCAAAGGCTTCGGCAGCGGGCGGACCGAGACCGGTCTGGGGGCCGGCGACGCCGCGTACTGGGGCACCTCCCCCTGGCACGAGCAGACCTGCATGCTGTACGTCCTCGACGGCAACCTTGAGCTGAGGGTGGGCCTCGCCGGCCCGGAGCACCCCGCCGCGACCTGCGAGACCGAGGCCAAGGAGATCGCCCGGGCCGCGCTGGCGGCGATGCCCCGCTGAGCGCGGGCCGAGTGGAGAGATGGGACGGGGTGGGATGGAAGACATGGGGCCCTCGGGGCCGAAGCACGTGGGGCCGTTCGACGTGCTCGGAGTGCTGGGGCAGGGCGGCATGGGGCGGGTGCTGCTGGCGGCCGGGCCGGACGGGCGCCTCGTCGCCGTAAAGCAGGTGCTCGCGCACTTCGCCGACGACGAGGGCTTCCGGGCCCGCTTCCGGCGCGAGGTCACCGCCTCGCGCAAGGTGTCGGGCGCCTACACAGCGGCGGTGATCGACGCCGACGCGGACGCCCCGACGCCCTGGCTCGCCTCGGTGTTCGTGGCCGGGCCGTCCATGGGCGCCGTCGTCGAGGCGGTCGGGGTGCTGCCGGAGGACGTCGTACGACGCCTCGCGGCCGGGTTGGCCTCGGCCCTGGCGGAGATCCACCGGGCCGGGCTGGTGCACCGGGACCTCAAGCCCGACAACGTGCTGCTCGCCGAGGACGGCGTACGGGTCATCGACCTGGGCATCGCGCGGGCGACGGAGTCGGGGGCCGAGGGCGACACCGGGCTGACGCGGACGGGCTGGGTCGTCGGCTCGCCCGCGTACATGTCGCCCGAACAGGCCGAGGGCAAGCCGCTCACCGCTGCCAGCGACGTGTTCTCGCTCGGCTCGGTGCTGGCCATGGCGGTGACCGGCCGCAGCCCGTTCGCCGGATCCTCGACCCTCCAGACGCTCTACGACGTGGTGCACGCCGAGCCCGACCTGAGCGGGGTCCCGGCGGGGCTGCGGGAGGTCGTCGCCGGCTGCCTGGCCAAGGACCCGGCGGCGAGGCCGACCCCGGCGCGGCTGCGGGAGCTGATCGGCCCCGTGCCTCCGGCGGGGCGGCAGTGGCCGTCTGCCGTGTACGGGATGATCGCGGCGCAGCGGGCGGGGATCGACCGGTTGCTGGACGGCGGCCCGGCCGAGCCGTCGGCGTTGCCCGGCCCGACCGTCCCCCCGCGCGTCCCTGCGGCGCCGCTGCCGGGAGCCGGCCCCCGGACCCCCGCGCCTCAAGCGCCGGCGGGGCTGGGGGGTTCGCCTCAAGCGCCGGCGGGGCTGGGGGGTTCGCCTCAAGCGCCGGCGGGGCTGGAGGGTGCGCCTCAAGCGCCGGCGGGGCTGGAGGGTGCGCCTCAAACGCCGGCGGAGCTGGAGGGTGCGCCTCAAGTGCCCGCAGGGCTGGGGGGTGCGCCTCAAGCGCCGGCGGGGCTGGAGGGTGCGGCTCAAGCGCCGGCGGGGCTGGGAGGTGCGGCTCAAGCTCCCCCGGCTACCGCTGGGAGGGGCCCCCAGGCGGGGCTGGGGGGTGCGGCTCAAGTGCCGGCGGGGTTGGAGGGTGCGGCTCAAGCGCCGGCGGGGCTGGGAGGTGCGGCTCAAGCGCCGGCGGGGCTGGGAGGTGCGCCTCAAGCTCCCCCGGCTACCGCTGGGAGGGGCCCCCAGGCGGGGCTGGGGGGTGCGCCTCGAACGCCGGCGGGGCTGGAGGGTGCGGCTCAAGCGCCGGTGGGGCTGGGGGGTGCCGCTGGGAGGGGCCGGCCCGGCGACCCCCAGGCGGGGCTGGACGGGCCCCGCAGCCCGTGGCGGGCTCCGCAGCGGATCGCGGCCCTGGCGGCGGCCGGTCTCCTCGTCGCGGCCGGTACCGGGGTCGCGCTGTACGTACGGGACCGGGACCGGGGCGTGGCTCCCGTCGCCTACACGGCCGTCCCGAGCTGTCAGGTGGCGCACAAGGAACTGCCGCTGGTGGGGGAGCAGTCGACCTTCGACACCTGGTCCGAGACGGCCGAGGGTGCGCAGTCGGGCTGCAACTGGGACGGGCGCCGCAACTCCGCGTCGCCGGCCGCGATGGTCCGGTGGGACCTCAGCCTCGGCGGGAGCGCGACGGCCAACGCGGCCACCCGGCAGGACCGTTTCCACTTGGATGCGGCCGGTCAGCGCGATGCGCCCCGGCTCGGGTTCGCCACCGAGGCCTACTGGGGCACCCCCAATACCGACTGGACCTGTGTCCTCGCCGTCCGCGAGGGCAATCTCTCCGTCTGGGTGGGCCTCCAGGCGAAGCCGTACACCAAGGGCGACTGCGAGACGAAGGCGAAGGAGGTGGCCCGCGCCGCACTGAAGGCCGCGTCCCGCTGATCCGGCACCGCCCGCCGAAGAACACGGCTATCTGACCTTCCGTCAGATTGGAACGTGTTCTAGTCTGCCGCGCATGGGCATCGGAATCACGCAAGAGCAGCGGGAGTTGGCCGAGGCGGTGCGCGGGTGGGTGGCGCGGGCCGTGCCGCCCGAGGAGGTGCGCAAGCTCCTCGACACCCCGCCGCAGACCGGGGCGCGGCCGGCCTACTGGGACGCGATGACCGCGCAAGCACTGCTGGAGCCGCACCTGGAGGGCGGCACCCTGCTCGACCTCGCCGTGGTGGTCGAGGAGGCCGCGCGGGCCGCTCTGCCCGGGGCCTTCCTGCCGAGCGCGCTGGCCTCCGTCCTGCTGGACCGGGCCGGGGCCGAGCCGCTCTCCGGCCGGGTCGGGGCCGTCGCGCTCGGCCCGGGGACCCTGACCGCCGTCGCCGTCGAGGGCGGCGGGCACCTGCTCGACGGGCTCGCGCCCCCGGTGCTCGGCGCCGGCGAGGCCGACCTCGTCCTGCTCGCCGCCGAAGCCGCGCACGGCACCCGCTGGTTCGCCGTGGACGCCGCCGCGCTGGACATCCGTACGCACGAGAGCGCCGACCCGACCCGCCCCACCGCCGAGGTGCGGGCGCGCGGGGTCACGGTCCCGCCCGGCCGGCTGCTGGAACTGGACGCGGCCCTGGTCCGCGACCTGGCCTGCACCCTGTTCGCCGCCGACGCCTGCGGCACCGCCGCCTGGGCGCTGCACACGGCCGCCGAGTACGCGAAGGTGCGCGAGCAGTTCGGCCGGCCCATCGGGCGGTTCCAGGGCGTCAAGCACCTGTGCGCGGACATGCTGGTGCGCCTCGAGCAGGCCCGGGCACTGGCCTGGGACGCGGCCCAGGCGATGGACGAACCGGCGGAAGTGCGGTCGCTGGTCGCCGCCCTGGCGGCCGGGAGCGCGCTCGACGCCTCGTACTCCTGCGCCAAGGACTGCATCCAGGTGCTCGGAGGCATCGGTTTCACCTGGGAGCACGACGCCCACATCCACCTGCGGCGGGCCCTGGTCGCCCGCCAGCTGCTGGGACCCGGGGACGGGCACCGGGTACGGGCCGTACGGCTCGCGGCGGCGGCGGGGGCGCGGCGGGAGCTCCGGCTGGAACTCCCGACCGGGGCCGAGACGTACCGCGCGAAGGCCCGTACCGCCATCGAGGACGCGCGCGGCCTCGACCCGGTGGCCGCTCGCCGGATCCTGGCGCCCACCGGCTACGCGGCCCCGTACCTCCCGCCCCCGTACGGCCTCGGCGCGGGCCCCGTCGAGCAGCTCGTCGTGCAGCAGGAGCTGCGGGCCGCCGGGGTCAAGATCGCCGACCTGGGCATCGGCACCTGGGTCGTGCCCTCGCTGCTCGCCTACGGGACGGACGCGCAGCGGGAGGCCTACGTCCTGCCGACCCTGAGCGGGGACGTCACCTGGTGCCAGCTCTTCTCGGAGCCGGGCGCCGGCTCCGACCTGGCCTCGCTGCGGACGAAGGCCGAGCGGACCGAGGACGGCTCCTGGAGGGTCAACGGACAGAAGGTGTGGACGAGTTCCGCGCACAGCGCCGACTACGGGATCCTGCTGGCCCGTACCGACCCGGACGCGCCCAAGCACAAGGGACTCGGCTACTTCGTCGTCGACATGAGGAACACCCCCGGCATCGACGTCCGGCCGCTGAAGGAGATCACCGGGGAGGCCCTCTTCAACGAGGTCTGGTTCGAAGACGTGCTGCTCCCGGCGGACGCGCTGGTCGGCGCCGCCGACGGCGGGTGGAAGGTCGCCCGGAACACCCTCGGCAACGAGCGGGTCCACATGGCCGACCAGATGGGCTTCGACACCGAGCTCGAAGACCTCCTCACCCGCTCCGCCGGCTTCGACGGGACGTACAGGGCTCGGATCGGCGCGCTGGCCGCCGAGGCGCACGCCCTGGCCTGCATCGGGCTGCGCACCACGCTCCAGCAGGTGTCGGGGCTGGAGCCGGGCGCGGGCGCGTCCGTACGCAAACTCGTCCAGACCCCGCACCAGCAGCGGACCGCCGAGCTCGCGCTCGAACTGCTGGGTCCGGCGGGCGCGGTACGGGAGGGGGCGGGGGAGCGGGCGGTGCACGGGATGCTCATGTCCCGCTGCCTGACCATCGCCGGGGGCACCACGCAGGTCCAGCTCAATGTCGTCGCCGAGCGGATCCTCGGCCTTCCCAGGGACTGAAGGGGCAACAGGGACATGAAGTCGTACATCGTGGGCGTCGGCATGACGAAGTTCGAGAAGCCGGAGTCGAGGGACTGGCAGTACTGGGACATGGCGAAGGAGGCCGGGTCCGCGGCGCTGGCGGACGCGGGGGTGGGGTACGACCTGGTCGAGCAGGTGCCGGTGGGGTACTGCTTCCAGGCCTCCACGGCCGGTCAGCGGGCGGCGTACGAGCTGGGTCTGTCCGGGGTGCCGGTCTACAACGTGAACAACAACTGCGCGACGGGCTCGACGGCGCTGATGATGGCGCGGCAGTTCGTGGAGGGGGGCATCAGCGACTGCGTGCTGGCGCTGGGCTTCGAGAAGATGAAGCGCGGGGCGTTGGGGGGCGGGGCGGACGGGGGCGACTTCAAGACGTCGCCGGTCGCCCGGCACTACGGGATCATGGCCGCCGGGCACGGCTTCGAGATGTCCCCGCCGACCGCGCAGATCTTCGGGAACGCGGCGCGGGAGCACATGGAGCGGTACGGGACCACGGCCGCGCAGCTGGCGGCGGTCGGCGCGAAGAACCACCGGCACTCGGCGAACAACCCGAACGCGCAGTTCCAGGACGTGTACTCGGTGGAGGAGATCCTGGCGGCGAAGGAGATCCACTCGCCGCTGACGAAGCTCCAGTGCTCGCCGACCTCGGACGGGGCGGCGGCCGCGGTGGTGGTCTCGGAGCGGTTCGTCGTGCGGCACGGGCTGCACGACAAGGCGGTGGAGATCGTCGCCCAGTCGATGACCACGGACACGGAGGCCTCGTTCTCGTCGGGCTCGTGCATCGACGTGGTCGGCAAGCCGATGACGGCGGCGGCGGCGCGGCAGGTGTACGAGGCGTCCGGGCTCGGCATCGAGGACGTCGACGTGATCGAGCTGCACGACTGCTTCTCGGTGAACGAGCTGCTGACGTACGAGGCGTTGGGGATGTGTGCGGACGGGGCCTCCGGGAAGCTGGTGGAGTCGGGCGCGACCACGTACGGCGGGCGGTGGGTGGTCAACCCCTCCGGGGGCCTGATCTCGAAGGGCCACCCGCTCGGTGCCACCGGGCTGGCGCAGGCCGCGGAGCTGGTCTGGCAGCTCCGCGCCGAGGCGGGCCCCCGCCAGGTCCCGGGGGCCCGGGTCGCCCTGGCCCACAACATCGGCCTGGGCGGCGCGGCGGTGGTCACGCTGCTGCGGAAGTAGCCGCCCGGCGGGTCCGCCGCTACCAGGGCGCCGCCCCGGACCCCGCCGGGCGCTGCCCGGACCCGCGCCTCGAACGCCGGCGAGGCTGAAAGAGCGGGGCTCCGCGCCTCAAACGCAGGCGGGGATGGGAACGCACTCTCGGTCCCAGGAGCGGAGCGTTAGGCTCCGCTCCCGTGAGCGAGATACACGAGGCGTCCTTCAGCGCCACCGGCAGCCCGACCAGGGACGAGTACGACGAGGCCGCCAAGGCGGCGGGGCTGTTCCGGCGGGGCCGGGCGGTGGCCGCCCTCAGTACGGTCTTCCTCGCCGCGGCGAGCGTGGCGCCGTCCCCCGACGGTCTCACCGTGCGCCCCGTCTCCCTCGGGATCGCGGTGGCGTACGGCCTCGTCGTGCTGCTGGTCCTGCCGCGGTGGGTGGTGGCCCGGGGCTTCCGCACCGGCAGGGCTTCCGAGGAGAAGCGGGTCGTGGTGGACGGTACGGGCATCGAGGTGTTCCGCGGCGGGGAGTCGCAGCGGATCGTGTGGGACGAGGTGCGCTGGTACCACGAGACGCCCCGGCTGCACGTGTTCGTGGGCCGCTCGCGCCGCCGGACGTGTCTCGTGGTGCTGCCCAAGAGGCTGTTCGCCGCCCCGGGCGAGAGCGACCTCCTCGCCGTCTTCGCGCACGCGCGCGCCGGCGACCGCTCGTAACGCCTCGGCCCGGCCCGGCCCGGCCCGGTCAGAGCTTCTCGATGTCCTTGTGCACCACGTCGGAGCCGGGGTGGTCGGCGGTCAGGCGCACCTTGAGCGGGTGGCCGGCCGGCGCCTTGATGATCCGGTCGGGGTTCTCCCCCAGGCCGGTGCCGTGGCAGGAGGGCTCGCTGGTCAGGTTGGTCCAGCCGTTCACGTCGTGCGGGTCGTTCCACGACACCCAGGCGCAGTCGCGCTCGCCGCTGACGATGCTCACCGAGATGATCCTGACCGAGTTCACCTCGCCGTCGACGCGCTCGTAGAGCACCGTCCCGGTGTTGTGGTGGAGGCCCTTGCCGGCCTCCAGGTCGACCCTGAGGACCGGGCCGGCCGGGGTGTCGGCGGTGGCCGGGGCCGCGCCCCCGGCGAGGGTCGCGACCACGAGCGCGGCGGTGGCGGACAGGGCTGATATGCGCATGGTTTCCGTCTCCACGAAGCTAGGTTGAGGGGGTCTCATCCTGGTCCAGTAGGTGGACGCGCGCTGCGGCGGAATCCGTCAATCGCTGGCCGGGATCGAACGGTTGAGCCCATGGCGGGCCGGCCCGTGCCCCGCGGGGCCTTCCCCCCACCCCGCCCCTTCCCGAGACCGGCGCTCCGCCCCGGACTCCGCGCCCCCAACGCCGGCGGGGCTGGAACCGGCGGTCCGCAGTTCGAGAGGCGTGGGAGCCGCGAAAGGATTCACCGGGGTTCACCCCAGGGCCGGGTCCACCACCGTTTCGCCCATCGAGGCGCGGCGGATCGCGTCCGCCAGGTCCTCGACCGGGCCGTCGCGCAGGATCAGCCCCGCCGCGCCCGCCGCGAGCACCGCGGCCCGCAGGCCCGGGTGCGCCGAACCCGTCAGGACCAGGACCCGGCACTCCGGATCCTCCGCCAGCAGCCCCGGCACGGCACCGGCGTCCTCCACCAGGGCCACCGTCGGGCGGGCCATGAGGTCCCGTACGACCTCGATGTCCTGCTGGAGGCCGAGCTGGAGCGCCAGGGCCGGGTTCGGGGGATCCAGCAGGACGCGCAGCGCACGGGCCTGGCGGTGTTCAACGGGCATTTCGTCCACCCGGAAAGCCTATCTGACGCGAAGTCAGGAGACTGTCCGCGAGTCCCCCCGTGAGTCTTCCCAACTACCGGGGTGTGCGTTATACATTCCCTCACCGGGCGGGCTAGAACGCGTTCTAGAACCAGCCGGCCCCGCATACGACCTCGGTGCGGCCGACGGTGCGGACGGCCGCACCGAGGTCTTCCACGGCCCCAGTTCTTCAACGACAGGGAGCAGCACCCTCATGCCGATCGATGCCGCCAGGGCCCTCGCCGCCGACCCCCGCCAGGGGGACATCGGCTGGGACCACAAGGACATCCAGCTCTACCACCTCGGCCTCGGCGCCGGCATCCCCGCCACCGACCCCGACGAGCTGCGCTACACCCTGGAGTCCAAGCTCCACGTCCTCCCCAGCTTCGCGACCGTCGCCGGCGCCGGCATGGCCATGCTGGGCGGCCTCTCCGCGCCCGGGATCGACGTCAACCTCGCCGCCGTCCTGCACGGCGGCCACTCCATCGAGCTGCACCGGCCCATCCCCGTCAAGGGCCGGGCCACCTCCAGCTCCAAGGTCGCCGCCGTCTACGACAAGGGCAAGGCGGCCGTCATCGTGCTGCGCTCCGAGGTCGCGGACGCCGACGGCCCGCTGTGGACCAGCGACGCGCAGATCTTCGTACGGGGAGAGGGCGGATTCGGCGGTGACCGCGGCCCCTCCGTCAGGGAGGAGCTGCCCGAACGCGCGCCCGACCGTACCGAGGAGCGGCACATCCGCGAGGAGCTGGGGCTCCTCTACCGCCTCTCCGGCGACTGGAACCCCCTGCACGCCGACCCCGAGTTCGCCAAGCTGGCCGGCTTCGACAAGCCGATCCTGCACGGCCTGTGCTCGTACGGGGTGACCCTCAAGGCCGTCGTCGACACGGCCCTCGGCGGGGACGTGTCCCGGGTCCGTGCCTACCGCACGCGCTTCGCCGGGATCGTCTTCCCCGGCGAGACGCTGCGCATCCGGATGTGGCAGGAGCCCGGCCGCGTCCTGGTGTCGGTGACCGCCGTCGAACGGGACGACGCGCCGGTCCTCGCCGACACCGTCGTCGAACACGCGTAATCCAAGACCGGACTGAAGGAGCCGCACCGTGCGCGCAGCACTGCAGAGCGAGATCGGCCAGGACAAGCTCGAAGTGGTCGACGACATGGAGGCCGTGGGCCTCGGCCCCGGCAAGGTGAAGATCCGGATCAAGGCCACCGGCCTGTGCCACTCGGACCTCTCCGCGATGAGCGGCGTCCTGCCGCAGCCCGCCCCCTTCATCCCGGGCCACGAGGGCTCCGGAGTGATCTCCGACGTGGGCGACGGGGTGACCAGCCACAAGGTGGGCGACCGGGTCCTCGTCTGCTGGCTGCCGCCGTGCGGCCACTGTCCGTCCTGCAAGCGCGGCCAGGGCCACCTGTGCCTGGAGAGCCTGGTCAACGCCGGCACCCCCAACTTCCGCCGCGCGGGCGGTGACATCTTCGGCTTCGCCGCCACCGGCACCTTCGCCGAGGAACTCGTGGTCGACGCCAAGTGCGCCGTCCCGATCCCCGACGACGTGCCCTTCGACATCGCCGCGCTCATCGGCTGCGGCGTCACCACCGGCCTCGGCGCCGCCATCAACACCGCCAAGGTGGAGGCCGGGTCCTCGGTCGCCGTCATCGGCTGCGGCGGCGTCGGCATATCCGTCATCCAGGGCGCCAAGGTCCAGGGCGCGGCGCAGATCATCGCCGTCGACCCGGTGGAGTCGCGGCGCGAGGCCGCCCTGCGGTTCGGCGCCTCCGAGGCGGTCGCCCCGGACGCCTTCGACGACGCCAAGAACCGCATCACCGGCGGCGAGGGCTTCGACTACGTCTTCGAGGTCGTCGGCAAGTCCGCCACCGCGCAGACCGCGTACAAGATGACCCGGCGCGGCGGCAGCGTGGTCATCGTCGGCGCGGGAGCCATGGACGACACCTTCCAGATCGACATGTTCTCGCTCTTCTTCGACGAGAAGAAGATCCTGCCCTCGATGTACGGCGGCGGGGACGTGCTCCGCTCCTACGAGCGCACCATCGCGCTGTGGCGGGCCGGCCGGGTCGACCTGGCGGGCCTGATCACGCACCGCGTGCAGCTCGCCGAGATCAACGACGCCCTCGACCAGATGCGCACGGGCGTGGCCCTGCGCACCTGCATCGAACTCTGACGCCCCGTCGACCAGCTCTGAGAGGAACCGTACGGATGTCACTGCCACTTGAGGGACTCTCCGCCATCGTCACGGGCGCGGGCCGCGGGCTCGGCCGGGCCGAGGCGATCGAGCTCGCACGGCTCGGCGCGAGCGTGGTCGTCAACGACTTCGGGCAGCCCGGCCGGGACGGCTCCGGGGAGGCCTCGGCCGCCCCGGCGGAGGAGGTGGCCGAGGAGATCCGTGCCGCGGGCGGGCAGGCGGTCGCGCACCTGGGCGACGTGGCCGACTTCGAGCAGGCGCGCGAGCTGGTCGACCTGGCGGTGAGCAGCTTCGGCAAGCTCGACGTCCTGGTCAACAACGCCGGCATCCTGCGCGACCGGATGGTCTTCTCGATGTCCGAGGCGGAGTGGGACTCGGTGATCCGGGTCCACCTCAAGGGCCACTTCAACACCACGCACTTCGCGGCCGTCCACTGGCGCGAGCGCTCGAAGGCGGCGGGCGGCCCGGTCTACGGCCGGATCGTCAACACCTCCTCCGAGGCCTTCCTCGGCGGCTCGGCCGGCCAGCCGAACTACGCGGCGGCCAAGGGCGGCATCGTGGGCCTGACCACGTCCACCGCCCTGGCCCTCGCCAAGTACGGGGTGACGGCCAACGCCATCTGCCCGCGCGCCCGCACCCGGATGACCGAGGACGTCTTCGCCGGCTTCCAGGTCCCGGAGGAGGGCAAGCTGGACGCCCTCGCCCCCGAGCACGTCTCCCCGCTCGTCGGCTACCTGGCCTCACCGGCCGCCGCGAAGGCCAACGGGCAGCTGTTCGTCGTGCACGGCGGGATCGTGGTCGTGATGGAACGGCCGAAGGTGGCGGCGAAGTTCGACACGACCAAGGAGGCCTTCTCGTACGAGGAGCTCGACGAGGTACTCACCCCGCACTACGACTCCCGCCCGGCGAACGAGACCTTCGCCGCGACGGAGGTCCTGGGCCTCAAGCACGGCTGATACGGCGGGTACTTCCGGTCGGCGGGCCCGGGTCGCGCACCCGGACCCGGGCCCGGGCCCGCCGCCACCGCCCTGCTCAGCCGGCCGGCAGGAAGCCCGGCGGCCCGTGCGGATCGGCCGGCTCCCGGTGGTAAGTCGTCATCGCCCGTGCCTGTCACAGCGGGGCCTGCTGGAGCGGGATCGGGCGCGTCGGGGCCGGCGGGACGGGGTCCAGGCGGACCGGTGGGGGAGGGGAGACCGGCAGGGTCATCCCGACGATCCCGCAGGGGACTTCGGGGGTCGCGTACGGGAGGTGCAGGCGGCCCTGCGGACTCCACAGGCCCGTCCCGCCCAGCCAGCCCGCCGGGGCCCCGAGCCGGAAGACGTGCCGGTCGGCGGGGCGCCACAGACCGATGCTCTCCCAGCTGCCGCCGGGGCCGCCTCCACCCCCGGGCAGCCGCAGGGCCACCCCGCAGGTCTCGGGCATCAGGGCCTGGCCCGGCTGCACGGCGAACGGGTGCGCGTCCCCCAGCCGCAGACACTCCGGGAAGCGGACCGGCAGGGAACTGCCCAGCACCCCCCAGCCCAGGCGGTGTTCGCCCGGCGCGTCGGAGCGGAGCAGCAGCAGCCCGCTGTCCGGGTCGGCCAGCAGCAGCCGGTCGTCGCTGGTCTCGGTGATCTGCAGCAGCGGGGAGACCTCGCCGCCCCGCCCGAGGTCCACGGCGACGGCCTTGGTGGTGCCCTCCAGCTCGCGGTCCAGGGCCAGCAGCCGGCCCACGCGGTCCAGCCAGACTCCGCCGGAGCACCGGCCGGGGATCCGGGCGACCTGCTCCGGCCCGAAGCCGCCGCCGGCCACCCGCCAGACCGTGGTTCCGGCGTCGGTCACGGCCAGGGCGAAGGCGCCGCGCCCGTCCGGGGAGGGGGGCAGCAGGCGGACCCGTACGTCCTCCCCTTGCTCCGGCCCCACCGCGCCCAGCTGGAGCTCCCCGGTGCGCGGCCCGGCCGCGGCGCCCGTCGGGTACAGCAGCGCGAAGGCGTGCCGCTCCGCCACCCGCCGGTGGATCAGCACCCGCCCGTCGGCCAGCGGCAGCAGCTCGCTGTCGGCCTCCTCGGGCTGCGCGAGCGGCAGCGGCACCACGTACGGTTCGGGCCCGGCCAGGGTCCAGCGCTCCGCGTAGAGCGCCTCGCCGTCCCCTGCGAGCCGGGCGGCGTACGACCCGTCCGCGGCGATCGTGAAGGGGGCCGTGGTCTTCATCTCGATGGCACAGACAGTCATCCGTGCGTCACCTCCGGTGGCGAAGCTAGTTTTCGCACTTCCTGCCGAACAGAGCGACCAACCCCGCTTCACACATACGGGTGGCCGCGCGGCAATTCGTCTGTGGTGGAGGAGGCGATTGTGCTGTGCGATATCAGGGCGTTTGGGGTGGGGAGCCGGTTGGGCACCCACGGGAAGCAGCCGCCGGGGCGGCGGGGGTCGCTCGCGGGGCCGTCGCGGGGCCGTCGCGGGGACGGGGCCGGGGCCGGTCGGGGCCGGTCGAGGCCGGTCCTGGCGGGGACGGCCGCCCCGGACGGTAGCCTTGGCCCGTGCCCCGTCTCTCTGAAGTCATCGCCGCGCTGGACGCTCTCTGGCCCCCCTCGCGGGCCGAGCAGTGGGATGCCGTCGGCACCGTCTGCGGCGACCCCGAAGCCGAGGTCTCCCGGGTGCTGTTCGCCGTGGACCCCGTACAGGAGATCGCCGACGAGGCGGTGAAGCTGGGCGCCGACCTGATCGTCACCCACCACCCCCTCTACCTGCGCGGCACCACCACCGTCGAGGCCGGCACCTTCAAGGGCCGCGTCGTGCACACGCTGATCAAGAACGACATCGCGCTGCACGTCGCCCACACCAACGCCGACACCGCCGATCCCGGAGTCTCCGACGCCCTCGCGGCCGCCCTGGACCTGCGGATCACCGGCCCGCTGGTGCCCGACGCCACCGACCCGACCGGCCGCCGCGGCCTGGGCCGGATCTGCGAACTGGACCACCCCGAGCCCCTGCGCGAATTCGCCGCCCGCGCCGCCGCCTGGCTGCCGGCGACCGCCCAGGGCATCCGGGTCGCCGGCGACCCGGACGCGCTGATCCGCCGCGTCGCCGTCAGCGGCGGCTCCGGCGACAGCCTCTTCGAGCAGGCCCGGGCGGCGGGCGTGGACGTCTTCCTGACCGCCGACCTGCGCCACCACCCGGTGTCCGAGGCCCGCGAGCAGAGCCCGCTCGCCCTCGTCGACGCCGCCCACTGGGCCACCGAGTGGCCCTGGTGCGAGCAGGCCGCCGCGCAGCTCGACGCGATCTCCGAGCGCCACGGCTGGGGTCTGCGTACCCATGTCTCGCGCACGGTCACCGACCCGTGGACGGCGCACGCGCCGTCCGTCACACCCACCTCTATCTCTGGAGCCCCCAACTGAACGCCGAGCCCGCCGACCAGATCCGACTTCTCGACGTCCAGGCCCTGGACGTCCGGCTGTCTCAGCTCACCCACAAGCGCAAGTCGCTGCCCGAGCACGCCGAGGTCGACTCGCTGACCAAGGACCTCACCCAGCAGCGCGACCTGCTCGTCGCCGCCCAGACGCAGGCCAGCGACGCCGCCCGTGAGCAGACCAAGGCCGAGCAGGACGTGGACCAGGTGCGCCAGCGCGCGGCCCGCGACCAGCAGCGCCTGGACTCCGGCGTGGGCATCTCGGCCCGGGACCTGGCGAACCTGCAGAGCGAGGTCGTCTCCCTGGCCAAGCGGCAGGGCGACCTGGAGGACGTGGTCCTCGAGGTCATGGAGCGCCTGGAGGCCGCGCAGGAGCGGGTCACCGAGCTCACCGACCGCGTCTCCGGCCTGGAGACCAAGCTGGCGGACGCCATCGCGCGCCGTGACGCCGCCACCGGCGAACTCGACGCCGAGGCCGCCAAGATCGCCAAGGACCGCGAGGTCATCGTCGCGTCCATGCCGGCCGACCTGATGGCGCTGTACGAGAAGATCCGCGCCAAGCAGGGCGGTGTCGGCGCCGCGCGCCTGTACCAGCGCCGCTGCGAGGGCTGCCGCCTGGAGCTCGACATGGCCGAGGTCAACGAGATCAAGGCCGCGGCCCGCGACCAGATCGTGCGCCACGAGAACTGCGGCCGCATCCTGGTCCGTACGGCCGACTCGGGCATCTGATGCAGAGGCCTGTCGGGTTCGTCGTGGAGGCGGACGGCGGCTCCCGGGGCAACCCGGGGCCCGCCGGCTACGGCGCGGTCGTCCTCGACCCGGCGACGGGCGAAACGCTGGCCGAGCGCGCGGAGTACATCGGCGTCGCGACGAACAACGTGGCGGAGTACAAGGGCCTGATCGCCGGGCTCAAGGCGGCGCGTGAACTGGCGCCGGACGCACAGGTCCTGGTCCGGATGGACTCCAAGCTGGTCGTCGAGCAGATGTCCGGCCGCTGGAAGATCAAGCACCCGGACATGAAGCCGCTCGCGGCGGAAGCGGCGACGATCCTGCCCCGCTCCCAGGTGAAGTACGAGTGGATCCCGCGCGAGCGGAACAAGCACGCGGACCGGCTCGCCAACGAGGCCATGGACGCGGGCAAGCGCGGCAAGCAGTGGGAGCCGTCGGCCTCCACGGCCGCCCTCGACCACGGTGCGGCCCGCGCCCTCGCGACTCCGGCGCCGTCCGGCCCCCCCGGGGACGCGGCGGCGGGTGCCGCGGCCGTCCGCGCCGCCCTTGCCTCTGGCGGGAGTACGAGGACCAGCGCCTCCACCGACACGCTGTTCGCGGAGCCGGGCCGCGTCCCGGCCCCGACGGCGGGCTCCGGTACGGCCGCAGCGGCCCCCGCAGGGGGCAGGGGCTGGGGCCCCGACATGGGCACCCCCGCCACCTTCGTGCTGCTGCGCCACGGCGAGACCGCCCTCACCCCGCAGAAGCGCTTCTCCGGGAGCGGCGGCACCGACCCCGAGCTGTCACCGGCCGGGCGGCGCCAGGCCTCGGCCGTGGCCGAGGCGCTCGCCGCGCGCGGCACCGTGCAGACGGTCATCAGCTCCCCCCTGCGCCGCTGCCGCGAGACCGCGCAGGCCGTCGCCGACCGCCTCGGCCTCGACGTGACCGTCGAAGAGGGCCTGCGCGAGGTGGACTTCGGCGCCTGGGAGGGCCTGACCTTCGCCGAGGTGCGCGAGCGGTTCCCCGACGACCTCCAGGCGTGGCTGGACTCCCCGAAGGCCGCCCCCACGGGCGGCGGCGAGAGCTTCATGGCCGCCACCCGCCGGATCTCGGCGACCCGCGACCGGCTGCTCACCGCGCACGCGGGCCGTACGGTGCTGCTGGTCACCCACGTGACCCCGGTCAAGATCCTGGTCCGCCTCGCCCTGGGTGCCCCGCCGGAATCCCTGTTCCGCATGGAGCTCTCGGCGGCCTCCCTGTCGGCGGTGGCCTACTACGCCGACGGCAACGCGTCGGTACGGCTGCTGAACGACACGTCCCACCTGCGGTAGCCCCCGTCAGGGGGCGGTCTTGAAGGGGCCGAGGGCCTCCATGGCCCGGTCGAGGGCGCGGACCATGTTCCGCGCCTCGGCCCGGGCGGACTGGACGGCGCCGCCCGCCTGCCGTGCGTACGGGCGGGGCGGCTTCCCGTCCGGTGCGGCCCAGTCGCCGTCGTCACGCCGTCCGATGTGGACCTCCAGATGGCGCAACGCGTCTTCGAGATGGTGGGCGAGTTCGCGCAGGCTGCCGGTCACGGCGGCGATCTCGGCGGGGGTCGCGTAGGCGTGGCGGGGGTCGGTGGTCGCTTCGGCGAGGTCGCGTATGTGCGCGGCGGCAGCGGCCGCGCGGGCAGGGTGATCGGTCATGTGGCCGAGAGTGCCGCATCGGCCGGACCGCCGATAGGCGTGTGCACGAGCCCGTTGTCGCCCGCCGGTGGAGCCCGGGCCGGGGCGGGCCGCTGCTGAGCGGGGCCCGGGGGCCCACTGCCCCGAACGGGAGTGGAAAGGCAGACGAGCCGGCCTGTACGCCGGGTTCTGTCACCCGGTGACCTCGCGGTCGCCGGGGAGACGGCCATCCATCTAGGACCGGCGTTGCCGCCGGCCTCGTGCGGTCTACCCGCGAACTCGGGCGAGCAGCCCTCAATCGTCCGCGCAGACCCGTCCGAAGACGGATCCTCTTGACCTTGCTCCGGGTGGGGTTTACCTAGCCGCCTGAGTCACCTCAGGCGCTGGTGGTCTCTTACACCACCGTTTCACCCTTACCGAGGACCGAAGCCCCCGGCGGTCTGTTTTCTGTGGCACTGTCCCGCGGGTCACCCCGGGTGGGCGTTACCCACCACCCTGCCCTGTGGAGCCCGGACGTTCCTCGGCGGGATCCGGAGATCCCGACGCGGCCGCCCGGCCGACTCGTCTGCCGTGGCGACCATGTTACCGGCTGTGCCGTCGCGGCTTGACCTTGACGCAGCGGCAGGGTTTCTACTGGGGCCATGCGGATCGGAGAGATCGCCGCGTTGGTCGGGGTCACCACCCGGGCGATCCGGCACTACCACCATGTCGGGCTGCTCCCGGAGCCGGAGCGGCGACCCAACGGCTATCGGGCGTACAGCGTCCGCGACGCCGTCCTGCTGGCCCGGGTACGCCGGCTCACCGAGCTCGGGCTGAGCCTGGACGAGGTGCGCGACGTCCTCGCGGACGACGCCGGGCGCGAACTGGCCGACGTACTCGAAGAGCTCGACGCCGACCTGGCCCGCCAGGAGGCCGAGATCGGCGAGCGCCGGCGACGGCTCGCGGCGCTGCTGGCCGCGGCGCCCGGGGAGGGCGAGCCGCTCTCGCCCGCGCTCGCCGCGCTGCTGGCGAAGGCGCCCCCGACGGACTCGCCGGCCGCGGCCATGGACCGCGAGCACCTGACGCTGCTCGACGCCTCGGGCGCCGACGGCGAGGAGCTCTACGCGGCGCTCGGGCCACTGGCCGCCGATCCCGCGGTGCTGGCCCTCTACGAGCGCCTCGACGATCTCGCGGACGCCGCCACGGACGACCCGCGGATCCCGGCCCTGGCCGCGGAACTGGTCGCGGCCGTCCCCGACGAGGTGTTCGCCGCGATCCCCGCCGAGGGGGCGGTCGTGGCCGGGTTCAAGGAGGCGCTGCTCGCCGAGTACACCCCGGCGCAGGCGGAAGTCGTACTCCGGGTCATGGAGGCATTCATGGAGAGGGGCCGGGGATGAGCGGGGTACGGATGGCACGGGCGGCGGCGGTCGCCGTCATACCAGGGGAGCTGGTGCTGGTGGTCTGCCTGGCCGCCGGGGTGCGGCTTCCCGGCTGGGCACTCGCGGCCGCCGAGGTGCTGGTGCTCGCCGTGTTCGCGCTGGAGCTGTGGGTGCTGCGCTCCCTGTACGCCGCCGCGCGCGCGGACGGCGCCGGGCCCCGCGCCGCCTGGCGGGCGGCCGTACACGCCGTGGTCCCCGTCCAGGTGCGGCGGCTGTTGCGGCACGAGCTGCGGGCCGCCGCCGCGCTCGGCCGGTGGGTACTGCGCAAGAAGTACGGGGTTCAGGCCGGGGATCACGCGGCCGCGTACACGGGACCGCAGACGGCCATGATGTACGGGATGGTCTTCGTGTCGGTGGTCGAGACGGTCTGCCTGGCCCTCCTCATCCCCTGGCCCGCCGTCCACCGGGTGGTCCTCGTCCTCGACGTGTACGGGATCCTGATCGTGCTGGCCCTGCACGCCGCCTGCGTCACCCGGCCGCACGTGGTCCGGCCGGACGGCTCGCTGCTGATCCGCTACGGGGCCCTCTTCGACCTCGCCGTCCCGGCGGACGCGGTGGCCTCGGTGCGGGTCGACCGGCGCTACCCCGAGGGACGGCTGGTCAAGGTGTCCGAGGACGGGGTGCTCGACCTGATCGTGGGCAGTCAGACCTCGGTGACCGTGGAGCTGACCCGTCCGCTCTCCTTCACCCGCCCGCTCGGCGCCCGGGGAGAGGCGCGGACCGTCCGCTTCCACGCGGACGACCCGCGCGCGCTGGTCACCGCCCTCAGGCAGCCCGCGTGATCAGCCCGTGTGATCAGCCCGGGCCGGCCCGCGCGGGAGCGGGCCGGGCAGGTCACGCCGGGGCGAACAGGACCTTCGCCGTGCCCGGGTCCGCCTCCGCCAGGCGGACCCGCAGGCGCTCGCCGAGCGGCAGCTCCCGCGAGGGGGACACGACGCGGCCCACCACCGCCGGGTCCGTCAGGTGGACCGTGCCCACCAGCGGCTCCCGGTCGTCGACGTCGATCACGGTCGCCTCGAAGATCTCCCCGACCCGGTCCTTGAGCAGCGCGGCCTCGACGAGGTCCACGCACTCCCGCTCGGCCGTGTTGGCGAGCCGGGTGCCGTCCGCCATCTCCTTGGGGAGCGCGTCCAGCGCCGCCACCGCCCACCGCGGCGGCTCGGCCCCGGCCACCGCCGCCACGCAGAGCTCGCCCGCGTACCGGTCGGCCAGCCGGCGCAGCGGCGCCGTGCAGTGGGCGTACGGGGCCGCGACCGCCGCGTGGATCGCCGGGTCCGGGCTCTCGCCGCCGGTGAAGGCCGTGTAGCCCGCGCCGCGCAGCAGGGCGGTGCACTCCTGGAGGAAGGCCGCGTGGTCGGGGCGGTGCGGGTCGAGGGAGCGCACGAGTTCGGCGTACGGAACGTGGTGCGGCCAGTCGATCCGCAGGGCCTTCGCCGCCCGCCGGAGCCTGCCGACGGCGCCGTCGGGCGCGGTGGGCAGGGTGCGCAGGATGCCGGTACCGGCGGCCAGCATCAGGTCGGCGGCGGCGATTCCGGTCATGAGGGAGATCTGGGCGTTCCAGCCGTCCGCGGGGAGCGGGGCGCGGTAGGTCAGGGTGTACGAGCCCCCGTCCGCGACGATCTCCTGCTCGGGCACGTTCAGCGAGATGCCGCCGCGTTCCACTTCGAGGGCCTCGCGGAGCAGGCCGATGTCCTTGAGGAGGGCGAGGGACTCCTCCGCCGTGCCGGTGTCGATGGCCTTCTGGACGCCGTCGTAGTCCAGTCTGGCCCGGCTGCGCACGAGGGCGCGGTGGACATCGGTGGTCTCCACGCGGCCCTCGGCGTCGAGGTCGAGGCGCCACAGCAGCGCGGGGCGGGTCTGGTCGGGCAGCAGGCTGGCAGCGCCCTCCGAGAGCACGGCCGGGTGCAGCGGGACCTTCCCGTCGGGGAAGTAGAGGGTGCTGACGCGGCGGTGGGCCTCGGCGTCCAGCGGGCTGCCCGGGGTGACGAAGGCGGCGACGTCGGCGATGGCGTAGTGGACGCGGAAGCCGCCGGCGGGCCGTCTCGCCAGGTGCATGGCCTGGTCGAGGTCGACGGAGGCCGGGGGGTCGATCGTGAAGAAGGGGATGTCGGTGGCGTCCGTCTCGGGCAGGCGGGGCTCCCGGGCCGCCCGCCCGGCCTCGGCGAGCACCTCGGCCGGGAACTCCTCCGGCACGTCGAGCTTCGTCCGCAGTTCACGCAGCGCGGCCCGCAGGGCAGCCCCGTCTGCGCCGGTCATGTGCATAGGACGGCGTGGCATGGATCGAGCCTATGGGCGGCGGGCCCGGACGGCATGGCGAGCCGTCTACCCTGGCTGCGGGGCCGCATCCCCTGCGCCGTGTCGTACTGAAGGAGAACCACCGTGCTCGTGCTGCTGCCGCCGTCCGAAGGAAAGGCCGCCGGCGGCTCCGGCGCACCGCTGAAGCCGGAGGCGCTGTCGCTGCCGGAGCTGGCTCCGGCCCGGGCGGCCGTCCTGGACGAGCTGGTCGAGCTGTGCGCCGCCGACGAAGCCAAGGCGCGCGAGGTGCTGGGCCTGAGCGAGGGGCTGCGGGGCGAGGTCGCGAAGAACGTGGAGCTGCGCTCGGCGGCGGCCCGGCCGGCCGGGGAGATCTACACCGGTGTGCTGTACGACGCCCTGGGGCTGGCCGATCTGACACCGGCCGCGCGCCGGCTGGCGGAGGACGCGCTGCTCGTCTTCTCGGGGCTGTGGGGCGCGGTGCGGATCACCGACCGGATCCCGTCGTACCGCTGCTCGATGGGCGTGAAGCTGCCGGGGTGCGGGGCGCTGGGTGCGTACTGGCGGGGGCCGATGGCGGATGCGCTGCCGGCTGTCGCCGGGGACGGGCTGGTGCTGGACCTGCGGTCGGCGGCGTACGGCTCCGCCTGGAAGCCGAAGGGGGAGGTGGCGGGGCGGACGGCCACCGTGCGGGTGCTGCACTCCCAGGTGGTGGACGGGGTGGAGAAGCGGTCCGTGGTGAGCCACTTCAACAAGGCGACGAAGGGTCGCCTGGTCCGGGACCTGCTGCGCTCGGGCTCCGCCCCGGGCTCGCCGGCCGAACTGGTCACGGCCCTCCGGGACCTGGGCTACGCGGTCGAGGCCGAGGCCCCTGCGAAGCCCGCGAAGCCTTGGTCCCTCGACGTGGTCGTCACCCAGATCCACCACTGACCCGCCGCTGCTGGGGCTCCGCCCGCGCCTCAATCGCAGGCGGGGCTGAACAGTGCGGCGCCGCTGCCGGGTGCTCCGCCCCCGGACCCCCGCGCCTCAATCGCCGGCGGGGCTGGATCTGGCGGAGCTGCGTTCGTATGGGCGGCCCAGCGGGCTCGACTGCGCGCAGCGCAATGTCAGGCTCGCCAAGCAGACGGCGTCGGCCAAAACCAGCCCCGCCGGCGTTTGAGGCGCGGGGTCTGGGGCGGAGCCCCAGGAAGCCCGGGCGGAGCCCGGGGGCGCTTGCGCAGCGGCGCCGCACCCGACGGGCTCGGGCGCAGCCCGGGGCTAGCGGCCCAGGGGCCAGGCGACCGCCGCCGGGGTCTGGGGGGAGGTGCCCGCGTACGTGGCGCAGGCGTCCGTCAGGGTTTCCAGGAGGGTGAGGGGGTCCGGGAGGGGGTGTTCCATGCCGCGGAGCCAGGTGACCGCCTGGTCACCGGGGAGGGCCGCCGGGGGGACCAGGACGTAGCTGCCGCGGCAGTGCCACCGCAGGCCCGGGTGTTCGTCCATGGTCTCGGGGTGGCAGTCCAGTTCGCAGGGCCACCACTCGTCCTCGTCCTCGGGGGTCCCGCGGGTGGCGGTGAAGAAGAGCATCCGGGCCTGCTCGCCCGTGCCGCCCGACTCGGCGACCGGGCCGACCTCGATGCCCGCCTCCAGCAGGCGGGCGAGTGCGCCGGTGCCGGCTTCCAGCGGGACGTCGAGCACGTCGTGGACCATGCCGGTCGCGGTGATGAAGTTGGCCTGGGGCTGGTTGCGCGCCCACCGCTCGACCTGTGCGCGGTCGGTGGTCGACTGGGTCTGCCAGGCGAAGGAGAGGGGGTGCCGTGCGGGCGTCGGACAGCCGATCCGGTCGCACGAACATCGGTAACCGGCGGGATGGGCGGCGGGGGCGAGCGGCAGACCGGCCGCGGCGACGGCCAGGAGCAGCGCCTCGCGCTCCCGTCCGGGGTCCTCGGCGATGGGTTTCGGCCGCCGGCGCAGCCACTGGGAAATCCTGCTCTGCTCGCCGCGTTTGACGCGGCCGGACTCAGACCCCATCTATCCCCTCACCTCACCGTATCCCCGGCGGACCTTCACATGCTCCCACCATCCTGCGCCCCAGGTGACCGGTCTTGGTGACCGGGGGGTTGGGGATGGGTAACCGGAGACCCCTACATAACCATAAAAATCGGGCATATGTTCTTGATCGGTCCTCGGTTGCCCGGCGGTTAACGGGCGGTGACGTTGGACACCCCGCCCAGCACCCGGTCCACCAGGGCGTCGGTGTAGGCGTGCGTCAGCGGCGCCGTCCGCAGCAGCCACCGGTACGTCAGCGGCCCCAGCAGCATCTCCACCGTCAGTCGCAGGTCCGTGTCGGGCGCGAGCTGCCCGGCCTCCCGGGCCGTGCGCAACCGCGCCTCGTACAGGGCGAGCTGCGGCTCCAGCAGCTGCTCGGTGAAACGGGCGCCGAGCTCGGGGTCGGTCGCCCCGGCCGCCGTCAGGGCGCGCGCGGGGGCCTCGTACTTCTCGTCGAGCAGCTCGTCCACCGTCGCCCTCAGCACGTACTTCAGGTCGGCCGCGAGGTCACCGGTGTCCGGGAAGCCGGCCCACTCGGCCGCCGTCTCCGCGTCCCCGGCGAGCGCCAGCGAGGCGTCCAGCAGCACGGCGGCCTTCGACGGCCACCAGCGGTAGATGGTCTGCTTGCCGACCCCCGCGCGGGCAGCGATGGCCTCGATGGTCAGCTTGTTGTAGCCGACCTCCCCGACCAGGGCGAGTGCCGCGTCGAGGATGGCCCGCCGGGAGCGGTCGCTGCGGCGGCTGGCGTCAGGGGTTTTCGTCATGTCCTGAAACTACCAACCGAGACGTCTCGTCTTCCTCTTGCCCGGTAAACCACCCAATCAGTTCACTGCGTTGTCCCGCTTGTGGAGAGACGATTCTCTCCACACTCGTCCTGAGTCGTGCAAGTCGAGCCGAGTGCACGTCGTGAGGAGCCTTCTTTGCGCAGAGACGCCACACCCCGGCGCTACCTGATGTGCCCACCCGCACACTTCAAGGTCACGTACTCCATCAATCCGTGGATGGACCCCACGAAACCGGTGGACCTGCCCCTCGCACACGCCCAATGGGAAGACCTGAGGGACCGCTACCGCGCCCTCGGCCACACCGTCGAGACCCTCGTACCGGACCCCGCGCTGCCCGACATGGTCTTCGCGGCGAACGGCGCCCTCGTCGTCGACGGCCGGGTGCTCGGCGCCCGGTTCGCCTACCCGGAACGGGCCGCCGAGGCCGAGATCCACCTGGACTGGTTCCGCAGCCACGGCTACCGGGACGTCCACGAGCCGTCCCACGTCAACGAGGGCGAGGGCGACTTCGCCGTCACCGCCACCTACATCCTGGCCGGCCGGGGCTTCCGCTCCAGCCCGCTCTCGCACGACGAGGCCCAGGAGTTCTTCGGCCGCCCCGTCATCGGGCTCGACCTGGTGGACCCGCGCTACTACCACCTGGACACGGCCCTGTGCGTCCTCGACGGCGACGAGGTCATGTACTACCCGCCCGCGTTCTCTCCGGGCAGCCAGGCCGTGCTCAAACGGCTCTTCCCCGACGCGCTGCTCGCCGACGGCCCGGACGCGGCCGCCCTCGGCCTCAACGCGGTCTCGGACGGCCGGCACGTACTGCTCCCACAGGCGGCGACGGGGCTGCTGGCGCCCCTGCGGGACCGGGGGTTCGAGCCGGTCCCGATGGACCTGGGGGAGCTGCTCAAGGGCGGTGGCAGCGTGAAGTGCTGCACCCAGGAGCTGCGGCCGTAGCTACGCGGACGGCGGCCACTCCTGGCCCCAGTCGGCGTCCCGCGCCGCCTTGTAGAGGTCGCCGTGGCGCTTGGTCACGTTGACCCGGGTCAGGCCTGCCGAGTCACCGCTCTCCGGGCCGCACAGCTCCAGCAGGACGAGCCCCTTCCGGATCTGCGGCTTCCGCGTGATCCGGAAGGCGGCGCGCTCGGCCGGGAAGCGGGTCGCGGCGACGTAGCTGAACTTCTCGTCCTCGTACGGGAGGGAGCCGCCCTTGACCCGCCGGTGCAGCGAGGACCGGCTGACCCGCGCCGAGAAGTGGCACCAGTCCTGGCCGACCTCGATGGGGCAGGTCCCGTCGTGCGGGCAGGGGGCGGCGACCCGCAGCCCGGCCGCGATCAGCTGGTCGCGGGCCTCGCGGATGCGGAGGTAGCCCTCCGGCGTGCCCGGTTCGATCAGCACCACGGCCTGGCCGGCCCGCGCCGCCTCGGCGACGACGGCCGTCCGCGCCTGCGGGGTCAGCTCGCCCAGCACGTACGAGACCGTCACCAGGTCGGCGTCGGGAAGGGCCAGGCCGGAGCCGATGACGGCCCGCCGCCAGTCCGCTCCGCGCAGGACCTCCGAGCCGGAGGCCGCCGCCAGCTCCTTGCCGAGGGCCAGGGCAGGCTCCGCCCAGTCCAGCACCGTGGTCTCCCGCGGGCCGTCCCAGGTGGCGTCCACGGCCCAGGTCGCCGCGCCCGTGCCGCCGCCCACGTCGACGTGGGAGCCGGGCGTCCAGTCGGGTGCCGCCTCCGCGAGGCCGTCCAGGGCGGCCCGGACGGCCTCGAAGGTGGCCGGCATCCGGTACGCCGCGTACGCCGCCACGTCGGAGCGGTCGCGCAGCACGGGCGCGTCGGTCGGGGTCTGCCCCCGGTAGCTCGCGATGAGCCGCTCGACGGCGGCCGCGGCCTGCTTGGGCGGGAGGCCGTCGAGCAGCCCGCCGAGCGTGCTGCGGAGGGTTTCGGCGGTGGTGGGGGCGGAGGCGTTCACCAGCCGAGTTTACGGCGCCGGGTGGTGTGGCCTTGCGCGGGACCGTGCGCGGGCCGACTGACGGGGCCGGCACGGGCCAGCCGGGCTGCGCCCGGACCTGGGGCTCCGCCCCAGACCCCGCGCCTCAAACGCCGGCGGGGCTGGAAATGCCCGGCGGGGCTCCAGTTCGCCTGGTAGGGCCTGGGCCGGCATGGCAGGCTAGGCCGCCGCCTCGCGGGTCTGCCAGGGTCGGCACAGGGCCAGGAAGCAGGTCACCGACAGCAGGGCGCAGGTCAGCTGGACCAGGGCCATCGGGACCGCCGTGTGCTCGCCCGCGATGCCGACCAGGGGGGAGGCGATGGCGCCGACCAGGAAGGAGGACGTGCCGAGGAGGGCGGAGGCCGATCCCGCCGCGTGCGGGGTCCGCATCAGGGCCTGCGCGTTGGTGTTCGGCAGCACCACGCCCATCGCCGACATCAGCACGAAGAGCGCGGCCGCTATCGGGACCAGCCCGACCTCCCCGAACACCCCGGTCGACATCAGCAGCAGCGCCACCGCCGCCGCCGTGATGATCCCGAGCCCGACCGCCAGGGTCTTGTCCATGCTGACCCGGCCGACCAGCAGCTTGCCGTTGATCTGGCCGACGGCGATCAGGCCGACGGAGTTGACGCCGAAGAGCAGGGCGAAGGCCTGCGGCGAAGCCCCGTAGATCTCCTGCACCACGAACGGCGAGGCGGAGATGTACGAGAACAGCACCGCGAAGGCGAAGCCGCCGGTCAGGGTGTAGCCGGTGAAGACGCGGTCGCCGAGCAGCCCGCGCATGGTCCGCAGCGCGGCGCCGACGCCGCCCGTCTGCCGCCGCTCGGGCGGCAGGGTCTCGTCGAGGCTGCGCCACACCATCAGTGTGAGGACGAGGCCGACGCCGGTGAGGACGACGAAGACCCCGCGCCAGTCGGCGAAGCGGAGCACCTGGCCCCCGATGAGCGGGGCGATGATCGGGGCGGACCCGGATATGAGCATCAGGGTGGAGAAGAACCGGGCCATCTCGACCCCGTCGTACAGGTCGCGCACGACGGCCCGGGCGATGACGATCGCGGCCGCGCCGGCCAGGCCCTGGAGCAGGCGGAAGCCGATCAGCAGCTCGGTGGTCGGCGCCAGGGCGCATATCGCGGTGGCGAGGACGTACACGACCATGCCGATGAGCAGGGGCCGGCGACGGCCCCACTTGTCGCTCATCGGGCCGATGACGAGCTGGCCCAGCGCCATGCCGGCGAGGCAGGCCGTGAGCGTGAGCTGGACGGTCGCGGCCGGGCTGTGCAGGACGCTGGTGACCTGCGGCAGGGCCGGGAGGTACATGTCCATGGACAGCGGGGGCAGGGCGGTGAGCCCGCCGAGTACGAAGGTGACGAGCAGCCCGGTGCGGCGTGCGGCCGTCAGGGGTGCGGCGGCGGTGGGGGCGGAGGGCGATTCGGGTGACGGCTCGGATGAGGGGGCCGTCGCGGGGGCTCTCTCCGACATGCGGGACTCCAGTCCTCTTATCTGCTTGTGCACCCCTGACCGACCCATGTTCTCAGCTATCGGAACGTCCGGGGTCCGCAGGCCCGTGTGACGTAGCCTGCGGCCCCATGAGCGAAAGTGCCGAGAAGATCGCTGTGGTGACCGGGGCCGGCTCCGGGATCGGCCGTTCCGTGGCCCTGACCCTGGCGGCGGCCGGCTGGGCCGTGGCCGTGGCGGGCCGCCGGACCGAGCCCCTGGAGGAGACGGCCGCGGCCGCCGGGGAAGGCGCCGACATCCTGTGCGTACGGACGGACGTCAGCGACCCGGACGACGTGAATGCTCTGTTCGAGGCCATACGCGAGCGGTACGGGCGCCTCGATCTGCTCTTCAACAACGCGGGCACCTTCGGCCCGGGCGGCGTCCCGCTGGAGGACATCACCTACGAGGCCTGGCGCTCGGTGGTGGACGTCAACCTGACCGGCGCCTTCCTGTGCGCGCAGGCCGCCTTCCGGCAGATGAAGCGGCAGGACCCGCAGGGCGGCCGCATCATCAACAACGGCTCCATCTCGGCGCACGTGCCGCGCCCGAACTCCGTCGCCTACACCGCGACCAAGCACGCGATGACCGGCCTGACCAAGTCCCTGTCGCTGGACGGGCGCCCGTACCGGATCGCCTGCGGCCAGATCGACATCGGCAACGCGGCGACCGAGATGACCGAGCGGATGCAGACCGGCATCCTCCAGGCCAACGGGCAGCTGGCCGTCGAACCGGTGATGGACGCCGCCGACGTGGCCCGCACGGTGCTGCACATGGCCGAGCTCCCGCTGGAGGCGAACGTGCAGTTCGCGACGGTGATGGCGACGGCGATGCCGTACATCGGGCGTGGCTGACCACGACTGTTTACAGGGCGCGGGGGTGCGGACGATCATGACCGGATGACGACCGACACCGAAGTTCTGCGCTACACCGCCTTCTCCCCGGACCCTGAAGGCGGCAACCCCGCCGGGGTCGTGCTCGACGCGGCCGGGCTCGACGACGCGGCCATGCTGGAGATCGCCGCCGGGCTCGGCTACAGCGAGACGGCCTTCCTGACCGCCCCGCCCGAGGGGCTCGGCGGCGAGCCCGGGCGGGCGTTCACCGTGCGCTACTTCAGCCCCAAGGCGGAGGTGCCGTTCTGCGGGCACGCCACCGTGGCCACCGCCGTGGCGCTGGGCGAGCGGATCGGCCCGGGGGAACTGGTCCTCGCGACGCGTGCCGGGACCGTACCGGTGTCCGTCACCGCCGAGGAGGGGCGCCTGCGGGCCACCCTGACCAGCGTCGTACCGCACGTCGAGGAGATCGGCGCGGCCGACCTCGCCGAGGCGCTGGCCGCGCTGGACTGGCCGGAGGGGGACCTGGACCCGGCGTTCCCGCCCAGGATCGCCTACGCCGGAGCCCGCCACCTGGTGCTCGGCGCCGGCACCCGGGCCCGGCTCGCGGACCTCGCGTACGACTTCGCCCGGCTGGAGGCCCTGATGCGGCGCCTCGACCTCACCACCGTGCAGCTGGTGCACCGGGCGGGCCCGGCGGAGTTCCACGTACGGGACCCCTTCCCGGTCGGCGGAGTCGTCGAGGACCCCGCGACCGGGGCCGCCGCGGCCGCCTTCGGCGCGTACGCGCGCGAGCTCGGCCTGGTCCCCGAGGAGGCGGTGCTCACGCTCCACCAGGGCGCGGACATGGGCCGGCCGGGGGTGCTCACGGTGGAACTGCGCGCCGGGGACCCGCGGGTCCGCGTCGGCGGCACGGGCGTGCGGATCCCCTGATGAAGGTGCTGGTGTACGAGGCCGCCGCGCTCCCGGCGGAGCTCGGCGGCCAGGTCGCGGCCCTGGCGGCGGCGGCCTGGCCGGGTGCCTCACCCGGGCACGATCCGGCCCTGGCGCCGCGCGCCCTGCTGCTCGTGGACGGTGACGGCACGGTGGCCGCCTCGCTGGCGCTGCTGTACAAGGAGATCGAGGTCGGGGGCCGCACGTACCGCGCGGCCGGGCTGAGCGCGGTCGTGACGCGGGCCGCGCTGCGCGGCCGCGGGCTCGGCGGCCGGCTGGTGGCGGCGGCCCGCGCCGAGCTGGCGGCGGACCCGGCCGTGGACCTGGCGCTGTTCAGCTGCGACCGGCCGCTGGCCCCGTTCTACGAGGAGGCCGGCTTCGCGCCGCTGCCCGGCACGGTCCTGGTCGGCGGCACCCCCGAGGACCCGGAGCCGCTCGCCACCGACGGGCCGGGCTTCGACAAGGCAGTGGTGGCGGCCTTCTTCACGGACACCCCGGACCGGGACCGGGCGGCCTTCACCGGCGTCCGCGTCCCGCTCCACCCCGGAAACACCGACAGGCTGTGGTGACGGGCGCGCGAGCCCGTCACCACAGCCTGTCGGCCGGTCAGCCGGGATCAGCTGACGTGCTTGGCCTCCGCCGGCTGCGCCTTCGGGCCCGCCGGGCGCTTCGGGTCCGCGAAGAACAGCACCAGCACGGGGATCAGGTACAGCGCCCACACCGAGAGCTGCAGGACGGTGGGGTCCGGCTGGAAGTTGAAGACGCCCTTGAGCAGGGTCCCGTACCAGCTGTCCGGCGGGACGGTGGCGCTGATGTCGAAGGCCTTGTCGCCGAGGCCGCCCAGGAAGCGGGCCTCCTGGAGATCGTGGACCCCGTACGCGAGGACGCCCGCGGCCACGACGACCAGCATGGCGCCGGTCCACTTGAAGAACTTCGCCAGGTTGATCTTGAGGGCGCCCCGGTAGAACAGGTAGCCCAGCACGATCGCCGTCGCGATGCCCAGCAGCACACCGATCAGCGGCGCCGAGGAACCCTCGCCACTGGCCCGTACCGACGCCCACACGAACAGCGCGGTCTCCAGGCCCTCGCGGCCGACGGCCAGGAACGCGGTGGCGACCAGCGCGCCGGTGCCCATGGCGAGCGCCGTGTCGAGCTTGCCGTGCAGCTCGGCCTTCAGGTGCCGCGCGGTGCGCTTCATCCAGAAGACCATCCACGTCACCAGGCCCACCGAGATGATGGAGAGGGTGCCGCCGAGCAGCTCCTGCGCCTCGAAGGTCAGCTCCTGGGTGCCGAATTCGAGCATCGCGCCGAAGGTGAGCGAGAGCGCGCAGGCGATCCCGATACCGATCCACACGGGACGCAGGGCGTCCCGGCGCTCGGTCTTCACCAGGTACGCGACGAGGATGCAGACGACCAGGCTGGCCTCCAGCCCCTCGCGCAGGCCGATCAGATAATTGCCGAACACGGCGGTTGTTCCTCTCCGGCGGGGACTACGCGAACAGAGTCCGGCCCCACCAGTCGTCCTTGTCGCGGACGCCCGGCGGGACGGCGAAGATCGCCGAACCCACGTGCTGGATGTATTCGTTGAGGACGTCGGACTTCGCCAGGTTGCGCTGGATCGGGATGAAGCCCTTGCGGACGTCGCGCTGGTAGGCGAGGAAGAACAGGCCCGCGTCGAGCCGGCCCAGACCGTCGGTGCCGTCCGTGAAGGAGTAGCCGCGGCGCAGGATCGTCGCACCGTTGTTGGTGTCCGGGTGCGCGAGGCGCACGTGCGCCTCCGGCTTCATCGCCTTCAGGAACGGCTCGTCGCGCTCCTTGGACTTGCCGACGGGCGCGCCCTCGCCCTTGTCACGGCCGAAGATGTCCTCCTGCTCGCCCAGGGGGGTGCGGTCCCAGATCTCGATGTTCATCCGGATCCGCCGGGCCACCAGGTACGAGCCGCCGGCCAGCCACTCGCTGCCGTCGCCGGCGCCGACCCACACGTGCTTCTCCAGGGCCGCCTTGTCGGTGCCCGATATGTTCCGGGTGCCGTCCTTGAAGCCCATCATGTTGCGCGGGGTCTGCTCTTCGGGCGTGGTCGACGAGGTCTTGCCGAAGCCCAGCTGCGACCAGCGCACCACGGTCTTGCCGAAGCCGATGCGGGCCAGCTGGCGGATCGCGTGCACGGCGACCTGCGGGTCGTCGGCGCAGGCCTGGACGCAGAGGTCACCGCCGGAGCGGGCCGGGTCCAGGTTGTCGCCGGGGAACAGCTCCAGGTCGACCAGCGCCTCGGGGCGCTTGCCCTCCAGACCGAACCGGTTCTTGGCGAACAGGCCCGGACCGAAACCGATGGTCAGGGTGAGGCGGGAGGCCTTCAGGCCCAGCGCCTCGCCCGTGTCGTCCGGCGGCGCCTCGGGAAGGCCGCCGAAGCCGCCCTCGCCGACCGGCTGACCGGCCGTCATGCGGCGGGCCGCCTCGGTCCACTCCTTGAGGAGCTGGATCAGCTCCTCGCGGCTCTTCGTCTTCACGTCGAAGGCCGCGAAGTGCAGACGGTCCTGCACGGCGCTGGCGATACCGGACTGGTGCTCACCGTGGAACGGCACGGCCGCCCCGGCGGCGGCCGCCGAGACCATGTCCGATCCGCTGCCGAACGCGGCCACCGCACCGCCGGCCGCGGCCGCGCCGAGCGCGAGCCCGGCCCCGCCCCAGCCCAGTACGGAACGCCGCGAGGGCGCGGCCGCGGCCGCGGACTCGCCGCTGTCCTGCTGCTGCGGCTGCTGCGCCGCCAACTCCGATTCCGGCTCGGTCATCGTGTTCTCCCGCCTCCTTCGACTTCGGCCGTTACTTGGTGACCGCGGCGGCGAGCTTGGAGAGCGGCTCACCGAGGGCGCTGACGCCGTCCGAGAGCTCCTTGCGCTCCGGCTCGCCGACCTTGTCGTAGGCGGTGAAGTCGTAGGAGGCCTTGTCGGCGCGGTACTTGTCGAGCAGCTCGTTCATCGCCGCGAACTGGGTGTCCAGCTGCTTGGCGAGCTCCGGGTCGTTCTTCGCGGCGATCGGCTTGAGCAGCTCGTACGCCTTCTGCGCGCCCTCGACGTTGGCCTTGAAGTCGACCAGGTCGGTGTGGGAGTAACGCTCCTCCTCACCCGTGACCTTGCCGCTGGCGACCTCGTCGAGGAGCTCCTTGGCGCCGTTGGCCATCGAGCTCGGGGTGATCTCCGCCGTGCCGACCTTCTTCTGCCAGTCGGTCAGGTCCGCGATGAGGGTGTCGGCGAGCTTCTTCTCCTCGTCGCCGATCTTGTTGTCGGCCCACAGGGCCTTCTCCAGGCGGTGCCAGCCGGTCCAGTCCTTCGCCGGGTCCTGGCCGGCCTCCAGGCCGTCCTCGCGGACGTCGACCTTCGGGTCGATGTCACCGAAGGACTCGGCGACCGGCTCGGTGCGCTCCCAGCCGATGCGGGACGCGGCGTACAGCTTCTTCGCGGTCTCGATGTCGCCGGCCTTGACCGCGTCGGCGAAGGCCTGCGCCTTGGGGAGGGTCTCCTCGGCCTGCGTGACCACGTACGCGCGGTAGGCGGCGACCGCGGCGTCCGCCTCGGGGCTGCGCTTCTCCTCGGCGGCACCCTTGCCGGTGGCCTTGACCTTCTGGCTGATGCCGTCGCCCTTCATACCGGGCTTGCAGACGATCTCGTACTCGCCCGCCTTGATCTCGGCGGTGATGGAGGCCTTGGTGCCGGGGCCGATGTTCTCGCGCTCGGTCACGATGCGGGCGTCCGGGAAGAGGACGTAGACCTCGGTGACCTTGGAGCCCGTGTTCTCGACGTCGATCTGGACCTTGCCCGCCGGGAACTCCTTCTTCGACACGTCGCACGCACTGTCGGAAGCCGCGACCTTGATCGCGCCGTCGCCGCCCGCTTCGCTCTTCTGGGAGCAGCCGGTGACGGCGGTCAGGGCTGCCGCCACGGAGGCGGCGGCGATGACGGTGAGGCGGGCGGGGCGCATAGGGGCTCCTGGGCGTCGGGCGATTCGGGCCGTCCCAAGGGGGAGAGGCCGGTGAGGCGGACCTAACTTAACCGAGGCTTACCTGACCCATACCCACTCGTCCAGTGATTCAGCTCTCACCTTTCGACGGCGGACACGGGACCGTCACGGACGTTTCACGGCAGACCCAAGGCAGGGTCAAGTGGAAGTCAAGCCGGGGCGACCGTTCCGTACTGCCGTACGCCCCGCCGCCGCCTGCCGTACGGGGACCACCAGCGGGGCCCCGGTGCGCGGGTGCGGCAGGACCTCCACCGGCTGCCGGTAGACCCGGCTGAGCAGCCCGTCCTCGAACACCTCGGCCGGCGGTCCGGCCGCTGCGATCCGCCCGTCGTGCAGGACGGCGGCCCGGTCCGCGTAGGCGGCGGCCAGCCCCAGGTCGTGGAGGACGACGACCACCGCGTCCCCGGCGGCGGCCCGCTCCCGGCAGATCCGCAGCACGAGTTCCTGGTGGCGCAGGTCGAGGGCGGCGGTCGGTTCGTCGAGCAGCAGCAGCGGGGCCCGCTGGGCCAGTACGCGGGCCAGCGCGACCCGGGCGCGCTCGCCGCCGGAGAGGGCGGAGAAGGGGCGCGCCGCGAAGCCGGTGACCTCGGTGGCTGCCATGGCGGTGGCCACCGCCTCGTCGTCCGCGTCGGCGAGGGAGGTGCCGGCCCAGGGCGCGCGGCCCATCCGTACGACGTCCTCCACGGGAAAAGGGAAGGACAGTTCCGCCGACTGGGGGAGTACCGAGCGGCGCAGTGCCAGATCGGGGGCGCTCCAGTCGCCCACCGGGCGGCCGTCGATCCGTACCTCTCCGGAGGTGGCGGGAAGGTCGGCGGCGAGGGCGGCCAGCAGTGTGGACTTGCCCGCGCCGTTCGGCCCCACCAGGGCCAGCACCTCCCCGGCCCGGGCGGTCAGGTCGATGCCGGCGAGGACCTCGCGCTGCCCGAGCCGGACCCGCAGGTCCACGGTTTCGGCGAGGGCCGCGCCGGGCGCGGGGCGGGCCGGGACGGTCCGCTTGTTCCGGGAGAGCAGCCCGGTCAGCCTGCCGGTCACGCCCAGCCTCCTTGCTTGCGGCGGGTGCGGCGCAGCAGCCAGAAGAAGAACGGGCTGCCGATCAGGGCGGTCAGTACGCCGAGCGGCAGCTCGGCGGGCTGGGCGACGGTACGGGCCGCCAGATCGCCCGCGACCAGGACGACGGCCCCGGCCAGCGCGCTGCCGGGCACCAGGAAGCGGTGGCCGGGGCCGTGGGCCATGCGCAGCAGGTGCGGGACGAGCAGCCCGATGAAGGTGATGACCCCGGCCACGGCGACGGCGGCGGCGGTGAGCAGCGCCACGACCAGGATGAGGGCCAGGCGCAGCCGTTCGACGTCGACGCCGAGGTGGCGGGCGGGCCGTTCGCCGAGGGCGAGCAGGTCGAGGCGGCGGGAGTAGAAGGGGGCGATCAGCAGGCCGGCGGCGGCGCAGGGGAGGACGGCGAGCACCTTGGGCCAGGTGGCCTGGGCGAGGGAGCCGAGCTGCCAGAAGGTGATCTGGTTGACCTGGCCGCTGTCCGCGAAGAAGAGGAACAGGCCGATGAGGGCTCCGGCGAAGGCGTTGACGGCGATGCCGGTGAGGATGAGGGTGACGACCTCGGTCCTGCCGCCGTTGCGGGAGAGGAAATAGACGGAGCCGACGGTGACCAGGCCCGCGACGAACGCGCAGACCGTGATCGTCCAGTTGCCGAGGAAGGTGAGCCCGAGCCCGATGGCGGCGACCGCGCCGACGGCCGCGCCGGCCGAGATCCCGATGACACCGGGCTCGGCGAGGGGGTTGCCGAACACGCCCTGCATGAGCGCGCCCGCGCAGCCGAGGCCGGCGCCGACGAGCAGCGCGAGCACGACGCGGGGCAGGCGTACGTTCCACAGCACGCTCTCCCCGACCCGGTCGAGCGGCGCTCCGCCGAGGCCGACGCGGTGCTGTACGGAGGCGAGTACGTCGCCGAGCGGGATCCGGTACGCGCCGACTCCTGCGGAGAGCAGGGCGAGGAGGACCAGGGCCGCGACCAGCGCGGCGGTGATCAGTGGAGCCTTGCGGCCGCGCCGCGTCCCGGGCTCCGCCCGGACCCGCGCCTCAAACTCCCCCAGACTCCGTCCGGGGGGACCCCCAGGCGGGGCTGGATTGTGGCTGCTGCCGCCCGCCAGGCGAGGCTGGGCAATTTCAGCGGCGGGCTCGCCCGCACCGGCGGGAGGTTCGGCACGCGGCGGATCGTAGGGCACGGTCATCTCAGGCGGCCTTGCCGTAGAGCTGGGCCACCAGGGAGGCGAGTACCTGGTCCGTGCGCGGGCCGTAGTTGAGCAGGACGCCGTCGTCGATCGTGACCACCCGGCGGTCCAGGCCGGCCGGGGTCTGGGCGACGCCCGGGATCTTCACCAGGCCGTCGATGCCGCCGACCGATTCGAGGCCCTTGGACATCACCAGGATCGCGTCGGGGGCGGCGGCCGCCAGGGCCTCACTGGTGATCGGGGTGAAGTCCTTGCCGAGCCCCGACCCCTTGCCGGTGTCGACCGCGCCCGCCGCCTCCAGCAGCGAGGCGGCCCCGGATTCGGAACCGCCCAGCAGGTAGACGGAGGCGGTGCCGCGCAGGTAGAGGAAGGCCACCCGGGGCTTCTTCCCGGAGCCGGCCGGAACGTCCTTGCGGGCGGCGGCGATCCGCTCGGCGGTGCGCCGGTTCAGCTGCGCCCCGGCCTCCTTGACGCCGAGCGCGGCGGCCACCGCCTCGATCCGCTTCGGTACGTCGTCCAGGGACTTGGCCGGTGCCACCACCAGCACCGGGATGCCCGCGTCGCGGATCTGCCGGACCGCTTCGGCCGGTCCGCTGGTGGTCTCCGCCAGCACCAGCGTCGGCCGCAGCGAGAGCACGCTCTCGGCGGACACCTCGTGACCACGTGTCACCACCGGCAGCCGCGCGGCCTGTTCGAAGGTGGCGGTGATGTCCCGGGCCACCACCTGCCCGCCGAGACCGAGCGTGTGGACGATCTCGTTGAGGCTGCCGGTCAGCGGGACGACCCGGTCCGCGGAGGCGACGTTCACAGCGGTCCCGTCCGCCGAGGCCACGGTGACCGGCAGTGCGGGCAGCGGCGCCGGGGTGAGCGGTTCCACCCGGTCCGGGGCGGCGGCGGTGCGGGCGGATGGGCCCGGGGTGGTGGCCGTACCTCCGCAGCCCGTCAGCGCGAGTGCCAGTGCCAGTGCTGCCACGGCGGGAGCGAGACGGGGGAAGCGGTGTGACGCGGCGGGCGTAGGCACGAAGGCACCGTCCTGATCGTCCGACTGGGGTTCCGGAGAGGTTCTGGAGACCGGGGGGTTCCTGACCCGCCCAGCGGTAGCTTAGGTTAGCCTAACCTTGCTTCGCCAGGCTCTGGAGGGGACATTCATGTCGGCGAGACCCGTCCGCACCTTCGCCGTCGCCCTGTTGGCGGCCCTGCTGGGCGCCCTGCTCCCGGCCACCGCCGCCCAGGCGGGGACCGTACAGGGCGGCCGGCTGGACTGGGGCATCAAATCGTCCTTCCAGAGTTATGTCACCGGCCCGGTGGCGAAAGGCGGTTTCAAGCTGAAGAGCGGCGCCGCCACGGTCGGCGGCAGCCTCTTCCGCTTCCACTCGGCGACCGGCTCCTACGACCCCGCCTCCGGCGCCTTCGAGGCCTCCTACTCGGGCGGGGTGACCTTCCAGGGCCACCAGAAGCCCGACGGCGTGTACGAGCTGGACATGACGGTGAGCCGGCCCACCGTCAGGATCAGCGGCGGCAAGGGCACCCTGTACGTGGACGTCTCCAGCAAGGCCAAGGACACCGGCGCGGTCAGCAGCCTGTCCCAGGTGCCCTTCGCCACCCTCGGCCTCGGTGGCGTCGACATGAAGGGCGGCGCGAGCCCGCTCACCCTCACCAACGTCCCGGCCACCCTCACCGAGCAGGGCGCCCAGGCCTTCGCCGGCTACTACGCGGCGGGCGCGCAGCTCGACCCGGTCTCGCTGTCCGCCGACGTCAGGACCGCACCGGCGGCGGAGTCTTCGCAGCCGCCGGCCGCGCAGCCGGGCACCACGCCCGCCGAGTCCCCGCGGGCGCCGGGCGCGTTCGCCGAAGCCGCCGTGGACTGGGGGGTGCGCCGCACCTTCCGCGAGTACGTCACCGGCTCCGTCGGCCAGGGCGGGTGGACCCTCGCCGAGGGCGCCCAGGACGGCGGCGCGCTCTTCCGCTTCCCGCAGGGCAAGGGCACGTACGACGGCGCGAAAGGCACCCTGGACGCGGCCTTCGCCGGCACCGTCCACTTCACCGGCGCCCACCTGGACCTCAGGCTCGGCAAGGTCGGCGTCAAGGTGGAGAACGGCAAGGGCGTGCTGTCCGCCGACGTCACCACCGGCGGACAGACGAAGAGCGCCGTCGCGCTGGTGGAGTTCGACGCCGCGTCCCTGAAGACCGAGGGCGGGCTCGCCACCCTCGCCGAAGCCCCCGCCACCCTCACCGAGGGCGGCTCCCAGGCCTTCAATTCGATGTACAAGCCGGGCACCGAGATGGATCCCGTCTCCCTCGCGATCGCCCTCGACTCCACCGCGAAGCTCCCGGCCCTGCCCGACCTCGGCTCCACGGCCGCGCCCTCGCCGTCCTCGTCGTCCTCGCCCGCGCCGCCCCTCGCCCAGGAGGTGGCCCCGGAGTCCTCGCACACCGGGCTGTACGTCTCCCTGGCCGTGGCCGTACTGGTCCTGGCCGGCGGTGCGGCCTTCCTCGTGGTCCGCAAGCGCCGTACGGCGGCGGCCGGTGGCGCGCCCGCCGACGCACCGCAGTAGCCCCGTCCCCCTCTGTCGTCCCCCTGCTGTCGTCCCCTGCTGTCATCCCCCTCTGTCCCTTCAGGAGTTCCCAGCCATGTCGCCGAACCGACGCCGCCGCCCGATCGCCCTCGCGGCCGCCGTCCTCACCGCCGCCGCCCTCGGCGCCACCGCCCTCGCCCTGCCCGCGACAGCCGCGGGCGGGCCCCCGGCCGCGCCGCTGAAGATCACCGGCGGCACCCTCGACTGGGGGGTCCTCGCCAGTTACCGCGCCTACGTGACCGGCATGGCCAAGGGCTCCATCACCGTGGCGGACGGCGCCCGGCAGAACCAGGACGGCAGCCTGCGGTTCGGCGAGCCGACCGGCCAGTACGAACCGGCCGCCGGACACGTGGTGAAGGCGGCCTTCAAGGGCAGCGTCACCTTCTCCTCGCCCGCCCCGCCGACCGGCCACGGCTTCGAGGTCAAGCTCTCCGACTTCCGTCTCGACACCGGCACGAAGAAGGTCACCGCGGACGTCACCAAGGGCGGCGCCACGGCCGAGGACGTACCGCTGGCCACGGTGGCCTTCGGCGGCCCGTCGATGGACAAGCTGGCGACCACGCTCACCAAGGAGGCCGCGGACGCGCTCGGTTCGGCCTCGTACGAGAACAAGGCGGGCGACCCGCTCACCGCGAAGCTGGAGTTCGAGAAGCCCGCCCCGGCGCCGACCACTCCGGCCCCGACGAAGACCGCGCCGACCTCGACGGCCCCCACCAAGCAGCCCACGGCCCCGGCCGACGGCGCGCAGAAGGTCCTCAGCGCCAAGCTGACGTGGGGCGTGAAGGAGTCCTTCCGCACGTACGTGCTGAGCGCGGGCTCGATCACCCCGGCCGGCGGAGCCGCCAAGAACGGCGCGCTCTTCGACTTCGCCTTCGCCAAGGGCGCCGGCAGCGAGCTCGACGTCAGGAAGCATACGCTGAACGCCTCCTTCGAGGGCAGCCTCCGCTTCCGGTACGCGGCCCACGGGATCGACATGACCTTCGGCAACGTCCGCGTGGCCGCCACCGGCCGGACCGGCACCCTGTACGTGGACGTCAAGAACGCCTCCGGCACCAAGGCGGCCGTCCCCTTCGCCACGCTCGACCTGTCGAGGACCGACTACAAGACCAGCGGCGGCGTGCTGGCGCTGCAGTCGGTTCCCGCGGCCCTCACCGCCGAGGGCGCGGCCTCGTTCGCCAACGACACCACCGGCTCCCCGTACAAGGCGGGCGATGCGATCGACCCGCTCACCCTCTCCGTGGCGGTGGACAAGGACGCCACCCTCCCGGCCACGGTGGCCACCACAGGGACCACGGGCACCACCGGCGGTGCGGGCGGTACGGGCGTCACCGCCGCCACCGTCGGCGGCAGTCTCGCCGCCACCGGCGCGGAGATCCCGGCCACGGCCCTGCTCGGCGCCTCCGGCGCGGCGGTCGCGGCCGGCGCGGGCGCGGTGTACCTCGCGCGCAGGCGGCGCACGGACCTGCGCTGAGCCGTGCTTGAATGCCCGCGTGAACGATCTCGACGTGTTGAAGGTCTTCTGCGCGGGTGACGGCAGGCACGGCAACCTGCTCGGTGTCGTACGCGACGGCCGGACCTGCCCCGACGACGCGTCGCGGCAGGCCCTGGCCGCCGAACTCGGCTACAGCGAGACGGTGTTCGTCGACGACCCCGAGCGCGGGATCGTCGACATCCGCACCCCCGGCACGCGGATGTCCTTCGCGGGACATCCGCTGGTCGGGGTCGCCTGGCTGCTGGACATCGAGGAGCTCCAGCCGCCCGCCGGATCCGTATGGGCGCGTGACGACGGGGAGTTCACCTGGATCACGGCCCGCCCCGAGTGGGTCGAGGGCAAGCGCACCGAGCAGTACGCGAGCCCCGCCGAGGTCGAGGCGCTGCCGGCGCCGCCGCCGGGCGAGGGCTGGTTGTACGCGTGGGCCTGGGAGGACGAGGCCGCGGGACGGGTACGGGCCCGCGGCTTCCCGCGCCGCGCCGACGGGGTCATCGCCGAGGACGAGGCCACCGGCTCGGCGGCGATCCTGCTGACGGCGCAGCTGAACCGCGCCCTGAACATCACCCAGGGCGCCGGCTCCCAGATCCTCACCGCCCCCGGCCCCGACGGCACGGTCGAGATCGGCGGCCGCGTCCGCTTCGCCCCGAGCGACAGGAGCTAGGCCGAGAGCGGGAAGCGCTCGCCCAGCTCGCGGAAGACCGCGCCGTTGAAGTCGAAGGCACGCTTGCATTCGTCGATGATGCGCTGCTTCTCCAGGTCGTCCGCGGCGATCGCGTCCAGCAGCTGGCGGTAGGTCCGCTTGAAGGCCGCCGGGTTGGAGATGTCTGCGAAGACGTAGAAGCGGACGCCGTCGCCCTTGCGCTCGAAGCCCCAGGTGCGCTCCGCCTTGTCGCGGATGATCTGGCCGCCGGAGAGGTCGCCCAGGTAGCGGGTGTAGTGGTGGGCGACGTAACCGCCCGGCCACTCGGCCGCGCACCGGGCCACCCGGGCGGCGTAGGCCTCGGTCGCGGGCAGCGCCGCCACGCTCCCGCGCCAGTCGGGTCCCAGCAGGTGCGCGAGGTCGCGCTCGATCTCGGCGACGCGCATCAGCTCGGGCCGGATGAACGGGCCGGCCACCGGGTCGTCCCTGAGGGAGTCGGCCGCGTCCTCCAGGGCCCGGTACACGAACCACAGCTGCTCGGTGTAGCGCGTGTACGCGTCCACCCCGAGCCGCCCGCCCAGCAGGTCGCTCATGAAGGTCGACGTCTCGGCCTCGGTGTGCTGCTCGTGCGAAGCGACGCGGATGACCGTAGAGAAGGCGTCCAAGACGGACCTCCAGGGAAGGGGAGAAGACGTGACGGCACGGCCGTCACGTCCGATCTTCCTACTTAGGTATGCCTAAGTCAATGGGTTCCCGACGCCCTGTCGGTAAAAAGTCACCTACGGCGAGGTGGCTACGGCGAGGTGGCTACGGCAAGGTGAGGATCTCCGCGCCGGTGTCGGTCACCACCAGTGTGTGCTCGAACTGCGCGGTGCGCTTGCGGTCCTTCGTGACGACCGTCCAGCCGTCCTCCCACATGTCGTACTCGTGGGTGCCCAGGGTCAGCATCGGCTCGATGGTGAAGGTCATCCCGGGCTCGATGACGGTGGTGGCGTGCGGGCTGTCGTAGTGCGGGATGATCAGGCCGGAGTGGAAGGACGAGTTGATGCCGTGTCCGGTGAAGTCCCGGACCACGCCGTAGCCGAAGCGCTTCGCGTACGACTCGATGACCCGGCCGATGATGTTGATCTGGCGGCCCGGCTTGACGGCCTTGATGGCCCGGTTCAGGGCCTCGCGGGTGCGCTCCACCAGCAGCCGCGACTCCTCGTCCACCTCACCGCACAGGTAGGTGGCGTTGTTGTCGCCGTGCACCCCGCCGATGTACGCGGTGACGTCGAGGTTCACGATGTCGCCGTCGCGCAGGACGGTGGAGTCGGGGATGCCGTGGCAGATGACCTCGTTGACCGAGGAACACAGCGACTTCGGGAAGCCCCGGTAGCCGAGCGTCGAGGGGTAGGCGCCGTGGTCGCACATGTACGCGTGGGCGACCCGGTCGAGCTCGTCGGTGGTCACCCCCGGCGCGATCAGCTTGGCGGCCTCTTCCATCGCCTGGGCGGCGATCCGGCCGGCGACGCGCATGGCCTCGATGGTCTCGGCCGACTGCACCTCCGGTCCGGTGTACGGCGTGGGCGCGGGCTTGCCCACGTACTCGGGCCGGCGGATGTTTCCGGGAACGGAACGGACGGGGGAAAGCTCGCCTGGTACGAGCAGCGACTGGCCAGACATGCAAGCGAGTGTATCCAGCGGGGATGGGGCAGCATGGCGGCAGAGAGCGGTATCGAGAGGAGCCTGACAGCGATGGCCCTGTTCAAGAAGCGCCAGGTGGGCAAACCGGGCGAGTGGTACTACTGCCTGGTCCACAAGAAGGTCGAGGAAGGCCCCGAGTGCCCCGCCAAGGACCGGTTCGGTCCGTACGAGACCCCCGAGGAGGCGGCCCACGCCATGCAGACGGCCGAGGAGCGCAACCTCGAATGGCAGACGGACCCCAAGTGGAACGACAAGACCCGCGAGGACGAAGAGGGCACGACCCCGTAGGCCGGAGGCGCTGAGCCGCAGGGCTCGACGAGGCTGCTCTACCAGCGGCTGGGCGGCGGGGCGGTCAGCTGATCGGCCAGCCGCGCCAGCCGGTCCCGGAAACGGCGCGGCCCGCGCTGCGCCGGCAGGCTGTTCTCCCCGGCCGCCGCGCTGACCAGGTGCTGCACGGTGTCCAGATCCAGCTCCGCGCAACCCTCCGTCACCGAGAGGGCGTCGTGCGCGAGCGTGCCCAGATCCGGATCCCCGCCGTTCAGGGACAGTACGGTCGCCCCCGCGCGCCGGGCGTCGTGCACGCGCTCCAGGAGCCCCGCGCCCGGCCGCCCCGGCGCCACCACCAGCAGCGTGTGCCCGCGCCGGGCCGCCTCCAGCCTGCTCAGGCCCACCGACAGGTGCGGCGGCTCGCCGGGCAGCACGTGGTGGCGTACGAGGATGGGCGCCAGCTCCGGCAGCCCGGACCAGGCGGCCTCGTCCACCAGGTGCGCCGCCAGATGCCAGGGCTCGTACTGCTCGGTCCCCACCAGCAGCAGATTCCCGCCGGCCTTCCCGCCGCCCGGTACGACCGAGCGCCGCAGCGAGCCGGCGAAGCGGCGCGCGGCGCCCGGCCACTGCGTACCGGCGAGGACCTCGCGCAGCAGCGCGACTCTCACGGCATCCATACCGGCATCCTGCACCATGCGTCGGACATGGGGGAGCGCTTCCCTCCCGTTCGGATTTGCGCTACCCGGCAGTACCCTCGCCCCCATGACTTCCTCAGACAGCACGCAGAAGCCGCCGGCCAAGGACCCCTGGGACCTCCCGGACGTCTCCGGCCTCGTCGTCGGCGTCCTCGGCGGCACCGGCGACCAGGGCCGCGGCCTGGCCTACCGGCTCGCCCGGGCCGGCCAGAAGGTGATCATCGGCTCCCGCGCTGCCGACCGCGCGCACACCGCCGCCGAGGAACTGGGCCTCGGCGTGGAGGGCGCGGACAACGCCGAGTGCGCGCGGCGCAGCGACATCGTGATCATCGCCGTGCCGTGGGAGGGCCACGCCAAGACCCTCGAAGCGCTGCGCGAGGACCTCGTGGGCAAGCTCGTGGTGGACTGCGTCAACCCGCTCGGCTTCGACAAGCAGGGCGCGTACGCCCTCCAGGTCGAGGAGGGCAGCGCGGCCCAGCAGGCCGCGGCCCTGCTCCCGGACTCCCGCGTCACCGCAGCCTTCCACCACCTCTCGGCGGTCCTCCTCCAGGACGAGTCGATCGACGAGATCGACACCGACGTGATGGTCCTCGGCGAATCCCGCGCGGACACGGACATCGTCCAGGCCCTCGCCTCCCGCATCCCGGGCATGCGCGGCGTCTTCGCGGGCCGCCTGCGCAACGCCCACCAGGTCGAATCCCTGGTGGCCAACCTGATCTCGACCAACCGCCGCTACAAGGCCCACGCGGGCCTGCGCGTCACGGACGTCTGAGCGGTCCCGTCTTCCCGTGCCCGGCGGCCCGGTCCCGCAGAACCGCACCGCCGGGCACCCCGCGCTCAGCCCCGCCGGCCGGTGGGATGCGATTCCCCGCCGTCCTTACGGGACCACTGCGGGGCATGGGGGACACTGGAGGGGCTCGACCAGGCTCGACCCGTTCAGTGTTCCCGAGGAGCTCTTCCCATGCCCCGCCTTGCCGTCTTCGCCGTTGTCGTCTGCGTCCTTGCGGTGGCCGCGGCCGTCGTCGCCTTCGTGGAGGGCAGCTTCCTCGGGATCGTCTGGGTGCTGCTGGCGGGCCTCACGTCCAACATGGCCTGGTACTACATGCGCAAGGCGAAGGCCGAGAAGGCCGCCGACACCCGCGCCGCGGGCTAGACACTCCCTAGGACCCAGGGACCGCGCAGAGGCCGTCGGTCTCGACCCAGAAGCGGTAGAGGTCGCGGCCGCAGTACGTCTCCAGGTCCGACACGCCGAGCCCGGACAGCACATCGCTCACCACGTCGAAGAAGAACGTGTTGACCTCCGGGATCCACAGCAGTGCGAAGACCGCGATCAGGCCGAACGGCGCCAGCGGCGCCACCTCGCGGCGCACCTTGTACGACAGCCACGGCTCGATCACCCCGTAGCCGTCGAGCCCCGGCACCGGCAGGAAGTTCAGGATCGCCGCCGAGACCTGGAGCAGGGCGAGGAAGGCGAGCGCGAAGCGGAAGGCCGGGGGGACGCCGTCGAGGGCGTCCAGCCAGAACGGGGCCGTGCACACCACGGCGAAGGCCACATTGGTCAGCGGGCCCGCCGCCGAGATCAAGCTGTGCTTCCAGCGGCCCCGGATGCGGTCGCGCTCGATGTACACCGCGCCGCCGGGCAGGCCCAGGCCGCCCAGGATCACGAAGAGCACCGGCAGGACGATGCTGAGCAGCGCGTGCGTGTACTTCAGCGGATTCAGCGTCAGGTAGCCCTTGGCGCCGACCGAGAGGTCGCCGCCGTGCAGGGCGGTCCGGGCGTGCGCGTACTCGTGCAGGCAGAGGGAGACGATCCACGCCGAGGTCACGAAGAGGAACACGGCGAGCCCGGTGCTCGTCGAGTACCCCGTCCACACGGCCCAGCCGGTGACCGCCATGACGGCGGCGATGCCGAGGAATACGGAACTGATGCGCCGCTCGCCGCGGCTGCCCTGGTGACCCATGCGGCGAAACCTATCCCGGTGCCCGGACACAAATGAGGTCGGGGCCGGGCCCGGATCCGGCGACAATGGGCCGGTGCGTTACGCGATTCTCGGCACCACCCAGGTCATACGCGACGACGGAACCCCCGTCGCCGTCGGCGGAGCACGCCTGCGGGCGCTGCTGACCGGGCTGGCGCTGCGCCCCGGGCGGGCGGTGCCGGCGCACCTGCTGGTCGCCGAGGTCTGGGACGGCGATCCGCCGGCCGACGCGGTCGCCGCCCTGCAGGCGCTGGTCGCGCGGCTGCGGCGGGCGCTGGGGCACGAGGCCGTGCGGTCCGCCGAGGGCGGCTACCAGCTGGCCGCCGACCGCGAGGACATCGACCTGTACCGCTTCGAGCGGCTGGCCCGCGCCGGGGCCGCGGCCCTGGAGGAAGGCGACCCGGCCAAGGCCGCGGCCCTGTACGAGGAGGCCCTCGCCCTGTGGCGCGGACCCGCCCTGGCGGACCTTCCCGACCCGGCCGCGGAGTCCGCGCGCTGGGAGGCCGTACGGGGGGACGCGCGGCGGGGCCGGATCGCCGCGGCCCTGGCCCTGGGCGGGGCGGAGCAGGCACTGCCTGAGCTGACCGCGCTGTGCGCCCGGCAGCCGCTGGACGAGCCCCTGCAGGCCCTCCGCATCCGGGCCCTGCGCGATGCGGGCCGCCCGGCGGAGGCCCTGGCCGCGTTCGACACCGTCCGCCGGGACCTCGCCGCCCGCCTGGGCACGGACCCGGGCCCGGCCCTGCGCGCCCTGCACACCGAACTCCTGAACCCCGTATCCGTACCCGCACCCGAGGCCGGACCCGCCGCCGACTCCCGGGCGGGTGCACAGCCTCGGTCCCCGGCCCCGGCGCCGCCCGGCCAGGGCCCGCACCCGGGGACCGGGGCCCGGCCTCCCCACCCCGGCCAAGCGTCGGCGCAGCCGGACCGGCAGGACGGCCGGGGGAACCTGCGCGCCCGGCTCACCACCTTCGTCGGGCGCGAGGACGACATCCGCGCCATCGGCGCCGACCTCGCCCGGGCCCGGCTCGTCACGCTGCTGGGACCCGGCGGAGCCGGCAAGACCCGGCTGTCCCAGGAGGCCGCCGAGGCACAGGACGCGGGCGACTGGCCCGACGGGGTGTGGCTCGTCGAGCTCGCCCCCGTCGACGACCCCGAGGACGTCGCCGAGGCCGCGCTCGCCGCGCTCGGTGCGCGCGAGACCAAGCTGCGCGGCGCCGCCGCCGAGGAGATGCGGGCGCTCACCGAGCGCGGCGGGGACGCCCCGCTCGACCGCCTCGCCGAACACTGCGCGCGCCGGCGGCTCCTGCTGCTGCTCGACAACTGCGAGCACGTCATCGGCGCCGCCGCCGAACTCGCAGAACGGCTCCTCACCCACTGCCCCGGCGTCCGCATCCTGGCCACCAGCCGCGAACCCCTCGGCGTACCGGGGGAGACGCTGCGCCCGGTGGAGCCGCTGCCCGACCCGGTGGCCCTGCGGCTCCTCGCCGACCGCGGCGCCGCCGCCCGCGCCGGGTTCACCGTGGCCGAGGACCCGGCCGCGGCCGCCGAGATCTGCCGCCGCCTGGATGGAATGCCGCTCGCGATCGAGCTGGCCGCCGCCCGGCTGCGCCTGCTCACCCCGCGCCAGATCGCCGACCGCCTCGACGACCGCTTCCGGCTCCTGACCAGCGGCAGCCGTACTCTGCTGCCCCGCCAGCAGACCCTTCGGGCCGTGGTCGACTGGTCCTGGGACCTGCTCGACGAGCCCGAACGCGTCGTCCTGCGCCGCCTGTCCGTCTTCGCGGGCGGCTGCGACCTCGCCGCCGTGGAGACGGTGTGCGCCGAAGGCGGTCTCGACGTCGCCGACACGCTCGGCTCCCTCGTCGACAAGTCCCTCGTGGTGGCCGCCCCCGGACCCGACGGCTCCGGCATGCGCTACCGCCTCCTGGAGACGGTCGGCGAGTACGCCGCCGAACGCCTCGCCGAGGCCGGTGGCGACCGGGAGGCCACCGAGCGCCGCCACCTCGTCCACTACCGCGAACTCGCCCGCATCACCGAACCCCTGCTCCGCGGCCACGGCCAGCGTGCGGCCGCCGACCGGCTCGCCACCGAGTGCGAGAACCTCCGTACCGCCCTGCGCCGGGCCGTCGCCGCCCGCGACGCCGACGAAGTGCTGTGCCTCATCCACTCCTTGGGCTGGTACTGGCACATGCACGACCTGCGTTCCGAGTCCCGGCACTGGTCCGACGCGGCCGCCGCCCTCGGTCCCGACCCCTTCGTGCCGCCCGTCGTACCCGCCCGGCCCGTGTACGAGCAGCTCGTCGACTCGCCCCCGCCCTACAGCGGCGAACTGCTCACCGAGGCCTGGCGCGCCGTCCACCTGCTCCGGCTGTCCTCCCGCGACCAGACCAACGACAGCTGGAACAGCCCGGGCGTCCGCGCCCAGGTCGACTGCGTGATCGCCACCTATCGCCCCGGACTCCCGCAGACCTGCCGGACCCCCTCCTCCCTCTGGATCTACGCCGTCATGATCGCGGGCGATCCCGGACTGCTCCGGCGGGTCATCGAGGCGACCGTCGACACCGCCCGCGAGCTCGGCTACCGCTGGGAACTCGCCTCCGCCCTCCAGCTGCGCGCCAACATCCTCGCCAACCGGGCCGACTGGGCCGGCGACGCCTCCCGCGACGCCGACGAGAGCCTGGCCCTCTTCCGTGAGCTCGGCGACGCCTGGGGCTGCGCCGAGGCGCTCTCCGCCCGTGCCGAGTCCCTGGAGAAGCGGGGTGAGTACGGCCTGGCCGCCCGGGACTTCCGCGAGGCGATCGCGTACGCGGAACGCCTGGGCGCCAAGGCGCAGGTGACGGTCCTGCGCGTACGGATGGCCGGGACCCTCACCGAGAGCGGCCGGATCGAGGAGGCCGAGGAGATCCTCGCCGGGATCGTCGCCACGGTGCAGCGGTCCGGCAACGAGGCCATGCCCGCAGCCCGGATGTTCCTCGCGGGGATCCTCGGCCGCACCGGCCGGATCCCGGAGGCCCGCGCCCAGTTGCAGGCACTGCGGGACGAGTTCGCCTTCGGCGCGTTCGCCATCTTCGACGGCTTCCTGCTCGGCACGCTGGCCTGGCTGGCGAACCAGGAGGGCAACCACGAGGAGGCGCTCTCCATGCTGCGCCAGGCCATGGGGACCGTCCAGGATCCGCTCGCCCGGATGGTGGCCCCGCAGATGCCGGCGGTCTACCTGATGACCGCGGCGCTCTCCCTGGTCTCGCTCGGCGGCCCGCGGCGGGAGTACGACGCGGCCAGGCTGCTCGGCGCCTACCGGGCGCTGCTGCCGCCCGGGCACTTCCCCATCACCACGGAACGCGAGGATTCCGCCCGGGCCGAGGAACGGGCGCGGGCGGCGCTGGGCGACGCCGCGTACGAGGCGGCGTACGCCGAGGGCGGCGGCCTCACCCTGGAGGAGGCCACCGCCCTCATCTGACCCGGCCCCCGGCCGGAGCCCGTCCGGGACGCGATCCGGAACGGACCGGTCCGCGGATCAGGTCTTCTGGCGGAACTTGCGGACCGCGATCGGCATGGTGACCGCCGTGATGGCGACCGACCAGGCCAGGGTGATCCACACCGAGTTGCCGAGCGGGGTGCCGTTGATCAGGGCGCGGGCCGCGTCGGCCAGGTTGGACAGCGGGTTGTAGTCCGTGAAGGCCTGGAGCCAGCCGGGCATCGTGACCGGCGGGGCGAAGATCGAGCTGCCGAACTGAAGCGGCATCAGGACGACCATCGCGATGCCTTGCACTGCCTGCGCGGTCTGCAGGGTGAGGCCGAGCAGGATGAAGATCCACATCAGCGAGGCGCCGAAGACCGCCGACAGCCCGATGGAGAGGAGCAGGTCCAGTACCGAGCCCTTGATCGACAGGCCGAGCAGGAAGCCCATGCCGAGCAGGATCGTGATGGCGACCATCATCCGGCCGAGCTCGACGACGATCTTGGCGATGAGCACCGAGGACCGGGCGATCGGCATGGAGCGGAAGCGGTCCATCACGCCCTTCTTGAAGTCGTCGTTGACTCCGGTGCCGACCCCCATCGCGATGTTCATGCCCATCATGGCCATCAGGCCGGGGACCACGTAGTTGACGTAGTCACCCTGGTTGCCCTTGCCGGAGATCGCGCCGCCGAAGACGAACACGAACAGCAGCGCGAAGATGACCGGCATGAACACGACGTCGAACATCGACTCGGGGTCCTGCTTGATCTGCAGGGCGTTGCGGCGCACCAGGGCGCCGATGTGCCGCAGGTTGGCCCGCAGGCCGATCCGGCCCTCGCCGGGCAGGGTGTCCGCGGGGCCCGGGGAGGCGGCGGTACGGGTGGGCTTCGTCGTGGTTACGGTGCTCATGCCGCGACCTCCTCGGTCTTCTCGGTGGGAACGGAGTCCTCGACCGAGGTCGGCTTCTGTCCGGTGATGGACAGGAACACCTCGTCGAGGCTGGGCAGGTAGGTGCCGAGGTCGGCGATCGCGTACCCGCGGGCGGCCAGCAGGCCGACCACGGCCGTCAGCTGCTCGTCCGTCAGGATCGGGACCAGCAGCGTGCCCTCGTCCGGCACGGCCTGGGAGCCGGCCACACCGTCGAGCCCGGCCTCGGCCAGCGAGCGGGCCATGCCCGGCAGGTCCGAGGAGTCCACGGGGCGGATCTTCAGGGTCCGGCCGCCGACCCGGGCCTTGAGTTCGTCGACCTTGCCGGTGGCGATGACCTTGCCGTGGTCGATGACCGTCAGCTCGCTGGCGAGCTGCTCGGCCTCCTCCATGTACTGGGTGGTGAGCAGGACGGTGGCCCCCTCGGCGACCAGCCGCTGGACCTCGTCCCAGACCTCGTTGCGGGTGCGGGGGTCGAGGCCGGTCGTCGGCTCGTCCAGGTAGAGCACGGCCGGGTTGCCGATCAGCGAGGCGGCGAGGTCGAGCCGCCGCCGCATGCCGCCGGAGTAGTTCATGGCGGCCTTCTTGGCCGCCTCGGTCAGGGAGAACCGCTCCAGCATCTCGTCGGCGCGGCGGCGGGCGTCCTTGCGGGACAGGTCGAGCAGCCGGCCGATCATGTAGAGGTTCTCCCAGCCGGAGAGCTTCTCGTCGACCGAGGCGTACTGGCCGGTGAGGCCGATGGTGCGGCGCAGCTGCCGCGGCTGGCGGACCACGTCGTAGCCCGCGACGGTCGCGGTCCCGGAGTCCGGGACGATCAGGGTGGACAGGCAGCGCACCAGGGTGGTCTTGCCGGCGCCGTTGGGCCCGAGGACCCCGAGGACGCTTCCCTCGCGGACGTCCAGGTCGACACCGTCGAGGGCCTTGGTCTCGCCGTAGTGCTTGACCAGCCCCCGTACTTCCACGGCGTTGGGATTCTTGTCGTTTCGCGTCATGTCCACCATGGGACCAGCCGCCACTGACAAACCACCGACAGCCGACCGACAGGCAGCCGACAGCCCGCCGACTTCGTGTCGGCGGGCTGTCGGATCTGTCGATCACCTACGCACGTGCGCGCCTCACACGTGCGCGTCACAGGTACGCGTCAGTGGAAGGCGTGCTCCGGCTGCGGGAACGTTCCACCGACCACGTCCTCGGCGAAGGCCTTCGCCGCGTCCCCCATGGTCTGGCGCATGTTCGCGTACTGCTTCACGAACCGCGGCAGCTTTCCGCTGGTCAGCCCCATCATGTCGGTCCACACCAGTACCTGCGCGTCGCACTCCGAGCCCGCGCCGATGCCGACCGTCGGGATGTGCAGGGACCGGGTGACCTCGGCGGCCAGCTCGGCCGGGACCAGCTCCAGCACCACCGCGAAGGCGCCCGCGTCCTGCGCGGCCTTGGCGTCGCGGAGCAGCTGGTGCGCGGCCTCGTCGCCGCGGCCCTGGACCCGGTATCCCATGGCGTTGACGGACTGCGGGGTCAGGCCCAGGTGGGACATGACCGGGATGCCGGACTGCACGATCAGCTCGGTCTGGTGCAGCGAGCGCTCGCCGCCTTCCAGCTTCACCGCTCCCACGCCGGCCTCCTTGACGAGGCGGGTGGCGCTGCGCAGGGCCTGCACGGCGCCTTCCTGGTACGACCCGAACGGCATGTCGCCGATGACGAGCGCGCGGCTGGTGCCCCGTACGACGGCCGCCGACAGCATGGTCATCTGGTCCATCGTCACGGGGACGGTGGAGTCGTAGCCGAGGTGACAGTTGCCCATCGAGTCGCCGACGAGGATGACCGGGATGCCGGCCTCGTCGAAGACGGACGCGGTCATTGCGTCGTAGGCGGTGAGCATGGGCCACTTCTCGCCGCGTTCCTTGGCGAGGGTCAGGTCGCGGACGGTGATGCGCCGGGTGCCCGTGCCTCCGTACAGGGTGGGGGGGCCCGACGGAGATGCTGCTGCGGGTTCGCGGGCAGGCGAAACGGCATGCGTCATTGCAACTGCTCCTTGTGTCATCTCGAGGCGCCCTTACGGCGTCCCCGGACTCACCCACCATGGTGGCATCCGCGTGGCCCGCGGCGGAAGTGGTGGACGGAGCGCGCCCGACCCGCACGATCGAATATGCGCGTTTCGTGACAAGCGGAACCCGTGACGTACGGCCGTTCGTCCTCCCGGACGTACGACCGCCACAGGAGGCGGTCGTGACGCAGGACACGTAAGGCTTCGTGCATCGCCTAGGGTCAAGGGGCGGGGACGGAGCGCGAGCACGGCAGTGAGGGCAGTGGCATGGCACAGGCGTACATGACGGAAATGGGGAACGGCGGCTCGGAGCCCGAGCCCTCCGGATCCCGCTTCCGACGCCGGCTGGCCGATCTGCGCGGTGACCGGGGCATCTGGCGGCGCGGGCTGGTGCTGACCGGGATCGCCGTGCTGATCTCGCTGGTCATGATCTTCCACGCGGAGCTGCCCAACGACGTGGGCAACCTCGGAAGCCTCACCGAGACCTTCCTGCCCTGGCTGGGCCTGGCCGTGCCGGTTCTGACGGCCGCCGCCGTGTACCGCCGCTCCGCGACCGCGCTCATCGCGATACTGCTGACGGCCGCGGTCTGGGTGAACCTGTTCGGCGGCCTGGTCACCGACAAATCCGGCTCCGGCGGCAACCTCATGGTCGCCACCCACAACGTGGACGCCGACAACGCCGACCCGCGCGGCACCGCCGAGTCCGTGGCGAAGTCAGGGGCCGACGTGCTGGCCCTGACCGAGCTCAAGGGAAGCGCCGTCCCCGTCTACGAGAAGGCCCTGGCGGGCACGTACAAGTACCACTCGGTCGAGGGCACGGTCGGCGTGTGGAGCAAGTTCCCGCTGAGCGCCAGCCGGCCGGTCGACATCAGGATGGGCTGGACCCGGGCCATGCGCGCCACGGTGGACACCCCCTACGGCCAGGTCGCCGCGTACGTCGCCCACCTGCCCTCGGTCCGGGTCAAGCTGAACGCCGGCTTCACCGCCAACCAGCGCGACAACAGCGCCGACGCGCTGGGCGCCGCGCTCGCCGCCGAACCGCTGAAGAAGGTCATCCTGCTCGGCGACCTCAACGGCACCATGAACGACCGGGCCCTGTCCGAGGTCACCTCGCAGATGCGCTCCACGCAGGGCGCGGCCGGCGACGGCTTCGGCTTCAGCTGGCCGGCCCAGTTCCCGATGGCCCGGATCGACCAGATCATGGTCCGCGGGATCAGGCCCGAGGCCTCCTGGACACTCCCGCGCACCAGCAGCGACCACCTTCCGATCGCGGCCCGGGTCACCGTCAAGCCGTAGGCCGTGCAGGTCCCGTGCCGTACGCCGGGGCCGCGGCCCCGGCGTACGCACCCGGCGCGCTATGCCTGCTCGCGCCAGCCGTTCGTGATGGGCAGCCGGCGGTCCTTGCCGAAGCCCTTCGCGGAGATCTTCGTGCCCGGCGGGTACTGGCGGCGCTTGTACTCCGCCGTGTCCACCAACCGCAGGGTCCTGGCCACCAGCTCGCGGTCGAAGCCGGCCCCGACGATCGCCTCCATGCCCTGGTCGCGGTCCACGTACAGCGCGAGGATCGCGTCGAGCACCGGGTAGTCCGGCAGCGAGTCCGTGTCCACCTGGCCGGGGCGCAGCTCGGCGCTCGGCGGCTTCACGATCGAGTTCTCCGGGATCGGCGGGGTCTCGCCGCGCTCGGCCGCGGCCCGGTTGCGGTACTCGGCGAGCCGGAAGACGTCCGTCTTGTAGACGTCCTTGATCGGGCCGTACGCGCCGACCGAGTCGCCGTACAGGGTGGAGTAGCCGACGGCCAGCTCCGACTTGTTGCCCGGGGCCAGCACGATGTGGCCCTCCTGGTTGGAGACCGCCATCAGCATGGTGCCGCGCAGCCGGGACTGGAGGTTCTCCTCGGCGAGGCCGGTGAGGCCCAGCGAGCCCATGTACGCGTCGAACATCGGCTCGATCGGCACGGTCCGGAAGTTCAGGCCGGTCCGCTCGGCCAGATCGGCCGCGTCGTCCTTGGAGTGGTCCGAGGAGTACTTCGAGGGCATCGAGATGCCGTGGACGTTCTGCGCGCCGATCGCGTCGCAGGCGATCGCGGCGACCAGCGCGGAGTCGATGCCGCCGGAGAGCCCGATCAGGACGGAGCGGAATCCGTTCTTCTTCACGTACGCGCGCAGGCCCACGACCAGCGCGTCGTAGACCTCCTCGTCGTCGTCGAGGCGGTCGGCGTAGCCGCCGGTGACGACCGGTTCGTACGGCTCCACGGGTTCCTCGGAGAGGATCACGCGGTCGATGCGCAGCCCGTCGTCCACCACGCCCTCCGGGGCGTCGGCCCGCGCGGCGGGCAGGTCCAGGTCGACGAGGACGCAGCCTTCGGAGAACTGCGGCGCGCGGGCGATGACCTCTCCGCCGGCGTCGACGACGATCGAGTCGCCGTCGAAGACCAGCTCGTCCTGGCCGCCGATCATGGCCAGGTAGGCGAGGGTGCAGCCGGCCTCCTGGGCGCGCTTGCGGACCAGTTCGAGGCGCAGGTCGTCCTTGTTGCGCTCGTACGGGGAGGCGTTGATCGAGATCAGCAGCCCGGCCCCGGCGGAGCGGGTGGCCGGGACCCGGCCGCCCTCCTGCCAGAGGTCCTCGCAGATGGCCAGGGCCACGTCGACGCCGCGCACCCGGATCACCGGCTGGGTGCCGCCCGGCACGAAGTACCGGAACTCGTCGAACACGCCGTAGTTGGGGAGGTGGTGCTTGGCGAAGCGCAGCACCACCTCGCCGCGGTGCAGTACGGCGGCCGCGTTCTCCGGGGAGCCGGCCGGACGGCCGAGCCGGGGCGCCGCCTTCTCCGTGCGGTCGAGGTAGCCGACGACGACCGGCAGCTCGCCGAAGCCCTCGGCCGCCAGCCGCTCCGCGAGCTCGCGCAGCGCGGTGCGGGAGGCCTCGACGAAGGAACCGCGCAGGGCGAGGTCCTCGACGGGGTACCCGGTCAGCACCATCTCCGGGAACGCCACCAGGTGGGCGCCCTGCTCGGCGGAGTGCCGGGTCCAGTGGACGACCGAGTCGGCGTTGGCGGCGATGTTGCCGACGTGCGAGTCGATCTGATTCAGAGCGAGACGAAGTTGAGGCACGGCCACAGTCTAATCGTCTTTCTGACGCGATGTCCTGGATCCGGCCTGATTCCGGGCCCGACCGGGCCTACAGCTGGTAGCCGAGGACCGTCATCATCCCGGACTCCGAGTGGTAGACGTTGTGGCAGTGCGTCATCCACAGGCCGGGGTTGTCCGCGTCGAAATCGGCCGTCAGGGTCCCGCCCGGCAGCAGGATCGCGGTGTCCTTGCGGGCTCCGCCGGCCTCGCCGCCGAGCGCGAAGGTGTGCCCGTGCAGGTGCAGCGGGTGCCACATCGGCGTCGCGTTCCGGAACTCCAGCCGGACCCGCTCGCCCGCCTTCACCGGGTGCCGCTGGTCGGGCGTGTAGGGCGTGCCGTCGAAGGCCCAGTTGTACCGGGTCATGGAGCCGGTCAGCCTGAGCCGGACCGTGCGGTCCGGTTCGCGCGGGGCCAGTGCGGCCGATTCGGCGGGCTTGAGCGCGTCCGCCGTCAGCGGGGGCCCGTCCAGCTCGGCCGGCCGGGTCGCGGCGGTGGGCGCCGTACCGCTGCCGGTGCGCAGGACCGCGAGCGCCGACCGGCCCTTGCCCTCGGCCAGCGCGGTGAGCGGGAACACCCCGTCCCCGGCGGTGACCAGGACGTCGTACCGCTCGCCCATGGCCAGCAGCAGCGAGCCCGTCGTCGCGTGCTCGACCGGGAAGCCGTCCGTGTGGGTGACCGTCAGTTCGTGGCCGCCGAGGGCGATCCGGAACGCGGTGTCGCCGCCGGCGTTGATGATGCGCAGCCGGATCCGGTCGCCGGGGCGGGCGGTGAAGACCGAAGGGTCGTCCGCGGCCCTGCCGTTGACCAGGTAGTACGGGTGGGCGACATCGCCCGCCTCCCGGCCGAGGATGTCGCTGTCGGCGCCCACGAGCAGGTGCGGGGACCCGCCGGTGGCGCTCGGTGCGGCCGCCGGGGTGGCGGGGGTGGCGGGGGTGCCCGGGGCGCGGGCCGTGCCGTGGGCGTGGCCTCCGCCGGTCTGGCCCTTGCGGAGTGCGGCGAGGACGGCGTCCGGGGTGGCGCCGTCGACCCCGTCGATCCAGTCGTCCAGCACCACCACCCACTCCTTGTCGTACGCGAGGGGCTCCTTCGGGTCCTCGACGATGAGCGGGGCGTACAGCCCGCGGTCCTGCTGCACGCCGGAATGGGGATGGAACCAGTACGTCCCCGGGTGCGTGACGGCGAACCGGTACGCGAACGAGCCGCCCGGGGCGATGTCCCGCTGGGTCAGCCCGGGGACCCCGTCCATGTCGTTGCGCAGCGCGAGGCCGTGCCAGTGCAGGGAGGTGGCCTCGGGAAGGTGGTTGGCCAGCGTGAGGGCGAGGGTGCCGCCGGCGGTGACCCGTACCTCCTTGCCCGGCAGCCGGTCCCCGTACGCCCAGGAGCGGACGGTGTGCCCGCCGCCGAGGTCGAGCGTGGCGGCGGTCGCCGTGAGCTTGACCTCGGTGACCGGCCCGGTGGCCTTGCGGGCGGTCTCGGCGGCCTTGACCTCGGGCCCGCCCGGATCCACGTACCCCGCGGGCCCGTCGGCGGCGGAGCCGCCGTGGTGCGCGGCCCCGCGGCCCGTGCCGGAGCCCGGGCCCGTGCCCCGTCCGGGGGAACCCGCGCAGCCGGCGAGCAGCCCCGAACCGGCGACGGCGACGGCGGCGGCGGATGCGCCGAGCACGGCGCGACGGGTGGGAAGAGAACGCATGGGAGCACCTAACGGGTGGGGGAGGGCACGCGGGGGCGAGGGCGAGGCAGGTCCGCTGCCCGCGGCGCCACCGGCCGGAACGCGGGCCGCGCCCCCGAGCGGCGCGGCTCTCCGGTCACTGCCCGTCATGGCTCCGGACGCTACCCGGGGCGGGTATCCGATCGAAGGAGCGACGCCCCGGTCCGCATAGGATTAGTCACACTATGTCCACCAATGGCCTCTCTCTGCGCTCCCAGGGCCCTCGGCGCTCCCGGCGCTCCCGGCGGCGCGGTCCGCGCTCTCCGCGGACGGCCTGGCCGGTCGCGGCGCTCATCGGCCTGGGGGCCGCCGCCTACACCGCGTGGGTGCTCGAAGTCGTCCTCTCCACGGGCCTCAACCCCATCGAGACGTACGTCAGCGAGCTCGCCGCCCAGGACCAGCCGCTCGGCGGCCTGTTCCGGGCCACCGACTTCACCGCAGGGATGCTCGCCTTCACCGGCGGCCTGCTCGCCCTGCTCCGGCTGGTGCGGCACGCCGAGTCCCGCCGCCCCTGGGCGGTCACGGGCTGGGCCGGGGTCACCCTGTTCGGCGCGGCCACCGCCGCCGACGCCTGGCTGCCGCTGAGCTGCACGCCCACCGTGGACCCCGTGTGCGCCGCCCGGGAGACCGCCGGGCTGGTGCCCGCCACCCATCAGGCCCACGCGGTCAGCAGCAGTCTCGCCATGACCGGCGCCCTCGTCGGGCTGGTGGCCCTCACCGTCGGCGCCCGCCGCTACGGCTGGTTCGCACCGCTCGCCCGCTACGGCCCCGCGCTCGTCGTCCTCGAACTGCTCGCCACCGTCTGGACCCTGTCCGCCATCGCGCTGTTCACCGCCGGCCGCGGGACCTGGGCCCTGGGCGCCGGGCAGCGGCTGCAGGTCCTCTTCGTCGCGCTGTGGCTGGGCCTGCTCGCGTACTCCGTCCACGAGGAGGGCCGTACGTGAGCACGCGGGAGAAGGAGGGGCCGTACGTGAGCACGCGGGAGAAGGAGGGGCCGTACGTGAGCACCCGGGACAAGGAAGGCGCCGGCCTGTTCGTCCGGGTGGACGGGGTCCCGCTGCACGTGGTCGTCGAGGGCTGCGGCCCCGTGGCCGTGCTCGACGCCGGGCTCGCCATGGCCTGGTTCGACTGGGACCCGGTCGCCGCGCGGCTGGTCGCCCAGGGCCGAACCGTCGTCCGCTTCGACCGCCCCGGACACGGCCTCAGCGCCCCGGCCGCGGCGCCGCCGACCACCGCCGGGGAGGCCCACCGGATCGCCGGACTGCTGGACGCCCTCGGCCTCACCGACGCCGTCAGCGGCCCGGTCACCGTCGTCGGGCACTCGATCGCCGGGTTCCACGCCGAGGCCTTCGCCCGCCTGTACCCGGGGCGCACCGCCGCCCTGGTGCTGCTCGACTCCAGCGTGGAGGCAGCACCCCGTACGGTGCTGCCCGCCGCGGTGCGCACCGGTGCCGCCCGCGCGCTGGGCCGGGCGCTGACCGCCGCCGGACTGCCCGCCGCGCTGGGGCCGCTCGCCCGGCGGGTGACCGTACGGGCCTCACGCACCGGCGGCGGCGACCCGGCCGCGCGGGACCTCGTACGCCGCTGCTACCGCACCGGCCGCGTCTGGCGCGGCGCCCTGCTGGAGAACTCCCGCTACCCGGACATGGCCGCCGAGGTCCTGGCCCTGCGCGCGACGCACCCGCTGACCGCGCCCGCCACCGTCCTCGCGGGCCACGACGGCTCGTCCGGCCGCGGCGCCCTGCGCCGGCTCGCCCGCCAGGAGGACCTCGCCGGCCGGCTCGGGGCCCGCTTCGAGGTCGCCGAGCCCGCCGGGCACCTGGTCATGCTGGACCGCCCGGACCAGGTGGCCCGGGCGGTCCGCACCGCCGCCGGTCAGCTGCGTGCGTAGACCCTCTCCGCCCAGCCGGCTATCTGCTCCTCCGAGAGGTGCTTCGCGAGATCGGACTCGCTGATCATGCCGACGAGCTTCTTGTTCCTGATCACCGGAAGCCGGCGGATCTGGTGGCTCTGCATCTCCTCCAGTACCTCGGAGACGTCCGCGCCCGCGTCGATCCAGCGCGGCGTGCCCTGCGCCATGTCGCCGGCCGTCACCTTCGACGGGTTGTGCCCCTTGGCCACACAGCCCACCACGATGTCGCGGTCGGTGAGGATGCCGCAGAGCCGTTCCGTCTTGTCGCTGATGGGCAGCGCGCCCACGTTGAGCCGGGCCATCAGCTGGGCGGCCCGGTCGAGGGTCTCGGTGGCGGGGATCCACTGGGCCCCGGCGTGCATGATCTCTCCGGCGGTGGTCATCGCGTAAACCTCCTGAGCGCCGTCCTCGGCGGGCGCGGATGCGCCCGCCTCGGCGTCCTCGTCCTCATTCGGCCGCTCGGCCCCCGCGACCCTGCGCGGGGGCGTACACGCCCGTACGGGTGAGAGGGCGTCCTCCCACCACCGTACGAGCGTGTCGCGTCACCCGCGCGGCGCGGCTCCGCGCTTGCCCAGCATGTCCGCCATCAGGGTGAGCTCCGAGCGCTGCGCGTCGACCATGCCCTGCGCCAGCTCCCGCTCGACCGGGGTGGCGCACTGGCGCGCACAGCCCTCGGCCATGTCGACGCCGCCCTTGTGGTGGTCGGTCATCAGCTGGAGGTAGAGCACCTCCGCGTCGCGGCCGCTGGCCGCGGTGAGCTGAGCGAGCTCCTCCTTGGTGGCCATGCCGGGCATGAGCGCGCCCGGCTTGGCGGCTGCGTCGTGGCCGGAGTGGCCGGAGTGGCCGGACTGGTCGGTGTGGCCTCCGTCCGCGCCGTGCCCGCTGTCGCCGCCGTGGCCGCCGTGCCCGCCGTCCTCGTCGGAGGTGCTCATCCAGGACATCGGCGGCTCGCCGGCCACCACCTTCGGCAGCCCCCACAGGTCCAGCCAGCCGAGCATCATGCCCCGCTGGTTGGCCTGGGTGTTGGCGATGTCGTAGGCGAGGCTGCGCACCGCCTCGTCCTGGGTGCGGTCCCGCACGATGAACGACATCTCCACCGCCTGCTGGTGGTGCACCGCCATGTCGCGCGCGAAGCCCGCGTCCGGCGAGTGCAGCCCCGGCGTGCGGGCCGGCGTACCGGAGTCACCGGTCGCGGCGGCGACCGTGGCGGCCGCCGCGAACAGCAGCGCCAGCAGCACGGCCGTGCCGGCGGCCCAGTACGTACGAGGGGTACGGCTCACTTGCCGGCCACCCCGCTCGTGCAGGCCGCGCCCGGCTCGGGGGTCTGCGGGCCCTGCACGTACTTGGTGAAGAACTGCGCCACGCGCGGGTCGTCCGCCTTCTCCACCGTCAGCTGCTTGCCCCACGCGCTGAGCATGATCGTGCCGGCCTGCTCCTTGACCGGGCTCATCAGCGAGTACGGGGTCTTGCCGACCGTCTCGGCGAGCTTGTCCAGCTCGGCCTTGTCGGCCTTCTCGTTGTACGTCACCCAGACCGCGCCGTGCTCCAGCGAGTGCACGGCGTTCACCTCGGGCACCGGGTTCTTGTAGACGTCGCCGTTGCAGTTCATCCAGCGGGGGTGGTGGTCACCGCCGACCGGGGGGTTCATCTCGTACTTCACCGGGGTCTCGACGTGGTTGCGGCCGAACTTCGCCGCGTCCCAGGTCTGCTCGCCGTCGACCGGCGTCTTGCGGGCCAGTTCCGCGGCGTCCTTCTTGCGCTGCTCGGTCTGCTTCTGGTCGATCATCACCCACGCGCCGAAACCGACCAGGCCGGCGACGACGACCGCCGAGGTCGTGATCGCGATGGCCTTGTTGCGCCGGTCGCGCGCCTTGTCGGCCCGGCGCATCTGGGCTATGCGCGCCTGGCGGGAGTGCTGGTCGGTGGTGTTTCCGGACTTGCTGGCCATGGTGCCCTGGTTCCTTCTGCTGAGGGGGGTGGATGGACGCGAAACCGGACCCGTCAGGTCCGCAGCACCTGGAGGGCATGCAGGTCGGGGGCGCGCGCGAGCGGCTCGGGAGGCCGGATCCGGCCCGCCCCGCCGGTCGCGGCGGCGGGCGGCGGATCCCCGCCGGCCAGGGACACGGCGGGCGGCGGCACGGGCAGCACACCCGGGATCACGTGCGCGAGCGGCGAGCAGCCCGGCAGGTCGTCCGGGGACACGCAGACGGCGTGCGCCGCGTCGTGCGCCCCGCCGTGCGCCGTCCGGTGCGCCCAGCCCTGCGCCCCGCCCTGCGCCGCCGTGTACTCCGTCGGGGCGTGGTGTTCACCCGGCCGCGCGCAGAGGAGGAGCACCCCGGCCAGCACCCCGAAGGCCGCCAGGAGGACGGCGCGCAGCAGCCCGGGACGTGCGTGACGCCCCCGTCGCGTGTACTGCCGGCCCCCCATGGGCGCAGATGGTAATGCTCATGACGGGTCCGAGGTCAGTGCGGGGGTGCCGCGAGCTTTGCCGGGTGCGTAATCTGGCGGAAACCACCGCTGGCGATACTGGGCCGGCCCGACTGTGCCCAAGCCCTCGCGGCGGTGGTGCACAGGCCGTCTGAACTGCGAGGATGAAGGCATGGACAAGCAGCAGGAATTCGTCCTCCGGACGCTTGAGGAGCGCGACATCCGCTTCGTGCGCCTGTGGTTCACCGACGTACTGGGCTTCCTCAAGTCCGTCGCGGTCGCCCCCGCGGAGCTGGAGCAGGCCTTCGACGAGGGCATCGGCTTCGACGGCTCCGCGATCGAGGGCTTCGCGCGGGTCTACGAGTCCGACATGATCGCCAGGCCGGACCCGAGCACCTTCCAGATACTGCCGTGGCGCGCCGAGGCCCCCGGGACCGCCCGGATGTTCTGCGACATCCTCATGCCGGACGGCTCCCCGTCCTTCGCGGACCCGCGCTACGTCCTCAAGCGCATCCTGGCCAAGACCTCCGACCTGGGCTTCACCTTCTACACCCACCCGGAGATCGAGTTCTTCCTGCTGAAGGACAAGCCGCTCGACGGCACCCGGCCCACCCCCGCCGACAACTCCGGCTACTTCGACCACACTCCGCAGAACGTGGGCATGGACTTCCGCCGCCAGGCGATCACCATGCTCGAATCGATGGGCATCTCGGTCGAGTTCAGCCACCACGAGGGCGCCCCGGGCCAGCAGGAGATCGACCTCCGCTACGCCGACGCGCTCTCCACGGCCGACAACATCATGACCTTCCGCCTGGTGATGAAGCAGGTCGCCCTGGAGCAGGGCGTGCAGGCCACCTTCATGCCGAAGCCCTTCTCGGAGTACCCCGGCTCGGGCATGCACACCCACCTCTCCCTCTTCGAGGGCGACCGCAACGCCTTCTACGAGTCGGGCGCCGAGTACCAGCTCTCCAAGGTCGGCCGCTCCTTCATCGCGGGCCTGCTGAAGCACGCGGCGGAGACAGCGGCCGTCACCAACCAGTGGGTCAACTCGTACAAGCGCATCTGGGGCGGCTCCTCGCGCACCGCCGGCTCGGGCGGCGAGGCCCCCTCGTACATCTGCTGGGGCCACAACAACCGCTCGGCCCTCATCCGCGTCCCGATGTACAAGCCGGGCAAGACCGGCTCCTCGCGCGTCGAGGTCCGCTCGATCGACTCGGGCGCCAACCCCTACCTCACGTACGCCGTCCTCCTGGCCGCCGGCCTGAAGGGCATCGAGGAGGGCTACGAACTCCCGGCGGGCGCCGACGACGACGTCTGGGCCCTCTCCGACGCCGAACGCCGCGCGATGGGCATCGAACCCCTCCCGCAGAACCTCGGCGAGGCCATCTCCCTGATGGAACGCAGCGAACTGGTCGCCGAAACCCTCGGCGAACACGTCTTCGACTTCTTCCTCCGCAACAAGAAGCAGGAGTGGGAGGAATACCGCTCGGAGGTAACGGCCTTCGAACTCCGCAAGAACCTCCCGGTCCTGTAACCGCAGGTCAAAGCCCCTGAGGGCCACGCACGACACCCCGGGCCGGTGGTCATCGCCCACCGGCCCGGAGCCGTCTCATTCCCCCTGGGCCGCCTGTGGGGCCTCCGACGCGGAACCCGAGGCTGCGTAGACCACGTCCACACAGGGCTCTCGGCGATGCCTTTCAAGACGGTCATGGCGTCCGCCAGCGCGGGCTGAGAGGCCACGTCGCCCTCACCACCGTTGGCTGGCATGCGGCTCGGGCGACATGTGGGCGGGTTGAGCTGCGCTCATGACTGCCCGTGCGCCAGCGGGTAGGGCAGCGCCGAGAGACCGCGCTCTCCCCGGAAGGCGGAGATGGTCGACCAGGCCATCCTCGGATTGACCGCAAAGTCGGAGCGGACCTGTGCCAGCCGGGCGAGACAGCCACCGCCGGCACTGAGGCGTTCCACCTCGGCCCGCAGGAGGGAATCGTCGAACGTCTCGATCAGCGTCGCGCAAAAGTACATGTAGGCGCCCATCTCCATGCGAAGCCGGCTCAGGGTGTCATGAGCAGACCGCGCGTGATCCGGGACGCTCGCCGACGTGGTCAGACCCGAGGTCATCTCGTTCACCGCCGACAGCAGGGGCCGGGAGTCCGCCAGGACGTCGCGCAGCGTGCACACGAACTCCCCGACGTTCGGCTCAAGATCGATCTGCTGGGCGACGATCTCGGCCGCCCGTGCCTTGCGCAACAGGTCCGCGTGCACCATGGCCCGCGTGAGCGCGCCAAGCATGCGTTCGGCGCCCGTCTTTCCGCGTGCGAGCGAAACCAGTTCCCGTGCCGTGCGAATGAGGTCGCGGGGCAGACCGCCGGAGACCGCGTGACAGAGGCAGAGAAAGGCTTCGGGCATACCGATGACCCGCCGTCGCATCAGTATTTTCGACATGGACAGGTCGGCCGGATGTAGGGCCACCACCGTGTCGAGGGAGGAGTCGAAGGCATCACGGACGGGCAGCCCGCGCCGCTCGAAGGAACTCATCGCGTTGTCCGAGATGGATATCAGGTAGAAGCAGTCCTCTCTGCCGAAAAGGCCCTTGATGTCATTGATGAACTGATGGACCTTTTCGTCCGAGTCGATCTTGTCAAGTTCGTCGATTCCGATGAAAACGCGCCTGCTGACTGACAGCTTCCGTAGGAAGTCATTGAGGTTTCCAACGAGTTCGGGGAATCCTAGAGGCCGCTCAGTCATCGTGATGCTGGAGGAGGCTGATCCTTCGACGCCGACCGGGGTCTTCACGCCTGCCGACCAGGCTCGTGAGACCGACTGTTGATAGGCCAGTCCGCGGAGCAGCACGGAAGCTTCTGCCGCGTCCTGGCCGAACTGCGATTCCATCTCACGAAACTCATCCCACCCACGGGCGCCCGGCGATCTCCTTCGGTACAACCGCCAGGCGAGTAGCGCGATCCAGGGGATGCAGATGAAGCTGACTGCCAGCCCCAGGTTCGGCGGAAGATTCCACCCGTTCAGCCCACTCACCAGAAGGAATATTCCCCAGCCCATCGCCAGGACCAGGCCGCAGATAACCGTGAAGTCAACTGCCCGGGCCTTACGTCCTTCTTCCGGTTCCCGGGGTCGGCCAACGCTCTCGTGTGCCACGGCACCGCACACCTTGGAGAACAGCAACAGTACGAACTCCCGTGCGTCGTACTTCACGGGCGCGGAGAGCATGACGCGCAACGGAGGCTTCTCCTCGGCGAACTCCCCAGGCGGCGCGTGCTCCTTTGAGCAGAAGTGCCGCAGCAGTGTGGTCTTCCCGACCCCGCGCGGTCCGGAGATTCCGACGCTCCCACCCGGCATTGTGGAGATCAACTGTTCGATCTCGGATTCGGCTGGTACGGCGACGAGGAACTGGGGGTCCTCCAGTTCCGCCAGGCCCTTGGGCTCTCCTATGTCGAGGCTCACGGAGTACGACGGCAGCCGCCGATTGATCTCCTCGCGCATCAGCCCGGCGACCGCCCGTGTGCGGAGCGCCCATCGCCACTCCTCCCGGGCCGCACCGAGCCGGCCTTCCAGGACCGGTGAGTCGACGCCGTAGGCCAGCCAGCCGCGGTAGGGTTCGCGGCGATTTTGAGCCGCTGTTACCGCCGCGGCGGTGACGAACAGGAAGGCGACTCCGCCCAGTATCCATGCGCCGAAAGTCGCGAAAGTGGACAAGTAGGTAATGCTGACTGTAAAGCCGCCGACGAGTAGTCCCGCACCAAGGAGATACTGCGAGATCCTGCGTCTCCTGGCTTTGGCGTAATCGCGCAGCATGGAATAGTTGTATTCGAGATTTCGGAAATGGGTGAACTCGGCCGATACTGCGGCGTCCAGATCCGCCCTGCGTCTTGCGAGCTCCCTCTTCAGGTCTTCGGCCGACATTCCGGCTTCGCTCATACCTGAGATGATCTCCGGATCCTCAAGGACATCCAATATCGCACTATCGATCTCTGTTATGACTGGCTTCGGTTCGAATACCATCGCCTGCCTCCCCCCGCACCAAGGGGCGTTCGGCGCTGCTCGCCACACCTCCAGCCTGGCCCCAACGGAGGTGTCACGCCACCGGCAGGAGCGAGGCCGGGAATCGCTTGTCGCCCCGCAGCCAAGAGGCCCTTTCATACGGCCCCGACGACCGCGTGGCGGTCACCATCATCTGCAAACACGGGTGTTTCCGGGGAGCGAGGCCCAGAACCTCGTGCGGCAGGCCCGGGACGCCTGGCTGAAGCACCGGCGCGGTGCGCGTCGCGGTGACGACGCCCGCCAACGGTCCGTCGTCCGCAGACGCATGAGCGGATCCGCCTGCGTCAGCTGCCGGGGAGTTGCTCCTGCAGCCAGTCGAAGACGACGTCGCAGTGCTGCTGCGGGGCCAGCGGGGAGCAGTGCAGCTGGGCGCCGGTGGCCGCGGTGAGCTTCAGGAAGTCCTTGTCGGGAGCCGTCAGTTTGTCGAACATCAGGCGCGGCTGGCCGGGATAGAACTGCTCGTAGTCGTAGTCGAGGACCAGCGTGGGCATCTTGATGCGGCCGACGACGTTCGTGATGTCCAGCGACTCGATGAGTTTGGCCGGGGTCCAGAAGTCGGTGAACATCTTGCCCTTGCGGGCGTCCAGCATCGCCGGGACCGAGAAGGGCTCGATGCGCTTCTTGATCGTCGCGGCCGCGTCCGGGGGCAGCTGGGGGACGACCTCCTTGTTCCAGATGGTGTTCGTCTCCTCCTTGTCCGGGGTCACGATCTTCCGGAGCTCCGGGGGAAAGCCGAGCCACGGCGACAAGCAGCCGGGCATCGCCACCAGAGCGGCGATCCTGTTCTCGAAGGCCGCGGCCCGGGGCGCCAGGTTCCCGCCCATGCTCAGCCCGGTCAGGGCGATCCTGTCCGTGTCCACGTCCGAGCGGGCTACCAGCCAGTCGACGAGCGGCGTAACGACGGTCTCCCAGCGCGGCGTGAAGACCACCTGGTCGACGAAGAGCAGCTGCCCCTGGCCCGGCCCGTCGTACACCAGGGCGTTCCAGCCGCGCGTCAGAGCGGCCGAGACGCCGTAGGTCCACATGTCGACGTCCTGCCCGTCGCTGCCGTTCGTGAGGATCACGGTGGGGCGCCGCTCACCCGAGGCGTCCGGCCGGAAGAACCACACCGGCAGCGGCGTCTTTTGGTACGGGACCTTCGCCGTCACCGGCGCCGGGTCGCACAGCCGGCAGAACGTGTCCCAGGCGCCGCGCCCCGCCCTGTACAGCTGCTCCTCGCTGCCCGGGTCGCCGGAGCCGAGGACGAAGAACAGCGCCTGCCCGTAGTACTGCGCGGCCCGCAGGGCGCGAAAGCGCGTGGTCTGCCGGTCGGACTTGCTGCCCTGGGGCTGCTCCATCAGCTGATCGCCGAGCTTCCTGAAGGTCTCGGTGTACGTCTGGGCCGAGAGGCCGGCCTTGTTGATCGCGTTCACGGCGGTGAGGACCTCGCCCACCTCGGCGGCGCCGAAACCGGACCCGCCGAGCGCCAGGAGCCCGCTGAAGTTGAAGGCCGGGTCCTTGAAGAGGGTCATCACCCCGGGCGTGGGTCCGCCCGCGGGGACGGAGGCCGACTCCGATGGAGCGGGTGCGGGCGCGTTCGCGGGCGAAGCGCCCGACGGCGCGCACCCGGCGGCCAGCACGGTCCCGGCCCCACCGACGAGCCCGGCAAGCGTGGTGCGACGGGTGGGGCCGGATGTGCGGTCACTCGGTGCGTACGTCATGGCAGCCGAACGTAGGAGCCGCACCTGCGGCCTTCCTGTGCGCGACACCCGTTGTTCCCCCGAATGGCGCTTCACGTGGTGCCTGGATGCCTCAACCCCCGGGGCACGACACCGTCCCAGGTGCCACGTTGACGACAGAACCTAGGTGGCCGCGCGCAGGCGCTTGCCCCGCCGGCCGAGCACCGCTTTGACGGGGACCAGGACCGCCCACCACAGCTGCGCGCCCACCGGGGAGACGAAGGCGAGCGGCACGGCGACAGCGAATACCAGCACCACCGACGCCAGATCGAGCACGTCGTTGAGCACCACGGGATCGGGCATCGCCGTGCTGCTCAGCCACGGGCGCTTCCACAGCGCGACCGTCAGCGCGAGCTGTGCGGCCCCGATGGCCGCGACGGCGCCGGAGTAGACCGCCACCGACTGCGCCCGGTCCCCGTACTCGGCCAGCAGGGTGGTGGGGAAGGGCATCAGGGCGATCAGCCCCAGGTTCAGCAGACCGAGCTTGATGACGGTGCCGTCCACCTCCCGCACGTACCGGAAGACCTGATGGTGGCCCCGCCAGAACGCCGCGATGACCACGAAGCTGAGGGCGTACGCCCACAGGTTGGGCACCACCTCACCCAGGGCCTCGTCGAAATCGGCCGGGTCCAGCCCGGCGGGCAGCGAGATGTCCAGCGCCAGCAGCGTCATCGCGATGGCGAAGACGCCGTCCGACAGAGCGAGGACCCGGTCCGCGCTCCCCTCGTCGTCCCGCACTCGCTGGTGACCGTTCACCAGGCCACCATAGGGTTGAACGTCCAGGAATGTCTTGATATATGCGTGCGTTACGCGAAGTTCGCCCGGCCCGGCGGCCATTCTGAAAGCCCTTCACGTTCCGCGGGCCGTGTCACGGCTTTCAGCGGACCGCGCGGTGCCAGGCCGGGGCCGTCGAGGGGCGCGGGGTCGACGTGATGTGGAGCTGCGCGTCCAGGCCGAGGACCGCCGTGGTGGCGCCGGAGAGTTCGAGGACGGCCGCCGGGGCGCCCGCGTAGAGCATCGCGGACTCCGTCCAGGCGGGCGGTCCGCCCAGGCCCGTCGTGCTGATGGTGCCGCTGTCCGCGCGGCCCGAGATGAGGCGGCCCGCGACGCCGACCGCGCCGTAGCCGGCCCGGCCGCCCGCCTCCGAGACGCTGGACACCTGGAGCTTGCCGGGGCCCGCCGTGACCAGGGCGGTACGGACGACCCCCGAGTCGGGGCGGCGGAAGTACAGGCGGACGCCCGCGCCGTCCGGGGCCGCCGAGAGGGGGACCGTCGTGGCGGGCAGGCCCGTCTCCGACGGCCCGGCCAGCGGGGAGCCCGGGCCGGCCTGGGTCCAGGCCAGGACCGACTTCGTGGTGGTGGCGTACACGTGGCGGCGTCCGGCCGAGTCGACCGCCGTCACCGGGTCGCCTTGCAGGTCCTCGCCGCCCAGGCGCCGCCAGGCGGAGAAGCCGCCGCCCGGCTGCTGGGTGGTGGCGCGCAGCGTGCGGCGGGCGTCGCGGAGGTAGACGGTGAGCCGGCCGTCCGCGTCCACGCCCGCCGAGGGCGCGCTGATCGCCGAGGTCCCGTCCTCGTCCGTCACCTCGGGGGTGCCGAGCGACTGCCACGGGCCGAACGGGCCGTCGGGCGCGGACTGTACGGCGTACACGACCTCGCGCAGGTAGCCCGTCGGCGCCGGGCCGAAGGCCGTACGGGTGGTGAGGACCGCGATCCGCCCGTCCGGGAAGCGGGCGGTGGTCGCCCCCGGGTCGATGCCCGTGCCCGGGAGGAGGGCCGGTCCCGCCCAGTCGCCGCCGGGGGCCCGGGTCCAGTACGCGGTCTGCCCGTCCAGCGTGGCGAACGCCCAGAGCCGGCCGGGCGTGCCCTCGACCAGCCAGGAGCTGTGGTCGGCGCGGGTGTAGCGCAGCGACTGGGCCCAGTTGCGGCCGGTGGGGTTGCCCGCGACCTTCCGGTCGCCGCAGCCCGAGGGGGAGCCGCAGTAGTCCTGGTGGTCGTGCCAGGCGTACGTCTTCAGGTAGCCGGTCTTCGTCTCGGCCGTCTGCGGGTCCAGCGCGTGCGGGAGGGTGCTGTTGTGGTAGCCGAGGTAGCTCTGGACCGAGAAGTGCGGGCGGTCCGTGACCTGGGCGGCGTACGCGGTGGTGGCGGCCTGCACGAAGCGCGCGCCGTACATGTGGTCCTGGTGGTCGGTGTACTTGCCGGTGCCGGCGTCCCCGTACCGGCCCGGCGTCGGGTCCTGCATCCGTATCGTCGTCGGCCGGTACCGGGCCAGGACCCCGGCTATCGCCTGTATCAGCTGGTCCTTCGTGTACGTGAACTGCTGCTTGACCGGGGTGCCGGAGGTCAGCTGGGCGCCCAGCGCGGCTGTCTTGCCGTTCCACAGGCCGCGCAGGCTGTCGGGGGTGTCCCCGCCGGTGCTGCGGGCCTCGCGCAGCTGCAGCCACACCAGGTTGACCTGCGGCTTCGCTATGAGGACGTCGAGCTCGGCCTGGCCGCCGCCCGCGGTGGGTATGACGGTGCGTTTCCACGCGCTGGTCCGGTCGCCGGTCGCCATCTGGGCGTAGGCGGAGCGGATGCCGTTCTGCCGGGCCTCCGCGTAGTGGGTGCGGTCGGCGGGCTGCTCAGGGTCCTTGACGCTCGCGCCGTTCGCCTCGTTGCGGCCGTCGGCCTCGCCGGAGGTGAGGTAGGCGGTGGTGACCGGGATGCCGGACACCAGCGACCGGCTGAGGTCCGGGTTCATGAAGAACAGGTCGTCGTCGGGGTGGGCGACGACCTGGACGACCGACCCGGCGGTGACGCTCGCGGGCAGGGCGGCCGCAGCCGGGTTCTTCTCCGGGGTGGCCTCGGCCGGCGTCTGCTGGCCGGAGGCCACGGCGAGCACGCCGGTGGTACCGGCCGTCAGCACGGTGAGCAGGGCCGCGAAGCGGCGGCGGGTCAAAGGCATCGGTCACGCCTTGGGGTTCGTTCCGGGCGGGGAAAACCGCTGAGCAGTCAGAGAGAGGTCAAATCAGGGAACTTGGTTCACCGATTTCGCCGAATACTCCTGTTTTCCGAAAACGGCCGGATGCGGTTGTGCCTTGTGGAGTTCTTGGTCCGGATATGTGACCAAAATGTGGACGCTGTTCGTCCGCTCCCCGGGCCAACCCGCGCAGGGGTACGGGGTGTTGGGCGGCCTTTGGTGGTAAAGCGGTTCTTGCGGCGACTTGGTGCTTATGCCCTGACCGGGACGTCGCTACGGAGCCGTGTTGCGCGGGCCCACCGGCTGCCAGGGCGCCAGGTGCGCGTCCGGGGCGTCCGCCGACGAGGTCACGTACAGCCGCGCGTCCAGCCCCATCACGGCCAGGCTGACCAGGTTCTTCCCGGTCATCGTCGAGGACGGCGAGCCGACGAACATCAGCGGCGACCGCTCCCACGGCCGCCCCCACCCGACGTCCGAGCCCAGCTGCCCGCCCGCCGTCCGGCCCGCCAGCACGTGCCCGCTCGCCGCCAGCGAGCCGAAGCCCTGGAGGCCGCCGAGGTCGGTCAGGTTGTTCACCTTCAGCCCGCCGTCACCCGTCATCAGGGCGGTACGGACGTTGCCGGACCCGGGCTTGCGGAACCACAGCCGCACCCCGCCCTCGCGGCCCTCCGCGGTGAGCGGGAGCGTGGTGTCCGGCAGCCCGGTGGCGGTGGCCGGGCCCAGCGCGGCGCCCGGCTTCGGCTGCACCCAGCCCACCACCGTCCTGGAGGTCGAGGAGAACACCATCCGCCGCCCGGCGCCGTCGGTCGCGGTGGCCGGGGTGCCGTGCAGATCGGCGCCGCCGTACTTCTCCCACGGGCCCCAGCCGCCGCCCGCCTGCTGCACCCGCCCGCGCAGGGTGTACGCGCCGTCGCGGACGTACACCGCCGGCTGCCCGGTGCCGTCGACCGAGACGGCGGGCGCGCTGATGTCGGAGGTCCAGTTCTCGTCCGCCGTCTCGGGGGTGCCCAGCGACTGCCACTCCCCGAACTCCTCGGAGCCCGGGCGCTGCTGGACCGCGTACACGACCTCGCGCTTGTAGTCGGCGGGCTTCGCGCCGAAGGAGGTACGGGTGCCGAAGGCGGCTATCCGGCCGTCCTTCAGGGTGACGGTGGACATGCCCGGGTCCATGCCGGTGCCGGGGAGCAGGGCCGGCCCGCTCCAGCGGCCGATCAGGCCGGTCCGGTGCCAGACGGCGACCTGGCCGTCGAGGACCTTGAAGGCCCACAGGCCGTGCTCCTTGTCGGAGGTCAGCCAGGAGGTGCTGGTGCCGCGGGCGTAGTTGATGGAGTCCGTCCACCGGTTGCCCGCCGGGTGGTCGGCGACCTTGAGGTCGCCGCAGCCGGCGTCGCTGCCGCAGTGGTTCTGCCTGTCGAGCCAGGCGTACGTGCCGAGGATGTCCAGCTTCTCCTTGGCCTCGTCCGGGTCCAGGGCGCTGGGCAGGGAGCCGTTGACGTAGCCGACGTAGTTCTGCACCGCGAAGTGCGGGCGGTCCTTGACGTCCTTCGCGTACGCGGCGGTGGCCAGCTGCACGAAGCGGGCGCCGTAGAAGTGGTCCTGGTGGTCGGTGTACTGCTTGGTGTCCGGGTGCCGGCCGGGGGTCGGGTCCTGGGAGCGGACGGTGGTCGGCCGGTACTGCTCCAGGACGCCGACGAGGGTCTGGACGACCTGGTCCTTCGTGTACGTGAACTTCTGCTTGACCGGGGTGCCGGAGGCGAGCGCCGACTGCAGGCGGGGGACCTTGCCGTCCCACAGGCCGTGCAGGCTGTCCGGGGCGTCGGCGTACACGTTGCCGGCCTCGCGGAGCTGCAGCCAGACCAGGTTGACCTGGGGCTTGGCGACGAGGACGTCGACCTCGGCGTGGCCGCCGCCCTTGGTCGGGACGACGGTGCGCTTCCAGGCGCTGCTGCGGTCGCCGGTGGCCATCTTGGCGTAGGCGGCGCGGATGCCGTTCTGGCGGGCCTCGGCGTACGCGGGCTTGTCGGGCGGGGTGGTGGCCTCTTTGGCGGCGCCTGCGTTGATGCCGTCGGCCTCGCCGGAGGTCAGGTAGACCGAGGTGACGGGGTGGCCGGCGGATATGGAGTAGCGCAGGTCCGGATTCATGAAGTAGAGGTCGTCGTCCGGATGCGCGACGAACTGGAGCACCCGGCCGGGGTCGGGGGCGTCGGCGGGGGCCGCGGGGGCGGTGGCCTTGCTGTCGGGGGCGCCGGGGGATTCCAGGCGGTCGAGGGCCTCGTTGCCCCGGAGTACGAGCATGCTGCCGGCGGCGGCGGCCGCGCAGAACGCGACGACCTTGATGAGCCGGGCCCACCGCCGTTTCGCCTCCGGCGCGGTGGGGGACTCGGCGGGGCGGCGCCCACGCTTCGCCTCCGGCGCGGTGGGGGATCCGGCCGTGGCAAGGGTTCCGGCGCGGCGGCGCCCGCGCGTGGCCTCCGGCGCCGTGGGGGTCTTCGCGCGGCCGCGCCGGCCGCCGGTGCGTTCGGCCTCGCGGCCCCGCCGCGGGGCGGTGCGCCTGCCGACCGGGCCGTGCGGCTCGGCCGCATTCGGCGGGGTCGCCTGTTCCCGGGCGGGGTCGGCCGACGGGCCCTGCGGGTTCCAGGCTTCGGCCTCGGGGTTCTGCCGGGCCGGGCCAGGCGGGGTCGTCTGCTCCCAGGTGGGGTCGGCCGACGGGCCTTGCGGGTTCCAGGCTTCGGCCGGGCCGGACCCCGGGGCCCAGGCTCCGGCCCGGGCGGATTGCGGGTCCCAGGCTTCGGCCTCGGGGTTCTGCCAAGCCGGGCCCGGCGGGGTCGTCTGCTCCCAGGCGGGGTTGGCCGACGGGCCCTGCGGGTCCCAGGCTTCGGCCGGTCTGGACCGCGGGGCCCAGGCTTCGGCCTCGGGGTTCTGCCAAGTCGGACCCGGCGGGGTCGCCTGCTCCCGGGCGGGGGCGGCCGGCGGGCCCTGCGGGGCCCAGGCTTCGGCCTCGGGGTTCTGCCAAGCCGGGCCAGGTGGGGTCGTCTGCTCCCAGGAGGCGTTGGCCGGCGGGCCTTGCGGGTTCCAGGCTCCGGCCTGGGCGGACTGCGGGTCCCAGGCTTCGGCCTCGGGGGCCTGCCGGGCCGGACCTGGCGGGGTCGTCTGCTCCCAGGTGGGGTTGGTCGACGGGCTCTGCGGGTCCCCGGTTTCGGCCGGGCCGGACTCCGGGGCCCAGGCTTCGGCCTCGGGGTTCTGCCAAGTCGGACCCGGCGGGGTCGCCTGCTCCAGGGCGGGGGCGGCCGGCGGGCCCTGCGGGGCCCAGCCTTCGGCCGGTCCGGACCGCGGGGCCCAGACTCCGGCCTCGGCGGACCGCGGGGCCCAGGCTCCGGCCTCCGGGTTCCGCCAAGACGGAGCAGGCGGGGTCGGCTGCCCCCAGGCGGGGTCCGTCGGCAGGTTGTGGGGTTCGGGAGGCTGCCACGCCGGGCCGGGGCCGGGGCGTCCGTCGGGCATGGGGCTCCTCGTCACCGGTTTGCGGGGAGCGCGCCCCAATCACGCCATAAATCTTCGGATAGTCCGACAATCCTGATCATGATACGTGGCGGTGAGTCGAACGCCTGCTCCGGATAGGCTCACACCAGGCACGCCAGGGCAGTGGCAGCGACAACCGCGGGAGGCGGCGGGATGACAGTCCCGGGACGCAGGAGCAGCACCTTCATCCGGCTGCTCCGCAGCGGCTTCACCGACCCCTCCGCCGCCGCCCGGCTCCTCGACGCCGACGCGCTGGCCGCCGTACGCAGCGATCCGGTGCTCCTCGACGCCCTCGGCGCGACCGCCGATCCCGACCTGGCCCTCCTCGGACTCGTACGGCTCGCCGAGGCGCAGCCCGCCGACGAACTGCCGGGCCTCCTCGACACCCTCGTCAGCGCCAAGCCGCTCCGCGACCGCCTCCTCGGCGTGCTCGGCGCCTCCGAGGCACTCGGGGACCACCTCGCCCGCCACCCCCACGACTGGCAGGCCCTCGTCACCTACGAGGCCGCCGACCTGCACCCCGGGCTCCCCGAGTTCGAGCGCGGCCTCGCCGACGCCCACGACCCCGTCGCGCTCCGTGTCGCCTACCGCCGCTGCCTGCTCTCCATCGCAGCCCGCGACGTCTGCGGGACCATAGACGTCGCCCAGACCGCCGCCGAGCTCGCCGACCTCGCCACCGCCACCCTCCGCGCGGCCCTGCGCATCGCCTCCGCCGCCGCCCCGGAGGACGCCGCCCGATGCCGCCTCGCCGTCATCGCGATGGGCAAGTGCGGCGGCAACGAGCTGAACTACGTCTCCGACGTCGACGTCATCTTCGTCGGGGAGGCGGTCGACGGCATCGACGAGGGCAAGGGCATCCAGGCCGCCACCCGCCTCGCCTCCCACCTCATGCGGATCTGCTCCGAGACCACCGTCGAGGGCACCATCTGGCCCGTCGACGCCAACCTCCGCCCCGAGGGCCGCAACGGCCCCCTCGTCCGGACCCTCTCCTCCCACCTCGCCTACTACCAGCGCTGGGCCAAGACCTGGGAGTTCCAGGCCCTCCTCAAGGCCCGCGCCGTCGCCGGGGACGCCGCCCTCGGCGCCGAGTACATCGACGCCATAAGCCCCCTGGTCTGGCAGGCCGCCGAGCGCGAGAACTTCGTCGCCGACGTCCAGAAGATGCGCCGCCGCGTCGTCGACAACATCCCCGCCGCCCAGGTCGACCGCGAACTCAAACTCGGCCCCGGCGGCCTGCGCGACGTCGAGTTCGCCGTCCAGCTGCTCCAGCTCGTGCACGGCCGCAGCGACGCCACCCTGCACTCCGGGTCCACCCTCGACGCCCTCCACGCCCTCGCCGCCGGCGGCTACGTCGGCCGCGCCGACGCCGCCCAACTGCACGACGCGTACCGCTTCCTGCGCGCCATGGAGCACCGCATCCAGCTCTACCGGCTGCGCCGCACCCACCTCGTCCCCGAGGACGAGACCGACCTGCGGCGCCTGGGCCGTTCGCTCGGCCTGCGCACCGAACCCGTCGCCGAGCTCAACAAGGCCTGGCGCCGGCACGCCTCCGTGGTCCGCCGCCTGCACGAGAAGCTCTTCTACCGGCCGCTCCTCGACGCCGTCGCCCAGCTCACCCCCGGCGAGACCAGGCTCTCCCCGCGCGCCGCGGGCCAGCGCCTCGAAGCCCTCGGGTACGCCGACCCGGCCGCGGCCCTGCGCCACCTCGAAGCCCTCGCCTCCGGCGTCACCCGCAAGGCCGCCATCCAGCGCACCCTGCTGCCGGTCCTGCTCGGCTGGTTCGCGGACTCCGCCGACCCGGACGCCGGACTGCTGAACTTCCGCAAGGTCTCCGACGCCCTCGGCAAGACCCCCTGGTACCTGCGGCTGCTGCGCGACGAGGGCGCCGCAGCCGAGAACCTCGCCCGCGTCCTGTCCGCCGGGCGCCTCGCCCCCGACCTCCTCATGCGCGCCCCCGAGGCCGTCGCCCTGCTCGGCGACCCCGAAGGCCTCCAGCCGCGTACCCACGAAGCGTTGGAGCAGGAGGTCCTCGCCGCCGTCGGCCGTGCCGAGAACGCCGAAGCCGCCGTCGCCGCCGTCCGCGGGGTGCGCCGCCGGGAGCTCTTCCGCACCACCGCGGCCGACATCATCCGCTCCTACGGTACGGAGGACAGCCCCGCCGAGGAGGACCACGGAGCCCTCGTCGACCGGGTCGGCGGAGCCGTCTCCGACCTCACCGCCGCCACCGTCGCCGGCGCCCTGCGCGCCGCCGTCCAGTCCCACTGGGGCGACACCCTGCCCACCCGCTTCGCCGTCATCGGCGTCGGCCGCTTCGGCGGCCACGAACTGGGCTACGGCTCCGACGCCGACGTCCTGTTCGTCCACGAACCCCGCGAAGGCGTCGACGAACAGGAGGCCGCGAAGGCCGCCCAGGCCGTCATCGCCGAGATGCGCCGGCTGCTCCAGCTGCCGACCGCCGACCCGCCGCTGCTCATCGACGCCGACCTGCGGCCCGAAGGCCGCTCCGGCCCGCTGGTGCGCACGCTGCCCTCGTACGCCGCGTACTACCGGCGCTGGTCCCTGACCTGGGAGAGCCAGGCCCTGCTGCGCGCCGAACCGGTCGCGGGCGACGAGGAGCTCGGCCGCCGCTTCATCGACCTGATCGACCCGCTGCGCTACCCGATGGAGGGCCTCGGCGAGGACGCCGCACGGGAGATCCGCCGGCTCAAGGCCCGCATGGAGTCCGAGCGGCTGCCGCGCGGCGCCGACCCGACCCTGCACACCAAGCTCGGCCGCGGCGGCCTCAGCGACGTCGAGTGGACCGTCCAGCTGATCCAGATGCGGCACGCTTGGGCCGAACCGGGCCTGCGCACCACCCGGACCCGCGAAGCGCTGGCCGCCGCCCACGCGGCCGGGCTGATCCCGACCGAGGAGGCGCAGATCCTGGACGAGGCCTGGGTACTGGCCACCCGGGTCCGCAACGCGGTGATGCTGGTCCGCGGCCGCGCCGGGGACACGTTCCCGTCCGAGGCCCGCGAACTGGCGGCGGTGGGCCGCTACCTCGGCTACGCGGAGGGCACGGTCGGCGAGATGCTGGACGACTACCGGCGCATCACCCGCCGGGCCCGGGCGGTCGTGGACGAGCTCTTCTACGGGGCGTAGGGCTCGAACGGTCCCGGGCCCGGCGGCGGGGTCAGCGCGCCGCGCCGAAGTCCTGCGTCCAGTAGTGGTTCGGCTCGGCCAGGCCGATGCCGATCTCCTTGAAGGAGCAGTTCAGGATGTTCTGCCGGTGGCCGGGGCTGTTCATCCAGCCCTCCATGACCTTCTCGGGAGTGCTGTAGCCGTAGGCGACGTTCTCGCCGTACGTGCTCCACGTGTATCCGGCGCGGGTGATGCGCGCGCCGGGGTCGGAGCCGTCGGAGCCCGTGTGGGACATGTTGCTGTGGGCGGCCATGTCCGCGCTGTGGTCCTGCGCGGCCTTCGTCAGCTTCGCGTTGAGGGTGAGGGCCGGGCACCCGGCGGCGGCGCGCTCCTGGTTGACGAGCGAGAGGACCGCGGCGGCGGCGCCGGAGGCCGGCGGGGCCGAGGTCTTCGGAGGCTCGGGTGCCTGCGGCTTCTTGGTGACGATCGGCGGCTTCGTCGGCTGCGGCTGCGGCTGCGGGGGCCGGGACGTCTGTACGACCGGCTGCGCGGGCGCCGCGGGGCTGCTGGGGGAGGCGGCCGGGGGAGTGCTCGGGGGCTGGACGTCCACGGGTGCCTGGGAGCTCGGCGCAGCGGAGGGCGCGCTGTGCCACGGGCGCGTCTCCTGGTGGCTCGCGGCCCGTGTGCGACCGGTGTCCTGCGGGCCCAGGCAGGCCATGGCGGCAGTGGGAACGCCCACGATTCCCAGGGCGCCGACGGCGATGGCTATCTTCTTGAAGGGCTTCTTCTTCCGATGCTTCTGCATGCGTGACCCCATTCGATGATCGCGAAGCTTCCGGCGCCCGAACCGCGGGGCGCCGGAGGAGTCGCCATTCTTGAAAGCCGCCAACGACCTGGCAAGTTTCCGCTGCTCACCCGCCCCAGGGGATGCGACGCGCGGCTTGAAACGGGCCCATGATCGTGCATGGTCACGATTCGGTCACTCCTGCAACCGCCTGATGGGCCTTCAGGAATCGCTGTGACCAGGCCGGTCGGGCGGCGCTCAGCGGTACCGCGGATTCCGTTCCCACCGGAGTGGGGAATGTCGATTCCAAAACAGACAAATATCGAAATGTCGATGGGGTGACGCCCCGTGAGAGACGTGCCCCACCGACGTGTGCGCCGTGACGCATGTCACGCGTCCGCTCGCCGAAGGACCGCGAAGGTGCCGCGGGCGGACCCGCCGTCCGGGGTGTGCCAGGTGGCCGTGACGCGGGCGTGGGTGTCCGGGGCGGCGGGGGGTTCCGGGCGCAGGACGCGGATCACCGTCAAGGTGAGCCCGGTGTCCAGGGGCAGGTCCGTGCCCTCGACGGCGACCGTGGGGTCCGGGGTGTCGCTCGCGCTCTGGGCCTGGGGGACCGCTTCACCCCTGAACAGCGCGCGCAACTGGGCCAGCAGGACCGGGTCCTGGGTGCCGTCGTAGGCCCAGCGCCGCCCCAGCACGCCGTGCTCCGACGTACCGACGAGAGCGCGCTCGGCGCCCTCCAGCGGGGCCCCGCGGTACGTGAGGGGGACGTGGTAGGTGACCGGGCTGCCACCGCTGGTGTCGGTGACGACCATGAACTCGATGCCGACCTCGCCCTCGGGGTCGTCCAGCCGGAAGCCGCCCGCCTTGGTCAGTTCCGGGGCCCGGCCGGGCTGCCCCGTGTACCAGGGCTGCGCCGGGAGCCAGGACGCCAGGAGCTCCAGCTTGCCGGGGGACATGGTGGTGCGGTGGATGACAGCCATGCGGAAGGGACTCCAGGGAGTGGCGGGCCAGTGGTGGGCGCATCGTAACCGAGTGCGCGCACGGGCCGGCGTGCCGCAACTCGCCTGAGTGGCCGCCGCGTTGGTGCCGCCTACGCCGCCTACGCCGCCTACGCCGCCTACGCCGCCTACGCCGCCTACGCCGCCTACGCCGCCTACGCCGCCTACGCCGCCTACGCCGCCCTACGCCGGCCCGGGCCCCGCCGCACCCCGCACGGTCCGGGCGTACGCCAGGAACGCCGCCAGGCCCAGTTCGAAGGCCGCGTCCGCCCGGCCTGGGCCCACGGTCGCCAGGGCGCGGGCCAGCAGCGGGGTCTGCGGGGACGGCTCCCACATGGCCTCGGGGGCGGCGAGGTCGAGCGCCGAGCCCAGGATCAGGTTCTCCAGGCCGGTCAGCAGCGGCATCACCTGCTCCGTGCGGAACCCCGCGGCCAGCAGCAGCCCGACGGCGCGCTCGTAGTGGGCGAGCACCTTCGGGGCCCGGACCGTCGTGGTCATCAGCAGCGGCACCGCCCGGGGGTAGGCGGCGAAGGCGGCCCGATAGGAGCGCGCCCACTCCTCCAGGGCCCGGTCCCACGGGTCCAGGGCCAGGGCGTCGTCGGCGATCCGTTCGCACACCCGCTCGCGTATCAACTCGACCACCCCCGCCCGGCCGTCCACGTGGTGATACACCGAGCCGGTCTGCACGCCGAGCGCCCGGGCGATCTGCGGAACGCTGAACTCGCCGTGCTCCGCGACCAGTTGCAGGGCGGTCGTGGCGATCCGCTCCCGGTCGAGCAGGGGGGTGCGCGGCCGTGCCATCGGTTTCTCCCGCCGTCAGGTCTTCCCGTACGCCAAAACCGGAGGCTACATTGCCGCGAACCGAAAGCCTTTAGGTTTTCGCCTCACCGCCGCCTGCCGTTCGCAGAAGGGTGCCTCCGCATGCCCGAAATGCCAGCGCCACCAGCGCCACCAGCGCCACCAGCACCGCCGGCGCCACGAGCCGCCCCCGCCGCCGGACCGGCTCTCCGCCGCGCGGCGCTCGGCACCGCCGACATCTCCTTCTTCGTCGTCTCCGCCGCCGCCCCGCTCACCGTCATGGCGGGCGTCGCCCCCGTCGCGATCCTCCTCGGCGGAATCGGTGCCCCCGCCGGCTACCTCTTCGCCGGCCTCACCCTCGCCGTCTTCGCCGTCGGCTTCACCACCATGAGCCGCCACGTCCGCAGCGGCGGAGCCTTCTACGCCTACATCACCCGCGGCCTCGGCAAGCGCGTCGGCATCGGCGCGGCCCTCCTCGCCCTCATCGGCTACAACGGGATGGAGATCGGCGTCTACGGGCTCCTCGGCACCACCACCGCCGACACCGCGCAGGCCCTCTGGGGCCTCGACATCCCCTGGCTCCCCGTCTCCCTCGCAGGCCTCGCGCTCATCTGGTACGGCGGCTTCCGCTCCATCGACTTCGGCGCCAAGCTGCTCGGCGTCCTGCTCGTCGCCGAGACCGGGATACTCGTCCTCCTCGCGGCGGGCGTCCTCCTCAAGGGCGGCGCCCACGGGCTCTCCCTCGGCTCCTTCGCCCCCGGCGCGGTCCTCGTCCCCGGCACCGCCGCCGTCCTGGCCTTCGCCTTCGCCGCGTTCACCGGCTTCGAGTCCACCGTCATCTACCGCCGCGAGGCCCGCGACCCCGACCGCACCATCCCGCGCGCCACCTACATCGCCGTCGCCTTCCTCGGCCTCTTCTACGCCTTCATCGTCTGGACCGTCATCCAGGCCTTCGGCGCCGAAGAGGTCCTCACCGCCGCGACCGAGGACCCCGGCGGCCTGTTCTTCGCCGCGATCACCACCTACGTCGGCCCCTGGGCGGCCGACCTGATGCACGTCTTCATCGTCACCAGCGTCATCGCCTCCCTCCTCGCCTTCCACAACGCCATCAACCGCTACGCGCTGGCCCTCTCCGAGGAAGGCGTCCTGCCCGTCGGCCTCGGCCGGATCCACGCCCGCCACCGCTCCCCGTACCGGGCCGGCCTCGCCCAGACCGCCCTGGGCGCGGCGGTCGTCCTCGGTTTCGCCCTCGCGGGCGCCGACCCCTACCAGCAGCTCCTGCTCTGGGTGAACACCCCCGGCATGATCGGCCTCATGGTCCTGATGCTGCTCACGGCCATCGCCGTACCCGTCTACTTCCGGCGCACCGCGCACACGGAGGGCCCCTGGCGGACCGTGGTCGCACCCGTCACCGCCGCCGTCCTGCTGGCCGTGGCGATCTGCCTGGTCGTCTCCGAGGTGGACCTGTTCACCATGGCCTCCACCACCGTCAACACCGTCCTCGTCGCGCTCGTCCCCGCCGTCTTCCTCGCCGGCCTCGCCCTCGCCCAGCGGCTCAGGACCCGCCGCCCCGAGGTGTACGCCCGCTTCGCCGAAGAGCCCGCCCACGAAGGAGAAGAACAGCCGTGCCCGCTGCCGACACCGTCCTCACCGGAGCCCGCGTCCGCACCCTCGACCCCGGCCGCCCCGAGGCCCGCGCCGTAGCGGTCAGCGACGGCCGGATCGTGGCCGTCGGCGAAGAGTCCGACGTACGCGACTGGCGCGGCCCCGGCACCGAGGTGATCGACCTCGGCGGCGCCACCCTCACCCCCGGCCTCACCGACGCCCACAGCCACCCCGTCTGGGGCATCGAGATGGCAGAGGGCACCGACCTCTCCGCCGTCCGCGACCTCGACCAGCTGCGCACCGCCCTGCGCGCCGCCGAGCACAGCGGGGGATGGGTCGTGGGCTACGGCCTGGACCACAACGCCTTCGGCGGACGCCCCGTCGACCGGGCCCTGATCGAGGACGTGCTGGACGGCGCCCCCGCCTTCCTGCGCCTCTACGACGGCCACTCCGCCCTCGCCAGCGGCGCGGCCCTGTCCGCCGCCGGCATCACCGGCCCCCGTGCCTTCGGCCAGCGCTCCGAGATCGTCTGCGACCCGCAGGGCCGCCCGACCGGCCACCTCGTCGAACACGCGGCGATGGGCCTCGTGGGCGCGCTGGTCCCCAAGCCCTCGTCCGCCGAACGCCGCGCCCGCCTCGTCGAGCTGCTCGACGCCATGGCCGCCACCGGCCTCACCGGCGCCCACGTCATGGACCTCGGCGACGGCGGCGTACCCGCCCTCCTCGCCACCGTCGAGTACGAGGGCCACCTGCCGCTACGGCTGAACCTCGCCCCCTGGTGCATGCCCGGCGCGACCGACGAGGAGCTGACGGAGCTGATCGAGCTCCAGGGGACCGGCGGCCGCCACTGGCGGGTCGGCGGCGTGAAGTTCTTCATGGACGGCACGGTCGAGGGCGGCACCGCCTGGCTGGAGCACGCCGACTGCCACGGCCAGGGCACCGACGCCTTCTGGCCCGACCCGGCCGGATACGCCCGCGCCGTACGGGTCCTCGACGCGGCCGGGGTCCGTACGGCGACCCACGCCATCGGCGACGCCGCGGTCCGCCACGTCCTGGACACCGTGGCCTCGCTGGGCGGGCAGGCCCGGATGCGGCACCGGATCGAGCACATCGAGACGGTCCCCGACGACCAGCTGAAGCGGTTCGCGGAGCTCGGGGTGATCGCGTCCATGCAGCCGCCGCACACCGCGTACACCCGGGCCGACCACACCGACGAGTGGTCGAAGCGGCTGGGCGAGGACCGGGCGGGCCGGGCCTGGCGCTGCCGGGACCTGCGGGACGCGGGCGCCGTGCTCGCGCTCGGTTCGGACTGGCCCATCGCCCACTACGACGCCCGCCAGGTCCTGGTCACCGCCCGCAGCCCGCTCGGCGCGGCCGCGGCCGGGCCGGCCCTGACCGGGCTGATGGCTCTGGAGGGGATGACCTCGCACGCGGCGCTCGCGGCGGGGGAGCAGCGGGTGGCGGGCCGGATCGCGCCCGGCTGCCGGGCGGACCTGACGGCCTTCGTCCTCGACCCGGTCACGGCCCCGCCGGACGAACTGGCCGAGGCCCCGGTCCGCCTCACGATGTCGGGCGGCCGGATCACGTACCAGGAGGTCCAGCGCTCAAGCGCTCCGGCGCTCTAGCGACGGAAGCGGTTGAGCAGTGCCGCCGCCGGGTGCGGGCCCGCGTACTCGGGGTGGCGCGGCAGCCGGTGCGGCAGCGAGCCGTACCAGCCGCTCGAGAGGGTGTAGCCGAAGGCCAGGCAGAGCATGCCGCCCACGGCGTCGAGCCAGAAGTGGTTGGCGGTGGCCACGATGACGACGAGGGTCGCCGTCGGGTAGAGCAGGCCCAGGATCCGGGCCCAGGGGGCGGAGGCGACCGCGAAGATCGTCAGCCCGCACCAGAGCGACCACCCTATGTGCATGGAGGGCATGGCGGCGTACTGGTTCGACATGTGCTTGAGGTTCCCCGAGGCCATGGAGCCCCAGGTGTGGTGGACCAGCACGGTGTCGACGAAGTCCTGCCCGTTCATCAGCCGGGGCGGCGCGAGCGGGTAGCAGTAGTAGCCGACCAGGGCCACGCCCGTGGTGGCGAACAGGACGAGACGGGTGGCGGCGTAGCGCCCCGGATGGAAACGGTAGATCCACACCAGCACGCCGATGGTCACGATGAAGTGGAGCGTGGCGTAGTAGTAGTTCATGCCCACGATCAGCCACGTCACCGAGTTCACGGCGTGGTTGACGGACTGTTCCACGGCGATGCCGAGGGTGCGCTCGGCGGACCAGATCCAGTCGGCGTTCGCGAGGGCGGCCGCCTTCTGCTCGGGCACCGCGTTGCGGATCAGCGAGTAGGTCCAGTAGCTGACCGCGATGAGCACGATCTCGAACCAGATCCGCGGCCGGCGCGGGGACCGCAACCGGGTCAGCAGGGTGCGCTCGGACCCCGGACGGGTCTCGGTCTCGGTCACCAGGGGCGACGAGACGTCCGTCCGGGTTTCCAGTGTCTTCACGCTCGCTTCACCCATGGGATAGGAGTCTGCCAGATGCGATCTCGCCTTCGATCATCCCTCGGGACGGTCTTCGGCGCCTCCGCTCAACCCTGCGGACGAGTCCGGCCCCGAGCCTGCCCGGGGCCTGATGCCGTGGAGCCGCGGACCACCAGTTCGGGCAGGAAGACGAACTCGCTGTGCGGGGCCGGCGTACCGCCGATCTCCTCCAGCAGGGTCCGCACCGCCGCCTGACCCATGGCCTGGACGGGCTGCCGGATGGTGGTGAGCGGCGGGTCGGTGAACGCTATGAGCGGGGAGTCGTCGAAGCCGACCACCGACACGTCCTGCGGCACCCGCAGCCCTTGCTGCCGGGCGGCCCGGATCGCGCCGAGCGCCATCATGTCGCTCGCGCACACGATCGCCGTGCAGCCCCGCGCGATGAGCGCGGCCGCGGCCGCCTGGCCGCCCTCCAGGGTGTAGAGGGAGTGCTGGATCAGCTCCTCGGTCTCGGCCTCGTCGAGTCCGAGCCGTTCCTTCATCCCGAGCCGGAAGCCCTCGATCTTGCGGACCACCGGGACGAAGCGCTTCGGCCCGACCGCGAGGCCGATCCGGGTATGCCCCAGCGCGGCCAGGTGGGTCACGGCGAGCTGCATCGCGGCCCGGTCGTCGGGGGAGACGAAGGGGGCCTGCACCTTGTCGGAGAACCCGTTGATGAGGACGTACGGGACGCCCTGGCCGCGAAGTTGGTCGTAGCGGCCCATGTCGGCCGTCGTGTCGGCGTGCAGACCGGAGACGAAGATGATGCCGGAGACCCCGCGGTCGACCAGCATCTCCGTCAGCTCGTCCTCGGTGGACCCGCCGGGCGTCTGCGTGGCCAGCACGGGCGTGTACCCCTGCCGGGTCAGGGCCTGGCCGATGACCTGGGCGAGTGCCGGGAAGATGGGGTTGTCCAGTTCGGGGGTTATCAGCCCGACGAGCCCCGCGCTGCGCTGGCGCAGCCGTACGGGCCGTTCGTAGCCGAGCACGTCGAGCGCGGCCAGGACGGATTCACGGGTGCCGGCGGCCACACCGGGCTTGCCGTTGAGCACGCGGCTGACTGTGGCTTCGCTGACCCCCGCCTGGGCTGCGATGTCGGCTAGCCGTGCGGTCACGGGATTGGACTGTACCGGTCGCACTTTAAATTGCCCACCACGTGCACGAATCCGGCGGAAGCCGGACGGTGCGGCCGTCCGTCTCCACCGGGGCGCTGGAGAGTACGGGGCGTCCGGGCGCGGGGAGTTCGACCGCGGCGGGCCGGGTGTTGAGGGTGCAGGCGAAGCCGGGCCGGGTGAAGAGGAGCACGCCCGCGGGCGCGGGCAGCCAGGTCAGCGGGCCCGCGTCGGGGGAGCCCAGACCCGGCAGCGCGCGGCGCAGTTCCAGGGCGGCCCGGTAGAGCTCCAGGGTGGAGTGCGGGTCGCCGGTCTGGGCGGCGACGCTGAGGTCGCCCCAGCCGGCGGGCTGCGGCAGCCAGGTACCGGCCGGCCCGAAGCCGTACGGCGGCTCCGCGCCGGACCAGGGGAGCGGCACCCGGCACCCGTCGCGCAGCCCGTCCTGTCCGGCGGTGCGGCGGAAGGCCGGGTCCTGGCGGACCTCGTCGGGGAGGTCGGTCACCTCCGGGAGGCCGAGCTCCTCGCCCTGGTAGACGTACGCGGACCCGGGCAGGGCCAGCATCAGCAGCGCGGCCGCGCGCGCCCGGTCCAGGCTGCCGAACCGGGTCCGGTGCCGTACGACGTCGTGGTTGGACAGGACCCAGGTGGTCGGCGCGCCCACCGAGGCGGTGGCGGCCAGCGACTCGTCGATCACGGTCCGCAGGACCGCGGTGTCCCACCGGCAGTTCAGGAACCGGAAGTTGAAGGCCTGGTGCAGTTCGTCGGGGCGGACGTAGAGGGCGAGCCGCTCGGAGGTCGGGGCCCAGGCCTCGGCGACGCCGATGCGCGGGCCCTCGTAGGAGTCGAGGAGCCGCCGCCAGGAGCGGAGGATCCTGTGGACCCCGTCCTGGTCGAAGAAGGGGAGCGGCTCGGTGCCGATGAGGGTGGCCTGCGCGCCGTGGCCGATGTCGGGGAGGCCGGGGGCCTTGACCATGCCGTGGGCGACGTCGACGCGGAAGCCGTCGACGCCGAGGTCGAGCCAGAAGCGCAGGACGGAGGCGAATTCGGCGGCGACCTCGGGATGCTCCCAGTCCAGGTCGGGCTGCTGGGGGGCGAAGAGGTGGAGGTACCACGCGCCGTCCGCGACCCGGGTCCAGGCGGGGCCGCCGAAGACGGACTCCCAGTCGTTGGGCGGCTCGGCGCCGCCGGCCCCGCGGCCGGGGCGGAAGTGGTAGCGCTCCCGCATCCCCGGGTCCCCGGCGAGGGCGGCCAGGAACCAGGGGTGCCGCTCGGAGGTGTGGTTCGGGACCACGTCGACGATGACCCGCAGCCCCAGCGCGTGGGCGGCGCGGACGAACTCGTCGGCGTCGGAGAGGTCGCCGAAGAGCGGATCGACGGCCCGGTAGTCGGCGACGTCGTAGCCGCCGTCCGCCTGGGGGGACACGTAGAAGGGGGTGAGCCACACGGCGTCGACGCCGAGCCGGGCCAGATGGGGGAGCCGCTCGCGCACCCCGCGCAGGTCCCCGACGCCGTCTCCGTCGCTGTCCGCGAAGGACCGTACGTACACCTGATAGATGACGGCATCGCGCCACCAGCCACCGTTCGCGGTCGCGTTGCTGGAAGCGCTTGCAAGCCGGGACGCGGTCAGCTCATGGGTCATATCGGGGTCAACGCGAGTGCACGCCCCCTGGTTGCGGGCCCGGACAGTCGAAGCTGACTCGAACTAACAGCAAGGTGCGGCAACCGTACGGACACACGGATGTAACGATCCCCGGGTCTTGCAGAAAATTGCCGCAAGCTCTTTCGGTCGGCTTTCAGTCTTGTTACGTTCCTGGCAACTCGGGACCGCGAGGGCGCGGCCGGGATCATCGAAGGAGTTCATATGCGGCGTGGCATAGCGGCCACCGCGCTGGTCGCGGCCCTGGCGCTCGCGGCGACGGCTTGCGGTGGCACCAAGGACGACGGCGGCGAGACCAAGGCCGGCGGCGAGCTGTCCGGCACGGTCACGTGGTGGGACACCTCGAACGACGCCGAGAAGGCGAGCTTCCAGAAGATCGCCGAGGCGTTCACCGCGAAGCACCCGAAGGTGACCGTCAAGTACGTCAACGTCCCGTACGGCGACGCGCAGAACAAGGTCAAGAACGCCTTCAGCAGCGGTTCCGACGCCCCCGACGTGATCCGCGCCGACGTCGGCTGGGTCGCCGACTTCGCCTCGCTGGGCTACCTCGACGAGGTGCCGGCCGAGACCGCGAAGAAGGTCGACGCCGAGTTCCTGCCGCAGTCCGCGGCCAGCGGCAAGTTCGAGGGCAAGACCTACGCCGTGCCGCAGGTCATCGACACCCTCGGCCTCTTCTACAACAAGAAGATGCTCGCCGACGCCGGTGTCCAGCCCCCCAAGACGCTGGAGGAGCTGAAGACCGTCGCCGCGGCCATCAAGGCGAAGTCCGGCAAGGCCGGGCTCTACCTGCGCGGCGACGACTCCTACTGGTTCCTCCCGCTGATCTACGGCGAGGGCGGCGACCTGGTCGACGCGAAGAACAAGACGGTCACCGTCGACAACGCGGCGGGCGTCAAGGCCTTCAAGACCGCTCGTGACCTGGTCACCTCCGGCGCGGCGGTCACCAACGCCACGGACGGCTACACCAACATGCAGACGGCCTTCAAGTCCGGCGAGGCCGCCATGATGATCAACGGTCCGTGGGCCGTCGCCGACACCTACGCGGGCGACCAGTTCAAGGACAAGGCCAACCTCGGCGTCGCCGCGGTCCCGGCCGGCTCGGTCAAGGCCGGTGCCCCGCAGGGCGGCCACGACCTCGGCGTCTACGCCGGTTCCAAGAACCGCGCCGCCGCGCACGCCTTCGTCGAGTACATGACCTCGCAGGAGGTCCAGGTGCAGTCCGCCAAGGAACTGAGCCTGCTCCCCACCCGTACCGCCGCCTACGAGCAGCCGGACGTCAAGGGCAGCGAGATGGTGCAGTTCTTCAAGCCGGCCGTGGACAAGGCCGTCGAGCGCGCCTGGATCCCGGAGAACGGCTCCCTCTTCGAGCCGCTGAAGGTCGAATACACCAAGGCGATCACCGGGGCGTCGAGCCCCGAGGACGCCGCCAAGGCGGCCGGTGCCGAGTTCCGCAAGATCCTCAAGGGCTGGAAGTAACGAAACCATGGCTGCTCACACCAGCCAGTCGGTGGCGAAGGCCGCGGGCGACGACGTCGAGAACGACGCCGCCGCCCGCGGCCGGAGCCGCAGGACTGACAGCGGGAACACAGGTGGACTGAGGCGCGCCCTCGCCACCCACTGGTACGCCTGGGCCATGGTCGCCCCGGTGGTGCTCGTCCTCGGCGTGATCATCGGCTGGCCGCTCGTCCGCGGCGTCTACCTGTCGCTGACCGACGCCAACGAGCGCAACGTCGCCCGCACCATCGGCGCGCGTCACATCGAGGCCACGTACGAGTTCGTCGGACTCGACAACTACACGGCCGTGCTCGGCGACCCGGTGTTCCTGCAGCGGCTGGTGTGGACGGTGATGTGGACCGTCGCGTGCGTGTCCATCACCTTCACCCTCGGCCTGGTCCTGGCCAACATGCTCAACCGGGACTTCCGGGGCCGCGCCGCCTACCGGATGGCGCTCATCCTGCCCTGGGCCGTCCCCGGCTTCGTCTCGGTCTTCGCCTGGCGGTTCCTCTTCAACCGCGACAACGGCATCCTCAACAAGATCCTCGACGGCGGGGGCATCGCGGCGATCCCGTGGCTCGACGACCCGACCTGGGCCAAGTTCTCGGTCGTCGCCGTCAACGTCTGGCTCGGCGTCCCCTTCATGATGGTCGCCCTGCTCGGCGGACTGCAGTCCATCCCCGGCGAGCTGTACGAGGCCGCCGAGATGGACGGCGCCAGCGCCTGGCAGCGCTTCCGGCACATCACGCTGCCCGGGCTGCGCGCGGTGAGCATGACGGTGATCCTGCTCTCCACCATCTGGACCTTCAACATGTTCCCGGTGATCTTCCTGCTCACCCGCGGCGGACCCGGTGACTCCACCGAGATCCTGGTGACGCAGGCCTTCCGCGAGGCGTTCGTCGCGAGCCCGCGCGACTTCGCCGGCTCCGCGACCTGGGGCGTACTGATCCTCGCCCTGCTCATGATCTTCGCGCTGGTCTACCGGCGCTCGCTGCGCAAGCAGGGAGAGGTGTGGTGACCATGACCACCCGCACTCGGGGCGCCCGCGCCCCGCTCGCCTCCGTCGGCCTGCACCTCACCCTGCTCGCGGCGTCCGTCATCGCCGTCTTCCCGGTGCTGTGGATCCTGCTGACCTCGCTCAAGCCCGCCGAGCACGCGGTCACCACGGATTTCGTCAAGGAACCGACCTTCGGCAACTACACGTACCTGCTGGAGTCGAGCCACTTCCTCAGCTGGTTCGCCAACTCCGTCCTGGTCGCCGGCGTCACCACCGTCCTCGGTGTGTTCATCGCCGCCACCACCGGATACGCGGTCAGCCGGTTCAAGTTCCCCGGCATGAAGCCGCTGATGTGGACCCTGCTCATCACGCAGATGTTCCCGATGGCGATCCTCATCGTCCCGCTCTACAACATGATGGGCGACCTCGGCCTGCTCAACCAGCCGGTCGGTCTGATCATCACCTACCTCACCATCGCCGTGCCGTTCTGCGCCTGGATGATGAAGGGCTTCTTCGACACCATCCCGGTGGAGATCGACGAATCCGGCCGCGTCGACGGACTCAACCCCTTCGGCACCTTCTGGCGGCTCATCCTGCCGCTCGCCAAGCCCGGCCTCGCCGTCACCGGCTTCTACGCCTTCATCACCGCCTGGGGCGAAGTCGCGTACGCCTCCGCCTTCATGGTCGGCGAGGAGAACCTCACCCTGGCCGGCGGACTGCAGACCTTCGTCACGCAGTACACCTCCAACTGGGGTGCGATGAGCGCCGCCTCGGTCCTCATCGCCATCCCCGCGGCGATCTTCTTCGTTTTCGCCCAGCGTCACCTCGTCGCCGGAATGACGGCAGGCGCCACCAAGGGCTGACCACCCGTTGCCTGCCCCCTCTCACCCCGGCCCGATCTCTCAAGGACGACATGACCCAGCACCTCGCCGACGCACTTCCCACCTCCACCGGCACCCAGCCCGGCTGGTGGAGAGAAGCGGTGATCTACCAGGTCTATCCGCGCAGCTTCGCCGACTCCAACGGGGACGGCATGGGGGACCTCGAAGGGATCCGCAGCCGCCTGCCCTACCTCAAGGAACTGGGCGTCGACGCCGTCTGGCTGAGCCCGTTCTACGCCTCCCCGCAGGCCGACGCGGGCTACGACGTCGCCGACTACCGGGCCATCGACCCGATGTTCGGCACCCTGCACGACGCCGACGCCGTGATCCGCGAGGCCCACGCCCTGGACCTGCGCATCATCGTCGACCTCGTCCCGAACCACTGCTCCGACCAGCACGAATGGTTCAAGCAGGCGCTGCGCGAAGGCCCGGGCACCCCGCTGCGGGAGCGCTTCCACTTCCGCCCCGGACAGGGCGAGTCCGGCGAACTCCCGCCCAACGACTGGGAGTCCATCTTCGGCGGCCCGGCCTGGACCCGGGTCGCGGACGGCGAGTGGTACCTGCACCTCTTCGCCCCCGAGCAGCCCGACTTCAACTGGGAACACCCCGCCGTCCAGGACGAGTTCCGCTCCATCCTGCGCTTCTGGCTCGACCTCGGCGCCGACGGCTTCCGCATCGACGTCGCCCACGGCCTGGTCAAGGCCCCCGGCCTGCCCGACCTCGGCCGCGACGAGCAGCTCAAGCTGCTCGGCAACCAGGTGCTGCCGTTCTTCGACCAGGACGGGGTCCACGAGATCTACCGCTCCTGGCGCCGGGTCCTCGACGAGTACGCGGGCGACCGCATCGGCGTCGCCGAGGCGTGGACGCCGAGCGCGGACCGCACCGCGCTCTACCTGCGCCCCGACGAGCTGCACCAGGCCTTCAACTTCCACTACCTGAACACCGGCTGGGACGCCGAGGCGCTGCGCGGCGCCATCGACGACTCGCTCGACTCGATGCGGCCGGTGGGCGCGCCGACCACGTGGGTGCTGTCCAACCACGACGTCGTACGGCACCGGACCCGGTTCGGCAGCCTGGACCGGGCGCGCGCGGCCGCGCTGCTGATGCTGGCCCTGCCCGGGTCGGCGTACGTCTACCAGGGCGAGGAGCTCGGCCTCCCGGAGGTGACCGACCTCCCCGACGAGGTCCGCCAGGACCCCTCCTTCTTCAAGGCGAACGGCCAGGACGGGCTGCGCGACGGCTGCCGGGTGCCGATCCCGTGGTCCGGCGACCAGGCCCCGTACGGATTCGGCAGCGGGGGCAGCTGGCTCCCGCAGCCGGCCGAGTGGGCGGGCCTGAGCGTGGAGGCGCAGACCGGCGACCCGGATTCCACGCTGGAGCTGTACCGCTCGGCGCTGCGGATCCGCCGGGAGCGGGCGGACCTCGGCGCGGGCGACGCCGTGGAGTGGCTGGCCGCCCCGGCCGGGGTGCTGGCCTTCCGGCGCGGCGGGTTCGTGTGCACGGTCAACACGACGCCCGAGGCCGTACGCCTCCCCGCTCCCGGCACGGTGCTCCTCGCGAGCGGCCCGCTCGCCGAGCCGGACGTCCTGCCCGGCGACACGGCGGTGTGGTGGCAGGGGTGACGTCCCCCCTGCGGCTGACGGACATCGCCGCGCAGGCCCAGGTCAGCGAGGCGACCGTCAGCCGCGTGCTCAACGGCAAGTCGGGCGTGGCGGCCGGCACCCGGCACAAGGTGCTGGCCGCGCTCGACCTGCTGGGCTACGAGCGGCCCGTACGGCTGCGGCAGCGCAGCAACGGCCTGGTGGGGCTCCTGATCCCGGAGCTCACCAACCCGATCTTCCCGGCGTTCGCGCAGGTCATAGAGCAGGCGCTGGCCGGGCACGGGTACACGCCGGTGCTGTGCACGCAGACCCCGGGCGGGGCCACCGAGGATGAGCTGGTGGAGCAGCTGGAGGAACGCGGGGTCACGGGGATCGTGTTCCTATCGGGCCTGCACGCGGACTCGTCGGCGGATCCTTCGCGCTACCAGCGGCTCGCCGCCCGTGGCACACCGTTCGTCCTGATCAACGGCTTCAACGAGCAGATCAGCGCGCCGTTCGTGTCGCCCGACGACCGGGCGGCGGCTGACATGGCGGTACGGCACCTGGAGGACCTGGGGCACCGGCGGATCGGCCTGGCGATCGGGCCGACGCGGTACGTGCCGTCGGCCCGCAAGGAGCAGGGGTTCCTTGCGGCCGTGCCTTCCGCGGAGTCGGAGGGCCTCATCCAGCGGACGCTGTTCACGGTCGAGGGCGGCCACGCGGCGGGCATCGCCCTGCTGGACCGCGGCTGCACGGGCATCGTGTGCGGCAGCGACCCGATGGCGCTGGGCGTGATCCGGGCGGCGCGGGAGCGGGGGCTGCGGGTGCCGGAGGACGTGTCGGTGGTCGGCTTCGACGACTCGCCGCTGATCGCGTTCACGGATCCGCCGCTGACGACGGTGCGGCAGCCGGTACGGGCGATGGCGACGGCCGCGGTGGGCGCCCTGCTGGAGGCGGTGGGCGGCACCCCGGTCCAACGCACGGAGTACGTCTTCCAGCCGGAACTGGTGGTCCGCGGCTCGACGGCCCAGGCCCCGCCGACCCGCTCCCTCTGAACTCGGGGCTCCCCCGAGACCCCGCCCGGCGCCGGGCCTGTCACGGGGCTCCGGCGCCGCCACGCCTCTTGCCTCCGACCGGCGGTGGAGGCAGGGGCGGGAGGTCTCTCAGGGCGCGTTGACCCGGAAGTTCTGGCTGTTGGTGTTGCTGGCGCCGGGGCTGTTGATGTTGTTGTTCGTGTTGATGTTGTTGTACATCGGGATCAGGCCGCTGAGGCTGATGGGGAGAATGGACGTGCCGCCGCCGTTCCCGCCGTTCCCACCGTTCCCGCCGTTGCAGTTGGGGCCGGGGATGTTGACGGTGTCACTTGCCGAGTCGCTGAGGCCGCCTTGGATGTCGATCACGTTGGCGGTGTTGGTGACCGTGCAAGGAGCGTCCGTGGCCACGCTCATGAGCACTTCGATCGTGTAGCCGCCTCCAGCGGCGATGGAGCCGTCGGTTTCGCACTCAACCCTGGTGCGTGCATCGTTGAGGAAACACCCCACCCCGCCGCCGGTGGTGTTCTGGGTGATCGTGATCGATACGCCTGTAAGCCCTGCGGGGAAAGTGTCCGTCATCCGCGTCCCGTCAGGGTGGGTCTCCTGGTCGCCGGGGTTGCTCACCCTGATGGTGAAGATCCCCTGCCCGCCCCGGGGGAAGTCCCCCGAGTGGGTCTTCGTGATGTCCAGCTGGGCCTGCGCGGAGGCGGGGGTGACCCCTACGGCGAACGGCAGGGCGACGCCCAGCCCCAGGACGGTGCCGAGGGCGGCGAAGCGCCGCCTCATCGTGTGGATGGCCATGGTGGGTTTCTCCTGTGGTGTGTAGGTCTGCCGTGATGCGGCTCCGGCCGAGAACGGCGGGGAGCTCGGCTCACGCGGGATGCCTGCACACACAGGAACGCGGCGAGGGACAGCTTGATCACGGCCGCGAAGCCCGTGTCACTCGATTGCTGCGGGGTGGGGGCTGCGCCGGGCCCATATCCAGCGGACTTCGGGCCGGGGCGGCCCAACCCGCACCAAACAGCGGCCACAAGCCCCTCGGGAGCCGCCAGACGCGTCAGATCGCTACGCGCTTCTCATGATGCTCGCGGAGGGCCGAGTCCGAGACGTCCTCGTTGATCACGGCCATCAGCTCCCCCTCGGCGCCGGAAGCGATGTCGCGGACACGGCGGCGCAGCAGTCGATGCGGCACGTACTCGTACCGCTCAGCCATCGGACGCTTCCTCGACGGAGGAGATGAAACGCTCCCAGCCGCCGCGAGCGCGCTCGAGAAGCTCCTGGCTGAGCCCGGGCCCGGCCTCCCGGCTTGGCCAGGGGCTCTCCGGGGTTTCGAGGGCGTCGAGAGTCATCGTCGGGAGCTCATCGATGCCCCTTCGCTGTGTGGCCATGGGTTCCATGCCCGTGTCCCTCCAGAAGGTCCGTCGGCTGGTGTCACCGCTCAGCCTGGACCTGCTCCAACGCTGCCGAAATGACCGCCTGTTGTACTTCCGTTGCACTTGCGTCTTCCTGCTCGTGCCTGCCGTGCTTCGATGGCGGCAGGCAGGGAGCGACGCGTGGCGACCGTGCACCACTGGACCGGCCTGGAGGCCCGTGCTCTGCGGCTTGCGCTGCGGCTGAGCGTCCGATCGTTCGCAGGCCACCTCGGCGTCGGTATCCGGACGATCTCCAAGTGGGAGAAGCTCCTGGCCGCAACCGAGCCCCGGCAGGACACCCAGGCGATCTTGGATACCGCTCTGGCCCGCGCGGATGCGGCCGCCCATCTCCGCTTCGAGACGTTCCTGTCCGAAGCCGGCCGGACCGGCTCCGCGGCGGGCGGCCGCCGGGTCACGACCTGCGGGCCGCTGGCCTGGGAGTATGAGTCGTGGACCGACGATCTCGACCGGGCCGTAGTGGCCCTCTCCCGGCAGGATTTCACCTTCGCTGACAGCCTGATCCGCCGCTGGCTCGAACGCTTCAAACCGACCGCCCTGGACGACAAGGGCCTGTATCTCTTCGCCCGCTCAACGGCCCTGCTGGGCGATCTCCAGCGTGACCAGGGGGCCGTGCTCGGCCCGCTGTCGGCCCAGCACTCCCGGACGGATGATCGAAGCAGAGCCAGCTTCGCGTCCGGACCGTGCACGGGAGCGGCGGGGCGCCTAGCGCTGCCGGTCCTGCCGAACCGAGCCGCACCGCGCCCCGGCTGGTTACGCTGGCCGGGGCCGACGCTTGAGAGGACACCATGACCACACAGCCCGAACACGGCAGAGAGCTCATCCCGCGCCCCGAGCACACCCCCGACGCCCTGCGCATCGCCCTCGCACGCATCGCCCCCCACCGCCTCGACGAGATGGAGCGGCAGAAGAACACCGCCTTAGCTCTGGCCGCCGAGCACGACACCCTCGGACCCATCCACGGATCGCTCAAGACCTGGGCCCGCGAGGTCGAGATCGAACGCCGCCCCGACCTCTTCGAGCGCCGCCGCCGTGCCTTGGCCACCGTCCACGCCACCGGTAGCAACGCCGACCCCGCGTTCCGCCCTGCGATGGAGGACCTCCGCGCCGTCGAAGCCGAAGCCGAGGAGTCCGCCGCGCTGTGAGCTGGACATGGGAGTACGACCCCAGCGAGGAGAACGTCGTCGGCGGGGCGCCTCCGGCCTTCGTCGCAGCGGTGGAGAAACGGGCCGATGAGCTCGTGCGCGCGCAGCAGAAGCCCTCTACCTCGACGGGACCACTTACCAGGACGTGAGCCCCGGAAGCTCCGACCAGTTCGTTCCAGGCGGTATGTTCCGCTACCTCGTGGTTCCCCGTCACGAACGCGTCTACGTCGTTCAGATCACCTCCTGGTGACGAGCTGAACAGGTCAAGCCAGCGCCGGTTCGCGGTACGGCCCGGTCCGCGGTTGCCCACCCCCCTCGGCGGCCAACCCGCGCCACATAGCGGCCGGAGCCCCTCCCCACGCCGGGCGTGCTGTGTGCCGAGCATGCCCCACGCCGAACGCGCGGCTCAGTACGCTGCCTTGGTGATTCGGACTGTCGTGTTGGACGTCGGTGAGACTCTCACTCGGGATGACCGGTACTGGAACAGCTGGGCGGACTGGCTCGGTGTTTCCCGGCACGCGCTGTCCGCGCTGGTGGGTGCTGTCGTTGTGGAGGGGCGGGACAACGCGGATGCGATCCGCCTTCTGCGCCCGGGCGTCGACACTTCTGCGGAGTACGCGGCCCGACACGCCGCGGGTCTGGGTGAGCGGCTCGAGGAGACGGACCTCCACGAGGATGTCCGGCCGGCGCCGGCCGCGCTTCGCGCCGTCGGGATGCGGGTCGTCGTTGCCGGCAACCAGAGCCGTCTGATGGGCGTTCTACTGCGCCGCCTGGACCTGCCCGCGGACCTTGTGGTCACGTCCGGCGAGTGGGGCGTCTCCAAGCCTTCCGCCGGCTTCTTCGCACAGGTGCTGGCGGTGTCCGGCGCCTCCGCGGAGGAGACGTTGTACGTCGGTGATCACCCGGCCAACGACATCCATCCGGCCCGGGCCGCAGGTCTGCGAACGGCACACCCACGGCGTGGGCCCTGGGGCCACTGGTGGGCCGACGACCCCGAGGTCCGGGCCGCCGCGGACTGGTCCATCGATTCCCTCGCCGAGCTGCCGGAGATCGTCAAATCGTAGGGTTCGGCGCCGAGCTCGCGGCCAGGACGCGTTTCCCGTTCCACTCGGGGGCAGTCTCCTCGGCGACCCACGACAGATAGGCATCTGAGCCGGCGTCCACCGGCAGGACGATCCACTCCGGTACGTCGTAGCTGTGCTCCTGCCCGACCCACGCGCCCAGAGCAGGCAGACGGTCTCGTGTCGTCTTGAACGAGATGCGCCACTCGGTAGCCGTCTCAACGGTCCCTTTCCACCGGTAGACGGCGGTGAACGATCACGATGTCGGTCGCCATCACGGACGCTCCTGCAGGGAACCCTGCCAGGACACGTGGAAGAAACAATTCTGCAATTTCTTGCGCAAGGTATTGCAGGGCTGTTGGCAGGCCCCTACGGTCGCCAGCAATCCCCACCTCTCCGCCAGGAGGCCCCACATGCCCCCCACCCGCAGACTGGCTGCCGCCGCCATCGCGGGGCTCGCCGCCGCGACCCTCGCGCCGCAGGCGCAGGCCGCGCCTCCCGGCGACAAGGACGTCACCGCTGTGCTCTTCGAGTGGCGCTTCGACTCCGTCGCCACCGCCTGCACCGACAGCCTCGGGCCCGCCGGTTACGGCTACGTCCAGGTCTCGCCTCCCCAGGAGCACATCCAGGGCGCGCAGTGGTGGACCTCGTACCAGCCCGTCAGCTACAAGATCGCCGGGCGGCTCGGGGACCGGGCCGCCTTCAAGGCCATGGTCGACACCTGTCACGCCGCCGGTGTGAAGGTCGTCGCCGACTCCGTGATCAACCACATGGCCGCCGGTGACGGCACCGGGACGGGTGGGAGTTCGTACACGAAGTACAACTACCCGGGGATCTACTCCGGCTCCGACATGGACGACTGCCGGGCGACGATCTCCAACTACCAGGACAAGGTAAACGTCCAGAACTGCGAGCTCGTGCAGCTCGCCGATCTGGACACGGGCGAGGACTACGTGCGGGGCCGGATCGCCGGGTACCTCAACGATCTGCTGTCGCTGGGCGTCGACGGCTTCCGGATCGACGCCGCCAAGCACATGCCCGCCGCCGACCTCGCCAACATCAAGTCCCGGCTGACGAACCCCGGCGTCTACTGGAAGCAGGAGGCGATCTACGGCGCGGGCGAGGCCGTCTCGCCGAGCGAGTACCTCGGCAACGGCGACGTGCAGGAGTTCCGCTACGCCCGCGACCTCAAGCGGGTCTTCCAGAACGAGAACCTCGCCTACCTGAAGAACTTCGGCGAGGCCTGGGGCCACATGCCCTCCGCCCAGTCGGCCGTCTTCGTCGACAACCACGACACCGAGCGCGGCGGCGACACCCTCACCTACAAGAACGGCTCCGCCTACACCCACGCCAGCGTGTTCATGCTGGCCTGGCCCTACGGCTCCCCGGACGTCCACTCCGGCTACGAGTGGACCGACAAGGACGCCGGCCCGCCGAACGGCGGCTCGGTGAGCGCCTGTTACGCGGACGGCTGGAAGTGCCAGCACGCCTGGCGGGAGATCTCCTCCATGGTCGGCTTCCGCAACGCGGCCCGCGGGCAGTCCGTCACCGACTGGTGGGACAACGGCGGCGACCAGATCGCCTTCGGGCGCGGTGCCAAGGCGTACGTGGCGATCAACCACGAGGGCTCGGCCCTGACCCGTACCTTCCAGACCTCCCTCGCGGCGGGCGACTACTGCGACGTGCAGAGCGGCCGGACCGTCACCGTGAACTCCGGCGGCCAGTTCACCGCCACGCTCGGGGCCGGGACGGCCGTCGCCCTCCACGTGAACGCCCGTACCTGTTCGGGCACACCGGCCTCGTCCGCCGGAGCCTCCTTCGCCGTGAACGCCACCACGACCTCGGGCCAGAACATCTACGTCACCGGGGACCAGTCCGCTCTCGGCAACTGGAACACCGCCGCCGCACTCAAGCTCGACCCGGCCTCGTACCCCGTCTGGAAGCTCGACGTCACCCTCCCGGCCGGTACGTCCTTCGCGTACAAGTACGTCCGCAAGGACGCCGCCGGCAACGTCACCTGGGAGAGCGGGGCCAACCGCACCGCCGTCGTCCCCGCGAGCGGCAAGGTCACGCTGACCGACACCTGGCGCAGCTGACCCCCTCGCCCCACCGACCAGGGCCGCCCGGCACCACAGAACCCCCGCCAACGCCGGGCGGCCCTCATCCACGCGACACGTAACCAAGGAGATCCGCCTTGATACGCCCTGCCGCAGGAGTCCTCGCCGCCGCCCTGGCCGTGACGCTCCTGCCCGCCCTCCCCGCCGCGGCGGCCGCCGCCAAGGCCCCGGCCCCGCCCTCGGACGCGAAACTCGCCGCCGAGCCGGCCCGTCACGACCTGACCCGGGAGCAGTTCTACTTCGTCCTCCCGGACCGGTTCGCGAACGGCGACCCGCGCAACGACCGGGGCGGCCTCACCGGCAGCCGCCTGGAGACCGGCCTCGACCCGACGGACAAGGGCTTCTACCAGGGCGGCGACCTCAAGGGGCTCACCGACCGGCTCGACTACATCAAGGGCCTGGGGACGACGGCCATCTGGATGGCGCCGATCTTCAAGAACCAGCCGGTGCAGGGGAAGGGCGCCGACGTCTCGGCGGGCTACCACGGTTACTGGATCACCGACTTCACCCAGGTCGACCCGCACTTCGGTACCAACGCCGACCTGGAGCGGCTGATCGACAAGGCGCACGGGAAGGGGATGAAGGTCTTCTTCGACGTCATCACCAACCACACCGCCGATGTCGTCGACTACCGGGAGGCGTCCTACTCGTACCTGTCGAAGGGGGCGTTCCCGTATCTGACCAAGGACGGGGTGGCGTTCGACGACTCCGACTACGCCGCTGGAAAGGGGAAGTTCCCGAAGACCGGGGCCGGGTCCTTCCCGCGGACCCCGTTCGTCGCCGACGCCAAGAAGGACCTCAAGGTGCCGGCCTGGCTCAACGACCCGCAGATGTACCACAACCGGGGCGACTCCACCTTCGCCGGCGAGTCCTCCGAGCAGGGTGACTTCTTCGGCCTCGACGACCTGTGGACGGAGCGTCCCGAGGTCGTCAGCGGGATGGAGAAGATCTACGAGAAGTGGGTCGAGGACTTCGACATCGACGGGTTCCGGATCGATACCGTCAAGCACGTCAACATGGACTTCTGGAGCCAGTGGGCCACCGCCCTCGACGCGTACGCGGCGAAGCGCGGCCGGGACGACTTCTTCATGTTCGGCGAGGTCTACTCCGCCGACACGGCCGTCACCTCCCCGTACGTGACGCGCGGGCGGCTCGACGCCACCCTCGACTTCCCGCTCCAGGACGCGATCCGCTCGTACGCCTCCCAGGGCGCGGCAGCCGGCCGGCTGGCCTCCGTCCTCGGTGACGACTACCGGTACACCACCGACAAGGCCAACGCCTATGAGCAGGTGACCTTCCTCGGCAACCACGACATGGGCCGCTTCGGGACGTTCCTGAAGCAGGACCGGCCGGGCGCGGGGGAGCCGGAGCTGCTGGACCGCTACCGGCTCGCCAACGAGCTGATGTTCCTCTCGCGCGGCAACCCGGTGGTCTACTCCGGCGACGAGCAGGGCTTCACGGGCGCGGGCGGCGACAAGGACGCCCGCCAGCCCCTCTTCGCCACGCAGGTGGCCGACTACCTGGACGACGACCAGCTCGGAACGGTGCGCACACACGCGAGCGATGCTTACGACGCGGGACACCCGCTCTACCAGCAGATCAGTGCTCTCTCGAAGCTGACCAAGGCCCACCCGGCCCTGCGTGACGGCGTCCAGAGCGAGCGCCTCGCCGACGGGTCCGTCTACGCCTTCGCCCGCACGGACACCCGCAGCCGCACCGAGTACCTGGTCGCCGCCAACAACGCGGCCGAGTCCCGGACCGTCGAGATCGACGCCCCGGCGGGCGCCCAGTACCGCACCCTCTACGGCGGCACCGCGCTGATCCGCGCCTCGGCGGCCGGCAAGCTCACCGTCAACCTGCCCGCCCTCGGCTCGGTGGTCCTCCAGGCCGTCGCCCCCCTCGCGGCCCCCGCCGCCAAGCCCGCCCTGACCCTCAAGGCCCCGGCCGTCGGTGCCACCGGAACCGTCGAGCTCACCGCCGACGTCACCGGCGGCGGCCTGAACCGGGTCGTCTTCGCCGCGCAGACCGGCACCGGGAAGTGGCAGGTCCTCGGCTCCGCCGACCACGCCCCGTACAAGGTCACCCAGCACGTCACCGCCCCGGCGGGCACCGCCCTGCGCTACAAGGCCGTCGTCGTCGACTCCGCCGGCCGCACCGCGAGCGCGCTCGCCGGATCCGTCGCCGGGCAGGTCCCGCCGAAGGAGATCCCGACCGCCACCCAGCGCGACTACGCCGTCGTCCACTACAACCGCCCCGACGGCGACTACACGAACTGGCGCCTCTACGCCTGGGGCGACCTCGCCGACGGCGAGGCCACTCCCTGGCCCGCCGGTCACGACTTCACCGGCCGCGACGCCTACGGCGCCTTCGCGTACGTCAGGCTGAAGCCCGGTGCCTCCTCCGTCGGTTACCTCGTCATCGACAAGGACGGCAACAAGGACGTCGCCGCCGACCGCGCCATCGACGTGACCAAGACCGGCGAGATCTGGCTGGAGCAGGGCAAGGAGCCCGCCCGCACCGACCGCCCCGCCTATCCGCCGCAGGACACGGCGAAGGCCGTCCTGCACTACCAGCGCCCCGACGGCGCCTACGACGGCTGGGGCCTGCACGTCTGGACGGGAGCGGCGACCCCCACCGACTGGTCCAAGCCTCTGCTCCCCGCCCGCACCGACTCCTACGGCGCGGTCTACGAGGTCCCGCTCGCGGCAGGCGCCACCAGCCTCAGCTACATCCTCCACAAGGGCGACGAGAAGGACCTCCCCACCGACCAGTCCCTGGACCTGAAGGCCACCGGCCACGAGGTGTGGATGCTGGGCGGCAAGGGGAAGTACCTCCTCCCGCAGCCCGCGGGCTCCGGCGCCGCCCTCGACCTCACCAAGGCCCAGGCCGTCTGGATCGACCGCGACACCCTCGCCTGGAACGCCCCCGCGGCCGCCGCCTCCGCCCAGCTCCTCGCCTCGCGCGAAGGCGCCGTCAAGGCCGAGAACGGCACCCTGACCGGCCGGGCCCAGTGGCTGCGGCTGACCCGGTCGGAGCTCACCGCCGCCCAGAAGCAGAAGTTCCCGCACCTGGCGGCGTACACCGCGTTCACCGTCGACCCCCGCGACCGGGACCGCGTCCGCGAAGCCCTGCGCGGCCAGCTCGTCGCGAGCGCCCGCGCCGCCAACGGCGCCGTCCTCGCCGCCACCGGGGTGCAGCTCGCCGGCGTCCTGGACGACCTGTACGCGACGAACACCCCGCTCGGCCCCGTCTTCAAGGACGGCCGCCCCACCCTCTCCGTCTGGGCTCCGACCGCCCAGCACGTCGCCCTCGAACTCGACGGCCGCACCGTCGCCATGCGCCGCGACGACGCGACCGGCGTCTGGTCGGTGCGCGGCGAACGCTCCTGGACCGGGAAGCCCTACCGCTACGCCGTCACCGTCTGGGCGCCGAGCACCGGGCAGGTGGTCCGCAACCTCGTCACCGACCCGTACTCCACCGCCCTGACCACCGACTCCACCCACAGCCTGGCCGTCGACCTGGCCGACCCGAAGCTCGCCCCGCCCGGCTGGCGGCAGCTGCGCAAGCCCGCGCCCGTGCCGTTCACCTCCGCCCAGATCCAGGAGCTGCACATCCGCGACTTCTCCGTCGCGGACCGCACCAGCACCCACCCCGGTCAGTACCTGGCCTTCACGGACACCGGCTCGGCGGGCATGCGGCACCTGCGCGACCTGGCCGGCGCCGGGACCTCGTACGTCCACCTGCTGCCCGCCTTCGACATCGGCACGATCCCGGAGAAGCCCGGGGACCGCACCGAGCCCGCCTGCGACCTGAAGGCGTACGCGCCGGACTCGCAGGACCAGCAGGCCTGCGTGGCCGCCGCGGCCGCGAAGGACGCGTACAACTGGGGCTACGACCCGCTGCACTACACCGTCCCCGAGGGCAGCTACGCGAGCGACCCGAACGGCACGGCCCGTACGGTCGAGTTCCGCAGGATGGTCCAGTCGCTGAACGGGGCCGGGCTGCGCACGGTCATGGACGTGGTCTACAACCACACGGTGGCGTCCGGGCAGTCGGACAAGTCCGTGCTGGACCGCATCGTCCCCGGCTACTACCAGCGCCTGCTGGCCGACGGCAGCGTCGCCACCTCCACCTGCTGCTCCAACACCGCCCCCGAGAACGCCATGATGGGCCGCCTCGTCGTGGACTCCGTCGTCACCTGGGCGAAGGAGTACAAGGTCGACGGCTTCCGCTTCGACCTGATGGGCCACCACCCGAAGGCCAACATCCTGGCCGTGCGCGCCGCCCTCGACGCCCTGACGGTGGCGAAGGACGGGGTCGACGGCAAGAAGATCGTCCTCTACGGGGAGGGCTGGAACTTCGGCGAGGTCGCCGACGACGCCCGCTTCGTCCAGGCCACGCAGAAGAACATGGCCGGCACCGGCATCGCCACCTTCTCCGACCGGGCGCGCGACGCGGTCCGCGGCGGCGGGCCCTTCGACGAGGACCCGCGCGTCCAGGGCTTCGCCTCCGGCCTGTTCACGGCGCCGAACGGATCCCCGGCCAACGGCACCCCGGCCGAGCAGAAGGCCCGCCTCCTGCACGACCAGGACCTGATCAAGGTCGGTCTGTCCGGCAACCTCGCCTCGTACGCCTTCACCGACACCGCAGGGCGCCGGATCAAGGGCTCCGAGCTCGACTACAACGGCGCCCCGGCCGGCTACGCGGCCGCCCCCGGCGACGCCCTCGCCTACGCGGACGCCCACGACAACGAGACCCTCGCCGACGCCCTGACCTACAAACTCCCCCCGGCCACCACCTCACAGGACAGGGCCCGGATGCAGGTCCTGGCCATGGCGACGGCCGCCCTCTCCCAGGGCCCGGCGCTCTCCCAGGCGGGTACGGACCTGCTCCGCTCCAAGTCCCTGGACCGCAACTCCTACGACAGCGGGGACTGGTTCAACGCCGTCCACTGGGACTGCAGGAACGGCAACGGCTTCGGCCGAGGCCTGCCCCCGGCCGCCGACAACGCCTCGAAGTGGCTGTACGCGAAGCCCCTGCTGACCGGCCCGGCCCCTGGCTGCGCCGAGATCACCGGCACCTCGGCGGCCTACCGCGACCTGCTGAGGATCCGCACCACCGAGCAGGAGTTCGCCCTCACCACGGCGGAGGCGGTCCAGTCGCGGCTGGCCTTCCCCCTCTCGGGCAAGGACGAGACCCCGGGCGTGATCACCATGACCCTGGGTGACCTCGTGGTGGTCTTCAACGCCACCCCCACCGCCCAGCCCCAGCGCGTAGCGTCCCTCGCGGGCACCGCCTACACCCTGCACCCCGTCCAGGCCGCCGGCTCCGACGCGACGGTCAAGCGGTCCACGTACGACACGACGACAGGAGAGTTCACGACCCCGGCCCGCACGGTGGCGGTCTTCACACGACGGTGAGCCGGTCGAGCCGCTTCTCCAGCAGGATCACCCCGTAGATCCTGCCGTCCTTCGCCTCCTTGTTGGGGAGCTCCCCGACCACCCGGTAGCCCGCGTCCAGGTAGTACGCGAGCAGCCGGGGGTTGGTGGAGACGCAGTCCAGCCGCGCCCGCTCGCGGCCCGTCCCGGCGACCCGCCGCTCGGCGTGTTCGAGCAGCCGCCGGCCGGCCCCGGCGGGCGCGGCTTCGCGTTCCACCATCAGCCGGTGCACGTAGCCCGCCACGGGCGGCTGGACGCCCCAGGCCTCCTCGTCGGACCACCACAGCTCGTACGCGCCGCAGACGTGCCCGTCGGCGTCGGAGGCGATCCACACCTCGCCGTCGCGCATCTTCGCCCGGAAGTGCGCGGAGTCCCTCTCACCGGGCTTCCACTGTTCGATCCCGTGTTTCAGCATCCAGCGCGCCGCCTGGTCGTACAGCCGCACCAGCGTGCCGGCGTCCTTCTCCGCGGCCTGCCGGAACAAGATCCCGTCGTCAATGATCACGCGGGCATTATCGGTGATCATGCGCGGCCGCCGGACGCCGGATCAGCGCGGTCCGGGCGCCCCGCTCGGAACGAGCGCGCCCAGCCGCCCGACGAGCTCCCCGAAGGGCCCGTCGGCGGGCTCATGGGCCAGGATCCGTACGAGGATTCCCGCCATCTCCGCGTCGTACGCCGCGCTCACGGCGGCCAGCGCGGCGAAGTCGTGCACCAGCTGCAACTCCAGCTCGGCCCGCGGGATCTTCCGCCCGTCCAGCCAGATCAGCGCGGTGGACTCGGCGAGCGACACCCAGGACCGCACCACGAGTTCCAGCCGGGCCGGCGGGTCGTCGACGCCGATGCCCAGGTGCGCGAGGATCTGCTCGTACGCCGCCTGCCGCACCTCGTCGATCATGGCGTTGGTCTGGCTGCTCCCCACCGCCGGGCCGCCGCGCATCAACGCGGAGAAGCCCGGGCCGTGTTCGTCGACGAACGAGAAGAACCGCCCCATCACCCGCAGCAGCCGGGCCCCGAGCGGCCCCTCCTGGGGCTCCACGAACCGCAGCGCCAGCTCATCGGCCGCCCGCCGCAGCGCGGCCTCGTACAGACTGAGCTTGCCCGGAAAGTAGTGGTAGACGAGCGGCCGCGATATCCCCGCGGCCGCCGCGATCTCGTCGATCGACACATCGTCGGGCGACCGGTGGCTGAACAGCTCCAGGGCAACCCCGATCAACTGCTGCCGCCGCTCCTCGACACCCATCCTGCGCCGCACCCCGGTTGTCATGCGGACACCCTACTTCGGACAGGTCAGAGGTCCAGGGTGAGGTGGTCGCCCTTCGCGCGGGAGACGCACAGGAGCATCGAGTCCTCGCGTTCCCGGTCCGTGAGGAGGTCGTCGCGGTGGTCCACCTCGCCCGACAGGACGCGGTGTTGGCAGGTGCCGCAGAAGCCCTGTCCGCAGGAGTACGGGGTGTTGGGGAGGGCGCGGCGGACCGCCGCCAGGGTGGTTTCCGTCGGGCCGACCTCCAGGGTGCGGCCCGAGCGGTGGAGTTCGACCGTGAAGGCCTTGGCCGGGCCGGGGGCCGCCGGAGTGAAGCGTTCCAGGTGGACCGGGGTGCCGGACGGGACCGCGGCCTCCACGGCCCGCATCAGGGGGTCCGGGCCGCAGCAGTAGACCGGCGTGCCCGGCCGGGTCGTCGAGAGCGGGGACAGGTCCGGCAGGCCCGTCTCGTCCTGGGGGAGGATCGTGACCCGGTCGCCGTAGGGCGAGAGTTCGGGGAGGAAGGGCATCGACGCCCGCGAGCGGCCCCCGTACAGGAGGGTCCAGTCGGCGCCCGCCGCCGTGGCCGCCCGGAGCATCGGCAGGATCGGGGTGATGCCGATGCCGCCCGCGACGAAGACGTACGAGGACGCCGGGACCAGCTCGAAGCGGTTGCGCGGCGGCCGCAGTTCCAGCTCGGCGCCCTCGACCAGCTGCGCGTGCGCCTCACGGGAGCCGCCCCGGCCGTCCTGGACCAGCCGGATCGCGATCCTGTACGTACCGCCGTCCGCCGGATCGCCGCACAGGGAGTACTGGCGGACCAGACCCGACGGCAGCGTGACGTCCACGTGCGCGCCCGGGGTCCACGCCGGGAGCTCGGGGGATTGCAGGGTCAGCTGCAGCACGCCCTCCGCCGGTTCCGTTCGGGAGACGATCAGCGCGCGCAGCGGGCGGCGCGGGGAGTAGCCGGAGACCGGGGTCTCCAGGGCCGGCAGGGGCCAGAGCGGGGACTTCCCGATGCGGCCGTGAAGGGCCCGCTTCGCCGCCCAGGCCACCCCCGCGGCCCCCGCGACCGCCGTGACCTTCAGTGCGCGCCTCATGCCTTCGCACCGCCGTTCGCGCCGGGGGAGGAGGCCAGATAGGCCACCGCCTGGGCCGTGGAGCCCTCCTGCGAGGGGTGGTACGTCCGGGAGAGGTACTTCGGTATGGACTTCAGCATCGCGCCCGTGGACGGGAGCACGCCCTGCTGCCCGGCCCGGAAGAACTGCCCGAAGGAGGCCTTGCCGTACACCAGGTGCGGGTCGTTCTCCATGAAGAAGCGGACCCCGCGCTGCCACAGGAAGACCAGCGCCGAGAAGCCGGTCGCCCAGGTCCGCGCCCGGCGCCGGTAGGAGCCGTCCACGTGCATGAAGAGGTCGAAGGCCACCGAGCGGTGCTCGACCTCCTCCGCGCCGTGCCAGCGCAGCAGATCCAGCATGGTGGGGTCGGCGCCCCGCCGGTCCAACTCGTCGGCGTTCAGCACCCAGTCGCCCAGGAACGCCGTGTAGTGCTCGATCGCCGCGATCATCGCGACCCGCTCCATCAGCCACCAGTGCCTGGCCCGGCCCGGCGGCAGGGTCCGGTCGCCGAGCAGCTTCTCGAAGAGCCAGTCCACCTGCGCCGTGTACGGGGTCGGGTCCAGCCCGAGCCGCTTCAGGTGGGGGAGCACGTCGTCGTGCGCGGCGGCGTGCATGGCCTCCTGGCCGATGAAGCCGACGACGTCCGCGCGCAGCCGCTCGTCCTCGATGTACGGGAGCACCTGCTTGTAGACGTGCACGAACCACCGCTCACCCGCGGGGAGCAGCAGGTGCAGCACATTGATCATGTGCCCGGTGAACGGGTCGCCGGGCAGCCAGTGGAGCGGGGTGTCCTCCCAGCCGAAGGACACGTTCCGGGGCCTCAGGTCTATGTGTTCCGACGCCACAGGGGCGGGCGCGAGCGGCCTATTAGACATGGCGTCAATGTACTGATGGGTACAGGCCAGGAAAACCCCTCTGCGGCCACTTCCTCGCGCAGGTCCGTACGCAGGTTCCGCACGCAGCCTCCTACCGCAGGACCCCCGCCTTCGTCCCGTCCGTCAGCTTGCCCGACAGGTCCACCTGCGCCCCCGCCGGCGCCTTGACCGCCAGCCGGTTCCCGTTCGCGGCCCCGCTCACCCCGCCGCCGGACACCGACAGCGAGGCGAACTGCGCACTGCCCGCCGCGAGTACGTACCACTGGCCCGCGCGCGACTTCCACAGCACGCCCGCCAGCACCCGCGGCTCCCGCGGACCGCACGCCGGCGACCCCTCCGACCTGGCCGCCTGCGCCGCGAGCGGGGCGCCCGGCGCCAGGAACTGCGCCTGCACCCGGTCCGCCGTGCCCCGCCAGGTCTCGGCCCGCGTGCACAGCCAGGCCGCCGTTCCGTCGCCCTCGGGCAGCGGCTGCTTGGCGTACGTCCAGGCGTTGACCGTACGGACCCCGTGCGAGCGCACCGCGGGCAGCAGGCAGGCGATCCGCGACCAGTCCCCGAGCTCCGCGGCCTCCGTCACATCGCGCTCGGCACCCGGCGCGCCCGAGGTGAGCCGGGCCGGGGTCAGTTCGCCTAGGTCGGTGATCAGCCGGGTGGCGCCGTCGCCCGTCAGGGCCAGGGCGTTCCAGCTGGTGCAACTGCCCGCCGGAGCAGGGCTCGGCACCGGCGGAGTGACCCCGTCCGGGGTCGGCTTCAGCGGCGTGGGGGCCCCGCCCGGCTTGAGCAGGTCCCGCAGGGCCGCGCCGGTGACCCAGGGCGCGGTGAGGTAGCGGACGTTGCCGTCGACCCGGCTGAGCACGAGGGCGGTCGCGGTGTCCGCCGAGGCGCCGTCGGTCCGGGCGAAGTCGAGGGCGGCGACGGTGGTCCCGGCGCGCGGTTCGGCGTACCGGACCACGCGCAGGCCGTCGTAGAGGAGGACCACGACGGCCTGGTCGACGGCGCCCGCGAACAGCAGCTGCGCCGGTCCCATCGGCGGCCCGGCGGGGGTGCCCGGGGTGGCCGAGACGACCACGGAGGAGCCCGGCCGGGCCCAGACGGCCAGCGCCCGGCGCAGCAGTTCGGCGTCGTCGGCGCGGTCGCCGCGGGCGGGCCAGGTGGAGAAGTCCGTACGGGAGGACGTACGCCAGAGCGCGGGCGCGGCCCGGACCAGCTTCCCGGGATCCAGGGCCTGTTCGGCCGCGGCGTTACGGGCGTACAGCGGGGCGGCGGCCCCGTCCGCGCCCCAGCCCCCGCCGGGCAGCGCGAGCAGCGCCCCGCAGACGGCGAGGGCCGCCCCGGCGGCGAGGGCGGCCCGCGCGAGCCGGCGCCGCCGCAGCAGGTCGGTGGGCCGGGCCTGGAGCACGCACGGGTCGAACTCGGGGGAGGCGAACAGGGAGTCGTTCGCCGGGTCCCCCGACTCCGCGACCGCGGCGGCCGGATCGGCGACCCCGGCCTCGTCGAGCACCCGGAGCACGTCCGGCTCGGACAGCCGCTCCAGGGCCCGCAGGACGCAGGCGGCGCGGCCGGGCCCGCCGAGGGTGGCCAGCCACTGGTCGAGCGCGAGCTCCTCGGCCCCGCCGGAGCGCGGGAACAGCCGCAGCCCCCACACCTGCGGCAGCGCGGGCGGCAGCTGCGCGCGCCGGGGCAGGGCGCGGAAGGTCAGCGGGATCCCGGCCTCCAGGGCGGCGCGCAGCACGCGCAGCCGGACGTACGCGTACCCGGTGTCACCCTCGCCGCCGCGCTGGCCCGGGACCCCGCCCCGCACGGCCGCTGCCGCGTCCCGCCGCCCGCGCGGCAGCGCCCGCTGGACCAGGGAGTGGGCGGTGAGCACCCGCCGGTTGCGGCCGAGGGCGGGCGGCAGCACCAGGTAGGCGAGCCGCACCAGCCGCGGGTAGTGCTCGACGATGGCGGCCTCGGCCTGCTCGACATCGGGAGACAGGGGGCGGGTGGCGGTATCCGGCGCAGTCACATTCAGCAGAACGAGGGAATCGTCGGATGGTCACCCGTCAACAGCGCACCCGTTCGGGTCAAAAACGAGAGCCGCGGCAAGACACCCCCGCAAGACACCCCCTACGCCAGCAGGTGGCCGCGCAGCGCCTCGACCGTCTCGTCGGAGACGCCGAGCCCCTCGCGCACGTACTTCTCCATGGAGCCGTAGCGCGTCTCGACCTCGGCCAGCGCGGCCTCCAGGTAGGAGGGGAAGACGCCGATCAGCGCGAGCGCTATGTCCGGGTCGCCGCCGGCCGCCGTGAAGCCCTCGATCATCGGGGCGAAGGCCTGCTTGACCGCCGGATTCACCGACAGGTACTCGGCCATCAGGGTCTCGTCGTCGGCGCCGAGCAGCGACAGGATGACCGTCGCGCCCCAGCCCGTGCGGTCCTTGCCGGCCGTGCAGTGGAAGAGCAGCGGGCCCGCGCCGGGGTCGGCGGCCTCGGTGAGCAGCATCCGGTACGCGGCCTGCGCGGAGGTGGAGTGCACGAAGGACCGGTAGACATCGCCGAACAGGGCCTGTGCCTTGCCGCCGCCCAGGTGCTCCTCGGCGACGACGGGGTCGGTCAGCAGGTCCTTGAGCTGGGCCGCGGCGGGCGTCCGGCCCGAGTTCATTTTGTCCGCCAGGACATCGCCGACCAGGAGCCGGGCGCCGGCCGGCACCCGGTCGGGGTGGGCGGTGCGCTCGATCTCGGTACGGAAGTCGATGACGGTACGCAGGCCCAGCGCGGCCACCGTCGGGTCGGCGTCGAGGTCGAGCCGGTCGAGCTGGCCGGAGCGCAGGACCAGGCCGGGACGGACGGTGCGGCCGCCGGAGAGCGGGGTGCCGCCGAGGTCGCGGAGGTTGGCGACGGTGGTGGCGGGAGTGGCGGTCATCGTGGCTGCTCCAGCAGTTCGTACTGTTCGGTGATTCATATAATTTTGTGATGTTTTGGGCCGGAAAGACAATCGACGGCCAGCGAGACCCCGATCCCGATTCCGAGCGCCGCCAGGTGTCCGGCGTCCGTGAAGGTCCGGCCGCGCTTGAGCACGGGCACGGCGGCGAGCGCCAGCAGCCCTGCCCGCGCGGCCGTGCGGACCGCCCCGCGCGGCAGGGCCGAGGTCAGGGCGCCGAGCACGGCGTTGAACCCGTAGCTGGTCCCCACGTCCAGGGCGCGCCGGGTCCGCGGATCGGTTGTCCTGCGCAGGGCGCCGTACACGAGGAGGGTCGCGGTGGCGTGCCCGAACAGGAACACCGCGGCCGTCCACCAGGCGCCGTACGCGTACTCGGCGTATCCGAGGACCGCGACCAGCAGCAGCGCGTAGGGCAGGGGCATGGGCTCCTCGACGACCAGCGCGCTGGTCAGCAGCGTCTCCCAGCGCCCGGCGGAGAGATTGTCGACATTCGTCGAGCAGTCCAGGAGCAGCCGCTCCCGTTCCTTCGGCCCGATCCGTTCCAGGGCGTACGCCCCGAGCTGGACCCCGCCGGCGTACGCCGCTCCCAGTGGAATCGCATTCACCCGCCCATGATCGGATACGGCCCTCTGGCGGACATCACCGGGCCCCGTGGGAACATGTTCCGGCCATGTCACAACACCCCGCGCCGATGCGCGCCACGCGGGCCGCGATGTTCGCGGCGGTGTGTACCGCTTTGGGTGCGGTGGGGCATTCGTACATGTCCGGTACCGACCTTCCCCTGACGGGCCTTCTGGGCGCCTTCGGGGTGACCGGCGGGCTGGCCTGGCTCGCCGCCGGGCGGCGCCGGGGGCCGGTGGGGATCGCCGCGGCGGTGCTCGCCGTACAAGCGGTGCTGCACCTCGTCTTCTCCGGGAGCCGGACGGCGACGGCCGAACCCGCGTCGATGCCCGGCCGTCACGGCATGGACATGGGCATGGACATGAGCGCCATGGACATGGGCGCGACGGCCGCCGGAACATCGGGCGGCGTGGCGGGCATGGCGGACACGGCGGCGATGACGGGCATGGCCGGGCACGGCGGGGCCGGCATGATCGCCGCGCACGTGCTCGCCGGGCTGTTCTGCGCCGCCTGGCTGGCCCGGGGCGAGGCCGCCGTCTTCCGGCTGGCCCGGACCGTGGGGGCCGCCGCGCTGCACGTGGCCCGGCCGCTCTCCCGCGTGCTCGCCCTGCTCCGGGCACGGGTGGCGCCGCCGACGGCCCCGCCCGCCGTCCGCCCTCCGTACGTGCGGCCGCGCCGCCTGCGCGGAGCCGTGCACGCCCATGCCGTGGTGCGGCGCGGGCCGCCCGCGGGCGGAGCCTTCCGCACCACGGCCCCCGGCCGTCCTGCCCGCGCCTGAACCGGCGCACCCTCTTCGGCGAGGGGCGAGACCTGGGGCCGCCTCCCCATGTCTTCGCCAACACCTAGGACCATCATGTCCCTTGACGAGGTTCAGGACGTCCGGACCCCGGACGCCGACCCCACCGACCCCACCGACATATCCAAGCGCCGCGGCGGCGGCTGGGCGGCCCTGCGCCCCCTGCTCCTGCGCATGCACTTCTACGCGGGCCTGCTCATCGCCCCGCTGCTGTTCCTCGCCGCCGCCACCGGGCTGCTGTACGCCGGCTCCTGGCAGGCCGAGAAGATCGTCTACTCCGACGAGCTGACCGTCTCCCGGGTCGGCGAGAGCGCCCTGCCGCTCAGCGCCCAGGTCGCGGCGGCCAAGGGCGCCGCGCCCCAGGGCGAGATCGTGTCCGTGTGGCCCGCGCCCGAGGCCGACGCCACCACCCGCGTGATCATGGAGAGCGAGGGGCTCCCGGAGGGCGAGACCCTCACCGTGTTCGTCGACCCGTATACGGCCGATGTGCGCGGGCAGCTCACCACCTCCGGCGACGCGCTGCCGCTGCGGGCCTGGCTGAGCGAGTTCCACGCCAGCCTCCAGCTCGGCGACTTCGGCCGGAACTACAGCGAACTCGCCGCGAGCTGGCTGTGGGTGGTCGCCCTCGGCGGGCTCGCCCTGTGGATCGGCCGCCGCCGCAAGCGGAAGGCCGTGGGGGCACCTCCCAGCGGTAGCTGGGGGATGGTTCTCCCCGTCCGCGGGGCCAAGGGCCGCCGCCGGACCCTGTCCTGGCACGGTGTGATCGGCCTCTGGTCCGTCGCCGGGCTCGTCGTGCTCTCCGCCACCGGCCTGACCTGGTCGAAGTACGCCGGCGAGAACATCGGGCAGCTCCAGGACAGCCTCGGCGGGGCCACCCCCGCGGTCTCCGCGAAGCTGAAGCCGGGCGCGGACTCCGCCGCAGGTGACGAGCACGCGGGCCACACCATGGGCCCCGGTGAGGAGATGCCGCCGCCGGCTCCGACCGCAGACATCGGCATCGACCGGGCCGTCGAGGCCGCCCGGGCCGCCGGGGTCACCGAGTACCTCCAGGTGACGCTCCCGGCCAAGGGCAAGGGCTACGTGGTCAAGGAGAAGGACAAGCAGGTGCCGGTGCACCTCGACGCCGTCTCGATCGACCCCGCCGACGGCCGGGTCATGGACGAACTGCGCTTCGCCGACTACCCGCTGCTCGCCAAGATGACCCGATTCGGCATCGACCTGCACATGGGCCAGACCTTCGGGCTCGTCAACCAGCTCGCGCTGGCCGCGCTCGCCGTCGCGCTGATGTTCCTCGTCTTCTGGGGCTACCGGATGTGGTGGCTGCGCCGCCCGACGAAGGACCGCACGCTCTCCGTCGGCCGCGCCCAGCCGCGCGGCGCCTGGCGCAAGCTGCCGGTGACGGTGCTGCTGCCGCTGGCCGCGGTGACCGCCGTGGTCGGCTGGTTCGTCCCGATGCTCGGGATCAGCCTGGTGGCGTTCCTGGCGGTCGACGTGCTGCTCGGCTTCGTGGCCCGCCGCCGCGCGAAGGCGGCGCAACCGGCCTAGAAGGCCCAGGAAACCGACGGGCCCGCACTCCCGAGGGGAGTGCGGGCCCGTCGTGTGCGGTCGACCGGCCGGTCAGGGCGCGTACTTGTAGCCCACCCGGCGCACCGTCTGGATCGCGCCGCGGTGGGCCGCGCCCAGCTTGCGGCGCAGGCGGGCGATGTGGACGTCGACGGTTCGGCCGTCGCCGACGTGGCCGTAGCCCCAGACCGTGGTCACCAGCTGGTCCCGGCTGTGCACCCGGTGCGGGTGCTTCACCAGGTGGGCCAGGAGCTCGAACTCCAGGTAGGTCAGGTCGAGCACCTGTCCGTCGACCTCGGCGGTGCGCTGCGCCGAGTCGATGCGGACCAGGGCGTCGCCCGTGGCGGCCGCGGGCTCGGGGGCGTACGGCGCCGCCGGAGCGGCGACGGCCTGGGGGGCGAAGGCGACGGGCGGCTGCTGGTCGGCCGGTACCAGGACCAGGTAGCCGACCATCGGCGGCTGTCCGGGGACCGTCGGGAGCGTGTGCTGGGGGGCGGGCAGCCAGGTGGCGCCGGGCGGCAGCAGGTCCACCACTCGGGCCACCTCGTCCCGGTCCACGGCACGCAGCCGGTGGCGCGGACTGGGCGGATAGGTCAGGGAAGCGGTCGCGGCGGAGGCGGCGGAGGCGGAAGTGAGGGAGCGGGTGTTCGCCATGAGTGGTCAGCTCTTTCACGCGGAGTGGTCGGCAGGAGACGTACGTACGTCGTCGATGTCGTACCGCGCAGACCGAAGGCCTCGGGGAAGGTCGGGTGGGAGATCCCGGAGGCTTTAGAGGGCCGGCGCGTTCTTCGCGCGGCAACACTCCCGGTCGAAATCATGATCCTGACGGGACGGCCAGAACGGCTCGAGGTCGCTGCGACCTGACGAGGTGTGCGAATGGCTGGCCATGGGTCCCATTCAAACAGACGGACGCGCCCCGGGGCAGGCCCCGTCTCACGTCATGGATCAACATCTCATATTCCGGGACCACATCCCCATCAATCCCGGACAAACCGGCAACTGCTCCGCGAGCGCCCGCCACTGACGACGCCCGCCGGGCCTGTGAGGCGCGGCGGGCGTCGTCGGGTGTTCGGGGTGGGGCGGCGTGCTGTGGGTCCTCAGACCAGGCCGTCCTTCTCCAGGCCGGTGCAGCAGGTGTCCGTGATGAGGCGGGTCACCACGTACGGGTCCACGTTCGCGTTCGGGCGGCGGTCCTCGATGTAACCCTTGCCGTCCTTCTCCACCTGCCACGGGATGCGCACCGACGCGCCGCGGTCCGAGACGCCGTAGCTGAACTCGTTCCACGGGGCGGTCTCGTGCAGACCCGTCAGACGCTCGTCGATGCCGGCGCCGTAGTTCTTCACGTGGTCCATCGGCTTGCTGCCGTCGCCCAGCGCCTCGCACGCGGAGATGATCGCGCGGTAGTCCTCGCGCATCGCCTTCGTGGAGAAGTTGGTGTGCGCGCCCGCGCCGTTCCAGTCGCCCTTCACCGGCTTCGGGTTCAGCGTCGCCGACACGTTGAAGTCCTCGGCGGTGCGGTAGAGCAGCCAGCGCGCGATCCACAGCTGGTCGGAGACCTCCAGCGGGCCCACGGGGCCGACCTGGAACTCCCACTGGCCGGGCATGACCTCGGCGTTGATGCCGGAGATGCTCAGGCCCGCCGCGAGGCAGTGGTCCAGGTGCTTCTCGACGATGTCGCGGCCGAAGATCTCGTCCGAGCCGACACCGCAGTAGTAGCCGCCCTGTGCCGCCGGGAAGCCGTTGACCGGGAAGCCGAGCGGGCGGCTGCCGTCGAAGAAGGTGTACTCCTGCTCGATGCCGAAGATCGGCTCCTGAGCGGCGAACTTCTCGGCGACGGGACGCAGCAGCGCGCGGGTGTTCGACTCGTGCGGGGTCATGTCGATGTTCAGGACCTCGCACAGCACGAGGACGTTGTCCCCGCCGCGGATCGGGTCCGGGCAGGAGAACACCGGGTTGAGCACGCGGTCGGAGGCGTGGCCCTCGGCCTGGTTCGTGCTCGATCCGTCGAAGCCCCAGATCGGCAGCGCGTCGCCGTCGGCCAGGATCTTCGTCTTGGAGCGAAGCTTCGCCGTCGGCTCGGTGCCGTCGATCCAGATGTACTCAGCCTTGTAGCTCACGGGCCCCATCCTCAGACTCTGCGGGTGCTGCTGGTCGCTGCTTCATCGCTGCGGTGATGACCGCAGCGTGCCCGCCCGCGATTTCCCTTCCGTTGCCCGTGTGTGAACCCCGTGTTACCGAGGTTTGCACCGCAGGTCGGGTGGGTTGTGCGGGTAGGCAGCGGGTTGACGACGGCACACCCGTCCGAGTGGGGCACACTGGTCCGGTGAGCATTTTGTCTGATGTGAACCCTTCCGGAAACCCCGACCGAGACCGCGCCGCAGACCCCGCCGAGAGCGCCGCCGATCGGGCCGTCGCAGGCCCACGGCCCCGGGTCGGACTTCTGGGCACCGGCCCCTGGGCGCACCGCACCCACGCCCCCGCGCTCGCCGCGCACACCGGCTCGGAGTTCGCCGGAGTGTGGGGCCGCCGGCCCGAAGCCGCGGCCGAGCTGGCCGACGCGTTCGGCGTGAAGGTGTACGAAGACCCCGACGCACTGTTCGCCGACTGTGACGCCGTGGCCTTCGCCCTGCCGCCGGACGTCCAGGCCCCGCTCGCCGTGCGCGCGGCCGCCGCCGGCTGTCACCTGCTGCTCGACAAACCCGTCGCGACGACGGCCCGGGACGCCCGGGCCGTCGCCGACGCGGCCGCGCGGCACGGGGTCGCCTCCGTCGTCTTCCTCACCCTCCGCTTCGCCGAGCCCACCGCGGGCTGGGTCGTGGAACAGGCCGCCCGCCCGGGCTGGTTCACCGCGTCCGCCCACTGGCTCGGCGCCGTCTTCCCGCCCGACGGCACGCCCAGCGCGTACGCCGCGTCGCCCTGGCGCAAGGCCAAGGGCGGGCTGTGGGACGTCGGCCCGCACGCGCTCTCCGTACTGATCCCGATCCTCGGCGAGGTCACCGCCGTCAGCGCCACCCGGGGTCCCTCCGACGTGGTCCAGCTGGCCCTGCGCCACGCCTCCGGCGCTGCCAGCACCGCCGTGCTCAGCCTGGGCGCGCCGCGCGCGGCCGCAGGGGTGGGGCTGGAGCTGCGCGGCGCCGAGGGCGTCCATGCGCTGCCCGGCTGGAGCGATGTCCCCGGCGCCTACGGGCGGGCCCTCGACGCCCTGCTCACCGCGGCCCGGACGGGCGTGCCGGATCCGCGCGGAGCGGAGTTCGGCGCCCGGCTGACGGAGATCCTGGCGGAGGCGGAGGCGCAGCTCCCTACTTGATGAGGGCGTTGGCGACGATGATGGCCAGGCCGATCGCGGCGTCGGCCAGGCCGATGAACAGCGCGGAGGTCAGCCGGTAGCCGACCCGGACCGCCACGATCGCGCCCCAGGCGAACAGCAGGGCGGCGTTCAGGCCGAGTCCTACGGCGGTCACGCCGTAGGACTCCCAGCCCGTGAGCCCCGCGAGGACCAGCAGCAGCACGGTGGGCAGAGTGGCCGCGATCATCGGCCACTCGTGCCACAGCGCCCGGGCCAGCACCCGCCACCGGTGGCCGACGGAGCCCTGCTGATGCGTGGTCATGTGGTGCGAGTAGCCGTGCGCGAGCCCGGCCGTCGCCGCCGTGACGAGCACCCAGCTGGCGTCGTAGTACGGGGTGTAGTCCCCGCCCTTCCGGTCCAGCGCGGCCAGCAGCCCACTGGCCAGCACCGTCCCGTACACGCCGCCGAACATCCAGTCGGCCCCCCGCCGCGGCGGGGGGAACGGGGTCCCGACGGGGCTTGCCTGCGGCTGCTGCTGCTCGTTCACGCCGGGTCCTTTGATGCGGTACGTACCGATTTGCTGCTGGGCTCACCCTACGAGGTCACGGGTGAGGGCGAGATGAGTGGCGGGGAGGTCATGTGCGCGGCTCCGGCGTGAAGACGGCGTGGGCGGCCGTCAGGAAGCGGCGGACGGTGTCCCGTTCCGCGGGGTCGAAGGAGTCCAGCACCTGGAGCAGTCCGTCGATGAGCGGGCCGAAGAACTCCCGGCCCAGGCGGATCGCCTCCGGCTCCACGCGCAGCAGGATCCGGCGGCGGTCGCGGTCGTCGCGGACCCGCGCCACGTGGCCCAGCCGTTCCAGCCGGTCGATCACGGCGGTGGTGCCCGCCGAGTTGAGGCCGAGCCGGGCGCCGAGGAGTCCCGCCGTGGCCGGCTCGCCGGCGCGGGCCGCGTCCAGCAGGCAGATCAGGGCCCGTACGTCGGTGGGATGCATGGCGTTGCGGGCGGCGAACTCCGCCTGGCGCAGGCCGAATTCGACGGTCACCGCGCGGAGCAGGTGCACCAGGTGCAGGTTGTCGGGTTCCCGGTTGTCGTCCACGTCGCCTCCGGCCTAAAGTCTCTCGTTGAGCGAGATTATCGCCCAGCGAGGCATTGGAGCCAGCCATGTCCCGGACGTCTTCCTTCCGCGCCGCTTCCTTCCGCACCGCCTACGACGAGGTGCTCGGCCGGTGGCCCGGGCCGGCCGAGGCCGTCGAACTGCCCACCCCGTACGGGGTCACCCGCGTCAACAGCTGCGGTCCGGCCGGCGCCCCGCCGCTGGTGCTGCTGCCCGGCGGCGGAGCCACCTCCACGGTGTGGGGAGCCTGCGCCGCGGCCGGGCTCGCGCGCACCCACCGGATGCACGCCGTGGACCTGGTCGGGGACCCGGGCCTCAGCGTGCCGGCGCCGGGGCGGGCGATACGGGCCGCCGAGGACCTCGTCGGCTGGCTCGACGCGGTCCTCGATGGGCTGGGCGCCCCGGGTCCCGTCGGTCTCGGCGGACACTCGTACGGGGCCTGGATCGCCGCCCACTACGCGGCCGCCGACGCCGCCCGGCGCTCCCCCCGGCTCGGCCGCCTCGTACTTCTCGACCCCACCCAGGTCTTCGCCGGCCTCCGCCCCGGCTACGTGCTGCGCGCGCTGCCCATGCTGGTACGGCCCACCCCGCGGCGGATCCGCTCGTTCCTCGCCTGGGAGACCGGCGGGGCCCCGCTCGACCCGGCCTGGCTCCGGCTCCAGGACGAGACCGCCGCCTTCCCCGCAGTCCGGCCGGTGACCGGGCCGCGCCCGGACCCGACCGGGCTCGGGGAGCTGCCGGTCCACATCCTGTTCGCCGGCCGCGCCCGCTGCCACGACGCCGCCCGCGCGGCCCGGGCCGCGCGCGGCGTGCTCCCGGGCGCGCGCGTCGACGTACTGCCCGGGGTCTCGCACCACGCGCTGCCGCTGACGGCGGCGCCGGAGGTCGCCCGCCTGTTCGATGCCTAGGCGGTGTCCGGCCCGCCGCCCGGGTGTAGCCGGCGCACCCAGCGCGCCATCACGGCGGCGACCGTCATCGCATGTATTTTCCTGACATGTCCGCCAGCCCCGCCATCGCGGCCACTCCTGTCACGAACCAGCCGCGTCTGCTCTACGACGCCTGTCCGCTCTGCTCCGCCGCCGAGATCTCCACGCTGAGGACCGGCGACTGCTCGGGCCATCCGCTGTACAAGCCGGTGGTCGGGCCGACCATGGTCTGGATGCGCTGCGCCGCGTGCGGACACGTCTTCACCGACGGCTACTTCACGGACGAGGTGTCGGCGGAGATCTTCTCCTCGACCAACCCGAACCAGCAGCCGGGCGCGGGGTTCGAGCAGAACCGCTACCTCTCGGCGCGCATCGTGGAGCGCGTCGCGCGCTACGTCGCGGACGGCTGCTGGCTCGACGTCGGCTTCGGCAACGGCTCGCTGCTGTTCACGGCGGAGGAGTGGGGCTTCGAGCCGCACGGCCTCGATCTGCGGCCTTCGACCGCCCAGGGACTGCGCCGACTCGGCATCGAGGCGCACTGCGCCGACCTCACGACGCTCGACGCGCCCGGCCGGTACTCCGTGATCAGCCTGGCCGATGTGCTGGAGCACATGCCGTATCCCGGCGAGGGCCTGGTCGCCGCGCACCGGTTGCTGCGGGAGGACGGCGTGATCTTCGCGTCGATGCCCAACTACGATTGCGCGGTCTGGCGGCTGCTGGACGCTGCCGAGGCCAACCCCTACTGGGGAGAGCTGGAGCACTTCCACAACTTCAGCCGCAGGCGCCTCTACGAGCTGCTGGACGAGCACGGCTTCGAACCCCTGCACTACGCGGTCAGCGAGCGCTACCGCGCGTGCATGGAGGTCATCGCGCGCCGCGTCTAATCTTCCGCCGGTCGACCCGCGACGGGCCGGTGTCGGCTCCCCCTTTTTCGCCCGGATGCGGATCCGTCCACACACGCCCTGGACCAGCCGAGCTCACCGACGGCGTTCAGTTCAGCGAGCAGGATCCGGTGCAGCTGGTCGAAGACCCCGGCCTGCTGCCACCGCTCCAGGCGTCGCCAGATGCCCGGAGCCTCAGCTCAAGCGGCAGGAGTTGCGGTTCGATCAATGCCCACAACGCGCGTCCACTCCACGATCCAAGGCCGAGTGCTCACGCCATCACGAACGGCCGAATCGTCACACCTGTCACGGCTGGCCAGGAGACTTCAACAAGGTTGTGTTACGAGCTCTTAGGTAGGTGTAACTCCCTTTCTGGCGGGATCGTCCAACCTCGACGAGCGACTATGCCGAGCGCGCCGCCAACCCCAAATCCAGTGTCCCACCAAGGCCAGCGCAACAGCGACTGCGATAAAGCGAATCGAGGTCCAAGTTACTACGGTGACAGGACTTTGATCGTCCGCCTCGTTAGTCAATCTCATAGAGGTCTCAATAAAGGCCACGAGAGGAACGATCAGTCGGAACAGAAGGCCGTAGATGTCTGATGTTCGAGCTACGTTGCCGAAGAATCCTAGAGGCCCTCCAATAATGAAAGCGGCCAGCCCCCAAAAAAGCACCCCAGAAGAATTATCGCTACTAACAACCTCGGCGCCGTCCATTCCGGCTGGGAGGGTTGGACTGATGCTCTTGGTGAGGTAGTAAGTCAATACGCCAACGGTCAATCCGAGGGACGCCAGCACCGTTGACTCAATTTTTGATCGACGGAAATAACCCACTAGGAATGCAAAGCAAGCCCACGACCATCCGCCGGAAAATGCGAGCCCGAGGGCGACGCAGGCGGGATTGTCCCATTTGTTGGCAATTGGGCCAGCTAGTCCCAGCAGTAGCCCCACTGCAAGAGGCGCCACGACTGGTACGAGGCGAGTGTGCGGAATGCGCACGTTTTCCCTTCCCTGCTCCGTGGGCAAGCCCGAGGTGGCGATGGTTCCACTATGGGGCTGCGCGGTTGTCCGCACAGCCCCATAGAGTGACAAGCCAACCTGCCTCATGCGCTGTGGAGTTACCTGTGATGTGGGGTTCATGGGTGTCTGAGCCAGTCCCACCCCGTCAGGTTCGGCCCCGCAGCCTACTGGATGGCGTAGTAGGTGTAGCAGGTGTAGCCGGCTCCCGCCGTATACCAGGCGTTGGCGACCTGCCCAGGGTCCACCCAGCCACTGGTGTCAATAACACCTGCGAGCTTCACCGAGGACCTGTGCGTCTTGGTTCCGTGAAGATAGTTCGAGAAGCAGCGCTTGCCGGCGGTGACGAGTTCATAGCCCTGGCACCACCTTCCGCCACTGACATTGTCAAGGCAGGTGTACCCTCGGGTGCCGAAGGAGCCCGCTGAGGTGGGTACCTTGATCGCGGCTACACCCCATTCAGAGGGATTGCCCAATTCGGCGGGCGGCTTGGTGCCGTCACCGCGCTTATGAAGCGTGACCTGGCCGACCTTCGCTCCATCAGCGGTGATGATAGCGCCGTTCGCAGTAACGATTGCAGCGTGAGAGTCGTCTGCAGCGGCCGGCGTGGCCAAGCTGCACATCGCGATTGCGGCACTCGCGAAGCCGACGGCTATCAATCTACCAATTTTCCTCATGAGATCCCCCTCCGCAACTCCCCCGTGAAAGTTGCATGGCGATCATCATTGGCTTGTTGGCGGAAGTCAAACAGCTTTGATGGACTGTCTGGATCTAGATGCACCGCTTCTACAAGGCCCCTGGCGGGCATCCCGGCAGGGCACGTGTGCGGTGTCTTGTTCCGGATGGTGCGGACCATTCTGGCTGGGCTGACCTCATGGCGGGCGGGCACGCGGCACTGTGGTAGCTGCGATCTGAAAACGGCTCTGACCTGCGGATGTGACTGGGTTCCACAATGAGAGCCCCGGCCTGGACGCGGCGACCCAGCCGTAGGCGCTGGCCCTCCCGCCCCACCCGACCCAGGGGCGTCACCGCGGCCGCCAGCTGGGAGGCATCCGCCCGCGCAAGGGCTCAGTAGGAGCGCATCACCACGGCGATCGTCGAGCACGACCAGCAGGCCCACAGCTGGCCGTTGGCCTGACCCGGGAGCCCGCCGGCCGCTGCATCGGCATGACCGGCGGCACCCCCGGAGACCGGGCAGCATAGCGCCGGCCGCCGGGGCGCCCCAGGCGTCACAGCAGCCCCGAATTTGGCAAGAAACGCACTCTGTTGCCCCGAGCGGGGCTATCGACCTCGGGGGAAATTCCGGGTGGGTAGTCGGCCGTGACATAAGAAGGGCCGTGCGGGTTGGGTGAGTTGTGAAGCCGACCTGGGCCCGCACGGCCTGCTCCCATCCTGCCCTGTCCGGGGTCTCCTGCGCACACTTCGGCGAGTTGTTCGCCGAGCTCGCCGGTCCGTGGGAGGCCGCACGGCAGTCCGCACTCCAGGCGGCACGCGGTGGTCCACGCCGGCGGGCGGCCGGGGCCGGACGCAAGCCGAAGCTGGTCTTCTTCGACCGGCTGCTGATCACCCTGGTGAACCTGCGCTACCAGCTGCCGCACGAGGTGCTCGGCAAGCTCTTCGAGGTGGATCGCTCCACCGTCTCCGAGGCCGTCCGGCAGGTCCGGCGGCTGCTCGCGGCCCGTGGCTTCGCCGTGCCCGACCGTCCCGGAGTGCGGCTGAAGACGCTGGAGCATGTCTTCGCCTACGCCGAGGCGGAGGACGTTGAGCTGCGGCTCGACGGTGCCGAGACCCAGGTCCGCCGCCCGCAGGCCGACCGCCCCGGGCGCCGGGCGTTCGTCTCCGGCAATCGCAAGCAGAACACCATCAAGTCGACCACGTTCAGCGACGGCCAGGGCCGGATGCTGCTGGCCGGTGTGGTCCGGCCCGGCCGTATGCACGACCAGACCGCCGTGCGGACCGAGGGCATCGCCGAGCAGTTCCGCCTCAGGCCGTGGGTGAAGGCCAAGGTCGACTCCGGGTACGCAGGGTTGGCCAAGGAGTTCCCCGGCCGGGTCACCGCCCCGCCGAAGAAGCCCAAGGACGAGGCGTGCGACGGCGAAAAGCGGGCCTGGCGCGAGGCGCGGCGGCGTCAGTCCTCGGCCCGGATCTGCGTCGAGCACACCAACGCCGAGCTACGGCAGTGGGCACCCCTGCGGCGCTTCACCGGACGACGCGAGACCTACGCCGAGACCCACCTGGCGATCGCCGGTCTGGTCTCCGATCGCGCCGCCCGGCGGCCCACCCGCCGCCAGACGAGCACCGAACTCGTCCTCGCCCGCGGCACCGCTTGCTGATCACCCACCAGCCGAACCGCCAGGCCAGCACGCCCAGACCTCAATTTCCCCCGAGGTCGCAAGCCGTGCGGGACAGTGCCTCGCGGACGGCGTCCTCGGAGCGGGCGACCACGGCCGTGCCGTCCTCGGCGGTGATGATCGGGCGCTGGATCAGCTTCGGGTGCGCGGCCAGGTGGGCGATCCAGCGGCCCCGCGCCGCGTCGGTCTCCTCGCGCGGGAGGTCCCGTACGCCCGTCTCCCGGGCCAGCGGGTCCGAGGTGCGCGTGATGTCCCACGGCTCCAGGCCGAGGCGGCCGAGCACCTCACGGATCTCGTCCTCGGAGGGCACGTCCTCCAGGTACCGGCGCACGGTGTAGTCGGCCCCCTCCGCGTCCAGCAGGGTCAGCGCGCTGCGGCACTTGGAACAGGCGGGGTTGATCCAGATCTCCATGGCCCCCAGCCTATCCAGAGCCTGCCCGGCCAGGGCTTTTGTCAGTGGTCCCCAGTAAAATCGAGGGAGAACGACAGGACGCCAACTACCGTTTGGGAGGCTGTAGATGGCCACTGCCACCACCATCCAGCACGTCAAGAAGAAGCCGCTGCCGGCGGGGCTTCCCCGCGAGTGGTACGAGAGCCACAACCGCCGGCTGAAGGCGATGCGGCTGGCGATATCCCTGCTCGACTCGGGGACGTATGACGCACGGCGCGCCACCAACCGGAAGATCCGGACGATGGCCGTCCGGACGGGGATCCACCGGCCGTCCAATGTCACCTGCAAGATGGTGCGCGCGTTCATCGTCAGCGCGAGCTGACCTCGCCGAGCGGGGCGGGCGTCGACCCGCCGGGGTGGAGGCCCCGGCGGGCCGGCGTCGGTGCCGGTGGAGCGATGGTCACTTCTCTTCGAAGACGATCTCTTCGGGCTGGCGCGTCATCCTCACGGTGTGGCCGTTGGTGACCTCGACCACGCGGTGCAGACCCACCATCTCCTCGCGTTCCGACGTGATGCGGAACGTGTCCCCGGCCCCGGCCAGGTAGGAGGGGAAGCAGTTCAGCAACGGTTCCGAGGGCTTGAGGTCCAGGTACTCCTTCAGCCGGCGGAACAGCTTCGGGAGCATGACCGCCCCGTTCGCCGCCGTGATGGAGGACATTCCGGTGACCTTCGCGCCCTTCATGGTCACGTCGACGTCGTCGGCCCACAGCCCCTTCTTGGCCGCCCTCGCCTGCTGGGCCGTGGTGGTGAGGAACTCGCGCAGTTCCTTGGGGAAGCCCGCGTAGAAGGTCGGGTAGGCCAGGCCGAGCGAGATCAGGTGGAAGTTGGCCGTCTTCCTCAGCAGTTCCTGGTCGACTCTGACCTCGTAGCCGGTGCACGCGGGCGGGGTGCCGCGGCCGACCAGGGCCACGCAGCGGCCGTAGATGTCGGCACCCCGGGTGAGGATGAAGCCGGGCACGCTCTCGGGGATGGTGGCGACGGTCTCGTCTTCGTGACGGTCGACGCTGTCGAAGCCGACCCACGCCAGCAGCTCGTTCGCGGCCCGGTGTGCGAAGTCCAGCGGCTGATGCTGCTCCGTTCCGTAGGGGCCCTCGTAGTGGGTCTCCAGCGCGTCGACGGCCTCCAGCCGGACGCTGACGCGGCCGTCCGCCTTGGGCGCGATCTGCTTGCACCCGGGCACGAGTTTCCAATCGGCCACGTTGTCCGGGATGAAGGGGACGGTGTCGCCGTCCGGCTTGGCATCGGCCGGTACCCGGAACGTGCCTTTGATCAGCAGCATGAACATGGCGTCTCCCACCGTAGCCATCACTGTGTGTGCTCGACGGTTACGTACGGTACATGCGCGGGTGTGGCGTCGTGGTCATGCCGGGCCGGGGAGTGTCAGCAGCAGCAGGGCCACGTCGTCACGGGGGCCGCCCTCCGTGAACGCCACCAGGTCCCGCCACACCCCCGTGACCGGGCCCGCCGGCTCCCTCGCCACCACGGGCAGCCGCGCGGCCAGGGGATAGAAGTGCCCCGCCGTGTCCCGGGCCTCCGTCACCCCGTCGGTGTGCAGCAGGAACCGGTCCCCGGCCCGTACCGCCAGCTCCGTCACCGGCGGCGGGGCCAGCCCCGCGAGCCCCAGGCCCAGCGGCGGACCCGGCTCCACCGCCACCTCCTCGACCGCCGGCCCGCGCAGCCGCAGCGCGGGCGGATGTCCGCACGAGACGAGCCGTACGAGGTCCAGCCCGGGCGGGAACTCCAGCAGCAAGGCCGTCGCGAACAACTCGGGGTGCCCGTCGGAGGCGGCCGTCGCGTCCGCCGTCAGCCGCCGGTCCAGCCGGGCCGCGACCGCCGCCAGTTCCGCGTCGTCGAGCGCCGCCTCCCGGAAGGCCCCGAGCAGCGCCGCCACCGTGCCGACCGCCGCCAGGCCGTGCCCCTGCACGTCCCCGACCAGCGCCCGGACCCCGTACGGCCCGGCCCGTACGTCGTACAGGTCCCCGCCGACCAGGGTGCCGCGCTGCGCCGCCTTGTAGAGGCCGGAACAGCGCACCGGACCCACCCGCTCCGGCACCGGCGGCAGGACCGCCAGCTGAGCCGCCTCCGCCACCGTCCGTACGCTGACCAGCTGCGCGTCCCGGCGCCGCCGGACCCACGCGATCACCACGCTCAGCAGCCCGACGGTGGCCACCGTGGCCAGGTCCGAGCCCCGGGCGTGGGCGATGCCGAGGGCGGGCACCCCCAGCAGCATGAGGACGAGGGCGGCGAAGAACGCGGTCCCGGCCGCCCCGTACGCGAAGGCGGCCACCGGCGGCAGACCGGCCAGGAAGTACCCGAGCTCCACGTCGCCCGGCGTGAGCACCTGCGCGAGGACCAGCACCACGAGGGCCACGACGGGTGCGAGCCGGGCCCAGCGCGGCGGTGGCTCCCCGCGCAGCCAGCCCGGCTCCTCGCGTCCGCGTCTCACCCCTCCACCCTGGTACGGGGGCCGGGCCCGCGCACCCGGACCGGCCGCCGGGTGGCCCTGCCGGACGCGTGCCACGACAGTGGTGGCGTGACGGAAGACGATTCCCCGACGCGGGCGCACATCGAGGCCCACGGCGGTCGCGGCGGCGGCCCGGCGAGCGCGGAGATCAGCACGCGGCTGAACTGGCTGCGGGCGGGGGTGCTCGGCGCCAACGACGGGATCATCTCCACCGCGGGCCTGGTGGTCGGCGTGGCCGGGGCCACCACCTCGCGCTCCGCGATCCTGGCGGCGGGCGTCGCCGGGCTGCTGGCGGGCTCGCTGTCGATGGCGGCGGGGGAGTACGTCTCCGTCAGCTCGCAGCGGGACTCCGAACGGGCCGCGCTGGAACTGGAACGGCGGGAACTGGCCGAGGAGCCGGAGGCGGAGCTGGAGGAGCTCACCGACCTGCTGGCCGCGCGGGGGCTCAGCCGGGCCCTGGCGCGGGAGGCCGCCGAGCAGCTGACGGAGCGGGACGCGCTGCGGGCCCATGCCCGGGTGGAGCTCGGCATCAACCCCGACGAGCTGGCCAATCCGTGGCACGCGGCCTTCGCGAGCCTGGTCGCCTTCACGGTGGGCGCGTTGCTGCCGCTGCTCGCGATCGTGCTGCCCGGGTCGTCGGCGCGGGTTCCGGTGACGGTGGCGGCCGTTCTGGCCGCGCTCACCCTGTGCGGAGTGGTCAGTGCCCGCCTGGGCGGCGCGCCTGCGCTCCGCGCGGTCCTGCGCAATGTTGCCGGGGGCGCGCTGGCCATGGCCGTCACCTACGCGGTGGGCACCTGGCTCGGCACCTGATGCGGCTGCGGCGCAGCGGCCGGGGGCCAGCCCCCGGACCCCCGCGCCTCAAACGCCGGCGGGGCTGAAGGACCGGGGCTCCGCCCCGTACCCCGCGCCTCAATCGCCGGCGGGGCTGAAGGACCGGGGCTCCGCCCCGTACCCCGCGCCTCAATCGCCGGCGGGGCTGAAAGACCGCGGCTCCGCCCCGTGCCCCGCGCCTCAAACGCCGACGAGGCTGGGTTTGGCTTCGTCTGCCGTGGTGACCCGACAGGATGGGGGCATGCGTATCGCGGTCACCGGTTCGACCGGGCTCATCGGCAGTGCCCTCGTGCGGTCCCTTCGGGCGGACGGGCATGAGGTGGTGCGGTTCGTGCGGCGGGAGCCCGCCGCCGGGGACGAGGCGCGGTGGGATCCCGCCGGCGGTCACGTCGACCCCGCCGGGCTGGCCGGCTGCGGGGCCGTCGTGCATCTGGCCGGGGCCGGGGTCGGGGAGCACCGGTGGACCTCCGCGTACAAGAAGGAGATCCGCGACAGCCGGGTCCTGGGCACCGCCGCGATCGCCAACGCCCTCGCCGCCCTCGACGCGCCGCCCGCCGTGCTCGTCAGCGGTTCGGCCGTCGGCTACTACGGGGACACCGGCGACCGCGCCGTCGACGAGGGCGCCCCCGCCGGGCACGGCTTCCTGCCCTCGGTCTGCGTGGAGTGGGAGGCGGCCGCGGAGCCCGCCCGTGCCGCCGGGATCCGGACCGCCTTCGCCCGTACCGGCCTGGTCGTCGCCCGCGAGGGCGGAGCCTGGGGCCGGCTGTTCCCGGTCTTCCGGGCCGGCATCGGCGGCCGGCTCGGCAACGGCCGCCAGTACTGGTCGTACATCTCCCTCCGGGACGAGATCGCGGCGCTGCGCCACATCATCGACACCCCCGGCATCGAAGGCCCGGTCAACCTCACCGCCCCCGAACCGCTGACCAACCGCCAGGTCACGGCCGCCATGGGCCGGGTGCTGCGCCGGCCCGCGCTGCTGCCCGTACCGGCGGTGGCCCTGCGCGTCGTGCTCGGGGAGTTCGCCGAGGACGTGCTCGGCAGTCAGCGGGCCACCCCCACCCGGCTGCTGGAGTCCGGCTTCGTCTTCCGCGACCCCGGCATCGAGCAGGCCATCCGCGCCGCCATGTAGCGCCGCGGTGCGGAGGCGTGCGACCACCGTGCGACCGTTTGTGACCCGGATGCGACCGCCGTGCGACCGGAGTCGACCGTAATACCCATGCCAACTCGGGTTCCCCTGGAGTCCGTTGGGGGAAGGAGGATTCCCACACAGCCGCGCCGACCTCGGGGAGGGGCACGTGCTCAATGCGGACGTCGTCATCGTAGGAGCCGGAGTCTCAGGACTCGCGGCCGCGCACCACCTGATCGCAGCAGGGGTCACGGTCACCGTCCTGGAGGCCGCCGGCGATCCCGGCGGCCGGATGGCCACCGTGTCGGCCGACGGGTTCCGGCTGGACCGGGTCGGCCAGTTGCTCAACACCTCGTACACGGAGCTCGAACGCACCCCCGGTCTCCAGGGCCTCACCCTGAGGTCCTTCGCGCCCGGGGTCCTGGTCCACACGGACGGCAAACAGCTCCGGGCCGGGGCCCTCACCCCCGCCCGGGCCCTGGCCAGCGGTTCCCTCGACCAGGCGCGGCTCAGCGCCGCGCTCGGGCGGCTCGCCGCGCTGCCCGAGGAACGCCTGCTCGCCCGGCCCGAACGGACCGCCCTCGCCGCCCTGCGCAGCCGCGGCCTGCCGCCGCGCACCGTGACGGGCGTTCTCCGGCCGCTGCTCTCCACCCTGCTCCGCGACCCGGAGCTCACCACCTCCAGCCGGGTCGCCGACCTCGCCCTGCGCGGCTTCGCGCGCGGCCGCCTCGCCGTGCCCGAGGGAGGCGCGGCGGCCCTGCCCGACCTGCTCGCCCGCGCCCTGCCGCCCGGCACCGTCCGTACCGGGGTCCGGGTCCGGTCGGTGGCGACGAACCTGGTCACCACCGAGGAGCACGGCGACTTCGGCTGCCGCTCCGTCCTGCTGGCCACCGGAGCCCGCGCCGCCGCCGAACTCCTGCCCGGCCTGCGCGTGCCCGGCTTCCACGAGGTCACCGTCCTGCACCACGCCACCGACGCGCCCCTGCCCTGGGACGGCTCGCTACTGCTGGACGGCGACCCCAAGTGGCCCGTCTCCCACACCACCGTGATGAGCGCGGTCGACCCGACGCGGGCCCCGGCCGGCCGGAGCCTGGTGACCACCACCGTGCTCGGCCCGCCGCCGCCCGCGCGTACGGTCGCCTCCCGCCTCGCCCGTCTCTACGACACCGCGACCCGGGACTGGGAGCCGCTGGCCGTCCACCACACCCCGGAGGCGGTCCCCGCGATGCCCCCGCCGTACGACGTGCGCCGCCCGGTGCGCGTCCTGGCCGGGCTGTACGTGTGCGGGGACCACCGCGACACGAACACCGTCCAGGGCGCCCTGCACTCCGCCCGCCGCGCCACCACCGCCGTCCTGCGCGACTTCGGCATCCCGCTCCCGGCCGCGCCGGAGCCCGCACTCCCGGTGGCGGCCTGAGAACCACCACGTGAGGGGCCCGGCATCCCGCCGGGGAGCCGGGCCCCGGGTTCACGACAAGGCCGCCACCCGGTCCCGGTACGTCCGCACGGCCGAGGCGTCCCGGTACGGCTCCAGCCGCCGCTCGAAGTCCCGTACGTACTCCACCGCGCGCACCGACCGCATCTCCATCGCCTGCTGCGCCGCCTCCGCTCCCAGCGCGCACGCCTGGTCCAGCTCGCCCAGCCCCAGCCGGGCCGTGGCCAGCACCACCCGGCAGAACAGCCGGGACCGCGCGAACGCCGGCGCCCGCAACTGGAGCGAGCGCTCCGCGTGCTGCGCCGAGGCCCGGTACTGCTGGAGGTCCCGGTGGCAGTGCCCGAACTCGTCCGCCAGCTGCGCCTCGTCGAAGTACCGCGCCCAGTGCGGTACGTCGTCCCCGGGCCGGGCCGCGCCCAGCGCCCGCTCGGCCCGCACCAGCGAGGCCGTCGACGCCCTCACCTCGCCGAGCACCGCGTGCCCGCGCGCCTCCGCCGAGTGCAGCAGCGCCTGCACCACCGGCGGGGGGCCGGAGCCGACGCCCTGCTGGGCGACGCGGGCCAGCTGCACCGCCTCCCGGCCGTGGCCCAGGTAGACCGCCTGCCGGCTCATGGTGACCAGCACGTACGAGCCGTACGGGCGGTCCCCGGCCGCCTGGGCCAGGCGCAGCGCCTGCACGAAGTACCGCTGGGCGAGCCCGTGCGCGGCGATGTCGTACGAGGTCCAGCCCGCGAGCCGGGTCAGGTCGGCGGCGGCCGAGAACAGCCGCCGTCCGGTGGTCTCCCCGTAGGTCCCGCGGAGCATCGGCTCGGCCTCGTGCTCCAGGTAACGCACCAGTGCCTGCCGGGCGTGCCCGCCGCCGTAGGCGTGGTCCAGGGTGCGGAACAGCTCGCTCACCGAGCGCAGCGCCGCGATGTCCCCGCCCGTCACCCGCTGCCCGGGCGCGCGGTCGATCTGCCGCTGCCGGGGCACCGCGACTCCCCGCCCCTGCACCGGGACGCGGGCCGCGGGCGGCTCCGCGCCCCGGCCCACCCGTTCGTCGGCCCGCCCGATCAGCCAGTCCCGGCTGGGCACGACCAGCCCGGCCGGGGTGAAGGCGATCTTCCGGAGCTCGGCGTGGGAGCCGGAGTCCTTGCGCCACAGCCCGCTCGCGATGTCGACGGCCTCCTCCGGGGTGGCCGCGAACTCCAGCCCGGCGTACACGGGGGCGCACGCGTCCAGGCCCAGGTCCTGCGCGGAGAGCCGTCGCCCGAGGCGTCTGGTGAAGACCTCCGCGATCAGCGCGGGGGTGGTTCCGCGCGGCTGCTGGCCGCGCAGCCACCGGGTCACGGAGGTCTTGTCGTAGCGCAGATCGAGACCGTGCTCCAGGCCGAGCTGGTCGACGCGGCGGGCGAGCCCGGCGTTGGAGAACCCGGCTTCCGCGATCAGTGCCGCGAGCTGCCTGTTGGGGACGCGCTGGGCAGGTCGTTCCGTCATCGGCTCCACGGTCTCCTGACGTGACGGACCGGAGTCCCGGCCCTGTGAACGGCGTGAATGTAGCGGCGAACCCAGCCCGAGCCGCCCTCTCTGCCCCACATTCATCCGATCGTGTGCAGAATGGGTAGGGCTCTTTACGGACCGACCCCCTCCGCCCGCATAGGCTGCGGCCCATGACCCGCAGGCCCCACCGGGCGCGCCTCCCCGAGGAGCGTTCCGAATCCACCGCTCCGCTTCCCCCGCCCGAGTTGACCGAGGCGGAGTGCAGGCGTTGCGGCACGTACATCGCGGGTCTCGACGGCCGGTACGCCTGCGGGGTGTGCGGCTGGGTCAACGACCACTCCGAGGGCCACCGTCGGCTGCCGCGGGCCGACGAGGACCCGGACCGGCCGCCGAAGGGCCGGCGCCGTCCGAAGCAGCTGCCGTGGCCCCCGCCGGAGCCGGAGCCGGAGCCGGAGTCGGCGCCGGAGCCCGCCCCCGATCTCGTCCCCGATCCCGCGCCCGATCCCGCCCCCGATCCCGCGCCGGAGCCCGCGCCCGGGCCCCCGGACGGGCCGCCGTACCCTTGCTGAGTGCGATACGTGCACACAGCAGGTTCAACGAGGAGGCGCTGCGGTGGCTGAGCTTGGATTTGTCCATCTGGGCTTCGGACCGGATTCCGTCGAGTACACCCGGGCCTGGGAAGAGCAGCGCCGGGTGCACGCGGCCCGCTTCGCGGACGAGGTCGAGGACACCTGCCTGCTGCTGGAGCACCTGCCGGTCTACACCGCCGGCCGGCGCACCGACCCGAGCGAGCGCCCGCTCGACGGCACGCCCGTCGTCGACGTGGACCGCGGCGGCAAGATCACCTGGCACGGCCCCGGCCAGCTGGTCGGCTACCCGATCATGAAGCTGCCCCGCCCGGTGGACGTGGTCGCCCACGTCCGCCGCCTGGAGGAGGCGCTGATCCGCACCGCCGCCGAGTTCGGCCTGGAGACCACCCGCGTCGAGGGCCGCTCCGGCGTCTGGGTCCTGGGCGACCCCGTCGAGGAGCGCCCGAAGATCGGCGGCCTCTCCTTGGACTTCGACCCGCGGATCGGCGACGACGAGTTCGACGCGCGGCTGAACGGCCCCGAGTACGCCCCGTCCAACGCCGGCCAGCGCCGCGAGGACCGCAAGCTCGCCGCCATCGGCATCCGGGTCGCCAAGGGCGTCACGATGCACGGCTTCGCGATCAACGTGAACCCGGACAACACCTGGTTCGACCGGATCGTCCCCTGCGGCATCCGGGACGCCGGTGTGACCTCGCTCTCGTACGAACTGGAGCGGGAGATCACCATCACCGAGGTGCTGCCGGTCGTCGAGCGTCACCTGAAGGGCGTACTGGAGCACGCGGAACTGCGGCCCCGGGAGATCGAACCGGCCGTGGGCTCCTAGCCGCGGGAATGCGTCCGGCAGCCCCCAGGTTGGCGGACGTAAGAGCGTACGAATTTACGGGCGTACCCTGGTGGGCGCCGAAGAATCGAAGTCACAGGGAGCCGGTCGTGTCCGCAGTCGCACCCGACGGACGCAAGATGCTGCGCCTCGAGGTCCGTAACGCCCAGACCCCCATCGAGCGCAAGCCCGAGTGGATCAAGACCCGGGCGAAGATGGGTCCCGAGTACACCAAGATGCAGGCCCTGGTGAAGGGCGAAGGACTGCACACGGTGTGCCAGGAAGCCGGTTGTCCGAACATCTACGAATGCTGGGAGGACCGCGAGGCCACCTTCCTCATCGGTGGCGACCAGTGCACCCGGCGCTGTGACTTCTGCCAGATCGACACGGGCAAGCCCGAGGCCCTGGACCGGGACGAGCCGCGCCGTGTAGGCGAGTCCGTGGTCACGATGGACCTGAACTACGCCACCATCACCGGCGTCGCGCGCGACGACCTGGCCGACGGCGGCGCCTGGCTGTACGCGGAGACCGTGCGCCAGATCCACCAGCAGACGGCGGGCCGCGAGGCCGGCCACACCAAGGTCGAGCTGCTGGCCCCCGACTTCAACGCCGTGCCGGAGCTGCTGGAGGAGGTCTTCGCCTCCCGCCCCGAGGTCTTCGCGCACAACGTCGAGACGGTGCCGCGGATCTTCAAGCGGATCCGCCCCGGCTTCCGCTACGAGCGCTCGCTCGAGGTGATCACCAAGGCGCGCGCCTACGGCCTGGTCACCAAGTCGAACCTGATCCTCGGCATGGGCGAGGAGCGCGAGGAGGTCTCGCAGGCCCTGAAGGACCTGCACGAGGCCGGCTGCGAGCTCATCACCATCACCCAGTACCTGCGGCCCTCGCCGCGGCACCACCCCGTCGAGCGCTGGGTGAAGCCGGCCGAGTTCGTCGAGCTGGCGAAGGAGGCCGAGGAGATCGGCTTCTCCGGCGTGATGTCCGGCCCGCTGGTCCGGTCGTCGTACAGGGCTGGGCGCCTCTACACGCAGGCGATGGAGAAGCGCAGCCGAGCTGGAGCGTAGGTTGCGGGTCTGTCCGAGGCACGAGGGCAGGCACGCGGCCGGAGCGGTAGCGAGGCGGAGCTCGACCAGCAGAACCGAGAAGCGCAGCCGAGCTGGAGCGTAGGTTGCGGGTCTGTCCGAGGCACGAGGGCAGGCACGCGGCCGGAGCGGTAGCGAGGCGGAGCTCGACCAGCAGAACCGAGAAGCGCGCGGCGAGCGTGTGAACTCGCGCACAAAACCTTACTAGGCAGTAACACGCACTGGCGCGGCCCCTAGGCTCTTTCGAGGAAGAGCCCGGCGGGCCGCGTCAGTGTTTGCAACGTGTCAATCACATTTGACTGGCCGGTCATGCAGTAGTAACACCAATCAGTGACGCTGAATCCACGCACCGCAATCGCACTGCCGACGTGAGTTCCGTGAAAGGGATCGACATCATGCAGGCCGCGCCCGTACGCGCCATCGCCATCCCGACGCTCTCCGACGCCTTCCGGGGCATCGAGTCGCTGCTCATGAGCGGCGCCCGGCGCAACGCCTGGACGGCGGTGCTGGAGGACCGCCGTCGGGCGAAGGACCGGGTCGAAACCGAACACGTACTTGAGGCTGCGGCGACCCGGACCCCGCAGGCCACGTAAACTTCGCTGTATGGCGAGGAAGTCAAACGCAGAGACTGCTGCGAACCCCGGGCGACTGAAGCAGATCGCCCTGACGTACAAGATGACGCGCAAGGCCGACCCGAAGGTCGGTCTGATCGTCGCGGGCGTGGGAATCGTCACCTTCGGTGTCTTTCTTGCGATCGGCTTCCTGATCGACCACCCGGTCTACCTGGGCATCCTGGGCTTCCTGGTGGCGTTCCTCGCGATGGCGATCGTCTTCGGACGACGGGCCGAGCGGGCTGCCTTCGGGCAGATGGAGGGGCAGCCGGGCGCGGCCGCGGCCGTACTGGACAACGTGGGCCGGGGCTGGACGACCACCCCGGCCGTCGCGATGACCCGGCAGCAGGACATCGTCCACCGGGCCGTCGGCAAGGCCGGCGTCGTGCTGATCGCCGAGGGCAACCCGAACCGCGTGAAGCCGCTGCTCGCGAACGAGAAGAAGAAGCTGGCCCGGATCATGCCGGACGTGCCGGTGCACACCTTCATCGTGGGTACGGGCGAGGGCGAGGTGCCGCTCAAGAAGGTGCGCACCACCCTGCTCAAGCTGCCGCGCGTGCTGGCCGGACCGCAGATCACCCAGGTCAACGACAAGCTGCGGGCCATGGGTGACCTCATGAGCAACATGCCGCTGCCGAAGGGCCCGATGCCCAAGGGCATGAAGATGCCGCGCGGCGGAAAGATGCGCTGACCCGCTCACCTGATTTTCGTATACGACACAGGGGCGCCCCCCGAGCCGAGCGGCTCGGGGGGCGCCCCTGTGTCCGTGTGCGTCCGCGCGTCGTGGGCCCTAGACGCGTACCTGGACGGCGCGCGCGAGCCGGTCGTGCAGGCCGCGGCCGTCGCGGTCCCAGATCAGTGCCGGGATGACCAGGGCCAGCAGCAGCGTTCGCACGAGCACCCTGACGATGCCGAGGCGGCCGCCGTCCTCCGAGATCACCCGGAGTCCCACGATCCGCTTGCCGGGGGTGAAGCCCACGGTGCCGACCGTCAGGAGGCTCAGGGCCAGGAAGAGCCACAGCGTCCAGCCGCGCGCGGCGACCATGTCGCCGCCCGTGATCAGCCCGTACGCAATCAGCAGGCAGCCGGTCCAGTCGAGGGCGACGCCCGCGAGCCGGCGGCCGAACCGCGCCACCGAGCCGGGCCCCTGCTGCGGCAGGCCGAGCTGCTGGCCCGGATAGCCGAAGTCGACGCCCATCTCCTCCGCGGCCGCGCGGGGGCCGGAGAGCCAGGATCCGAATGCTTGCCTGTTGTCCACCCGACCACGGTACCGGTGCGGCCTCGCGACCCTAGGGCGGGACCCTGGTTAACTTGTGCGAAACAAATGGGTCATGCTTGAGAAATCCCGTCTGCTTATGGTCGGGTCAGCGTGCGGCACCGCACTGACGCACCACGAGCTATAAAGCCCGTCCCTCCCCCGGGGACCGGGAGTAGGAGGAGTTGGATGTTCCAGAACGCCGACGAAGTGAAGCAGTACATCGAGGAGAACGACGTCAAGTTCGTCGACGTCCGCTTCTGCGACCTGCCTGGTGTGATGCAGCACTTCACCATCCCGGCGCGGGCGTTCGACCCGGCGGAGGAGCTCGCCTTCGACGGATCCTCCATCCGCGGCTTCCAGGCGATCCACGAGTCCGACATGGCGCTGCGTGCCGACATCACCACCGCGCGCCTGGACCCGTTCCGCAAGGACAAGACGCTCAACATCAACTTCTTCATCCACGACCCGATCACGGGCGAGGCCTACAGCCGTGACCCGCGCAACATCGCGAAGAAGGCCGAGGCGTACCTCGCCTCGACCGGCATCGCCGACACCGCGTTCTTCGGCCCCGAGGCCGAGTTCTACGTGTTCGACAGCGTGCGCTTCGCGACCTCCGCGAACGAGGGCTTCTACCACATCGACTCCGAGGCCGGCGCCTGGAACACCGGTTCCGAGGAGAACAACCGCGGCTACAAGGTCCGCTACAAGGGCGGTTACTTCCCGGTAGCCCCGGTCGACCACTTCGCCGACCTGCGCGCCGAGATCTCCCTCGAGCTGGACGCCCAGGGCCTCCAGGTCGAGCGCCAGCACCACGAGGTCGGCACCGGTGGCCAGGCCGAGATCAACTACAAGTTCAACACGCTGCTCGCCGCGGCCGACGACCTGATGCTCTTCAAGTACGTCGTGAAGAACGTCGCCTGGCGCAACGGCAAGACCGCGACCTTCATGCCGAAGCCGATCTTCGGTGACAACGGCTCGGGCATGCACGTGCACCAGTCGCTGTGGGCCAACGGCGACCCGCTGTTCTACGACGAGGCCGGCTACGCGGGCCTGTCGGACACCGCCCGGTACTACATCGGCGGCATCCTCAAGCACGCCCCGTCGCTGCTGGCGTTCACCAACCCGACGGTGAACTCGTACCACCGCCTGGTGCCGGGCTTCGAGGCGCCGGTCAACATGGTGTACTCGCAGCGCAACCGCTCCGCCGCCATGCGCATCCCGATCACGGGCTCGAACCCGAAGGCCAAGCGCGTCGAGTTCCGCGCGCCGGACCCGTCCTCGAACCCGTACCTCGCCTTCTCGGCGCTGCTCCTCGCGGGCCTCGACGGCATCAAGAACAAGATCGAGCCGATGGAGCCGATCGACAAGGACCTCTACGAGCTCTCGCCCGACGAGCACGCGAGCGTCCCGCAGGTCCCGACCAGCCTCGAGGACGTCCTCAAGGCCCTGGAGGCGGACCACGAGTACCTCCTGGCCGGCGGTGTCTTCACCCCCGACCTGATCGAGACCTGGATCGACTACAAGCGCACGCACGAGATCGCCCCGATCGCGCTGCGTCCGCACCCGCACGAGTTCGAGCTCTACTTCGACATCTAAAAACGCCTGATGAGAGGCCCCCTGCCGCACTCCACGGAGTGCGGCAGGGGGCCTTTCTGCTTTGACAGCGCGCCGAGGCCGAGTGAGGGTGGAAATGACCTAAAGGCCGGATAAGCGAGCTATGTTCGGAGGTGCATGAACATGCGCCGTAGGATCGTCGCGGCAGCCATGGCGGGCGCCGCAGGAGTCGCCATCGGCCTGATGCCGGTCGGCACGGCCTCGGCCGCTTCCACCGGTGGCAGTGGCGGTGGCGGTGCGTGGAGGTGCTCGGACGGGCGCTGGAACGACTGGCGCTGGGACGAATGCTGCAACCGCGACTGGCGGGACCGCCCCAGCTGGTGCTGGGACGACGGTGGAGTCGGCGGCAACGGAGGCGACGGCCGTTACGACCGTTACGACTGGGGCTACTGGAACGACTCGAACTGGAACTGGAACGACTCCGGCCGTGGCGGTGACGGCAACTGGAACTGGAACGACTCCGGCCGTGGCGGTGACGGGAACTGGAACGACTCCGGCGGCGGCAACGGTGACTGGGGCAACGGCGGCGGTGGCGGCAACGGCAACGGTGACTGGGGCGGCGGCGGAGGCGGCGGCAACGGTGACTGGGGCGGCGGCGGCAACGGCGGCGGCGGCGACGGTGGCTGGGGCGGCGGCAACGGCGGCGGCGGCGACGGTGGCTGGGGCGGCGGCGGAGGTCGCTGAGGCCGACCAGGACACGGAGGGGTAGGTAGGGACCGGGGTGATGCCCCTGCTGCGCTGATCTCAGCGCAGCAGGGGCATCGCGCCGGTGAGGTCGCGCAGGCAGCGGACCGCGAGTTCGGCGGGGGAGCCGGGACCCGAGACCGGGTCGTCCGTCGTCGACCACAGTTCCAGCGAGATCCGGATCGCGTCCGTCGCCGCCGCGGCGAGCAGGCGGACGCCCAGGGGGTCGGCGCCCGGGCCGGCCAGCCGGGCGACCACCGGGACCAGGCGCTCCTCGGAGTCCTGGTTCACGCGGTACCAGACCGCCCGCAGGGCCTGGTCGGTCGCCGCCGCGCGCAGCAGGCCGCGGGTCACCTCCAGGCCCTCCTCGACCGCCTGGGAGTCGCTCAGCGACCGTGTGACGGCGCGCTCCAGGGCCTCGGCGAGGGGCGTGCCGGGATCCTCCTCCGCGAGCAGCGCGCGCCAGGCGTCGCCGCCGCCCGCCAGCAGCGGGGCCACCGCCTCCTGCTTGTTGCGGAAGTAGCGGTAGAAGGTGCGCAGCGCCACCCCCGCGCGGTGGGCGATGTCCTCGGCGGTCGTGCCGTCGGGGCCGTGCTCGGCGAACAGTTCGCAGGCCGCGCGGGCGATGTCGAGCTGGGTGGCGGCCTTGCGGCGCTCGGTCAGCGACTGGGCTCCGGCGCCTGCCTGGGGAGAGTACGGACGAGGGGATCTCACGTGGTGAAGCGTACCTCCCGCGATCAGCATTGATTACATGCTTTGTCACCCTGGCAAAACGTGTCATCGCTTCGGTACGCTCACCCCATGAACCGTTACGAAGGACGTCGCGTCCTCATCACCGGCGGCGGCTCCGGCATCGGCCGGGCCACCGTCCACCGCATCCTCGCCGAGGGCGGCCGCGTCCACACGGTGGACGTCAGCGAAACCGGCCTCAAGGACACCGCGGACCAGGCCGCCGCGGCAGGGGTCGCGGACCGGCTCACCACCGGCGTCCTGGACATATCCGACGAGAACGCAGTCAAGGAGGGCGTGGCCGTCGCCGTCGGCACCCTGGGCGGGATCGACGTCCTGGTCAACGCCGCCGGCATCCTGCGCTCCGCGCACACCCACCAGACCACGCTCGACTTCTGGAACAAGGTCATCGCGGTCAACCTGACCGGCACCTTCCTGATGATCCGCGAGTCGCTCCCGGCGCTGCTCGCGGGCGACCAGCCGGTCGTCGTGAACTTCAGCTCCACCTCGGCGTCCTTCGCCCACCCCTACATGTCCGCCTACGCGGCCAGCAAGGGCGGCATCCAGTCCATGACGCATGCGCTGGCCGCCGAGTACAGCAAGCAGGGCCTGCGCTTCGTCTCCGTCGCGCCCGGCTCCATCGAGAGCGGCATGACCACCGGAAACGGCCCCGGCCTGCCCGAGGACACCGACTGGTCCCTCTTCGCGAAGCTGGCCCCGGCCATCGGCCAGGGCTTCGCCGGACCGCAGACCGTGGCCGGCGTCGTCGCCATGCTGGGTTCCGAGGACGGCGCCTTCATCACCGGTACGGAGATCCGCATCGACGGAGGCACGCACTACTGAGCGGCGGGCTCAGCCTCTGAAGCGGTCCCAGAGCCGGGGGAAGCGCTCCGCGAGCACGGCTTCGTTCTCGAAGTCCAGCGGGGTGCCCTCCGGCTCTGCCGACTGAAGCGGAACACCCAGATCCGGCGCCACCGACCCGGTCAGCTGCTCGTACGCCTCGTCGGCCGCGTACCCCAGCTCCTCGCCGTCCCCGTCGATCTCCTCGTCGAAGTCGCCCAGCAGCTCCGCGAGATGGTCCGGGTCGTGCACCGCGCCCTCGAACACCTCCCGCCCCTGGCCGATCAGCCAGCAGCGGAAGTAGTCGAAGGCGTCGTCGCTCGCGCCGTCGAGCAGCACCCAGGCCGCGCCCCACAGGTCCCACGTGTACGCCCGGTTGTACCGCGACTCGAAGTGCCGGGCGAAGTCCAGGACGGAGTCCGGGTCGAGCTGCGCCAGCCGCTCCACGAGCAGCTCGGCGTGCTCCTCGGGGTCGCCGTCGGCGGCCTCGCGGGTACGGTCGACGATCTCCCAGAACTCCGTCTCGTCCATCACCGCTCCAGCATCACGGGTCGGACCCCGCGCCGCCACCTCGCACACGGCGAAAGGCCGGTGTCCACCCCCCAAGGGGCGAACACCGGCCTTTCACGGTCGGTCGTCCACGGCTCAGAGGCCGTAGCGCTCCCGGGCCTCCTTGACGGAGGACGCCGGAACCTCGCCGCGACGGGCGAGCTGGGCCAGCGCGGCCACCACGATCGACGGGGCGTCGACACCGAAGTGGCGGCGGGCACCCTCACGGGTGTCGGACAGGCCGAAGCCGTCCGTACCCAGCGAGGTCCAGTCCTGCTCCACCCACTGGCTGATCTGGTCCGGGACCTGACGCATCCAGTCGGACACCGCGAGGACCGGGCTGGTGACACCCTCCAGCGCGCGGGTCACGTACGGGGTGCGGAGCTCGCCGCGCAGCAGCGCCTCGTCGCACTCCAGCGCGTCGCGCCGCAGCTCGCCCCAGGAGGTGGCGGACCAGACGTCGGCGGCCACGTTCCAGTCGGCGGCGAGCAGCTTCTGCGCCTCCAGGACCCAGTGGATCGCCGTACCCGAGGCCATCAGCTGGACCTTCGGCGCGTCGGCGGCCGGGGCCGCCTCCGCCAGGTCGGCCGCCGTGTTGAAGCGGTAGAGGCCCTTGAGGATGCCCTCTTCCACGCCCTCGGGCATGGCCGGCTGCACCTTCGGCTCGTTGTAGACCGTCAGGTAGTAGAAGACGTCTTCCGGCTTCTCGCCGTACATCCGGCGCAGACCGTCCTTGACGATCACCGCGATCTCGTACGCGAAGGCCGGGTCGTAGTTGAGCGACGCCGGGTTCGTGGACGCGATCAGGTGCGAGTGGCCGTCCGCGTGCTGGAGGCCCTCACCGGTCAGCGTGGTGCGGCCGGCCGTGGCGCCGACGATGAAGCCCTTGCCGAGCTGGTCGGCGAGCTGCCACATCTGGTCGGCGGTGCGCTGCCAGCCGAACATCGAGTAGAAGATGTAGAAGGGGATCATCGGCTCGCCGTGCGTCGCGTACGACGTGCAGGCGGCGATGAAGTCGGCCATGGCGCCGGCCTCGGTGATCCCCTCGTTGAGGATCTGGCCGTCCTTGGCTTCCTTGTAGTACATGAGCTGGTCGCGGTCGACCGGCTCGTACGTCTGACCCAGCGGCGAGTAGATGCCGGCCGACGGGAAGAGGGACTCCATACCGAAGGTACGGGCCTCGTCGGGGACGATCGGCACCCAGCGCTTGCCGGTCTCCTTGTCCCGCATCAGGTCCTTGACGAGCCGGACGAAGGCCATGGTGGTGGCCATCTCCTGCTTGCCGGAACCCTTGATCAGCGGGGCGAAGGAGCGGTCGGCCGGAGCCGGCAGGGCCACGTGCTTGACCTTGCGGGCCGGAGCCGGGCCGCCGAGGGCCGCGCGGCGCTCGTTCAGGTACTGGACCTCGGGGCTGTTCGCGCCGGGGTGGCCGTAGGGCACGACGCCGTCGGCGAAGGCGCTGTCCGGGATCGGGAGGCCAAGGAGGTCGCGCATGTCCTTGAACTCGTCGATCGTCAGCTTCTTCATCTGGTGGTTCGCGTTCTTCGACTCGAACCCGGCACCCAGCGTGTAGCCCTTGACGGTCTGCGCCAGGATGACCGTCGGCGCGCCCTTGTGCTCCAGGGCGGCCTTGTACGCGGCGTAGACCTTGCGGGGCTCGTGGCCGCCGCGGGAGCTGTGGAAACACTCGGCGATCTTCGCGTCGGAGAGCACACCGGCCAGCTGCACGAGCTCGGCGTTGGCGCCGAAGAAGTGCTGGCGGATGTAGGCCACGTCGCGGGTCGCGTACGTCTGGAACTGCGCGTCCGGTACCTCGCGCAGGCGGCGTACCAGGGCGCCCGTGGTGTCGAGCTGGAACAGCTCGTCCCAGGCGGAGCCCCACAGCGACTTGATGACGTTCCAGCCGGCGCCGCGGAACTGGGCCTCCAGCTCCTGGACCACGCGGAAGTTGGCGCGGACCGGACCGTCGAGGCGCTGCAGGTTGCAGTTGATGACGAAGGTCAGGTTGTCGAGCTGCTCGCGGGAGGCGAGGGCCAGGGCGGCGGTCGACTCGGGCTCGTCCATCTCACCGTCGCCCAGGAAGGCCCAGACGTGCGAGTTGGCGGTGTCCTTGATGCTCCGGTTCTGCAGGTAGCGGTTGAAGCGCGCCTGGTAGATCGCGGAGAGCGGGCCGAGGCCCATGGACACCGTCGGGAACTCCCACAGCCACGGCAGGCGCCGCGGGTGCGGGTAGGACGGCAGGCCGTTGCCGCCGGACTCCTGGCGGAAGTTGTCGAGCTGCTGCTCGGAGATCCGGCCGTCGAGGAAGGCGCGGGCGTAGATGCCGGGGGAGGCGTGGCCCTGGATGTAGAGCTGGTCGCCCGATCCGTCGGCCTCCTTCCCGCGGAAGAAGTGCTGGAAGCCGGTCTCGTACAGCCACGCGGCGGAGGCGAAGGTGGCGATGTGGCCGCCGACGCCGTACTTGGAGCCGCGGGTCACCATGGCGGCCGCGTTCCAGCGGTTCCACGCGGTGATCTTGGCTTCCATCGCCTCGTCACCCGGGAACTCGGGCTCCGCGGCGGTGGGGATGGTGTTGACGTAGTCCGTCTCCAGCAGCTTCGGCAGGGCGAGGCCGGCGGCCTCGGCGTGCTGGAGGGTGCGGCGGAGCAGGTATTCGGCGCGGCGCGTACCGGCGGCCTGGGCGACGGCGTCGAGGGAGGCCGCCCATTCGGCGGTCTCCTCGGTGTCGCGGTCCGGGAGCTGGTCGAGCTCGCTCGGAAGCTTTCCTACGGGGTCGGACATCGGTGTGCGCCGCCTTCCGGACAAAGGAGAGGTGGTGAAAAAATCCCTGACGGGCAGGACAGGGTCGTCGGACCTGGTTGAGGTCCGCGATGACTGTAAATCGCTGATCGATGATCGATCAAATAAAAGTGACGAAGAAACGTCCATCTGGCGAAAGTCGGCACCGCGTGCCAGGAAGCAAGGCACGCGGTGCCGGGCAAATCGGGACGATACGGAGCGGTCGGGCGCCGGTCGGGCGGTGATCGGGCGCCGGTCGGGCGCCGGTCGGGCGGTGATCAGGCGGTGGTCAGGCGCGCGGAGCGCATCCCAGGACGTGCCGCTTCACCAGCAGACCGATGTCCGGATCCTGACTGCGGAACGCCTCGACGAGGGCTTCGTGCTCCTCCGCGTAGGACTTCTGGACCGTTCCCAGCCACCGGATGGACAGGGCCGTGAACACCTCGATGCCCAGGCTCTCCCAGGTGTGCAGCAGCACGCTGTTCCCGGCCGCGCGCACCATCTCGCGGTGGAAGCCCACCGTGTGCCGTACCTGCGCCGTGCCGTCCTTGCTGCGGTCGGCCTCCCACAGGGCGGCGACGTGCGGCTCCAGGGCGCTGCAGTCCGTCGCCAGCCGGGGAGCCGCCAGCTCGGCCGCGATCTGCTCCAGGCCGGCCCGGACCGGGTAGATCTCCTCCAGGTCCGCCGCCGACAGATTCCGTACGCGCACGCCCTTGTTGGGCGCCGACTCGATCAGCCGCAGCGTCTCCAGCTCGCGCAGGGCCTCGCGTACGGGCGTCTGGCTGACCTCCAGCTCCACCGCGATCCGGCGCTCGACGATCCGCTCGCCGGGCTTCCAGCGCCCGCTGACGATCCCCTCCACGATGTGCTCGCGGATCTGCTCGCGCAGCGAGTGCACGACGGGTGGGGTGATCATCGGGGCTTCATCTCCTGTTGGGCATGCATCGCGTCGATGCGTAGACAATACGGCGGAGTAGCCCGGCCGGTCGTGTTCCTGGTGGGGGACGGTGGGTGAGGCTGGTTACAAGAGGCTCTCGATCAGGGCCCCCAGGGCCGGGGCGTGCGCGGGGTGGCGGCGGATGAGGGCGGCGATCTCCCCGAGGACGCGGTCCCGCGCCGCGGGCTCGGCGGCCGGCCAGGAGGCGGGATCCTGCGGACCGCCGCCCAGGACGGAGGCGACGTGGAGATGGGCGACGCCGGTGAACTTCTCCCCGTGCACGTAGAACTCCAACAGCCCGGCGGCGCGCAGGAGCCCGGGTCGCGCCTCGGACGCGGCCAGGAGCTGCCGGATCCGGTCCCGCAGAACGTCCAGGCTCTCGAGGTACGCGTACGAGGAGGGGATCCCGTCGGCGCGGGCGAAGTCGAGCAGCGCCAGATGCACGCAAGCCTCGGGTGTCTCGGTGGCGGAGTCGAGCAGTTCGAGCGCCAGGTCGTGGAGCAGGACCGGGGCGTGCTCGGACAGGAAGGCGCGGGACTCCTCCCAGGAGGGGAGGCCGCTCCAGACCATGAGGAGTTCCCCGGTGACGAAGGGGCGGAACGCGCTGTCCGCGTCGGTGGCCGCTGCCGTTCGTACGATCCACAGGAAGGTCGAGGCCGCGGGGAAGGCCAGAGCCAGCTCCTCCAGCGCGGAGGCGACCTCGGGCGAGCGCAGCGAGGCGTCGTGCTCGTCCCAGAAGGCGCGAGCCGTGGCCCAGTCGGGACAGTCGAGCCAGGAGTGGGCGAGGTCGAGCGCGGCTGCGGGGAGGTGCAGCCAGCCCGGCGGTCCGGTGCCGGTGGTCTCGCGCCACAAGGCGGTGACCCGGTCGGCGCGTGCGGTTCCGGCACGGCTGTGGGCGCGCAGCAACTGCCGTGCCCGGAAGGCTTCGGGGTCGGGCGTCCCGGCGGGGGGTACCGATGGTGCGAGGGCGATGAGCGCGCGTACACCGGCGTCGGCGTCCACGCGGCGCAGCTGTAGTTCCGCTCGCTCGACGGCGAGGAGGCGGGCGGCCCGCGGGTGTGCCGCCAGGGCGTTCTCCGCCTCCGTGAAGGCCGCCAACGCCTGGTCGGCGGGGGCCAGGCGCGCGAGGCCGCCCAGGGCCGCGCGGAGGCTGAGGACGTACGTGGCGGGGTCGGCCACGGCGAGGGCGAGGAACAGGCCCACGGCCTCGGTACCGCTGGTGAGCGCGGCCCGCGGGTCGCCGACCGCCTCCTGGCGATTCGCGAGGTTGCTGAGGGTGGCGGCGAGCTGGGGCAGGTGGGCGGCCCGGTCCTCCTCGGCGAGGACGCGGAGGAGGGCTACGGACGCGGCGCTGGTGGTGACTGCGCCGTGCAGGTCTCCCGTCTCGGTCTGACGGGCGGCCAGGGAGCCGAGGGCGGAGGCCCGGTGGGCCCGGTGGGCGTCCGGGTTCTCCCGGGCCAGGGCCTCGTAGAGGGCCGCGGCCTCGGTGCTCGAGGCGAGTGCGGAGGTCAGGTCCCCGCTCGCGGCCTGCCGGATGCCGAGGTTGTGGAGGGCGGCGGCGAGCTGGGCCCGGTGGGCGCCGTTCTCCTCGGTGAGGGCGCGCTGCAGGTCGGCGGCTTCGCCGCTGGTGCGCAGCGCGGCCCGCACGTTTCCGGCCTCGGCCTGGTGGATGGCGAGGTTGCCGAGGGCGGCGGCGAGCTGGACCCGGTAGGCGCGGTTCTCCTCGGCGAGGGCGCGGTGCAGGTCGGTGGCCTCGGTGCTGGTGGCGAGTGCCCCGTACAGGTCTCCGCTCGCGGCCTGGCGGCTGGCGAGGTTGTTGAGACAGGTGGCGAGGTTGGGCAGGTGGCCGGCCGGATTGTCCACGGAGAGGGCGCGGTATAGGTCGGCGGCTTCCGTGTTGGTGGCGAGGGCGCCCGCGAGGTCTCGGGCCGCGGCCTGGTGGATGGCGAGGTTGGTGAGGGCGGCGGCGAGGTGGGTCCCGTGGCCGGCCGGGTTCTCCTGGGTGAGGGTGCGGTGCAGGTCGGTGGCCTCGGTGCTGGTGGTGAGTGCCCCGTGCAGGTCTCCGCTGTCGGCCTGGCGGCTGGCCAGGTTGTTGAGACAGGTGGCGAGGTCGGGAAGGTGGACGGCCGGGTTCTCTTCGGCGAGGGCGCGGTAGAGGCCGGCGGCTTCCGTGTTGGTGGCGAGGGCGCCCGGCACGTCTCCGGCCACGGCCTGGCGCCCGGCCAGATTGTTGAGGGCCGCGGCGAGGTGGGGCAGTTGCGCGGCCGGGCTCTCTTCGGCGAGGACGCGGTGGAGGGCCACGGATTCGCTGCCCGTCTTGAGCGCCGCCTGCCAGTTCCCGTTGTCGGCATGGCTCATGGAGAGGTTGTTGAGGGACCTGCCGAACTCGGACGTATAGGCCACGTTGTCCTTGGCGAGGGTCAGGTAGATCTCGGTGGCTCTGATGCTGATGCGGAGCGATCCTTTCCGATCTCCTGTGCCGGCGTGGTGGACGGCGAGATTGTTCAGGGCGGCGGCCAGCTCCGGCAGGTAGGCGGCGGGGCTGAGACGCGCCAGGTCCTCGTAGAGGTCGACCGCTTCCGTGCTGGTGGCGAGTGCGGCCGACAGGTCCCCGTCCTTGGCCTGGCGCATGGCGAGGTTGTTGAGGGAGACGGCGAGCCCGGAGAGGTAGGCAGCGGGATCGCTCTCGGCGAGGGTCCGGTGGATGGCAACCGCTTCCGTGATGCTGACCAGCGAACCGCGGCGGTCCCCGTCGTCCTTCTGGTGCACGGACATGTTGTTGAGGGCCATGGCGAGCTCGGGCAGGTAGGCGGAGGGGTTGTCCCCGGCAAGGGTCCGGAAGAGGTCGACGGCTTCCTGTGACGGGCCGACGGCCTCCCGCAGACCGGCCCTGGACCGTGCGACCGCGATGTCCATGAGCGTCTGCGCGAGATGGGGGCGGAACACTTCCTCCCGCACCTCGGCCAGTTCCCGGACCAGCGCGAGCCCGCCGTCGCCCGCCGCGCTCGCGTGCTTCGCCAGCGACCTGCGCAAGTAGGGGTTAGCCTTCTCGATCGCGGCGCCCTCCTCGCTCTGGCTGCGCAGGAGGCCGACCATCGCGCGGGCCACCCGGTGGGCGGGATCCGGGACGGGACGGCGCTGCAGGTGGGCGACGAACTCGCGGTGGTAGAGACGGTAGACGGCCTGGGTGCCGTCGGTGTCCTCCACGACGTACCGGCCGTAGGTGTTCAGCAACCGGTCCACGTCCGCGGGGCCGTACTCCGTACCCTCCGCGCTCAGCGCCGAGGCCGCGGCCTCCCAGACGCCCCGGGCCGGCATGCCGTTGCCCGCGCTCCAGGCCAGGGCCGTCAGCAGGTCCTGCGCGGCCGGGTCGTCCCTCAGGTCCTCGGTGAAGGCCGCGCTGATGGACGACGGGATGGACTGCTCCCATTCCGACGCACCGGAAGCGGCGAACTGCCTGATCACCGAGCCCGTCGCCATCCGCGCGAACAGGAAGCCGCCGTGGCTCGTGGACGCCCGCTGCGCGATGAGCCGGGCCGCCGTCCCGGCGTCCTCGGGCGGCAGGCCTCCGGCCTTCAGGCGGCGGTGGCCGTAATCCTCGATGTCCTGCCGCGTGTCGGGCTCCTCGTCCAGATCGGACGCCCGGACCCTGGTGTCCAGCAGGCGGCCCAGCGCCCGGTCCAGCGGCTCCCCGGGCGCGGCCTGGGGCTGGAACGGCCGGTCCCGGGAGCCGAGCAGGATCAACGCCAGGCGGCTCAGCGGTGCCAGCAGCTGCTCGACGATCGGGCCCGCCTGGTCGGGGGCCGCCTCGTCCAGACCGTCCAGGACCAGCACGAGGCCCCGGCGGGAGTCCGGCCCTTGCAGTTCCACCTCGGCGATCAGGGCCGCCGGGGTGGCGGGAGGGGGCAGCCGCAGCTCGCGGGCGACGGCCTCGGCGAGCTGCTGGACCGTGAAGCCCCGCAGGTGGAGCGAGGCGTCCACGGCGTCCGGGCCCGGGTCCGGGTCGTCGGGGCCGAGGGCGTCGTGCTCCAGGATGTCGGCCCGGTGCTTCCGGTCGGACAGCGTCGAGATCCGGCCCAGCACCGCCGACTTGCCGCTGCCCGCGCTGCCCGTCACCAGGAACAGCCCCGGCTGCCGGGCCGCCAGCCACTCCACGATCTCCCCCAGCACCCGCCGGCGGCCGCTGAAGAACCAGCCCTCATCGACACGGTCGGCCCCGCGCGCGGCCCGGACCAGGTGCTCCACCAGCTCCGGTTCCGGGGCGGCCCGCCGGCGCGGATTGCCGAACATGGGCAGGTCCTCGCCGATGGTGGCGGGGACCGGACGCTGGCCGGCCTCCTGCGGCCACTGGTCGGCCACCGCCCGCATGACCGCCGACCCGGTGACCCTCCCGTTGCGGCGGCTCCACTCGTGGCGGTACTCCGCGGACCGCGGTCCGTCGCGCAGTACCTCGGTCACGGTCTTCACCAGGATGCCGCCCGCTTCGGCCTTCTCCAGCGGGCGGCAGCTCGCCACGATGCCGAGCCAGGCGGTCCGGCCCGGCGGCAGGCTCGTCTTGGCCAGTTTGCCCAGCGCCTCCCGCAAGGACTCCATGACCCCGGCGCCCGCGTAGCAGGTGTCGATGAGCATGAGGATCTGGTCCGCCCCGCTGAACAGGGCCGCCGACGCCAGCCGATCGGCCGAGTACGCCCCGTCCGCGTCCCGCTCGGCACGGGTGTCGCGCACGATCAGCCGCAGCGCCCGGTCGTCGAGCACGGCGTGCCCGGACCACACCACGATGGCCGGGCCGTGTCCGCCCGTCGCGTTCCAGTCGTCGCTCCAGGCCGTCACCGAGGCCCGGAGGGCGTCGCGGCCGGGGTCCTCCACCACCGTCGGCCGGTACCCGTGCCCCTCGAGCAACGCGCACAGCTCGCGCAACCGCGCCGTCGCGTCGGTCAGCGTGCGGAACCGCGGGCTCTCGTAGTGCTCGACCACGATCCCGAGAGCCGTCCCCCGGACGTCCTCGTCGGGCTCACTCACCGGGACCGCCCACCAGCGCCAGCGCCGTCACGGTCGACTCCGCGTGCCCGTTCGCTCGTACCGCCAGCCGGTACGCCCCCGGCGCCGGGGCGGGGAAGGCCGTACCGTACCGGCCGCCGCCGAGATTGCGCAGGGAGCGGGACACCGGCGGGCCGTCGCCGGCCGGCCGCAGTTCCGCGATGACCAGCAGCTCGTCGTGGCCGCGCGTCCGCGGCGGGACGGTGACGGCCACCTCGTACGGTTCGCCGGGTGCGGGCAGCGAGGGCGCCAGCACGCCCAGCAGCGGCGCGGTGCCCTCGTCGCCACGGTGGAACCGGGGCTCGCCGGTCAGCAGCCCCCACAGGGCCTCCCGTACTCCGCCGTGGTTCTGGAGGGAGCCGTGCTGCTCGCACGGGGTGTACGACTCGGACACCGGGTAGCCGTCGCCCGAGGCGTTCGCGGGACGGGCCGAGAGGCGGGGGACCGTGCCGTCGCCGCCCTCGTCCGTGCCGTCGATCTCCCACAGCGGGGTCAGCCGGTCGTCGTCGTACGCGGCGGTGGTGGCGGTCGGCTGGCGGACGCCGGTGACGGCGTGCAGCTCGGTGGGGACGGGCCGGTCCGCGGCCCGGCGCAGCGCGGCGTGGAACTCGCCCGCGTCCTTCAGCAGCTCGGGGTCGACACCTGGCAGCCCCGGCAGGTCACGGGCGTACGCGAGCCCGCCCGGACCCTCCACGCACGCGTAGTCGGGAGCCAGCTGGTGCAGGGAGGGCAGGCTGCGGGCCAGGGCGCTGAGGTCGACGCCGAGCGGGCCCCAGCCCTTGCGCATCCCGTTCACCAGGTGGGCGAGGGCGTCCAGGGAGCCGCGGTGCGGGGTGCCGAGGGTGATCAGACGGCGGGTGATCCCGTGGCCGCCGAGGCGTTCCACGTAGTGGCGGGCGATCAGTCCGCCCATGGAGTGGCAGACGAAGATCACCCGGGCGTCGCGGCGGTCGGGGGCGGAGGCCCGCCACCGCTCCAGTTCGCGTTCCGTACGGTGCTTCAGGCGCTCCGCGTTGTACCGGCAGGACAGGCGCCAGTCGTACGGGAACGCCAGCAGGTTCCCGGGGGCCGCGGCCGACGGGCGGGAAAGGAAGAACTCCTCCTCGAGCCAGTCCACGAACTCCGTGTAGCCGTCCACCGGCTGCCAGATCCCGGGGATCACATGCAGGTCGGGCATCAGGCCGACGGCCACGACCCCGTCGCCCGGATGGTCGTCCCCGATGTCCGCGGGGAGGCGCAGTCGCTTCACCGCCCCTCCGAAGGTGCGGACGGCCCGCCACAGGGCGCCCCCCGACAGGTCCCAGACCGGTGTGCCGTCGGCGTTCGCCAGCGTGCTGCCCATGATGCCCGGCAGCACCACGACAAGATCGGTCACCCGAGTGAGTTCCATGCAGAGCCCCCCGCAACGTCGTCCCGGACGACCCAGCGTAGGACGACGGCGCCCCCGCCCGGAGGGTATTCCGGGCGGGGGCGCCGTTCGTGACAGCTGATGCTGTGCGGAGAGCCTTACAGGCCGAGCTCGACCTCGAACTCGCCGGCCTCGAGGATCGCCTTGACGGCCGAGAGGTACCGGGCCGCGTCCGCGCCGTCCACCAGGCGGTGGTCGTAGGACAGGGTCAGGTACGTCATGTCGCGGATGCCGATGTTGGTGCCCTCGGCGGTCTCGATGACCACCGGGCGCTTCACCGTGGCACCGATGCCCAGGATGGCGACCTGGTTCGGCGGCACGATGACCGTGTCGAAGAGCGCACCGCGCGAGCCGGTGTTGCTGATGGTGAAGGTCGCGCCCGAGAGCTCGTCCGGCGTGATCTTGTTGCCGCGGACCTTGGCGGCCAGATCGGCGGTCGCCTTGGAGATGCCCGCCAGGTTGAGGTCGCCCGCACCCTTGATGACCGGGGTCATCAGGCCCTTCTCGGAGTCCACGGCGATGCCGATGTTCTCCGAGTCGAAGTAGGTGATGGTGCCCTCGTCCTCGTTGATCCGGGCGTTGACGACCGCGTGGGCCTTCAGCGCCTGGGCAGCGGCCTTGACGAAGAACGGCATCGGCGAGAGCTTGACGCCCTCGCGGGCCAGGAACGCGCCCTTGGCCTTCTCGCGCAGCTTCATGATCTTGGTGATGTCCACCTCGACCACGGAGCTGAGCTGCGCCTGCGAGTGCAGGGCCTTCATCATGTTGTCGCCGATGACCTTGCGCATGCGGGTCATCTTGACGGTCTGGCCACGCAGCTCGGAGACCGCGGCGGCCGGAGCCTTGGCGGCCGGAGCAGCCGCGGCCGGAGCCGGGGCGGCGGCGGCCTTGGCGGCCTCGGCGGCGGCCAGGACGTCCTGCTTGCGGATACGGCCACCGACACCGGTGCCCGAGACCGTGGACAGGTTGACGCCGGACTCCGAGGCGAGCTTGCGCACCAGCGGGGTCACGTAGGCGCCCTCGTCACCGGCCGGGGCCGGGGCGACGGGAGCGGCCGGGGCGGCCGGAGCCGGAGCGGCAGCCTGGACCGGAGCCGGAGCGGCGACCGGGGCGGCGGCCTGGACCGGAGCCGGAGCGGCCACGGGGGCCGGGGCGGCGACGGGAGCCGGAGCGGCAGCGGCCGGGGCGGCCACGGCCGGAGCCGGAGCGGCGACCGGGGCGGCGGCCTGGACCGGCGCCGGGGCGGCAGCGGCGGGAGCGGCGGCGGGGGCAGCGCCGGCCACGCCGATGACGGCCAGCCGGGCGCCGACCTCGGCGGTCTCGTCCTCGCCGACCAGGATCTCCAGCAGCGTGCCGGAGACCGGCGCCGGGATCTCGGTGTCGACCTTGTCCGTGGAGACCTCGAGCAGCGGCTCGTCGGCCTCGACGGACTCGCCGACCTGCTTCAGCCAGCGGGTGACGGTGCCCTCGGTGACGGACTCGCCCAGGGCGGGGAGCACGACATCGGTGCCGGACGCGGCCGGGGCAGCGGCGGCGGGAGCCTCCGCGACCGGAGCCGGAGCCGGAGCCGCGGGGGCCTCGGCGACCGGAGCCGGAGCGGCAGCGGCCTCGGCCGCCGGGGCGGCAGCCGCGGCCGCCGCGCCGGAGCCGTCGTCGATGACGGCCAGCTCGGCGCCGACCTCGACGGTCTCGTCCTCGGCGACCTTGATGGAGGCCAGGATGCCGGCCACGGGGGAGGGGATCTCGGTGTCGACCTTGTCGGTCGAGACCTCGAGCAGCGGCTCGTCAGCCTCGACGCGCTCGCCCTCGGCCTTCAGCCAGCGGGTGACAGTGCCCTCGGTGACGCTCTCGCCGAGCGCCGGAAGGGTTACGGAAACCGACATGGTTTCAGTTGCTCCTTACGAAAGTGCGGAAGTGGTCGTCGCGCCCGTGACGATTAGTCGTGTGCGTGCAGCGGCTTGCCGGCCAGGGCCAGGTGGGCCTCGCCCATCGCCTCGTTCTGGGTCGGGTGCGCGTGGATGAGCTGCGCGACCTCGGCCGGCAGGGCTTCCCAGTTGTAGATCAGCTGGGCCTCGCCGACCTGCTCGCCCATCCGGTCACCGACCATGTGGACGCCGACCACGGCACCGTCCTTGACCTGGACGAGCTTGATCTCGCCCGCGGTCTTCAGGATCTTGCTCTTGCCGTTGCCCGCAAGGTTGTACTTCAGGGCCACGACCTTGTCCGCGCCGTAGATCTCCTTGGCCTTGGCCTCGGTGATGCCGACGGACGCGACCTCGGGGTGGCAGTAGGTGACGCGCGGGACACCGTCGTAGTCGATCGGGACGGTCTTGAGACCGGCCAGACGCTCCGCGACCAGGATGCCCTCGGCGAAGCCGACGTGCGCGAGCTGGAGGGTCGGGACGAGGTCACCGACGGCCGAGATGGTCGGCACGTTGGTCTGCATGTACTCGTCGACCAGGACGTAGCCGCGGTCCATCGCGACGCCCTGCTCCTCGTAGCCCAGGCCCTGCGAGACCGGGCCGCGGCCGACGGCGACCAGCAGCACCTCGGCCTCGAAGGTCTTGCCGTCGGCCAGCGTGACGCGCACGCCGTTCTCGGTGTACTCGGCCTTGTCGAAGAAGGTGCCGAGGTTGAACTTGATGCCGCGCTTGCGGAAGGCCCGCTCCAGCAGCTTGGAGCTGTTCTCGTCCTCGACCGGAACGAGGTGCTTGAGGCCCTCGATGACGGTGATGTCGGAGCCGAAGGACTTCCACGCCGAGGCGAACTCGACGCCGATGACGCCGCCGCCCAGGACGATCGCGGACTCGGGCACGCGGTCCAGGACCAGCGCGTGGTCCGAGGAGATGATGCGGTTGCCGTCGATGTTCAGGCCCGGCAGCGACTTCGGCACGGAGCCGGTCGCCAGCAGGACGTGGCGGCCCTGGATGCGCCGGCCGTTCACGTCGACGGAAGTCGGGGAGGAGAGGCGGCCCTCACCCTCGATGTAGGTCACCTTGCGGGAGGCGACCAGGCCCTGCAGACCCTTGTACAGGCCCGAGATGATCTCGTCCTTGTACTTGTGGACACCCGCGATGTCGATGCCCTCGAAGGTGGTCTTCACACCGAACTGGGCGGCCTCGCGAGCCTGGTCCGCGATCTCACCCGCGTGCAGCAGAGCCTTCGTGGGGATGCAGCCGTTGTGCAGGCAGGTGCCACCGAGCTTGTTCTTCTCGATCAGGGCAACGTCCAGACCCAGCTGGGATGCGCGCAGCGCCGCGGCGTAACCGCCACTGCCACCGCCGAGGATCACTAGGTCGAAAACGGTGCTGGCGTCGTTCGCCACGTCACGTCCTCCATGCATGTGCGCCGGGCACCGGTCCTCTGTGACCGGGCGGCGGCTGGTAATCGGCCGCTTGTTTCTTCGGCCCTGTGGTGGGGGCCCTGTCCTGCCGAGAACCCATCTTCGCATTTGTCGGGGGAACGCGGGACGCCGGGCCCGGTCTGTGGGAGGTGCTTCTGTCCGAAGCAGGGGTTACCGAAGCGTAGAAACCTACGGATTTCGTCGACAGCTGAACGCGCCCCGGGACCTGATCATGGTCCCGGGGCGAGTCACGTCTCACATGTGGTGCGTCAGCCCAGGTCGCCCGTGGCCGTACGCTCGGCCAGCCGCACCAGGGTGCGCACGGCGGAGCCGGTGCCGCCCTTGGGGGTGTAGCCGTACGGCGCGCCCTCGTGGAAGGCCGGGCCCGCGATGTCGAGGTGGGCCCAGGTGATGCCCTCGCCGACGAACTCCTTCAGGAAGAGGCCGGCCAGCAGACCGCTGCCCATGCGCTCGCCCATGTTGGCGATGTCGGCGGTGGGGGAGTCCATGGACTTGCGCAGGTCCGCGGGGAGCGGCATCGGCCACGAGGACTCGCCGACCTCCTCGGCGATCTCGTGGATCGACGTACGGAAGGCGTCGTCGTTGGCCATGATGCCGAAGGTGCGGTTGCCCAGGGCCAGCACCATGGCGCCGGTCAGGGTGGCCACGTCGACGATGGCGTCCGGGTTGTCCTCCGAGGCCTTGGTCAGCGCGTCGCCGAGGACCAGGCGGCCCTCGGCGTCCGTGTTGAGCACCTCGACGGTCTTGCCGCTGTACATGCGCAGCACGTCACCGGGCTTGGTGGCGGAGCCGGACGGCATGTTCTCGGCGAGCGCGAGCCAGCCGGTGACGTTGACCTGGAGGCCCAGCTTCGCGACCGCGACGACGGAGGCGAAGACGGCGGCGGCGCCGGCCATGTCGCACTTCATCGTCTCGTTGTGGCCGGCCGGCTTCAGGGAGATGCCGCCGGAGTCGTAGGTGATGCCCTTGCCGACGAAGGCCAGGGTCTTCTCCGCCTTGGGGTGGGTGTAGGTGAGCTTCACCAGGCGCGGCAGGTTCTCGGAGCCCTTGCCGACGCCCATGATGCCGCCGAAGCCGCCCTTGACGAGCGCCTTCTCGTCCAGGACCTGGACCTTGATGCCGTGCTCCTTCGCGGTCGCGGAGGCGACCGCGGCGAAGGCCTCGGGGGTCAGGTCGTTCGGCGGGGTGTTGACCAGGTCACGCGCGATGTTGACCTCGGTCGCGACGACCGTGGCGCGCTCGGCCGCGGCCTTGTGCTCCTTGTCGCGCGGCTTGGCGCCCAGCAGGGCGATCTCGGCGAGCGGCTGCTTGGGGCCGCCGTTCTTGTCGCCGGCGGCCTTCTTCTCGCCGCCCTGGTAGGCGGTGAAGGCGTACGCGCCCAGCAGCGCGCCCTCGGCGACGGCGGTGACGGCGGAGGCGTCGTCCAGGGGGAGGGCGAAGGCGGCCTTCTTGGAGCCGTGCAGGGCGCGGGCGGCGGCGCCGGCGGCGCGGCGCAGCGCCTCCTCGTCGAACGACTCGTCCTTCTCCGGAACGGGGCCGAGCCCGACCGCCAGCACCATCGGGACCTTCAGGCCCGCCGGGGCCGGCAGCTTGGTGATCTCGCTTTCGGCGCCCGAGGCGCCGACCGCGTCGAGCACGGCGGCGAGCTTACCGTCGTACGCCTTGTCCACGGCCTCGGCGCCCGCGGCGACGACCGGGCCCTTGGGGCCCTTCGCGACACCGACGACGAGGGCGTCGGCGCGCAGCGTCGCCGCGCCGGAGGTGCTGAGAGTCAGAGCAGTCACGGTGGTGAAGTCTCGCTTCCGTTTGTGTGTGTGGGCCGAGTGGGTGGACGGCCATCCGTAGCGATCGTATTCGGGCCCGACGGCCGCCAGAAATGAGCCTACGCGCACGGGCTCTTCCGTACGTCACTCGAAGGTTTGGCAAGTTGTTCGATCAAGGGGCCATCAGGTTCACCCATCTGTGGACTCTGCTCCAGGTTTGCCTCGTAGACCTGACGAGGTCCGAAAGACTCGGTCCACTCTCGCAAGGGGACGCGGGGTTCCTTTGCATGATTTCCACAGAGCCTCCCCGGCCCGGCCGACCGCCACAGGGCCGTGTCGAGGGATGCCTGCGGGGGGAAAGGCCGAAATGGTCAACAAGAACCGGATGAACAGGATCGCCGCCGCCATGGCCGCGGCAGCCCTGGTGTCCGTGGCAGTACCAGCCGCGACCGCCCAGGCGGCCACGGCCGCGCGCATCGACCTGAAGGTGCTCGTCGTCGACGACGGCGGCAGCTCGGTCGAGGCGATCACCGCGGAACTGCGGGACACCGGCGTCCCGTACACCCGTGTGCAGCTGGGCAGCAGCGGCCGCCCGGTCATCAACGCGGGCTTCCTCAGCGACACGGTCGACGGCCGCCCGCGCGCCAAGTACCAGGGCGTCGTCCTGCCGAACGAGAACCCCTTCGGCGAGGGCTCGGCCGAGATGGCCGCGCTCACCGCGTACGAGACGACGTACGGGATCCGCCAGGTGGACGCCTACACCTGGGCCCACCCGGGCGTCGGGCTGGAGTACACCGACAACGGCGGCTTCAGCGGCCAGCTCGACGGCACCGAGGCCGCGGTCACCGCGGCCGGCAAGGCCGGACCCTTCGGCTACCTCGGCGGACAGGTCGCCTTCGAGGACAACTCCGCGCTCGTACCCGAGAGCTTCGGGTTCATGGGCAAGCCGCGGGCCGGCTACACCAGCTACCTCGACGCCCCCGTCGGCTCCGGACGGGCCTCGCTCCTCGGCGAGTACACCCACGACGGGCGCAGCGAGCTGGTCGTCACCTTCGGCTACAACCAGTACCAGCGGCAGTTCCGGCTGCTGGCCCGCGGGATCGTCGAGTGGCTCACCCAGGGGGTCCACCTCGGCCAGAGCCGCAACTACTTCGCGGTCCACGTCGACGACGTCTTCGCACCGGACGCGCGCTGGAACAAGGAGCTCAACTGCACGCCCGGCGACTACGCCTGCGCGGGGGGCGAGGGCAAGGAGAGCACCATCCGGATGACCGCCGCCGACGCCCAGTACGCGGCGCAGTGGCAGCAGACCAAGAGCTTCAAGCTCGACATGCTCTTCAACGCGGGCGCCGGCGAGGAGTGGAAGGCCGAGAACGGCGGCACCGACGCCCTGACCGCCCAGCTGGTGGCCGACCGGGCCAAGTACCGCTGGATGAACCACACCTACACGCACCCCTTCCTCGGCTGCGTCCAGAACACCACCACCGTGCCCTGGAGCTGCGTGAAGAACGCCCAGGGCGCCATCCAGTGGATGAGCCGGGCCGAGATCTCCGCGCAGATCCGCGACAACAACAACTGGGCCGCGTCCAAGGGCATCACCACCGACCGGACCGAGATCGTCACCGGCGAGCACTCGGGCCTCAAGACCTCGCCGCAGCAGGAACAGGACAACCCCAACCTGGCCGGCGCCTTCGCCGACAACGGCATCAAGTGGGCGGGCAGCGACAACTCCCGCGAACCCGCGCAGCGGGCGGTAGGCGCCGCCCTGACCGTGCCCCGCCACCCGATGAACGTGTACTACAACACGGGCACCAACGCGGAGATGGCCGACGAGTACAACTGGATCTACACCAGCCGCGCCGACGGCGGCAGCGGCGTCTGCGAGGACAACCCGGCGACGTCCACCTGCCTGCCGGCCCCGGTGGACCCGAACACCGGCTACCTCAACCACATCGTCCCCCAGGAGGCCCGGACCGCCCTGCGCCACGTGCTGGCCAACGACCCGCGCCCGCACTACGTCCACCAGTCCAACCTCGCCGAGGACCGCACCCTCTACCCGGTGCTCGACCAGGTCCTCGACACGTACCGGACCCTCTACGCGCCCAGCGCGCCGATCGTCAACCAGAGCATGAAGGACACCGGCGTCGAGCTCGGCCGCCGCGCCGCCTGGGACAAGGCGCTCGCGGCCGGCAAGGTCACCGCCTACCGCGTCGGCACCACCGTCACCGTCAAGGCGCCCTCCGGGGTCGTCGCCCCGGTGACCGCCCCCAACGGGACCAAGAAGCAACTCCTGCTCGGCACGGCCGACTTCGGCACCGCCTATGCGGGCACCCGCTCCACCTGGACCCAGCCCGAGCTGCTCCAGAGCGCCGTCACGCTCAAGCTGCCCAGCTGACCGTCCGGGCCGAACAGCAGTAAGCCGCCACGAGAACGACCTAGCGCCGGCGCTCCGCGAACCCACGGGCGCCGGCCCCTTTTCCGTCCTGGGGGGACACACCGCATGAGCCATGGGCGTCATGTCACCATGCTCACCGAAGGCACCTACCCGCACGTCCACGGGGGCGTCAGCACCTGGTGCGACCAACTGGTCCGAGGCATGCCTGAGGTCGACTTCAACGTCATAGCCCTGACCGGCTCCGGACGCGAGCCGGTCACCTGGGAACTCCCGCGCAACGTCTACCGGCACACCGTCGTACCGCTCTGGGGCCCCACGCCCCGACGCGGCCGCCGATCGGCCCTGCGCGGCAAGGCCCACCGCAGCTTCACCGAGGTCTACGAAACCTTCCTGCTCTCCCTGCTCGACCCCAGCCACGGCGGATTCTCCGGGGCCCTGCGCGAACTGGCCGTCCTCGCCCGGGCCGGCAAGCTCGCCCCGGCCCTGCGCTCCGAGTCCGTCCTGCGCCTGCTGATGACCGTGTGGACCCGCCCGGGCCTCGCCACCGCGGCCGCCGAGCCCACCATCCACGACGCGCTCACCGCCACCGACCTGCTGGAGCACGCGCTGCGCCCGCTGGCCGTGCGGATCCCGCCCGACAGCGTCGCGCACGCCGTCAGCAGCGGCCTCGCCACCCTCCCGGCCCTGGCCGCCGCCTACCTCGACAAGGTGCCCTTCCTCCTGACCGAGCACGGCATCTACCTGCGCGAGCGCTACCTCGGCTACCGCAGCGCCGCACAGCGCTGGCCCGTCAAGGCGCTCATGCTCGGCTTCTACCGCGAGCTCAACACCGAGGGGTACCGGCAGGCCGACCTGATCACCCCCGTCAACCAGTACAACCGCCGCTGGGAAGAGCGCGGAGGCGCCGCCTCCGACCGGATCCGCACCGTCTACAACGGCGTCGACCCGCACGCCTTCCCCGACGCCGGCCCCGAGCCCGAGGTGCCCACGCTCAGCTGGTGCGGCCGCATCGACCCCATCAAGGACCTCGAAACCCTCATCCGGGCCTACGCCTTCATGCGCGCGGAGCTGCCCGCCCTGCGACTGCGCCTCTTCGGCCCCGTCCCGGCCGGCTGCGAGCCGTACAAGCTCCGCCTGGAGAAGCTCGCCGCCGAGCTCGGGGTGACCGACGGGATCTCGTTCGAGGGCCGCATCGAGCAGGTCGCGCAGGCGTACGCGGCCGGCAGCGTCGTGATGCTCTCGTCCATCAGCGAGGGCTTCCCCTTCAGCATCATCGAGGCCATGTCCTGCGGCCGCACCACCGTCTCCACCGATGTCGGCGGAGTCCGCGAGGCCGTCGGCGACACCGGCCTCGTCGTCCCGCCGCGCGAGCCCGAGACCATGGCCCGCGCCACCCTCGCCCTGCTCCGCGACGACGAACGCCGCGCCGAGCTCGGCCGGATGTCCCGCAAACGGGTGGTGGAGAAGTTCACCCTCCACCAGTCCGTGGACGGCTTCCGGCACATCTACCGGGAACTCGCCGGCCAGCCCGTCCTGCCCGTCCGCGAGGGCGACGACTGGACCCAGCGGCTCGCCGACCCCTGGTACCGCGAACTCGCCGCCGACGGGAGCCTGTGGTGAGCGGATCCCTCTGGCTCAAGATCCCGGGCGGCGACACGCTGCCCGCGATCCCGCGGCCCCGGCGTACCGTTCCTCCGGCCGCCGATCCCATGGACGAACTCGCCGAACGCTTCGACGTGTTCATCGCCGCGGCCGTCCACCCGGACGAGATCGCCGCCGTCCTCGAATCCGACGGCATGACCGACGAGTACATCCGGCTCACCTACGGCCGCCACGACTCCTTCGCGCTCGCCGAGGAGCTCTACGCCCGGGTGCCGCGCTCCTTCCCGGAGCCCGAGGTCCCCGACCCCTGGAAGGTCTCGCTCACCGCCTGCCTGCTGCGCGGGGTGATCTTCGCCCTGCCCGGCCTGGCCTACGTCCTCGGCGCACCGCTGCTCGACGGGCCGAAGGACCGCCTCGGCCTGCCCGCCGGGACCCTGACCCTGCTCGCCGGGGCGCTCATCGGCTGGGTATGGGACCAGACCCTCTCGCACCGCGCCTACTCCTGGCTCGGGCTCGGCGACCGGGCCGCCGCCGGGCGGACGCTGCTCGCCGGCGCCCCCGCCGGGTCGCTGCTGGGCACCGCCGCCGCGCTGGCGGTACCCGGCGGGCCGCCCTTCTCGTACGCCTTCGCCGCCGGTCAGGCCCTCTACGTCGGCGCCGCGACCGTCCTGCTCGTCCTCGGCCGGGAGCGGGTGCTGCTCGCCGCGCTCGGCCCGATGGCCGCCGGGGCCCTGCTCGCGCTCTTCGTGGACCTGCCCGTGCGGGTCCGCGTGACCCTGCTCGTGCTGTCCCTGCTGGCCGCCTGCACCCTGGCCGTACGGGAACTCCCGCTGGCAGAGGGCGCGCGGGCCGCCGCCGCCCGCGTCCGCGGCTGGGCGGCGCGCCGCCCCGGAGCCGGCCCCGTGCTCTGGCGGATGCTGCGCGGCCCCGAGGAGGAGTTCGCCCCGCGCGGGCCGCGGCTGGGGGACTCCGTCCCGTACGGGGTCTTCGGCCTCGGCACCGGTCTGCTCGTGCTGTACGCCGCCCTCGGGGAGGTGCTCGCCGGGGGTCCCGCCGAGGCCGTCGCCGCCCCCTCGGCGGTGGCCCTCACCCTCAGCATGGGCCCCGCGGAATGGCTCCTGCACCGGTTCCGCAGCGGCAGCCTCGCCGGACTCCGGGCGGCCCGCTCGCCCGAGGCCTTCCGGCGCCGGATGCTCTCCACACTGGCCCAGTGCCTCGCCGCGTACCTGGCGGTGCTGCTGGCCCTGGGGCTGGCCGGCACCCTGCTCTGGCCGGGCGCCCCGGCCCTGACCGGGGTCCGTGCCCTGACCCTGCTCCTCCTCGGCGCCGTGATGTGGACCGGGCTGCTGCTCCAGTCCTTCGGGGCGGTCCGGCCCGCGGCCGTGGTCTGCGCCTCGGCCGCCGTCGCGCAGAGCCTGGCCCTGCTGACCGGGCTGGGAGCGCCCCGGGCGGTCCAGCTGGTGGTGGCGGCCGCCGCCGCGGCCACGCTCGCCGTCCTGGTCTGCCTGCTCCTGGGCCGTGCGACGGCCCACCGGTGAACGACGTGAAGGCGAAGAAGGACCCCATGCTGCTGGTGCCCCTCTACGAGCATCCCGCCGACCGGCCCGAGGACTGGGAGCGGCTCATCCGCTCCGCGGGCCGGCTCCACTCGGTGGTGCTCAACCCCGCCAGCGGGCCGGGCGACGCCCCCGACGAGCGGTTCGCCCTCGTCGCCGAACGGCTGCGGGCGGCCGGGGTGGCCGTCCTCGGCTACACCGACACCGACTACGGGCGCCGCCCGCACGCCGCCGTGGTGCGCGACCTGCTGCGCCACCGCGACTGGTACGGCACCGACGGGGCCTTCCTCGACCAGGCCGCCTCCGACCCGGAACTGCTGCCGCACTACGGGCGGCTCGCCGTCGCCGCCCGGGCCGCGGGCGCCCGTACCCTCGTCCTCAACCACGGGGTCCACCCGCACCCCGGCTACGCCGACCTCGCCGACCTCCTCGTCACCTTCGAGGGCCCCTGGGACGCCTACCGGGACGCGGGCGCCGTACCGCCCTGGACCGCCGACCACCCCGCCCAGCGGTTCTGCCACCTCGTCTACGCCGTCCCGCCGGGCGCGCCCGCCGCCGAACTCGCCGAGCAGCGGCGGGCCGCGGTGCACTGCGCGGTCCCCGGGACCGGCGCGCACCCGTGGGGGACCCTCCCGTACGCCCTGGAGGCCACGGCATGAGACGCCGACCGCTCCTGCTGCTCGTTCCGCTCCTGTTCCTCGCCGCCGCCTGCACCGTCGTGGGGTCCGACGAGGGGCCCGACGACGTGTCGCCCGCCCCGGCGCCCGGGGAGCGCTGGCAGCCCCGGCCCGGCGTCAGCTGGCAATGGCAGCTCACCGGGAAGCTCGATACCTCGGTGAAGGCGGCGGTGTACGACGTCGACGGGTTCCACACCACCAAGGAGCAGGTCGCCGCGCTGAAGCGGGCCGACCGCCGGACCGTCTGCTACCTGTCCACCGGCGCCTGGGAGGACTTCCGGCCGGACGCCGCCGCGTTCCCCGAGTCGATGCTCGGCGAGGGCAACGGCTGGGACGGCGAGCGCTGGCTGGACATCCGGCGGGTCGCGGAGCTGGAGCCGCTGATGGCCAAGCGGTTCGACATGTGCCGGGACAAGGGCTTCGACGCGGTGGAGCCGGACAACATGGACGGCTACGCCAACACCTCGGGCTTCCCGCTCACCGCCGAGGACCAGCTGCGCTACAACCGGCTGATCGCGAAGCTCGCCCACGACCGGGGCCTGGCGGTCGGCCTGAAGAACGACCTCGACCAGATCCCGCAGCTGGTGGGGGAGTTCGACTTCGCGGTCAACGAGCAGTGCGCCCAGTACGGGGAGTGCGAGCGGCTGAGCCCGTTCATCGAGGCCGGGAAGGCGGTCTTCCACGTCGAGTACGAGCTTCCGGCGAGCCGCTTCTGCGAGCGCTCGCGCGACCTGAAGCTGAGCTCCTTGCAGAAGCGGGAGGACCTCGGCCGCTGGCGCAAGACCTGCCCCTAGCCACGCCGAGCCCTGCCTGGGCAGACCCGGCCCCGCCCGGGCAAACCCAGCTTCGCCGGGTCACCCCCGGCCGGGCTGGGTTCGCCCCCTGGCGGGCTGGGATGGCCCCGGCGAAAGGGCGCCCTCCAGGCGGGGCTGAAGGGGCGAGGCTAGGCCACCGGCAGGATGGCGTGGACCCGGTAGCCGCCCCCGTACCGGGGCCCCGCGAAGCAGGAGCCGCCCAGGGCGCCGGTGCGCTCGCGCATGCCGAGCAGGCCGTGGCCGCCGCCCGGGTCGGCGGGGTCCGGGGCCGGGTCCGCCGAGACGCCCCCGTCGTCGAGCACGGTCACCTCCACCGAGGGCCCGACCCGCACCACGCTGACCTCCGCCCGCGCCCCCGGGCCCGCGTGCTTGCGTACGTTGGTCAGCGCCTCCTGGATCACCCGGTACGCCGCGAGGTCCACGGCGGCGGGCAGCGGGCCCTCCCCGCGCCCCAGCTGGACGATGACCTCCACCGGCAGCCCGGCGTGCCGGAAGGTGTCCACCAGCTCGTCCAGGACGGCCAGTCCGGGCGCGGGCTCGGTCGGCGCCTCCGGGTCGCCGGACTGCCGCAGCAGCCCGACCGTCGCCCGCAGCTCGTTCAGCGCCGAGCGGCTGGCGTCCCGTACGTGGGCCAGGGCCTCCTTGGCCTGGTCCGGCCGCTTGTCCATGACGTGCGCGGCCACCCCCGCCTGCACGTTTACCAGGGCGATGTGGTGGGCCACCACGTCGTGCAGGTCCCGGGCGATCCGCAGCCGCTCCTCGGCGACCCGGCGCCGCGCCTCCTCGTCCCGGGTCCGCTCGGCGCGCTCGGCCCGTTCCCGGATGGCGTCGACGAAGGCCCGCCGGCTGCGTACGGCGTCACCCGCGGCCGCGGCCATCCCGGTCCAGGCGAAGATCCCGAGGTTCTCCTGCGCGTACCAGGGCAGGGGCCCGGCGAGCATGGCCACGCCGGTCAGCCCGGCCATGGTGAGCAGCCCGATCCGCCAGGTCGTGGGCCGGTCGGTGCGCGCGGCCACCGTGTACAGGGCGATCACCGTGCACATGGCGACGGGCGCCCGCGGTTCCCCGGTGGTCAGTTCCAGCAGCGAGAGCCCGCAGGTCACGGCGAGCACGGTGCGCGGCCGTCGGCGCCGGAAGACCAGGGCGGCCGCGCCGAGCAGCATCAGCAGCAGCGAGAACGGCTCGGGGGTCCGCGTCCCGAAGGTGGGCCCGTGCGGCCCGTGCGGATCGGCGAAGGACCCGACGACCATGGAGACGAACGCCCCGAACGCGAGCACGGCATCGGTGGCGAGCGGGTGGGCCCGCATCCACTGCCGGGTGGGCGCGAACCGCCCGAGGTCTGTCGTCACCCCGATACGGTACGGCCTGCCCCGGCCGGCTCATCCGGGCCGGCTCATCCGGGCCGGCTCATCCGGGCCGGGTGTCCAGCGGCGGCGGGCGGCCGCCCAGCGGCAGCCGGGAGCGCTCCGGCCCCCATCTCGCCCGGACCACGCACACGGCCATCACGGCGGCGATGGCCACCAGGTGCTCCTTGCCCGCCAGGTTGTCCTTGACGAGCACCTCACCGATCATCGCCAGCACCACCACCGCGCCGGTCAGGTAGGCCCGGTAGCGCCAGCAGACGTAGATGGCGAGGCCGACCACCGCCGCCGAGGGCCCGGTGTCGTTGACGATCCGGTCGGACACGGGCAGGCCGAAGGGGTGGTCGGGGCCCAGCGAGAGGCCGATCCGCGCGTAGGTGGTCCCGGCGAGCGTGGCGACGTAGCCGATCACCAGCGTGCGCCACCAGCCGATGCAGATCTCCGAGATGCCGAGGACGAGCAGGATCTGCGCGAGCGCCCCCCACACCGGCAGGTCCAGGGCGGGCACGAACAGCGACAGGGGGGTCCGCAGCAGGGCCAGCCACAGCGGGTCGACGGCTTTGACCGATCCGAGGTTCTGTACCGGCTGGAACCCCCAGGAGGTGTTCTGCACGATCTGGAAGACCGAGGTCAGGCAGACCGCGCCGAGGGTCATCGGGACCGCCCGCCACTTCTCGTGGACGAGCGCGTCCCGGACGGTCCGGCACAGGGGCCCCCACTCGCGGCGCGCGAACCGCCGCGGTGAGGAGGTGGTCCACGCTGTCAACGGCGGGTCTCCAGGTGTCTGCGGTGCAGCCACTTCGGCAGACCGGGGGCTTCCAGGAAGCCCTCGGCCCGGCCCGCCGCGATTCCGATCCGCAGCAGGTCCGAACTCTTCTCGAAGAGCATGAACCGCGGTTCCCAGATCGGCCGGTATTTGGCGTTGGCCCGGTAGAGGGACTCGATCTGCCACCAGCGCGAGAAGAAGCTCAGCAGCGAGCGCCACATCCGCAGCACCGGACCCGCGCCGAGCCGGGACCCGCGCTCGAAGACGGACCGGAACATCGCGAAGTTCAGCGAGACCTGGGTGACGCCGATCTCCCTGGAGCGTTCGAGGAGTTCGATGACCATGAACTCCATCAGGCCGTTCTCGGAGTCCCGGTCACGGCGCATCAGGTCCAGCGACAGGCCCTTGGGCCCCCACGGTACGAAGGACAGCACGGCCCGCAGATCGCCGTTGCCGTCGGTGCACTCCAGCATCACGCACTGGCCGTCGCCGGGGTCGCCCAGCCGGCCCAGTGCCATCGAGAAGCCGCGCTCGGTCGCGCCGTCGCGCCAGTCGTCGGCGCGCCGCAGCAGCTCGTCCATCTCCTCGGCCGGGATGTCGGCGTGGCGGCGGATGCGGACGGTGTACCCGGCCCGCTTGACCCGGTTGTACGCCTGCCGGACGGTCCGCATGGCGCGGCCCTCCAGGGTGAACTCGGCGGTCTCCACGATCGCCTCGTCACCGAGCTCCAGCGCGTCCAGGCCGTGCCGGGCGTAGATCTGCCCGGCCTCCTCGCTCGCGCCCATCACGGCCGGTACCCAGCCGTGCTCGCGCGCCTCGGCCAGCCACGGTTCGATGGCGCCGGGCCAGGCCTCGGGGTCGCCGATCGGGTCGCCGGAGGCCAGCGAGACCCCGCCGACGACCCGGTAGGTGACGGCGGCCTTGCCGGTGGGGGACCAGATGACGGACTTCTCGCGGCGCAGCGCGAAGTAGCCGAGCGAGTCGCGGTCGCCCTGCCTGGCGAGCAGCGCCCGCAGCCGCTCCTCGTCCTCCTCGGAGAGGGGGTCGACGGCGCGGCGCGAGCGGAAGGCCGCGAACAGCACGGCGAGCAGCAGCAGCATCGACACCACGTTGACGAACACGTCCACCCAGCCGGGCGTGGTGATGGTGCTGTAGGCCCTGGCGTCCGGGTCCAGGGTGATGAGCCGCATCGCGCCGTACCGCCAGCGGGTCAGGAAGGTGGCATCGGCGGCGTCGGGCGCGGTGTTGGTGGCGCCGACGAGCAGCGCCGCGACCAGCGAGGTGAACAGCAGGCCGACGGCGGCGACGACGGTGGCGAGTGCGGGGTTGGAGCGGTCGCCCTTGGCGTAGAACTCCCGGCGGCCCAGCAGCAGGGCGGCGACGAAGGCCGCGGTCAGGCCCAGGGAGACCCAGTTCTGCGCGTGTTCGCGGAACGCCGGGTAGCAGTCGCCGGGGGACCAGCCGTCGCACGGGACGAAGGCCGCGCGGGCGAAGTCGAGCAGCATCATCCCGCCCAGCACCAGGTTCAGGATCCAGGCGGCCCGCTTGCGGCGGCCCATGGTGACCGCCAGCAGCAGGCAGAAGAGCCCGGAGGCGAAGCCGGCCGTGAGCAGGTACGGGGTGTAGAAGTCGTCGGTGTTGTGCCGGCGCAGATCCTGCCCGAGCGAAACCCACACCGCGCTGAGGAAGTTGACGAAGGTGACAACGCGCAGGTACCAGACCGCGAACGCGGCCCCCCGCCGTGAACGGGCGCTCCCCCGGCCGGTCTCCCGGCCGCCCCCCGCCGCCTTGCCGGCGGGATCGCCGCCGGTCTCTTTCCTTCCGGATGCCGGCCCGGGCACCGGTACGGCGCCGCGGTCGGTTTCTGCGCTGGTCAAACGGACCTCTCCCATAAAAAGCGATCATATGGGGCGTCGCTGTCCATAGTGGGCTGGTCCGGGGTTCGCGGACTGGTCAGGACCGCGGGCCCCGGTGGCTCACTCCGTCGGCTCCTGCGCCGCCGGTTCAGGGAGTTCCGCCGCGAGTGCGGCGGCGGCCTGGACCAGGGGGAGTGCCAGCAATGCCCCGGTACCTTCGCCCACTGTGACGCCGTGGTCGAGCACAGGGTTGAGCGCCATCCGGTCCAGGGCCTTCGCCTGGCCGGGCTCGCCGCTCGCCTGACCGGCCAGCCACCAGTCGGGAGCGCGGAACGCGGCCCGCTGGGCGACCAGACCGCAGGCCGCCGAGACGACGCCGTCGAGGATGACCGGCGTACGGCGCACCGCGCACTGGAGCAGGAAACCGGTGATGGCGGCCAGGTCGGCGCCGCCGACCGCGGCCAGCAGCGCGACCTGGTCGCCGAGGACCGGCCGGGCCCGGCGCAGCGCGTCGCGGATCGCGGCGCACTTGCGCATCCAGGCCAGGTCGTCGATGGGCAGGCCGCCGCGGCCGGTGACCACGGAGGCGTCGGTTCCGCACAGGGCGGCGACGAGGGTGGCGGCCACCGTGGTGCCGCCGACGCTGAGATCGCCGAGGACGACCAGGTCCGTACCGGAGTCCGCCTCCTCGTCGGCGATCCGGATCCCGAGCTCCAGGGCCGCCCGGGCCTCCTCGACGGTGAGCGCGTCCTCCACGTCGATCCGCCCGCTGCCGCGCCGGACGCGGTGCCTGACCACGTCCTCGGGGAGCAGCGCGGGGTCGCAGTCGAGCCCGGCGTCGACGATCCGCACGGTGGCCCCGAGCCGCCCGGCGAGGATCGAGACGGGGCTGGCCCCGTCGAGCACGGCCCGCACCAGCTCGTGGGCGGAGGAGGCGGCCCGGGCGGAGACGCCCTCGGCGGCGATCCCGTGGTCGGCGGCGAACAGCACCACGCGGGGGCGCTCGATCGGCTTGACCGGCACCTGCCCCTGAGCGGCGGCGAGCCACTCGGCGAGCTCGTCGAGCCGGCCCAGCGCGCCGGGCGGTACGGCCAGCCGTTCACGGCGTTCCTCGGCATCACGCCGGACGCCCCCGTCGGGGCGCTCGATCAGATCGGAGAAGTCGTCGAGATTCAGCGTGCTCATCTGCCAGAGAGTACAGCCGGTGAGGCCCTCCCCTCAGGGGGTGTCCCGGTGCCGGCCGGGCCTCAGGGCCCCGGTGTAGACGCCCGCCATGACGAGGGGCGCGCCCAGCAGCAGACCCACCGTCAGCTGCTCGTCGTCGCGCCATGCCGACAGCACGATCGTGACCACCGGGATGACGACGAAGACGTACGCCGCGCGGGACGCGCCCCAGTGGCGCACCACCACCAGATAGAAGACGAACGTCAGCACCGAGCCCGCCACGACCATGTAGGCCAGCGCCCACCAGGTCGCCGTCCGCTCCGGCAGCCTCCACGTGTCCCCGGCGACGAAGGAGCCGGCGAGCAGCACCACCGTCGCGGCCGTCATGCCCACCGCGTTCATCGTCACCGGGTGGACCGGCGGCAGGCGGTGCACGAGCACGGTCGCCTCGGCGAAGGACAGTACGGCGCCCAGGACCGCCAGCAGGGACAGCACCGGCACATCGCCCTGCAGCGGAGTCCGCGAGGCCAGCGCCACCCCGGCGGCCGCGACGAGCGTGCCCAGCAGCGCGGACTTCCGGAAGGGTTCCTGACGCTGCGCCACCACCAGCAGCAGCGCCACCAGCGGAACCAGGGCCAGCAGCGTCTGACCCAGCCCCGCGTGGACGCGGACCAGCGCGTAGTAGGCCAGCGCGAAGGTCACCCCGAAGTTGAGGACCCCGTACAGCACGGCGCCGGCCAGCGCCCGCCCGCGCGGCAGCGCGAGGCGCATGACGGCCATGACGGCCAGCAGCACCACCGCGGCCGCCCCGAACCGCACCGACGCGCCCCACAGCGGGTCGAGTTCGCGGTTGCTGAACCTCACCCCCACCGCGTTGCCGCCGCCCAGCAGGCAGCACCCGGCGAAGGCGGCGAGACCGGTTCTCTCTCCGGCGGTACGTGAGGGCTTCACGGGATCACCCCGGCTGTTCCTCGGCTGTTCCTCGGCTATTCCTTGAGTACGAGCGCCTGCCCCGCGACGACCAGCAGCACCTGCTCGCACTCCCCGGCCACCGCGGTGTTGAGGCGGCCCAGCTCGTCGCGGAAGCGGCGGCCCGAGGCCGTCGCGGGGACGATCCCCGAGCCCACCTCGTTGCTGACCAGCACCACCCGGCGACGGGTCGCGCGCAGCGCCGCCACCAGCTCGGCGGCCCGGTCGCGCAGCTGGTGCTGCCCGCCCTTGGCCCACACCGCGTCGTCCCAGGCGCCGGCCCGGTCCATCGCGTCCGTCAGCCACAGCGCCAGACAGTCGATGAGCAGCGGCGGTCCTCCCTCGGCGAGCAGCGGGACCAGTTCGCAGGTCTCCAGCGTCCGCCAGCTCGCCGGCCTGCGCTCCCGGTGCAGGCCCACCCGCTGCGCCCACTCGGCGTCACCGTCGCGGGTGCCGCCGGTGGCCACGTAGACCACCTCGGGGAAGGACTCCAGCCGCCGCTCCGCCTCGAAGGACTTGCCGGAGCGGGCCCCGCCGAGAACCAGCGTCCGGCGCGGCAGGTCCGGTACCGCGTGGTACTCCCCGACGATCACGGTGGTCCCGTCAGGCACCGCCCGGGCCCCGGCGGCCGCGCACCGGCGCTCCAGCTCCCGGCCCGGCGGGGTGTCGTGGTCGAGGTGGACGGCGATCACGTCCGTGGCCGGGCCCACCGCGCCGCTCGCCCGTAGCCGGGCGAGGGCCTCGGGCCGTCCCAGCACGTCGGCGAGGACCATGTCGTACGGACGCAGGCCCGTCCTGCCGTTGGTTCCGGCCGGGGCGCCGCCGGGCGGCAGGTACAGCAGCCGGCCGCCGTCCGGGCCGGTCACCTCGTACCCGGTGCCCGGTGCGTCCATCGGCACGGCCCGTACCCGGTGCCCGGAGATCACCGAGAGCTCCCGCCCGTCCGGCACCCGCCCCGCGGCCGGCAGCCCGGGCGGCAGCTCCATGGCGGGCCCGTCGTGCGGGTGGGTGAGCAGGACCTGCCGTACGCCGGCCAGCGAATGCCCGGCCCGGGCGCCGGCCAGCACCGCCCCGGGGGTCAGGTCGAGCAGCAGTGCCCCGTCGACGAGGACGGCCGTGGCGGCACGCGACCGCATGCCGACGGAGACCGCGCAGGCCGCACAGGGACAGCCGGGGCGGGGCAGGCCCTCGGGTGTGCCGGTGCCGAGCAGAGTGAGTTCCACAGGATGATCCTCCCGCGTCGCCGAGACTGCTGCGCGCCCGGTTACTCTGCGGGCAGACTCAAGGTGAGCAGCGTGCGAGCAGCGGACGAGCAACGGAGGCGGACATGGCGTGGACGTGGCGGTTCGAGACGGCCGAAGGCACCGAGACGAGCCCGTCGGTGGTACCGGAGGAGTTCACCACGCAGGGGGACGCGGAGTCCTGGATCGGTGAGTACTGGAAGGACCTGCTGGAAGGCGGCGTCGAGCAGGTCAAGCTGTCCGACGACGCCGGGACCGAGCTCTACACGATGAGCCTGCGCGAGGCCCTGGGGGCCTGAGGCTTCCAACGGCGGGGCTGGTTTGCCCGCAGGGCGAATCCAGCCCCGCCGGCGTTTGAGGCGCTGGGGGTCCCCCCGGACGGAGTCTGGGGGAGGGTGTGGGGGCGGAGCCCCCGCAAACGCCCCGCGCAGCGGGGGTCAGCCCCGCACCCCACAGAGGTGCAGCAACGCGGCCACACCCCGGTAGGGGTCGGTCCGCCCGGCGCGTTCCTCCGCGGCCAGCAGCCGCTCCAGCTCGTCCTCGGGCGGCAGGCTCTCGCCGGCCTCGGTGCCGTCCGTGAAGACGCGTACGCCGTACCAGGCACCCAGCGGCGCCCCGATGCCGTTCAGCGTGGCCGTCAGTCCGGCCAGCCGGTCGGCCCGTACGTCCAGGCCCAGCCGGTTCGTGTACTCGACGCCGTCGAAGGCGGCCAGCGTGCCGTCCCAGTCACCGCTCAGCCCCGGCCGCATGGCGAGCGCGTCGCCGTTGCGCACCAGCAGGGACAGCAGTCCGCCGGGCGCCAGCATGCGGGCGAGCCCGGCGAGCATGGCGTCCGGCTCGGGTACGTACATCAGCACCCCGTGGCACAGCACGACGTCGAAGCTGCCCGGCAGGAAGTGGGCGCCGGTCTCGCGGCCGTCGCCCTCCATGAGCCGGACCCGGTCGCGGATCCCGGCGGGTTCCGCGTCCAGCGCCTCACGGGCGACGGCCAGCATTCCCGGGTCCTTCTCCAGACCCGTCACCTTGTGCCCGGCGCGGGCGAGGCGCAGCGCCTGGGTGCCCTGGCCCATGCCGACGTCGAGGACGCGCAGCCGCTGCCCCACGGGGAAGCGGTGCGCGATCTGCTCGTCGACCTGCCGGCCCACGAGTTCCTGGCGGACGGCGTTGCGCAGTCCGCCCAGGCCCTCCAGCCACAGGCGGGCTCCCCCCGGGCCTCCCCAGGAGAAACCTTCCCCCGACGCCCCCGATGCTCCGGGCGTCCCTCCGCTCAGGGCCGTTCCCCGCGCTTGACCTGCGGCTTCGGCAGGCGCAGCCGGCGCATCTGGAGGGTGCGCATGAGGCCGTACGCGACGGCGCCGCGGCGGGGCTCGTTCGCGAAGCGCTCGCCCAGCGCCTTGCGGAGGCGGAACACCAGGCCGATGGAGTCGAGGATGATCAGAGCGATCACGCCGAGCCACAGCAGCAGCGCGATGTTCTGGATCTGCGGCTGCCGCACCATGCTGAGCACCAGGATGATCACTGCCAGGGGCAGGAACATCTCGGCGACCGAGAAGCGGGAGTCCACGTAGTCGCGGACGAACTTGCGGACGGGGCCCTTGTCACGCGCGGGCAGATAACGCTCGTCGCCGCTGGCCAGCGCTTCGCGCTGCTTGGCCATCTCTGTGCGACGGCGCTCTCGGGCTCGCTTGGCATCCTCCTTGCGGTTGCCGGTCGAGGCCACCACGGCCTTGCGCTGCGACTGGGCCACAGCACGCTTCGGCGTAGGGCGGCCCTTCGGGGCCTGCGGGTCACGGGGCTGCGAGAGGTCGGCGCTCACCTTGTCGGTGGCGGCGGCCTTCTCTTCCTTGGAGGAGCGGCTACCAAACACAAAACCCAAGCCTACGTGGTTGCGGGCATGGGCCCCACCCCGGCGGGGAACGATCCGGCAACGGCGGGCGTCTTCCCAGTGCAAGGTTCGTGCCGGGGGCGCGCTCCCGGCACCGGGCCGTACCGGTCGGGGGGCTCACCTACTCCTCACGCCTGATACGGCGGGGACGCAGTCGTCCTGGAGGAGGAGCGCATCCGTACTCGAACAGTGCGGTAATGGAGACAGGGCCCGTACTGTGGGTTCTACGGCGATCACTCGAGTGATCGAGGATCGCAACTGTTGGTGTCCTGGAGCGAAGTCCGTCTAGAAGGGGGCGCGCGAAGCCCATGAGCGGTGTCATGAAGCGTATGGGGATGATCTTCCGCGCGAAGGCGAACAAGGCCCTGGACCGGGCCGAGGACCCGCGCGAGACCCTTGACTACTCGTACCAGAAGCAGCTCGAGCTGCTTCAGAAGGTGCGCCGCGGAGTCGCCGATGTGGCGACCTCCCGCAAGCGCCTGGAACTGCAGCTCAACCAGCTCCAGGGGCAGTCCGCCAAGCTGGAGGACCAGGGCCGCAAGGCCCTCGCCCTGGGCCGCGAGGACCTGGCCCGCGAGGCCCTGTCCCGCCGCGCCTCGCTCCAGCAGCAGGTCAGCGACCTGGAGGTGCAGCACCAGACCCTGCAGGGCGAGGAGGAGAAGCTGACCCTCGCCGCGCAGCGCCTTCAGGCCAAGGTGGACGCCTTCCGGACAAAGAAGGAGACCATCAAGGCCACCTACACCGCGGCGCAGGCGCAGACCCGCATCGCGGAGTCCTTCTCCGGCATCTCCGAGGAGATGAGCGACGTCGGCCTGGCCATCCAGCGGGCCGAGGACAAGACCGCCCAGCTCCAGGCCCGCGCCGGCGCGATCGACGAGCTGCTGGCCTCCGGGGCCCTGGACGACCAGTCCGGGCTGGCGAGGGACGACATCCAGACCGAGCTGGACCGCCTGTCGGGCGGTACGGACGTGGAGCTGGAGCTCCAGCGGATGAAGGCCGAGCTGGCGGGCGGCCCGTCCGCGCAGCAGCAGTCCATCGAGGGCGGCGCCCCGGGCACCGGCCAGCAGCCCCAGACCCAGCACCGCTTCGACAAGCAGTAGGACGGGGTCCGTCATGATTGTCCGCATCATGGGGGAAGGCCAGGTGAAGCTCGGCGACGAGCACCTCACCGAGCTCAACAAGCTGGACGACGAACTGCTCGCGGAGATGGAGAGCGGCGACGAGGAAGGCTTCCGGCGCACGCTGGGCGCACTGCTCGAAGCTGTACGGCGGCTCGGCGAGCCGCTGCCCGACGACGCGCTGGAGCCGTCCGAGCTGATCCTGCCCGCCCCGGACGCGACCCTCGACGAGGTCAAGGAGATGCTCAGCGACGGCGGCCTGATCCCGGGCTGACCGGCTGAGCACGGTACGACGACGGGCCCGCCCCTTTTTCCCGGGGGCGGGCCCGTCGTCGTACCGCGTATTCACTGCCCGGTTCACTGCCCGGGCGGATTTTCCACCGCCGCCGCCCGCTCCGGGTCGGGGGTTCCGCCGATGAAGTTCTCGAACTTGCGGCGCGGCCGCGCCCAGCGCCGGTCGTGGTGGAAGGCCCGCAGCCCGGCCTTGGCCCGGGCGCGCGGGCGTTTCGCGTAGAACCTCTTCGCATACGGGGACCCGGGCCGGGCCAGCCGGATCGCGCCGATCAGCGCCACGAGGGGGACGACCGTGCCGAAGATCGCGGTCCGCGCCTTGCCCTTCCACAGGGCGATCAGGGCGAGGAAGAAGTTGGTGGCGGTGTTCATGACGACCAGTCCGCGGCTCTGCCGCTCGTCGGGCGTCAGTTCGTTCACCCCGAAGGGCAGGAACCCGCCCAGGACCAGGGCCACCAGCGCGGCCGTCAGGACCACGATCTCCACGCTCTTGCGGCCCTGCTCGCTCCAGTAGACGTCGTCGAGGTGCAGGATCAGCGCGAACTCGTCCAGCACCAGGCCCGCGCCCAGCCCGAAGATCACGGCGGAGACCAGCGCGCCGAAGCTGTACCGGCCGCTGCCGACCGCCCCGAAACCGCCGATGATCACCAGGATCACCCCGGGCACCACGTGGTGGATGTGCATGCCGCCGGGCGTGATGTTCTTGAAGGGCCCCCGCCCGGCCCGGATCATGCGGGTGATCACGCGGGTGACCAGGAACGACGTCACGAACGAGAGCAGGGCGAGCAGCAGCGGCAGCTTCCCCGGTTCGATGATGTTCCGATACCACCAGTGACCCATCCCGCTGCTCCCTGTTTGGAACGTATGGGGTAATTTACCGCCCGTGGTGCCCGTGGTGAGCGGGTAGCGTTCGCGCCGATGAAAGATTCGTTCGACGATCCGCTCCTGACACCGCCCCCGGAACGCGCCTCGTTCCTCGACGGTGTCCGCTTCGCGTTCGGCACCCTGACCGTGCTGCCCGCCCGCATCACCCGCTGGGACCGCCCCGCAGCCCGCACCGGCATGGCCTGCGCCCCGCTCGCCGGGCTGGTGGTCGGCCTGCTCGCCACCGTGCCCGGGGTGCTGCTGCTCGTACTCGGCGGGGGCCCGCTGCTCGCCGCGGCCGTCACCGTCGCCGTACCGGCCGCGCTGACCCGGGGGCTGCACCTGGACGGGCTCGCGGACACGGCGGACGGCCTGGGCAGCGCCAAACCGGCCGAGGACGCGCTGCGCATCATGAAGCAGTCCGACATCGGCCCCTTCGGCGTCGTGACCCTGGTGATCATGATGCTGGTGCAGGTGGCCGCCCTGTCCGACGTGTACGCCGACAGCTGGATCCGCGGCGCCCTCGCCGCCGTGACCGCCGCCGTGACCGCCCGCCTCGCCATGACCCTCGCCTCCCGCCAGGGCGTTCCGCCCGCCCGCCCCGAGGGGCTCGGCGCGGCGGTCGCCGGGGTGGTCCCGCGCGCCGCGGCCGCCGCGATCGCGGCGCTGACCGTGGTCCTGGCGGCAGCCGCCGCCCTCCCGCTCGGCCTGCCCGAAGCCGCCTTGCACGCCGCCGCGGTCCTGGCCGCCCTGCTCGCCGCCGAACTGCTGCTGCGCCGCTGCGTACGCCGCTTCGACGGGGTCACCGGCGACGTCTTCGGCGCCCTGGCCGAGGTCGCGGCGACCACCGCGCTGATCGTCCTCGCCCTGGGCTGACCCGGCCCGGCGGCACGGGCCCACGTACTCTCACCCCGTGGACCACACTCCGACGGACCCGACCCCCGCCGCGCCCAGCGCGCCGATCAAGGTCCTGCTCGCCGACGACCAGGCCCTGCTGCGCAGCGCCTTCAAGGTGCTCGTGGACTCCGAACCCGACATGCAGGTCGTCGGGGAGGCCTCCGACGGGGCGCAGGCCTACGCGCTCGCCCGGCAGACGCGCGCCGACGTCGTACTCATGGACATCCGGATGCCCGGCACCGACGGGCTCGCCGCCACCCGCATGATCAGCGGCGATCCGGAACTCGCCGCCGTGCGCGTGGTGATGCTGACGACCTTCGAGGTCGACGAGTACGTCGCCGCCGCCCTGCGGGCCGGCGCCTCCGGCTTCCTCGGCAAGGGCGCCGAGCCCGAGGACCTCCTCAACGCCATCCGTGTCGCGCACGCGGGCGAGGCCCTGCTCTCCCCGGCCGCCACCAAGGGGCTCATCGCCACCTTCCTCGCCCAGGGCGGCGGCGCGGACCCGGCCGCCGCCGCGGCCACCGCCGGATCGCACGCGCAGCGGCTCGCCGCGCTGACCGTCCGGGAGCGCGAGGTCCTCGTACACGTCGCGGCGGGGCTGTCCAACGACGGGATCGCCGGACGGCTGGAGGTCAGCCCGCTCACCGTCAAGACCCACGTGAACCGGGCCATGGCCAAGCTCGGCGCCCGCGACCGGGCCCAATTGGTGGTCATTGCCTACGAATCGGGACTGGTCCGGCCGCGCGCGGAGTAGCGCGCGGCAGTACGGAGTAGTGCGGCGTACTGCGGACGCGGTATGCCGCACATAAGGACGGGACCTGCGAGCGACGCAACGGCGCCGCGGCGTACGAAAGGCTGGAAAGGCCCTCGCGTTCGCCACTGCAGAGAGATCTCATACCCATGTCCTGGCTGTCCCGCTTCAGCCTTGCCCAAAGGGCGTTGATCGGCCTCGTGTCGATCGTCGCGCTCCTCTTCGGCGCCATAGCCATCCCGCAGCTCAAGCAGCAGCTGCTGCCCTCCATCGAACTGCCGATGGTGTCCGTGCTCGCGCCGTACCAGGGCGCCTCGCCCGACGTGGTGGAGAAGCAGGTCGTCGAACCGATCGAGGCCACGCTCAAGGGCGTCGACGGCATCACCGGCATCACCTCCACCGCCAGCGAGGGCAACGCCCTCATCATGGCCACCTTCGACTACGGCGACAGCGGCACCAAGCAGCTCGTCGCCGACGTCCAGCAGGCCGTCAACCGGGCCCGCGTCCGGCTGCCCGCCGAGGTGGATCCGCAGGTGGTGGCCGGTTCCACCGACGACATCCCGACGGTCATCCTCGCCGTCACCTCCGACAAGGACCAGCAGGCCCTCGCGGACCAGCTGGAACGTTCCGTCGTCCCCGTCCTCTCGGACATCGAGGGCGTCGGCCAGGTCACCGTCGACGGCGTCCAGGACCTCCAGGTCACCGTCACCCCCGACAACGCCAAGCTCGCGGCCGCCGGCCTCGACGGCGCCGCCCTCGCCCAGGGCCTCCAGGCGGGCGGCGCGACCGTGCCCGCCGGCTCCTTCGACGAGGAGGGCAAGAACCGGACCGTCCGCGTCGGCGCCGGCTACACCTCGCTCGCCCAGGTGGAGGACCTGCGCCTGAGCCCCGGCCCGGGCAGGCCGGCCGTCCGGCTCGGCGACGTGGCCACGGTGAAGCAGGAGGCCGCCAAGGCCGTCTCCATCACCCGTACCAACGGCAAGCCCAGCCTCGCCCTCGTCCTCACCATGGACAAGGACGGCAGCGCCGTCGCCATCTCGGACGCCGTCAAGGACAAGCTCCCCGAGCTGCGTTCCACGCTCGGCTCCGGCGCGGACCTGACCGTCGTCAGCGACCAGGGCCCGGCCGTCGCCAAGTCCATCTCCAGCCTCACCACCGAGGGCCTGCTCGGCCTGCTCTTCGCGGTGATCGTGATCCTGGTCTTCCTGGGCTCGCTGCGCTCGACGCTGGTCACCGCGGTCTCCATCCCGCTGTCCGTCGTCCTCGCGCTCATCGTGCTCTGGACCCGCGACCTGTCGCTCAACATGCTGACGCTGGGCGCGCTCACCATCGCCATCGGCCGCGTCGTCGACGACTCGATCGTGGTCCTGGAGAACATCAAGCGCCACCTCGGTTACGGCGAGGAGCGCGAACAGGCCATCCTCACCGCCGTCAAGGAGGTGGCCGGCGCGGTCACCTCCTCCACGCTCACCACCGTCGCCGTCTTCCTGCCGATCGGCCTCGTCGGCGGCATGATCGGCGAGCTCTTCGGCTCCTTCTCGCTGACCGTCACCGCGTCCCTGCTGGCCTCGCTGCTCGTCTCGCTCACCGTCGTGCCGGTGCTCTCGTACTGGTTCATGAGCGCCCCGAAGGGCGTGACGGCCGGGGACGCCGCGAGCGCCGCCAAGGCGCGGCGCGAGGCCGAGGAGAAGGAGGCGCGCAGCCGCCTCCAGAAGCTGTACGTCCGCGTCCTGGGCTTCGCCACCCGGCGCCGCCTGACCAGCGTGGCCATCGCGGTCGTCGTCCTCGTCGGCACCTTCGGGATGACCCCGCTGCTGAAGACCAACTTCTTCGACCAGGGCGAGCAGGACGTCCTGACCATCAAGCAGGAACTGGCCCCCGGCACCTCGCTGGCCGCCTCCGACGAGGCGAGCCGCAAGGTCGAGGGCGCGCTGGCCCAGGTCGACGGCGTCAAGAGCTACCAGGTCACCGTCGGCTCCTCCGGCTTCCTCGCGGCCTTCGGCGGCGGTACGGGCTCCAACCAGGCCTCGTACCAGGTCACTCTGAAGGACTCCGGCAAGGCCGAGAGCGTCAAGAAGCAGATCGAGGGCAAGCTGGCCGCGCTCGACGGCATCGGCGAGACCCGCATCGCGGCGGGCGACGGCTTCGGCAGCCAGAACCTCAGCGTGGTCGTCAAGGCCGGTGACGGCGAGGTCCTCGCCAAGGCCGCCGAGCAGGTGCGGGCCGAAGTGGCCACGCTGAAGAACGTCACCGACGTCCAGAGCGACCTGTCCCAGTCCGTGCCGCGGATCTCGGTGACCGCCACCCCCAAGGCCGCGGACGCGGGCCTGAACCAGGCCGCGCTCGGCGGACTCGTCGCGCAGGCCGTACGGGGCAACCCGGCGGGCAAGGCCGTACTGGACAACACCGAGCGGGACATCGTCATCAAGTCCGCGCAGCCGGCCACCACCCTGGCCGAGCTGCAGGCCCTGCCGGTCGGCCCGCTCAAGCTCGGTGACATCGCCGAGGTCAAGGTGGTCCCCGGCCCGGTCGCGATGACCCGGATCGACGGCGCCCGCGCCGCCACCGTCACCGCGAAGCCGGTGGGCGACAACACCGGCGCGGTCAGTGCCGAGCTCCAGACCAAGCTCAAGGCCCTGGACCTGCCGGAGGGCGCCACGGCCTCCATCGGCGGCGTCTCGGAGGACCAGGACGAGGCCTTCGGCTCGCTCGCCCTCGCCATGCTCGCGGCCATCGCGATCGTGTTCATGCTGCTGGTCGCGACGTTCCGCTCGCTGGTCCAGCCGCTGATCCTGCTGGTCTCCATCCCGTTCGCGGCGACCGGCGCGCTCGGCCTGCTGATCGCCACCGGCACCCCGATGGGCGTCCCGGCGATGATCGGCATGCTGATGCTCATCGGCATCGTCGTGACCAACGCGATCGTCCTGATCGACCTGGTCAACCAGTACCGGGCCCAGGGCCTCGGCGTGGTCGAAGCCGTCGTCGAGGGCGGCAGGCACCGACTGCGCCCGATCCTCATGACGGCCCTGGCGACGATCTTCGCGCTGCTCCCGATGGCGCTGGGCGTCACCGGGGAGGGCGGCTTCATCTCCCAGCCGCTCGCGGTCGTGGTGATCGGCGGCCTGGTCAGCTCCACCCTGCTGACCCTGCTCCTGGTGCCGACCCTCTACACGATGGTGGAACTCCGCAAGGAGCGCCGGCGCGCCAAGCGCTCGGCCAAGCGCGAGGCCCGCCTGACGGTGGTGCCTGCCCCGCAGGAGTCCTCGGACGAGGACGAGTCGCCGGCTCGCGTCTGACCGCGGGACAGCGGGACCGGAGGACCGCCGGACCGCGTGCACGAAGGCCGAAGGGCCGCCCTCCTGTGGGGAGGGCGGCCCTTCGGGCGTCACGCGGTGGGGGAGCGGGGACTACGGCAGCGCGAGCATCCGCTCCAGGGCGAGCTTCGCGAAGCTCTCCGTCTCCTTGTCGACCTGGATCTGGTTGACGAGGGTGCCCTCGGCCAGGGACTCCAGGGTCCACACCAGGTGGGGGAGGTCGATGCGGTTCATCGTCGAGCAGAAGCAGACCGTCTTGTCGAGGAAGACGACCTCCTTGTCCTCCGCGGCGAAACGGTTCGCCAGGCGGCGGACCAGGTTCAGCTCGGTGCCGATGGCCCACTTGGAGCCGGCCGGGGCCGCCTCCAGCGCCTTGATGATGTACTCCGTCGAGCCGACGTAGTCCGCGGCCGCGACGACCTCGTGCTTGCACTCGGGGTGCACCAGGACGTTCACGCCGGGGATGCGGGCGCGGACGTCGTTGACCGAGTCGACCGAGAACCGGCCGTGGACCGAGCAGTGCCCTCGCCACAGGATCATCTTGGCGTTCCGCAGCTGCTCGACGGTCAGGCCGCCGTTCGGCTTGTGCGGGTTGTAGAGCACGCAGTCGTCCAGGGACATGCCCATGTCGCGGACGGCGGTGTTGCGGCCCAGGTGCTGGTCCGGGAGGAAGAGCACCTTCTCGCCCTGCTCGAAGGCCCACTCCAGGGCCTTCTTCGCGTTGGACGACGTACAGATCGTGCCGCCGTGCTTGCCGGTGAAGGCCTTGATGTCGGCGGAGGAGTTCATGTACGAGACGGGGACGGTCGCACCGGCGACCCCGGCCTCGGTCAGCACGTCCCAGCACTCCGCGACCTGCTCGGCGGTGGCCATGTCGGCCATCGAGCAGCCGGCGGCCAGGTCCGGCAGGACCACCTTCTGGTCGTCCGAGGTCAGGATGTCCGCGGACTCGGCCATGAAGTGCACGCCGCAGAAGACGATGTACTCGGCCTCCGGCTTGGCGGCCGCGTCCTTGGCCAGCTTGAACGAGTCGCCGGTGACGTCGGCGAACTCGATGACCTCGTCACGCTGGTAGTGGTGGCCGAGGATGAAGACCTTGTCCCCGAGCTTCTCCTTGGCCGCGCGGGCACGTGCCACGAGGTCCGGGTCCGACGGCGAGGGCAGGTCGCCGGGGCACTCCACCCCGCGCTCGCTCTTGGGGTCGGCCTCACGGCCGAGCAGCAGCAGGGCAAGGGGCGTCGGCTGGACGTCCAAAGGCTGGGCGGTGGTCACGACACGCACCCTTTCTGTTCTGCGACAAGGGACTTCTGGGGACTTTTGGAGCTATCGCTTCGACTTCTCGTCTATTTGACGTTATCTATCATAACCTCTTCACGTCACTTTGACGATGCCGATAGCGTCAATGTGACGCATCAGCCGGTCGGTCCACCGGCCCGCCCGTCCCGCGGTGTGCGAGCATGAATGTCTGAAACAAGCGTCGGGTCCCGGAATGAATCCGCGGTCCCGCTCGTTGCCACCGACGGCAAGAGTCCGACGTTTCCCTGCCTCCGGCGGGGAGCCGCCCACTTCGGGAGTGAATGCAGATGTCCGTACAGGACGACAAGACCACTGTGAGCGACGGCATCCTCCTGTCCGACGCCGCCGCCGAGAAGGTCAGGACCCTGCTGGAGCAGGAAGGCCGCGAGGACCTGGCGCTGCGCGTCGCCGTCCAGCCCGGCGGCTGCTCCGGCCTGCGCTACCAGCTCTTCTTCGACGAGCGCTCCCTCGACGGCGACGTCGTGAAGGACTTCGACGGTGTGAAGGTCGTCACCGACCGGATGAGCTCCCCGTACCTGCACGGCGCCTCGATCGACTTCGTCGACACCATCGAGAAGCAGGGCTTCACGATCGACAACCCGAACGCCACGGGCTCCTGCGCCTGCGGCGACTCGTTCAGCTAAGCCTGCTCAAGGCTGCACGACGAGGGCCCGCCTCCGGTCTGATCAGACCGGAGGCGGGCCCTCGTCACATGTCCGCCGTCCGCGGGATCACTGCCGGGGGAGCGGCTTGCCCGAGGTCGCGTCGACCACCTTGCGGTCGCCCAGCGGCTCCTTGAGCGTCGCCGTCAGGGACATCTCCTGCGCGAGCATGATGCAGGCCTGGCCCGGCTGGTTCGGCGTGTCCGTGATCTTCACCAGGACCGAGGCGGACTCCTCACGGGCCTCCAGGGCGTAGGTGCTGCACACACTGCCCCAGAAGTTCACCGTCAGCTTCCGGTCGGCCTGCGCGTACGAGAATCCGGGCACCGTACGGCCGTCCTTCGGGCCGGGGGTGGTCTCCTGCGCGGCGGCCGGCTGGGCCACCGTGTGGCCGGGGGCGCCGCCCTGGCCCGCCACCGCGAAGAGCCAGGCCGGGACCAGACCCCGCGCCCCGTCCACCGTCCCGGGGACCAGGCCGAGCGTGGCGCCCTTGACCGTCTCCGTGCGCGGCGGCTTCATGGGCCGCGGCTCCGGGTTGCACGGCGGTGTGTCCGTCGGCCCCGGCGGGTTGTCCGGATCCAGCGGGACCGAGGTCGCGCAGCCGCTGGGACCGGGGCCGGTGCCGTCCGAACCGCCCGACTTCGCGTTCAGCCGGGCCAGCGCCTCCACGGCGCCGACCACCTGCTGGTCGGCCGCCCGTACCGGGGCCTTCAGCTCGCCGCTGCCCGCCACCACCGACGCGTCGCCGGCCACGCTCACCTTGGTGGACCAGCCCTGGGTGGGGAGCCCGCCGATCACCGGGTCCGCGGTCACCACCCGTACCGCGCCCTGCGTGAGCCGGGCGTCGAGCGTGGCCCCCTCCTGGCCGACGGCGGCCAGCACCGGGCGCGCGGCGGCCTTGGCGGCCTCCTCGGACACCGGCGTGCCGGACGCGCCGGCCTTGCCGGAACCCGCGTTCCCCGCGTCCTGGGGCAGGGTGGCGGGACCGCAGGTGTCCTTGCCGCGCACGCAGTCGTCCCCGGCGCCGTTGCCCGACGCCTGGAAGCGGTTGAAGTTCCACGTCCCCGGGGCCGTACGGGTCACCGTGAGCCGGGGCCCGGAGCCGTCGGCGGCCTCCCCGGCCACCCAGACGTCCCCGTTCAGCCGCGGCGCGCCCGAGATCCCGAGGGCCGCCGCGAGGCGGGCCACCTCCGCCGAGGTGACCTCCCCCGACGCGGTGAAGCCGGGCGCGGACGCCGGAGCCTCCGGCAGCGGAACGTCGGCCCGGTAGACCACCCCGCCGCCGGACGGGTCGGGCTCCCCGGGCGCGATGCCGGGCCCGGTGGGGCTGCCCGCGTCACGGGGCGCCGAGGCCGCGCTGTTCTCCGTACGGCTGCCCGACGCGTCCCCGTGGGCCGTGGACGCCCAGTACGCGGTACCGCCGCCGGTCAGCAGGACGGCGGCCGCGATCGAGCCGATGGCCCAGGACGGCCGCCGTCGTGTGCCGCGTGATGTGTCGGGTTCTTCGCTGGTCACCGCATCGCTCCTTCACCTGTTCCGTCCTGCCTGATGCGGGTGTGACGGAACAGACGCGCAACCGGTTCCCCTGCCCCCGCTCAGTCCCCGTAGGCCGCGGTGGAGGCGATCAGCCGCGCCGAGGCCGGCGGGACGCTGATCCCGTGGATCTGCGAGGGCGCCACGCGGACCGGGCGGGGGCCCGCCGGGACCGCCCAGTGCGGGGCCATCCGGGCGCAATCGCCGAGCAGACGCGCGAAGCCGGGCCGCCCCGCGCCTTCCGCGACGCGCGCGTCGGAGGTGTACTCGGAGTAGCCGAAGCCGTCGGTATAGGTCATGGAGGCACCGTAGGCACCGTGCCTCACGTGAAGAAAGACCTACTACGGGGTAGTTTCGGCCGTTCGGCCCGGGGCGCTCGACCGGGTAGTTTTGACTGTCCGCTTGCCGTCCTCCGCAGGAGCGTCCACGCCGTGCGCATCGCAGTCACCGGCTCCATCGCCACCGACCACCTCATGACCTTCCCCGGCCGATTCGCCGACCAGCTGGTCGCGGACCAGCTGCACACGGTCTCCCTCTCCTTCCTCGTCGACAACCTCGACGTCCGGCGGGGCGGTGTCGGCCCGAACATCTGCTTCGGCATGGGGCAGCTGGGCAGCCGTCCGGTCCTGGTCGGAGCCGCCGGCTCCGACTTCGACGAGTACCGCGCCTGGCTGGACCGGCACGGAGTCGACACCGAGTCCGTCCGGATCTCCGAGGTCCTGCACACCGCGCGCTTCGTGTGCACCACGGACGCCGACCACAACCAGATCGGCTCCTTCTACACGGGCGCGATGAGCGAAGCCCGGCTGATCGAGCTCAAGTCCGTCGCCGACCGGGTGGGCGGGCTGGACCTCGTCCTGATCGGCGCGGACGACCCCGAGGCGATGCTGCGCCACACGGAGGAGTGCCGGACGCGGGGGATCCCCTTCGCCGCCGACTTCTCGCAGCAGATCGCCCGGATGGACGGCGACAACATCCGCACCCTGATGGAGGGTGCGACGTACCTCTTCTCGAACGAGTACGAGAAGGGCCTCATCGAGTCGAAGTCGGGCTGGACGGACGCGGAGATCCTCGCGAAGGTCGGCACGCGGGTGACCACGCTGGGCTCGCAGGGCGTGCGGATCGAGCGGGTCGGCGAGGAGCCGATCGTGGTCGGCTGCCCCGAGGAGACCGCGAAGGTCGACCCGACGGGTGTCGGCGACGCGTTCCGCGCCGGCTTCCTGACCGGGCTGAGCTGGGGCGTCGGCCTGGAGCGTGCCGCGCAGCTGGGCTGCATGCTCGCGACGCTGGTCATCGAGACGCTCGGCACCCAGGAGTACACCCTGGCCCGGGCCCACTTCATGGAGCGCTTCACGAAGGCGTACGGGGACGAGGCCGCCGCCGAGGTCAAGTCGCACCTGGCCTAGCCGCTGCCGCTGCCGCTGCCGCTTGCCTGGCCGGTCCGGGGCCCTGCCCCAGGCCGGCCGGGCGCGCCGCCGTTGCCGGGGGCTCCGCCCCCGGACCCCCGCGCCTCAATCGCCGGCGAGGCTGGAATTTGGCCGGCGTCAGCCTGCAGCCTGCCCCCGGCGGGGCTGGATTGCCCGCCGGGCAATTCCAGCCCCGCCTGGGGGTCCCCCCGGACGGAGTCTGGGGGAGTTTGAGGCGCGGGTCCGGGCGGAGCCCGGTGCCCGGCGGAGCGGGGGTCAGGCGAGGCGGCGGACCGTGTACGCGACGCCCGTGGGGCGTTCGGCTTCGCCCACGTACTCGTGGCCCCGCATCGCGCACCACGCCGGGATGTCCAGGCGGGCCACCTCGTCGTCGGAGACGACCGTGACCGTGCCCCCCACCGGGACCCGGACGATGGCCCGGGCCAGTTCGATCACCGGCTGGGGGCAGCGCAGCCCGAGCGCGTCGAGCTCCAGGGACTCCGACTCCGGGGCCACCGGGACGGTTTCGCTCACGCCCAGCCGTTCCCGTACCCCGGAGACCACCCCCGGCAGCACCTCCAGGAATCCGTTGACCTCCTCCGCAGTGGTCCCCGGCGGCAGGGACACCCGTACGTTCCCCTCCGACAGCACCCCCATCGCCCGCAGCACGTGACTGGGGGTCAGCGTCGAGCTCGTGCACGAGGAGCCCGAGGAGACCGAGTACCCCGCCCGGTCCAGCTCGTGCAGCAGGATCTCCCCGTCGACGTACAGGCAGGAGAACGTGACCAGGTGCGGAAGCCTGCGGTCCGGATCGCCGACCACCTCCACGTCGGGGACCAGCCGGACCACCCGGCGCCGGATCCGGTCCACCAGGATCCGCAACCGGGCCGCCTCCGCGTCGGCCTCGGCGCGTACGGCCCGCAAGGACGCCGCGGCCGCCACGATCGCGGGGAGGTTCGCGAAGCCGGGGGAGCGGCCCGACTCCCGTTCGTCCGTGGGGCCTTGGGGTGAGAAGCGGACCCCCTTGCGCACCGCCAGCAGGCCGACCCCCGGCGGACCGCCCCACTTGTGCGCACTCCCGGCCAGGACGGACCAGGCGCCCTCCACCGGCCCCCAGCCCAGCGACTGCGCCGCGTCCACCAGCAGCGGCACCCCCGCCTCCGCGCAGACTTCGGCGACCTCCGCCACCGGCTGGACCGTGCCCACCTCGTGGTTGGCGGACTGGAGGCAGGCCAGGGCGGTGGACGCCCTCACCGCGTCGCGGTAACCCGCCGCCGTCACCGCGCCCGTACGGTCCACCGGGACCTCGGTCACCGTCCCGCCGTGCGCCTCGTGCGCCTCCGCCGCGTGGAGTACAGAACTGTGTTCGACCGCAGATAGGACCAGATGGCCGCCGACCCGGCGGCGGCCCGCGAGGACCCCCGCCACCCCCGTGTGAACCGCGTGCGTCCCCGAAGGAGTGAACACCAGCTCGTCGGCGCGGCATCCCACCGCCTCCGCGGCCGCCTCCCGCGCCGCGTCCAGCAGCAGCCGGGCCCTTCGGCCCTCCCGGTACAGCCGGGACGGATCGGCCCAGCCCTCGTCCAGGGAGGCCTGCAACGCCTGCCGGGCCACGGGGTGCAGGGGGGCGGCGGACGCGCTGTCGAAGTACGGCATCCGGTCACCGTAAGGCAGGGGCCGTGCGGAGGACGCCGTTGAGGGGCGGCGGTCGGGAGGCGGGCGGGACGGAGCCCGACGACGTTCGAGGTCAGAGGGCGTCAGATGGGCCCCGGAGCCCACCATTCAGGGCCATTCGCACCGTCCCCCGTACGGCGGATCCATCCCTTCGGGGGCAGTAGCGGCGCGTTGGGCACCCTCCCCGCGCGACCCCAAATAGCGTCCAGTAGGGTTTGGTCCGCATAAACATCCAAACCCCTGCCTGCGTCAGGGCCGGCGACCGACCCGAACACGGCCGCGGCCGGCCGCGCGGGCCGAGACTCTCGGGAAGGCGCTACGTGAGTCCCTACGGCTCCGACCGCTCGCCGCGGCGCCCGATGCGGCGGAAGCTGCTGCAGGCGCTGACTGCGGGCGTGGTCCTGGCGACCGCCACTGGTTGCTCGTATACATGGAAAGACTTCCCCCGCCTCGGAATGCCGACTCCGGTAACCGAGGAGGCGCCGCGCATCCTCTCCCTGTGGCAGGGATCCTGGGCGGCCGCGCTCATCACGGGCATCCTGGTGTGGGGCCTGATCGTCTGGAGCATCATCTTCCACCGGCGCAGCCGGACGAAGGTGGAGGTCCCGCCGCAGACCCGGTACAACATGCCCATCGAGGCGCTGTACACCGTGGTCCCGCTCATCATCGTCTCGGTGCTCTTCTACTTCACCGCGCGTGACGAGTCGAAGCTGCTCGCCCTCTCGAAGCCGGCGCACACGATCAACGTGATCGGCTACCAGTGGAGCTGGGGCTTCAACTACATCGAGAACGTCGACGGCGACGCGGCGACCCCGAAGGCGGGTGCGACTCCCAAGGAGCTCGCCAACATCCCGGACCGCTTCACCAAGGACTTCCCGGCGGGCGCCGAGGGCGTCTACCAGAAGGGCGTCCCCGGCGACCAGAACCCGCAGACGGGCAACCCGGGGCCGACCCTGGTCCTGCCCAAGGGCGAGAAGGTCCGCTTCATCCTGTCGTCGAACGACGTGATCCACTCCTTCTGGGTGGTTCCCTTCCTGTTCAAGCAGGACGTCATCCCGGGCCACACCAACGTCTTCGAGGTCGTCCCGTCCCAAGAAGGCACCTTCATGGGCAAGTGCGCCGAGCTCTGCGGCGTCGACCACTCCCGGATGCTCTTCAACGTCAAGGTCGTCTCGCCCGAGAAGTACCAGGCGTACCTGAAGGATCTGGCGGAGAAGGGTCAGACCGGCTTCCTTCCGGCCGGCATCAAGCAGACCGACCCGGCCCGGAATGCGGAGACGAACAAACTGTGAGCATCCTCAACGAATCCCAGGGTGCCGCCGCAGCTGACTCGTACGAGAACGAGCTGCCGGTACGGCGCAAGCAGCCGGGCAATGTCGTCGTGAAGTGGATGACCACTACCGACCACAAGACCATCGGCACGATGTATCTGGTCACGTCGTTCGTGTTCTTCCTCATCGGCGGTCTCCTGGCGCTCTTCATGCGCGCCGAGCTGGCCCGTCCGGGCACGCAGATCATGTCGAACGAGCAGTTCAACCAGGCGTTCACGATGCACGGCACGATCATGCTGCTGATGTTCGCGACGCCGCTGTTCGCCGGATTCGCGAACTGGATCATGCCGCTGCAGATCGGCGCGCCCGACGTGGCGTTCCCGCGGCTGAACATGTTCGCGTACTGGCTGTACCTCTTCGGCTCGACCATCGCGGTGGCCGGCTTCGTGACGCCGAACGGCGCCGCCGACTTCGGCTGGTTCGCCTACTCCCCGCTGTCGGACGCGGTCCGCTCGCCGGGCATCGGCGCCGACATGTGGATCATGGGTCTGGCCTTCTCGGGCTTCGGCACGATCCTCGGCTCGGTCAACTTCATCACCACGATCATCTGCATGCGCGCGCCCGGCATGACGATGTTCCGCATGCCGATCTTCACCTGGAACGTGCTGCTGACCGGTGTCCTGGTCCTGCTCGCCTTCCCGGTGCTGGCCGCCGCGCTCTTCGCGCTGGAGGCCGACCGCAAGTTCGGTGCGCATGTGTTCGACGCGTCAAATGGCGGCGCCCTGCTGTGGCAACACCTCTTCTGGTTCTTCGGACACCCAGAGGTGTACATCATCGCGCTGCCGTTCTTCGGCATCGTTTCCGAGATCATCCCGGTCTTCAGCCGCAAGCCGATGTTCGGTTACATCGGTCTGATCGCCGCGACGATCGCGATCGCCGGCCTCTCCGTGACCGTGTGGGCCCACCACATGTACGTCACGGGTGGTGTGCTGCTGCCGTTCTTCTCCTTCATGACCTTCCTGATCGCGGTACCGACCGGTGTGAAGTTCTTCAACTGGATCGGCACCATGTGGAAGGGCTCGCTGTCCTTCGAGACCCCGATGCTCTGGACGATCGGCTTCCTGGTCACCTTCACCTTCGGTGGTCTGACCGGCGTCATCCTGGCCTCGCCCCCGATGGACTTCCACGTCTCCGACTCGTACTTCGTCGTCGCGCACTTCCACTACGTCGTCTTCGGCACCGTGGTGTTCGCGATGTTCGCCGGCTTCCACTTCTGGTGGCCGAAGTTCACGGGCAAGATGCTGGACGAGCGCCTCGGCAAGATCACCTTCTGGACGCTGTTCATCGGCTTCCACGGCACGTTCCTGGTGCAGCACTGGCTGGGCGCCGAGGGCATGCCGCGTCGTTACGCGGACTACCTCGCGGCCGACGGCTTCACCGCCCTGAACACGATCTCGACGATCAGCTCGTTCCTGCTGGGCATGTCGATGCTGCCGTTCATGTACAACGTCTGGAAGACGGCGAAGTACGGCAAGAAGATCGAGGTCGACGACCCGTGGGGCTACGGCCGTTCGCTCGAGTGGGCGACGTCCTGCCCGCCGCCGCGGCACAACTTCCTCACCCTGCCGCGGATCCGTTCCGAATCCCCGGCGTTCGACCTGCACCACCCTGAGATCGCGGCCCTCGACCACCTCGAGGACCACAGCGTCGCCACCAAGGCCGTCACCGGTGGCAAGGAGGCCGGCAAGTGAAGATCCAGGGCAAGATGTTCCTCTGGCTCTCCTTCTTCATCCTGATCATGGCCGTCGTGTACGGCGTGTGGTCGAAGGAGCCCGTCGGAACCACCGCGCTCTTCCTGGCCTTCGGCCTGAGCGTCATGATCGGCTACTACCTGGCCTTCACGGCCAAGCGCGTGGACGAGATGGCCCAGGACAACCTGGAGGCCGACGTCGCCGACGAGGCGGGCGAGCTGGGGTTCTTCGCCCCGCACAGCTGGCAGCCGCTCTCGCTGGGCATCGGCGGTGCGCTCGCGTTCATGGGCGTCATCTTCGGCTGGTGGCTCATGTACTTCTCGGCCCCGATCATTGTGATCGGCCTGTGGGGCTGGGTGTACGAGTACTACCGCGGTGAGAACCAGAACCAGTAGGACCGGCAGCACCAGCAACACCGACGCACCCGTCGCGAAGACCGGTATCGGCGTCGGACCCGGGGCCCGGACACCTCTTCGGAGGAGTCCGGGCCCCTCGTTTGCAGTCACCCCGCGCGCCGTAATAGTCATATCTTCATAGCGTTGGTCCCATGAAGCACTCACCGCGTCTTTGGACGGTACTCAGCTGCTCCCTGCTGGTCGCGTCCCTCGGGGCCGGCGCCACCGCATGCGGGTCCGGCGACAACCCGCTGTCAGCCCGCCCGTACGACGCGGGCGATCAAGTCGCCTTCAACCAGGCCACCGGCGGTCGCCCGGTGGACCCCGACAAGCCCCTCGAAGTCACCACGAAGGGGGGTGAGGCACGCATCACCGACGTCACGGTCGTGGACACCCACGGCCGCCGCCTGGCGGGCGAACTCTCCGCCAAGGGGGACCGCTGGCACAACACGGTCCCGATGGCCGCGGGCGTCCGCTACACGGTCACCGTCAGCACCGAGAACGGGAAGGGCGCTCCAGGGCAGCGCACGATCTCTTTCGACACCACACCGGCCAAAGGTGTCCTGCAAGTCGAATTCGGCCCGGACGCGGGCAAGTACGGCGTCGGACAGCCCCTCACGGCCGAACTCAGCGAACCCGTCAAGGACAAGGCCGCCCGCGCGATCGTCGAACGGGGCCTGCTCGTCTCCGCACCCGCCGGCGTCGAGGGCGCCTGGTACTGGGTCGACGACAAGAAGCTCCACTACCGGCCCAAGGACTACTGGCCCGCCAACACCGAGGTCTCGGTACGGAGCAACCTGGAGGGCGTCAAGATCTCCGACCACCTCTACGGGGCCGCGGCCAAGCCGCTGAAGCTGGAGATCGGCGACCGCGTCGAGGTCACCACGGACGCCTCCTCGCACTACCTCACGTTCAGGCGCAACGGAGAAGTGATCAACACCATTCCGGTGACCACCGGGAAGCCGGGCTTCTCCACCCGCAACGGGGTCAAGGTGGTGCTCGGCAAGCAGTACTTCGTCCAGATGCGCGGCGACACCGTCGGCATCGGCGGCAGCGAGTACTACAACCTGCCCGTCTACTACGCCACTCGCGTCACCTGGAGTGGTGAATACGTGCACGCCGCGCCGTGGTCCGTCGGCTCCCAGGGCTACGAGAACGTCAGCCACGGCTGCACCGGCATGAGCACCGGCAACGCCGCCTGGTTCTACGAGAACATCACCGAGGGCGACATCGTCAGGGTGATCAACAGTATCGGCGACGACATGGACACCTTCGGCAACGGCTACGGCGACTGGAACATGGACTGGAAGGAATGGCGCGAGGGCAGCGCCCTCCTCAAGGGCACCCAGGACGGCCGCACCCCCGTCGACCAGGCCCGCCTGCGGCCCACCGTCTGAGGTCCACCGTCCGAGCCGGGGCCCCGTGCGGGCCTACGAGAACCCCGTAGGCCCGCGTACGCCCCGTCAGGCGGCCGTCAGGCGGCCGTCAGGCGGCCGAGGACGACAGACGGGAGCGCAGCAGGGCCGCCAGGGCGTCCGCGAACTCCACCGGGTCCACCGGAAGGGTCACGGCGGCGTCCGCGCGGCTCCAGGTGGCCAGCCAGGCGTCCTGGGGGCGCCCCATCAGCAGCAGCACCGGGGGACACCGGAAGATCTCGTCCTTGATCTGCCGGCACACGCCCATGCCCCCGGCCGGAACCGCCTCGCCGTCCAGCACGCACACGTCGATGCCGCCCGCGTCCAGTTCCGTCAGGACCGCCGGCAGCGTCGCGCACTCCAGGAACTCCACCGGCGGCAGGTCCGCGGCCGGCCTGCGCCCGGCCGCCAGCCGCACCTGCTCCCGGGTGCCCGCGTCGTCGCTGTAGACCAGAACCCGCGCAGTCGCCCGCATTTCGTTCCTCCACGTGTCACGTGAATCACGTTGATGTTGCGCGGGATGCTACTCCTCCCGATGCGCTGTCAACATCGGTTCGCACAGCCTCGTACGAGACGCTCATGGGGACATCTGATGGGCCGTTCGGGCCTTGCACACGCCCCGGACACTCCGAACGGCACCCCCCGGGGTGAGGGCGGGATAAGCGACCGACATAATGTCGGTCGTGGCGACAGCAACGACAGTAGATACCGGGCACGCGCACCCGACGGTCAACCGGCCGAACCTCGTCAGCGTCGGAACCATCATCTGGTTGAGTTCCGAGCTGATGTTCTTCGCGGCCCTCTTCGCGATGTACTTCACCCTGCGATCCGTGACAGGCGCCGAGTACTGGACAGAACAGGCTTCATTCCTGAATCTGCCCTTCTCGGCGACGAACACGACGATCCTGGTGCTCTCCTCGCTCACCTGCCAGCTCGGCGTATTCGCAGCCGAGCGCGGTGACGTGAAGAAGCTCCGGACGTGGTTCATCATCACGTTCGTCATGGGTGCGATCTTCATTGGCGGCCAGGTGTTCGAGTACACCGAGCTGGTCAAGCACGAGGGCCTGAGCCTCTCGTCCGGTCCGTACGGCTCGGTGTTCTACCTGACCACCGGCTTCCACGGGCTGCACGTGACGGGCGGTCTCATCGCCTTCCTGCTGGTCCTCGGCCGGACGTACGCGGCCAAGAGGTTCACCCACGAACAGGCCACGTCGGCCATCGTCGTGTCCTACTACTGGCACTTCGTCGATGTCGTCTGGATCGGCCTCTTCGCCACGATCTACCTGATCAAGTAGCGAACACGTCACCGGGCCAGACCCGGCACTCCATCCAGACACACCGACGCAGAAGATCCTGACACCGGGGTAATCCGTGAAAAAGCTCTCCGCACGACGACGCCATCCGCTGGCGGCGGTCGTCGTTCTACTCCTCGCGCTGGCGGCCACTGGGGGGCTGTACGCCGCCTTTGCTCCCGCGGGCAAGGCGCAGGCCGATGAAACCGCCCAGTCCCTCGCCATCGAGGAGGGCAAGAAGCTCTACGCCGTGGGTTGCGCAAGCTGCCACGGAACCGGCGGTCAGGGTTCCACTGACGGCCCCAGCCTGGTCGGCGTCGGCTCCGCGGCCGTCGACTTCCAGGTGAGCACGGGCCGCATGCCCGCCCAGCAGCCCGGCGCCCAGGTGCCGAAGAAGCCGAACATCTACACCCAGGCGCAGATCGACCAGCTGGCCGCGTACATCGCCTCCCTCGGCGCCGGCCCGGTCGTGCCGACCGAGAAGCAGTACGACCCGGCGGGTGCCGACATCGCCAAGGGTGGTGAGCTGTTCCGCAACAACTGCGCGCAGTGCCACAACTTCACCGGCGAGGGCGGCGCGCTGACGAACGGCAAGTACGCCCCCAACCTTGAGGGCGTCGAGCCGAAGCACGTCTACGAGGCCATGCTCACCGGCCCGCAGAACATGCCCTCCTTCCCGGACAGCACCATGCCGGAGAAGCAGAAGAAGGACATCATCGCGTACATCCAGAACGTGAACGGCGAGAAGTCGGTCAGCCCTGGCGGCCTGAAGCTCGGTGGCCTCGGCCCCGTCTCCGAGGGTCTGTTCGGCTGGATCTTCGGTCTGGGTGCGCTGATCGCTGTCGCCGTCTGGGTCGCGGCCCACACCGCTAAGGCCAAGAAGTCATGAGTAGCCAAGAGATTCCCGAAGAGAAGCACCTGCCGAGTGAGCAGGGCGACGCGCACCACGGTGCCGTAGCGGTCGCGGACGACCCGTTCGCCGACCCGGGCCTTCCGGTCCACAAGCCGCGCATCCAGGACATCGACGAGCGGGCGGCGAAGCGTTCCGAGCGCACCGTCGCGATGCTGTTCACGCTGTCGATCCTGGCCACGGTCGCGTTCATCGCGTCCTACGTGGTCATCCCGGTCAGCAAGATCGTGTACATCTTCCCCATCGGGAAGGTGAGCGCGCTCAACTTCGCGCTGGGCATGACCCTGGGCACGGCCCTCTTCTGCATCGGCGCGGGCGCGGTCCACTGGGCCCGCACCCTGATGTCCGACGTCGAGGTCGCCGACGACCGTCACCCGATCGCCGCTTCGCCGGAGGTCAAGGCGAAGGTCATGCAGGACTTCGCGGACGGCGCGAACGAGTCCGGCATCGGCCGGCGTCCGCTGATCCGCAACACGATGCTGGGCGCGCTGGCCGTGCTGCCGCTGTCCGCCGTCATGCTCCTGCGCGACACCGGTCCGATGCCCGAGAAGTCGCTCCGCACGACGCTGTGGGCCAAGGGCAAGCTGCTCATCAACCAGAACACGATGGAGCCGCTGCGTCCCGAGGACGTGCTCGTCGGTTCGCTCACCTTCGCCATGCCGGAAGGCCTGGAGGAGGATCAGCACGACTTCCAGGTCCAGATCGGCAAGGCCGCCCTGATGATCGTCCGCATCAAGCCGGAGGACATCAAGGACAAGCAGGAGCTGGAGTGGTCCCACGAGGGCATCGTGGCCTACTCCAAGATCTGCACCCACGTCGGCTGCCCGATCAGCCTGTACGAGCAGCAGACGCACCACGTGCTCTGCCCGTGCCACCAGTCCACCTTCGACCTCTCCGACGGCGCCCGTGTCATCTTCGGCCCGGCCGGTCACGCGCTTCCGCAGCTGCGGATCGGCGTGAATGACGAAGGCTTCCTCGAAGCGCTCGGCGACTTCGAAGAGCCCGTCGGTCCTGCCTTCTGGGAGCGCGGATGAGCACTGCCACTGAGTCCAAGACGGCGCGCAAAGCGCCCGCCGGCGAGCGCGTAGCGGACTGGGCGGACGGCCGCCTGGGCATCTACAGCCTGGCCAAGTCCAACATGCGCAAGATCTTCCCGGACCACTGGTCCTTCATGCTGGGTGAGATCTGCCTCTACAGCTTCATCATCATCATCCTCACGGGTGTGTACCTGACGCTGTTCTTCCACCCGAGCATGAACGAGGTCGTGTACCACGGCTCGTACGTGCCGATGCAGGGCGTCCTGATGTCCGAGGCCTTCGCCTCGACGCTGGACATCAGCTTCGACGTCCGCGGTGGTCTGCTCATCCGGCAGATCCACCACTGGGCCGCGCTGATCTTCGTCGCGGGCATGGTCGTGCACATGATGCGCGTCTTCTTCACCGGCGCGTTCCGCAAGCCGCGTGAGGTCAACTGGATCTTCGGCTTCCTGCTGCTGGTCCTCGGCATGTTCACCGGTTTCACCGGTTACTCGCTGCCGGACGACCTGCTGTCGGGCACCGGTGTCCGCTTCATGGAGGGCGCGATCCTGTCCGTGCCGGTCATCGGCACGTACCTGTCGTTCTTCCTCTTCGGCGGAGAGTTCCCGGGCGGCGACTTCGTCGCGCGGTTCTACTCGATCCACATCCTGCTGCTGCCCGGCATCATGATGGGCCTGCTGGTGGCCCACCTGATCCTGGTCTTCTACCACAAGCACACCCAGTTCGCGGGTCCCGGCAAGACGAACAACAACGTCGTCGGCATGCCGCTGCTGCCGGTCTACATGGCCAAGGCCGGAGGCTTCTTCTTCCTGGTCTTCGGTGTCATCGCGGCCATCGCGGCCATCGCCTCGATCAACCCGATCTGGGCGCTCGGCCCGTACCGCACGGACCACGTGTCCACCGGTGCGCAGCCCGACTGGTACATGGGTATGCCGGAAGGCCTGATCCGAGCCATGCCCGGCTGGGAGATCAACCTGTGGGGCCACACGCTCGTCCTGGGCGTGTTCATCCCGCTGCTGCTCTTCCCGCTGGTGCTGGGCTCGATCGCCGTCTGGCCCTTCATCGAGTCCTGGGTCACCGGGGACAAGCGCGAGCACCACATCCTGGACCGCCCGCGCAACGTCCCGACCCGTACGGCCTTCGGTGTCGCCTGGATCGCGGAGTACATCGTCCTGCTGATCGGCGGTGGAAACGACATGTTCGCGCAGTACTTCCACCTCTCGATCAACTCGATCACCTGGTTCGTCCGGATCGGCTTCTTCGTCGTCCCGGTCCTCGCCTTCATCGCCACCAAGCGGATCTGCCTCGGCCTCCAGCGCCGGGACCGGGACAAGGTGCTGCACGGTCGCGAGACCGGCATCATCAAGCGCCTGCCGCACGGTGAGTTCATCGAGGTCCACGAGCCGCTCTCGCAGGACAAGCTGCACACGCTCACCTCGTACGTCACCTACGAGCCGGTCGAGATCGGCCCGACGGTCGACGAGAACGGTGTCGAGCGCAAGGTGAAGCTCGGCGAGAAGCTGCGCGCGAAGCTCAGCAAGGGCTTCTACGCCGAGGGCAACCAGATTCCGAAGCCCACGGTGGAGGAGTACAAGGAGATCCAGAGCGGCCACGGCCACCACTGATCTCCCGTTCGGCCGCTTGATCGAATGAGGGACTGATTTCGGTCAGTCCTGGTGTCGCCACGGCGAGAGCCCCGTCCAGTGTCTGGGACGGGGCTCTTTGCCGTCTCCGTGGCTGGATAGGCTGAAGCCGTTCCCATTCGACGACGGAATCCCCGATGAGCAGCAGGAGCGGACCATGAACGTTGTGACCCCGGCAGGCGGCGACAGCGTGGCGGCCCGTGGCTGGCCGGGCGTTCTCGACGCCCTGCTGACCGGCCAGGACCTGAGTGCGGACGACACCGCCTGGGCCATGGACAAGATCATGCGCGGGGAGGCCACCGACGCCCAGATCGCCGGCTTCACGGTCGCGCTGCGGGCCAAGGGGGAGACGGTCGCCGAGATCAACGGCCTCGTACGGGCGATGTACGAGCACGCCAACCTGATCGAGGTGTCGGGCCCGACGGTGGACATCGTCGGCACCGGCGGCGACGGGGCCAAGACGGTGAACATCTCGACGATGTCGGCGATCGTGGTCGCCGGTACCGGCGCCAAGGTGGTCAAGCACGGCAACCGGGCCGCGTCCTCCGCGAGCGGGGCCTCGGACGTCCTGGAGAAGCTCGGCGTCAACCTCGACCTCACCCCCGCGCGGGTCGTCGAGGTCGCCGAGGAGGCCGGCATCACCTTCTGCTTCGCGGTGAAGTTCCACCCGGCGCTGCGGCACGTGGCGGGGGCGCGCAAGGAACTGGGCATCAGGACCACCTTCAACGTCCTCGGCCCGCTGACCAACCCGGCGAAGGTCAGGGCGCAGGCCACCGGCGTGGCCGACGCCCGGATGGCCCCGATCGTGGCGGGCGTGCTCGCCGAGCGGGGCTCCTCCGCGCTGGTCTTCCGGGGTGACGACGGCCTGGACGAGCTGACCACGACCTCGACCTCGCGGGTGTGGTGGGTCCGGGACGGCAAGGTCTCGGAGCAGGCCTTCGACCCGCGGGACGTCGGCATCGCCCTGGTCGACGTGTCGGAGCTGCGCGGCGCGGACGCCTCGTACAACGCGGATGTCGCCCGCCGCCTCCTCTCCGGCGAGACGGGCCCGGTCCGCGACGCGGTCCTGCTGAACTCGGCGGCGGCCCTGGTCGCGCTGGACCCGGGCACCGGCACCCTGGAGGAGCAGCTCGCGGCGGGCATCACCCGCGCGGCGGAGTCGATCGACTCGGGCGCGGCCCGCGCGGCGCTGGAGCGATGGGTGGCGGCTAGCAACGCCTAGCGTGCGCCGCTGTCCGGGGGGCGTGGCCTCCCGGACCCGGCCCCGCGTGTCGACGGCCGGAGGCCGGCGCAGCCGGGCGAAGCCCGCGAGGCCGCCCGCGGCCGAGCGGTGCGAGCACGGCGTGGAGAAGGCGGCGGTGGGTGGCGGCGAGCAACGCGTAGCGTGCGCGCAGCGCGCAGCGCGCCTGATTCCGATTGATCGTTTTCGGCCAAGACCCCGGTCCGCCATTCGGACCGGGGTCTTGCGTACGGGGGATCATGTGGCAGGATGCTGGACAGGTCACGAGTGACAGCGTTTAGGCCCCGGCTTGCTGTCCGGCAACCCTCCTTCCGTGGCGGGGTGCCCCGGGTGATGACCAGGTCGTAGGCAGCGAGGTCTACGGCAAGCGCGGATCCCTCGACACCAGGGGTCCTGGTCTCTCGAGGAGCGTTTTCCGTGAGCAAGCGAATGCGATAGGGCGACTCCGCCCCTTCTTCAACCCTCGGATCAGGGTCACTTCCGTGTACCCGCCTTCGTCCGAGGACTTCCCGTACCCCGGTCGGCCGCCGAGCCGTACCCGCGTCGCGTACGGGCACACCGAAGCCATTCACCCCTGCCTGCCGGGAGATTCCGCCATGTCCGCATCCCTGAACGCCGCTGCCGCCACCGCCGTCGCCGCCACCGCGACCACCGCCGCCACCGCCGTCGCAACCGCCGTCGACCCCGCCTGTGCCGAGCCGCTGCCGGTCCTCGGCCGGGACGTCACCGTCCCGCTCGTCACCGGCGGCGAGGTCACCTACGCGGCCCTCGACTACGCGGCCAGCGCCCCGGCGCTCCAGCGGGTCTGGGACGACGTGGCCGCGTACGCCCCGTACTACGGCAGCGTGCACCGCGGCGCCGGCTACCTCTCGCAGCTCTCCACCGACCTCTTCGAGCAGAGCCGCGTCACGGTCGCCGAGTTCCTCGACTGCCGCCCCTCCGACCAGGTGGTCTTCACCCGGTCCACCACGGACTCCCTGAACCTGCTCGCCGCCGTGCTCCCGGCCGACTGCCAGGTGTTCGTTTTCGAGACCGAGCACCACGCCTCGCTGCTGCCCTGGACGAACGCGCAGGTCACCTACCTCAACGCGCCCCGCACCCCGGACGAGGCCGTCGCCACCCTGGAGCGGGCGCTGGCCGACCGGGACCCCTACGGCCCGGCCCTGGTCTGCGTCACCGGCGCCTCCAACGTCACCGGTGAGCTGTGGCCGGTGAAGGAACTCGCGGCGGCCGCGCACGCCCACGGCGCGCGGATCGTCCTGGACGCCGCCCAGCTCGCTCCGCACCACCCCGTCTCCGTACAGGACCTGGACGTGGACTGGGTCGCCTTCTCCGGGCACAAGCTCTACGCCCCCTTCGGCTCGGGCGTCCTCGCCGGCCGCGCGGACTGGCTGCGTGACGCCGAGCCGTACCTCGCGGGCGGCGGCGCCTCCCGCAAGGTCGCCCGGCGCGAGGACGGCGGCGTGGACGTCGAGTGGAACACCACCGCCGCCCGCCACGAGGCCGGCTCCCCGAACGTCATCGGCGTCTACTCCATCGCCTCCGCCTGCAAGGCCCTGACCGAGGCGGGCTTCGATGCCCTGGTCGCCCGGGAGCGCCACCTCATCGCCACGGTCCGCGAGGGCCTGGCCGATGTCCCGGCGGTCCGCGTCCTGTCCCTCTTCGGGGACGACGCCCCGCGCGTCGGCGTCATCTCCTTCGTGGTGGACGGCTGGAACAGCTCCCACTTCGCGGCGGCGCTCTCCGCCGAGTACGGCATCGGCGTGCGCGACGGCCTTTTCTGCGCCCACCCCCTGGTCCGCACCCTGCTGGGCAGCGAGCCCCAGGCCCAGGGCGAGTGCGGAGCCCCGGAGGCCGCCCCGGGCGAGCGCTCCCTCAACGCCATCCGCGTCAGCTTCGGCGCCGGCACCCCCGACGAGCACGTGGCCCGCTTCGTCCGCGCGGTGAAGGAACTCGTCGCGGACGGCGCGAAGTGGCAGTACCGCACGGAAGAGGGCCGCTGCGTCCCGGCGGTCTGAGCTTGCTGTCCGCCTCAATCGCCGGCGGGGCGGGGTCCCGCCCGGGTGCGGGGTGTGAATCGACTCCCCCCGCACCCGGGCGGGGTCTTGCATGCCGGGGGGAGCGGGGGCGCGCAGGGGCGTCCCCGCAGGACGAGCGCGCAACCACGGCTGAACGCCGTGACGAGGCTTGGTGCGCGAGCCGAGGAGACGTCCCGGAGGGACCCCGCGGACCGGGCCGGCGGTCAAGACCCCGCCCGGGGGGCGAACCCAGCCCCGCCGGCGCTTGAGGCGCACCGGAGCCAGGGCCGCGCAGCGGAGGGGCAGGGGGCGAAGCCCGGGGCGTACCCGCAGGCCCCGCGGGAGGCGCTACGCGTCGAGGCCGATCGCGAAGGCCGCTTCCAGGTCGTGCTGGGAGTACGTACGGAACGCCACGTGCGTGTCCGTCGCCTCGACGCCCGGGATCTTGCTGATGCGGCCCGGGATGATGTCCGCCAGGTTCTCGTGGCGGGCCACGCGGACCAGCGCGATCAGGTCGTACGTCCCCGTGACGGAGTAGACCTCGCTGACGCTGTCCAGCGCGGCGATGGACTCGGCGATCTCGGGGATGCGGTCCACGCTGGTCTTGATGAGCACGATCGCGGTGATCACGGCTGGCTGTCTCCCTCGGTGGCCGTCGCTGGTCGCCTCACTCTAAGACTTGATCCGTAAGTCACCAAAGGTGAGCTGAGGATTGCAGCCGGGGCGGCATCCGGGCTTTCCGGCGTGGTCACGCACGGTGCGTGTGTCATCCGGGGTCGCTCGGGGCCGCTTTCCGGCGGTTCGGTGAGCAGAGGTCCCGCGCTGGGGCGGGACTGCCACGTGACCAGCGCCCCGAGAGGTGTTCTGGCTCGCTGCGGTTGACTCACACAGGGCTTCTTCCAGCCCAGTCGAGAAGATGATCTGTGCGTGCCGGGACATCGTGGTGTCCAGGTACGCGGTCTTGGGGTCGTCCACGTCGGTGAGGCGGACGAACGCGGCCAGCGCGGCGGACACGAGGTCACGCTTGCCGACGAGGCCGCACGCGATGCACTTGTGCTCACGGTCCCGCAGCGTCTTGTTGACCCGCTCTCCGCACAGGCAGTGCTGTGACAGGGCGGTGGACCAGGTGGAGGCGCGGACGAGCCGTCCGCCTGCGGCCCGGCACTCGCGGTCGAGCGCGGCGATGAGCAGGCCGGGTGTGGTCCGGGAGAGGCGTTTGCCCCACAGCCGGTACCAGCTGCGGATGTCGCAGTCCTCCGCGACGAGCACGGCGCCGTGGACGGCGATGATGTCGCGAGCCACGCTGCGGGCGCGGTGGCGGCGGTGCTCGGCGATGGAGGCGGCGTGTTCGGCCTGTCGGGTGCGCAGCTCCCGGTAACCGGCCGAGAGGCGGTCACGGCGGTACGCCTGCTTCGGTACCCCATTGGACCGGGCTGCGCGGGCACCGCCCGGAACCGTCACCGCCTTGGGCTGTGCCTCGTACACCCAGCCGCCCGGCGCACCCGCCTTCCGGCGGCGGACGAGATCCACCTTGTGCCAGCGGCCGGGGGTGGAGAGGAAGTGTTCGACACGGGCGTACTGGCCGGGCTGCTGTGGCATCCGTACCGGGAGCACAAGGTCACCCGCGCCGGAGTCAGGTCCGCCCGCGAAGACGACGGCGAGGGGGCCGGTGTGGTCCCACCACGTCGCCTTCCGCATCAGCGGTTTGCCCGATGGGGAGGTCTTGCCAGTGGGCACCGTGCCGGAAGGCAGCTCGGGCTTGGACATCCGCCGGGGCGGCATCAACGCGTGCTGCCCGCCGTTTGTGTAAGCCATGACGTGCCCGCGGAGAGTGCCGACGAGGCGGAAGGTCTCCCACTTCTTCCCAGTGGTATGGGAGCGGGCGCGTCCGGCGCTCAAGGGCCTCACGGGAGAGGCCGAGACGCTGCCGTACGGCCTTCGCCCCGTGCTCGCCGCGTTCGTGCTTGGCGGCCCAGTACGCATCGACCTTGGCGCGGGCGTCCTTCCGGACGGCTCGCTTGATGTTCCACATCGCGCCGAAGAGCTTGCCCAGCCGGGCGAGGTCGGCGGGATCGGTGACGGCCAGCGGCAGCACCATCACCGACACCATCCCGTCATCGGGTTTGGTCCACTTCGGGGCTTTGTTCTTTCCTCGGAACTTGCGTGCCTGGGCAGCCTGCATCGTCGTCACCTCCCGTGATGAAATTAGCCGACAATGGCACGCTGCGTGACTGGTTCGCTACAACTTGAACAGCGGTCGCGTCGACTTCAACACGATCAACGACGCCGCCTGCGCCGTCACCGCCTTCCACAACATCGAGACCGGCTACTCCTGGACTACGGAACACCTCTCGGCGGTACGCCGATAGCGCGCCCACGCGTACAGGAAGCCGACCGAGAAGCCCACCAGGTGGGCCAGGTAGGCGACCCCCGGCCCGCTGCCCGCCCGGTGCGCCGCCACCCACTGGAGGGCGAACCAGAACAGCAGCACGATCCACGCCGGGAACCGCAGCGGCAGGAAGAACAGGAACGGGAACAGGCTCGTCACCCTGGCGCGCGGCAGCAGGTACAGGAAGGCGCCCAGCACCGCCGAGATGGCCCCCGACGCCCCGACCAGGGTCTGCGAGGACCCCGCGTTGGCCGCCGCGTACGCCGCCAGGGCCACGTACCCCGTACAGACGTAGAAGACGAGGAACGCCGGGCGGCCCATCCGCTCCTCCGTCATCGCGCCGAAGACGAAGAGGAAGAGCATGTTCCCGAGCAGGTGCAGCCAACTGCCGTGCACGAACAGCGCGGTCAGCGGGGTCAGCCAGGCCCGGGGGGTGCCCGTGAAGAGCTCGTCCGGGATCACGCCCCAGCGCCGGAAGTAGTCCGTCCCGGCGGCCAGCAGCCCGTCGCCCGTCCCGTAGCCCGGGTTCAGCCCCGAGGCCGGGCTCAGTACGAACACCACCGCGCAGCCCGCGATCAGCGCATGGGTGACCACCGGTCCCCGGGCGGCCTCGCGAACGGCCTGCCACCTTACGATCATGTGACAGAGCATGACGCAACCAGGCCCACCTGAAGCGGTGGCAGGCCGTAGGGTTACGAGCTGCGGTCTCCCCGAACGGCGCAGACGGCTCAGCAGACGGCTTTAATTGAATCAGCTACAACAGCTACAGCAGCTTCAGCAGCTATGAAGGAGTGAGCGGCCTGATGACGGTTCCCCTGCCGACCGACACCACCCGGTGGCGCTGCACCCTGTGCGGCAACCTCACGCGTTTCGACGTCACCCGTTCGTCGAAGGTCGTCGAGTACGTCCACCTGGACCTCGCCGGGGAGCCGAAGGTCGAGGAGCGCGAGGTGGTCAATGAGACCATCGAGTCGGTCCGCTGCCGCTGGTGCAACGCGGTGGACCAGATCGAGCTCGTGGACAGGCCGGGCGCGGACTCCTGAGGGAGCCGCGCCCACAGGTAGATCACGGTAGGGGTGACGGATTGTGGAGCCAGCAAGCGGCGCTGAGCCGGCCGACGCGGCCGGCGACGCCGCCGAGGTGCTCGACCGCCCGCTGCCGGAAGGCGTGCGGCGCCGGGTCGTCGCGCTCGTCTCGGACGCCTTCGGCGGACTGACGGTCGCGGACCTTCCGGCGCAGCTGCGCCAGTACGCCCGGTTCACCCCGACCCGGCGCGCCAAGTTCGCGGGCAACGCCATGGCCGCGGCGGTCGAGACCGACCCCGTGTTCCGCGGCCGGGTGGCCGAGAAGCTGCGCGAGGCGCAGGCGGACCTGGCCGCCGCGCTGGAGTCCGGCGCCCCGCCCGCCGCCGCCGATCCGCTGGACGTGGCGGCCGCCGCGTACGTCCTGCGGCCGGTCGGCTGGGTCAAGCTGGTGGCCGCCGCGGGCGAGGAGGCGCAGCGCGCCGACGCCGAGCGGGTCGGCGAGGAGACCCGGCGCGAGCTGGACCGGCTCCGCGAGGAGCTGGCCCAGGTACGGGAACTGCAGCGCACCGGCGGCGAACAGGTGCGGGCCGAGCTGGACGAGGCCCGCAAGGAAGCGGAATCGCTTCAGCGCAAGCTGCGCAGCGCGCTCAGCGACGTCAAGCGCGGCGAGGCGGCCCTGCGCAAGGTGAACGCCGAGATCGACGGGATCCGCGGCGAGGCGGCCGCGCGGGTGGCCGCCGCCGAGAGCGAGACCCGGCGGCTCAAGTCCCGGCTGGCGGAGGTGGAGACGGCGCTGGAGACCTCGCGCCGGGCCACCCGCGAGGGACGCAGCATCGAGGACATGCGGCTGCGGCTGCTGCTGGACACCGTGCTGGACGCGGCGGCGGGGCTGCGCCGCGAGCTGGCGCTGCCGCCGGTGTCCACCCGCCCGGCGGACACCGTGGAGGCGGTGGAGCCGGGCCGGATGACGCCGAAGGACATCGCGGCGCGGGCCCTGTCGGAGACCGATCCGGCGCTGCTGGACCAGCTGTTGGCGCTGCCGCAGGCGCATCTGGTGGTCGACGGCTACAACGTGACCAAGACGGGCTATCCGACGATGCCGCTGGAGAAGCAGCGGCTGCGGCTGCTGGGCGGGCTGTCGATGCTGGCCGCGCAGACGGGCGCGGAGATGACCTGCGTCTTCGACGGGGCGGAACTGGCGGCCCCGGTGCTGCTCGCGCCGCCGCGCGGGGTACGGGTGCTGTTCTCCAAGGCCGGGGTGACGGCGGACGAGCTGATCCGCCAGCTGGTGCGCGCGGAGCCGCCCGGCCGGCCGGTGGTCGTGGTCTCCACGGACCGGGAGGTCGCCGACGGGGTGGCCGCCGCGGGCGCGCGGCCCGTGACGTCCGCTTTGTTGCTGAAGCGGCTTTCGCGCGTTTCGTAACTCCTCGCCTGAATGCCGGAATTGGCAGGGCTTGCAGGGAACGCATCGTCAAGTGCCCGGCACAGAGCGTGCGCTGTAGGTAAAGAACCTGGTCGGCGGCCGAGTTTTTTCCCGACAGGATTTGAACTGATCACAGATGGGTCACTAGGGTCTGCTCAAACCTTCGTGCGGTAGATCACTCATTCGGGGTGGCGGCGGAGGTGCTGCCGAGTTGCGTTCTTCGGCGGCTCTAGGAAGAAGGAGCTCGCCTTCGTGGCGTCCCACCGTCGACCCAAGCAGCCGAACCGCGCTCGTGTGACCGTACTGACCGCGACAGCGGCCGCGGCCGTCGTGCTCTCCGCCCAGGGAGCCTCCGCCGCTCCGGCGAAGCCGAGCAAGGACGAGGTCAAGTCCCAGGTCGACAAGCTCTACGAAGAGGCGGAGCAGGCCACCGAGAAGTTCAACGGGGCCAAGGAGCGCCAGGAGAAGCTCGAAAAGGAGATCGGGCAGCTCCAGGACCAGGTCGCGCGCGGCCAGGGCGACCTCAACGAGCTGCGCAGCACGCTCGGTTCGATGGCGAGCGCCCAGTACCGCAACGGCGGCATAGACCCGTCGCTCGCGCTCCTCCTCTCCGAGGACCCCGACAGCTACCTCGACAAGGCCTCCACCCTGGAGCACCTGAGCGGCAAGCAGGTCGAAGCGGTCCAGAAGATCCAGGCCAAGCAGCGCAGCCTCGCGCAGCAGCGCCAGGAGGCCGCGGGCAAGCTCGCCGACCTCGACGCCACCCGCAAGGAGCTCGGCGAGAAGAAGAAGGTCTCGCAGGACAAGCTCGCCGAGGCCCAGGCCCTGCTCAACACCCTGACCGCGCAGGAGCGCGCGGCGCTCAAGGACGAGGAGTCGCGCGCCAGCCGCAGCGACAGCAGCCGCGTCGACCTCGGCAACGTGAGCGCCTCCGGCCGCGCCGGTGCCGCCCTCGCCGCCGCGAAGACCAAGCTGGGCGGCGCGTACGTCTCCGGCGCCACCGGCCCGAGCGCCTTCGACTGCTCCGGGCTGACCCAGTGGGCCTACAAGCAGGCCGGCGTCACCATCACCCGCACCACCTACACCCAGGCGAACGACGGCACCCGCATCAGCCGCAGCCAGCTCCAGCCCGGTGACCTGGTCTTCTTCTACGGGGACCTGCACCACGTCGGCCTCTACGCCGGCAACAACATGACGCTGCACGCCTCCAACCCGCGCGGCGGCATCAAGTACGAGTCGATGGACAACATGCCGTTCCAGTTCGGCGTCCGCATCTGACGCTCCCTCGATGACGCACCGCACACCGCCCATCCGGGCGAATTGCGCGGACCCGCTCTGACCACACGCCCCGCCGGTGACCTGCGTCTCCGGCGGGGCGTCACTGTGTGTGCCCGCCGGCGGTCGTTGGTCGGTGCCCGGTGGCGCCGCTACTGTCTGCCAGCGCGGAACCCGGCACACGGCCGTCCACGGGGGGCGGACCCGGGCCCCGCACAGCGGAAGGGAGCGGTTTCACGTGGCATCCCATCGCCGGCCCGGGCTCGGCGGCCTCGACCGGAACACGAAGGTCACCGTCCTCACCGCCGCCGCGGCCGGCGCCGCGGCCGTCATGACGGGCGCACCCGCGGGCGCGGCCCCGGGCCTGCCGCAGGAGCCCTCGGGCGGGGTACGCGCCCAGGTCGACCGGCTCTTCGAGGAGGCCGAGCAGGCCACCGAGCACTTCAACGAGGCGGGCGAGAAGGCCGACAGGCTCCGCACGGAGGTCAGCCGGGCCCAGGACGCCGTCGCCCGCGGCCAGGAGCGCATCAACACCATGCGGGGCATCCTCGGCACCTTCGCCGGGGCCCAGTACCGCAGCGGAGGCATCGACCCCACCGTCGGCCTGATCCTGTCCGAGGACCCCGACGCCTACCTGGAGCAGGCCGCCGCCCTGGACCGGCTGACCGGCCGCCAGGCCCGCCAGCTCGACGAACTCCGCGAGGAGCAGCGCCGGCTCGGCCAGGAGCGCCGGGAGGCCACCCGCAAACTCGCCGAACTCGACGCCCTGCGCGCCGACGTGGCCCGGCACAAGCGCTCCGTCACGGCGAAGCTCGCGGCCGCCCGGCGGCTGCTCAACGCCATGCCCTCCGAGGAACGGGCCGACTTCGAGCGCGCCTCGCGCGCGGGCGGCCGCCCCGAAGCCCTGCCCGACCTTTCCTCCCTGGGACCCTCCTCCGGCCGCGCCTCGGCCGCCGTGATGGCCGCCCGGTCGGCGGTCGGCCGTCCGTACGTGTGGGGCTCCACCGGCCCCTCCGGATTCGACTGCTCCGGGCTGATGGTCTGGTCCTACCGCCAGGCGGGCGTCTCCCTGCCGCGCACCTCGCAGGCCCAGCGGTACGCGGGCCGCCAGGTCCCGCTGTCGCAGGCGCGCCCCGGCGACCTGGTGACGTACCGCTCGGACGCCAGCCATGTCGGCATGTACGTCGGCAACGGTCAGGTGGTGCACGCGCCCTACCCCGGCGCCCGGGTCCGCTACGACCCCGTCGGGATGATGCCGGTGTCCTCGGTGACGCGTCCCTGACCCGGGCCGTGCGTACGATCGGCTGATGCTCCCGGGTCGTCGTCTCGTACGCGTACTGCCGCTCCTGCTGTGCGTCCTGCTGGCCGGGTGCGCGGTACGGCCGGCCGACACGGCCGAGCGGGACGTCCGCCGGGCCGTGGCCGCGTGGTCGCGGACCGCGCCGGCGCAGCTCTCCGGGATCCCCGCCGAGGACTGGGCGTACGAGGTCGCCTCCGTGCGGCGGGACGGCGTACGGGCCCTCGTACGGGCGGAGCTGCGCTACCGGCTGGCCGGTTACGACGCGGCCCCGGCCGGCTCGGCGCGCGCGCTCGACCTGGTCATGGACGGCGGGAGCTGGCGGGTCCGCGCGGACCGGCCCGCTCCGGGCGCGCTGCCGCAGCTGTGGGACCAGGGGCCGGTGTCGGTGGTCCGGGGCGAGCACTCCCTGGTCCTGGGCGGCTCGGGCGCCCCCGACCTGGCCGCGATCGCCGCCGAGGCCGACCGGGCGGTGCCCGCGGCGAGCTCCGCGTGGCCGAAGCCGTGGGCGGGACGGGTCGTGGTGCTGGTCCCCGGATCCCTGGAGCGGATGGCGGAGCTGCTGGGCGGGACGGCCGACGCCTACCGGGGGCTGGGCGCCGTCACCACCGGCCGGGTGGGCGCCGGACCCGCCCCCGCGGACCGGGTCGTGGTCAACCCCGAGGGGTGGGCCGAGCTGGGCGGGGCGGGCCGGCGGATCGTACTGGCCCACGAGGTCACCCACGTGGCCACCCGGGCGGCGACCACCGCCACGACCCCGCTGTGGCTCTCCGAGGGCTTCGCGGACTGGGCGGCGTACCGGGGCGGCTCCACCACGCCGGCGCAGGGCGCCCCCGCGCTCGGCCGGGCCGTGCGGCGGGGCGAGGTGCCCGGTGGGCTGCCCCCGGCGGAGGCCTTCGCCTTCGGCGGCGACCCGGACGCGGTGGCCCGCGCGTACGAGGGAGCGTGGCTGGCCTGCCGGCTGATCGCGGACCGGTGGGGGGAGGCGGCACTGGTGCGGCTCTACGAGCGGGCAGGGCGCGAGCCGCTGCCGGTGGCGCTGGACGGGGCGCTGGGCGTGGACCTGCCCGGGCTGACGCGGGCCTGGCAGGAGGCACTGCGGGAGCAGCTGCGCTGAGGGCGTCCGGTACGTTGGCAGGCGATGCACAAGACGCTGATCGTGACCAACGACTTCCCGCCGCGACCGGGCGGCATCCAGGCCTTCCTGCACAACATGGCGCTACGGCTGGATCCCGACCGGGTCGTCGTCTACGCCTCCACGTGGAAGCACAGCGCGGAGGGCCGCGAGGCCACCGCGGCCTTCGACGCGGAGCAGCCGTTCCAGGTCGTGCGCGACCGCACGACGATGCTGCTGCCGACGCCGCGCGTGACGCGGCGGGCGGTGGGCCTGCTGCGCGAACACGGCTGCGAGTCGGTGTGGTTCGGGGCGGCGGCCCCGCTCGGTCTGATGGGCCCGGCGCTGCGGCGGGCCGGGGCCCGGCGGATCGTGGCGACCACGCACGGGCACGAGGCGGGCTGGGCCCAGCTGCCGGGCGCGCGGCAGCTGCTGCGGCGGATCGGCGAGGGCACGGACACGCTGACCTACCTGGGGGAGTACACGCGCTCGCGGATCGCCTCGGCGGTGACGGACCGGGCGGCGGCCCGGATGGTGCAACTGCCGCCGGGGGTGGACGAGAAGACCTTCCACCCGGAGTCGGGCGGGGCGGAGGTCCGGGCGCGGCTGGGACTGACCGACCGGCCGGTGGTCGTCTGCGTCTCCCGGCTGGTGCCGCGGAAGGGGCAGGACACGATGATCGAGGCGATGCCGCGGATCCTGGTGGCGGTGCCGGACGCGGTGCTGCTCATCGTGGGCGGCGGGCCGTACGAGGCGGACCTGCGGGCGCTGGCGGTGTCGGTGGGGGTCGCGGACTCGGTGGTCTTCACGGGAGCGGTCCCGTGGGCCGAGCTGCCCGCGCACTTCGGGGCCGGGGACGTCTTCGCGATGCCGTGCCGGACCAGGCGGGGCGGGCTGGACGTGGAGGGGCTCGGGATCGTCTACCTGGAGGCTTCGGCGACGGGCCTGCCGGTGGTCGCGGGCGACTCCGGCGGGGCCCCTGACGCGGTGCTGGACGGGGAGACGGGCTGGGTCGTCCGGGGCGGTGCCCCGAACGAGGCGGCGGACCGCGTCATCGCGCTGCTGCTGGACCCGGCCCTGCGGGCGCGCATGGGCGCGGCCGGCCGTGCCTGGGTCGAGGAGAAGTGGCGCTGGGACCTCCTGGCGGACCGCCTCCGGGCCCTGCTCTAGCGCCTCCGGCGGGGTCGGCCGCCACCCCGGCACACCTGCGGCGTGGCGGGGTCGGCCGCCACCCCGGCGCACCTGCGGCGCCGCTGCTGGGGCTCCGCCCCAGACCCTCCCCCAGACTCCGTCCGGGGGGACCCCCACGCCTCACACGCCGGCGGGGCTGAAGTGGTGCGGCGCCGCTGCTGGGGGCTCCGCCCCCAGACCCCCGCGGCGCCAAAGCCCGCGGGGGGGGGAAATTTTGGGCGGGGCGATAAAGCGACCCGCGC